>URVB01000003.1 GCA_900551075.1 uncultured Blautia sp. | reverse complement strand
GACGCAGAAGTAATCGTTCTGTAAATAATTCCATGTACATCTCTCCTCAAAATTCAAAATCTGTCTACATCTTCTTTCCAATGATTATTACGTGATTGCTCATATCTATAATAGATTTTTGCGAACAAATTGATAAATAGTACTTTAACCAGATGTCAAATTGTTCCTTACTCCATTTATCAATCTTTTCACCAAACAATGGAGCAAGTCCATCTTGTGCAAAGTGTTCAACAATATCCATGTTATAGCTTCTAAATAATTTTTGCATTTCTTCATAAGATGAATAGTATGCATCTGTCCAAAAACAATCAGGGTCATCATGCTTTAATATCCCGGTGTCTTTAATCTGATTTAATAATTCGCTATTCAAATATTTCTCATCAGATACAGCAAGTAATTGGTTAATATATAACCGTGGGATATAAGCAACAATAAGCAACCCACCTTTCTTTAAAACCCTAAGCGATTCCTCAAAGCAATGCTTCCTCTTATCCTCATCTGTTAAATGATAAAATGGTCCCATATTCAATACAACGTCAAAGCATTCGTTTGAAAAACATTTCATATCTGTCGCATCTAAAATACCTGTATCCATCGTATATGGCTTTTCCTTTAGACGTTCCTCTATATATGCTATGTGACGAGGCGCAATGTCTGTTGATGTAACCTTATGTCCTCTATCAGCTAAATAAAATGCATATACTCCTGTTCCTGCTGCACAATCTAAAATTTTAAGATTATCTCCAAAAAGTTTATCAAAGTGACTTACAGTTGATAAAAACTCTATTTTTCTCGCATTATTAGTTGTTAATCTGTCTTCTTCTCTATAATTCTCATAATATTTTACAACATCATTATCCATAAACTTCCCTCCATTAAAACCTGATTCACATAGAAGATTACTGCTTGACTGTGATATGAATATGCCCTATCCCAAACAAAACTGCTCTTATCACTAAAAGCCTATGGTGCAGGAGCAAACCTGACAACAGAAAAATACAAGTCGGTGGGATTGCCGGCACAACAGCGGCAGCCACATAAAGACAATACAAGCATATCTGCCCGCCTGTTCAATAATCACCATCACTGTATTGTACGCCGGATCAGAAGCCGCTTTATTTTTGACTGCATATCTAGTATTCGGAATAAGTATCACACAACTATTTCCGCATCCATTAAATTTATACATCCAAATTACATTTATTTTTCCCCTCAAACGTCTGATTTGTCTATATCTCTCACGTTTTGATTATATCTCTCTTACTCTCTACGTTCAACCTTAAAATACAGGGTGCAGCAACCGCCGCACCCAACATTTATTATCGCTCCAACGCTTTCTCCGGTTTCCACTTCTTTCCTTTCCGGTCATTCTGCTTTAGACTATACCATTTAGTTGATTTCCTGTTGTAGTTTTTTCTACTGTTTTTTCTGCTGTTTTTTCAATTCTGAATTGTCAGACAACAGCTTCTCCTTATCCTCTGCCAGAGTTTCCGCCTGCTCTTTCAGTAAGACATTTGTTGCGGAGAGTTCAGACGCTTTCTGCCGGATCGCTTGGCCCTCTTTGCGTATCTGCTCCAATTCTGTAACTTCCTTTGTCCGTTCTTTCTTCTCAAAATCCAAGACGGATAAATGTTTCTCATGTGTTCCTTTTTGCTCCCACTCAATACCATGACACCGCATAACGGCGGCAAGCTGTTCTTTCTCACGTGCTACCCGCTGGCTTAATTTCGTATCGCTCCTTGTGCCGCCCTTAAAGCCGTGAGCCGCAAATGCCTGTTTGAGGAATACCCTTGTATCCAATCCCCTCTTACTCCCCGTAGCATAGGGGATAAAATCAATGTGGAGATGCGGCGTCTGCCCGTCCATGTGCATATGGCTTGAAAATACATACAAGTTAGGATTTCTTTTCTTAAACTGCTCCATGAACTCACATAAAGTATCTTTCGTCAACTGCCCCTCATTGCTCTGTACATTCATATCATCTTTATTGCCGATTTGGAAGATTACCTCATGGAATAATTTCTCCTGCTTTCCCCGACGTATCTTCTCATAGTAATCATCGATCTTTCGGTCACTCCGTTTCTGTTTTGCGTTGTAGCGTTTCAATGCTTCATCAAAAAAAGTATAATAAACCTCTTTTATATCCGAGTGGCAAAATTCCACGTTATCCCGGCTTCGTTCCTTTTCTCCGCTCTTTGTGCTAAAGGCTCTGGTATTGTGATTGACCGAACCTTTCCCCAGCATGCCGCTGATTGTCCTTTCCAATAGGCATATCCTCCACACTCTCTATTTTTTATTGCGCCGACAGGAGCAAGGCTTTGTTGCTTTCCCGAAAGAAACGCAAAAGCACATTTGACAGGCAAGCCTATCAAAAATGCAGCCTGCAAGCAGGTTTTGCGCCCTGCCGCTTTCCGACTCTATCGTCTGAATAAATCTCTGATATACCTCTGTTGTCCAAAAGTCCAAACTCCCGGAATCGGAATTTCCCATACGGTTTACTTTCTTATATGAATTTGTGTGTAAATCATAAATGCGTGACGCATGGGTAAACAAACTGGTCAACTGATTTTGTATCATTCGTAAATAGCATTCCGAAAATCCCTTTGACTGCATTTTGTTCTGCCACTGTATAATTTGTGAAGCGGTAATCTCACTCAACATCTGTTCGCCAAAATACGGAATAATGTGTTGCTCCATCATATACCTTATATACTTCATGATTCGGTCTTTCAATTCATTCTGCTTATCCTCAAAATAAACTTCCATGAACTTACTCAACTTCATATCCATGCTTCGGCTACTGTTCAGCTTCTTTTGACGTTCATACTATAATGCTGCTCTTTTTGTTTCAAATCCTCTCTTTCTCCGCTTTTTTCTCTCCTTAGCGGTTGTTTCAAACCATTGCGCAGACTACTTTTTTGTGTCTTTCTCTCTGTATGCCATAATGTCACTCTCTCTGGCTTATTGATAACTCATAACCGTACATTTTCTTTGCCCCAAATGCCCTTGGAATACGTCCCGCCATTGTAATATAACCCTGCCCTGCAAGTTCCTTATTATCCCATATTGTTTTATCTAAGACGCTTTCACCAATTTGCAATACAGTGGCTGTCTTTCTTAATATAGCGCTTGCTTCTCTGTAATCAGACGTCAAAATTTGCATCTCCTTTACTTTTTTGAACAGTCGGAACATATGGTCTATTCCAGTACAATCGTAGTAACTCCGCCAGACCCAGCAGTCCTGCCACCCTCACGAGCTCTTGGAAATAATATCAGAGTGTTTTTGCTTGATTTTCCTGCTGATTTTTCATCATATTATCTAATTTATCACTACATTTTTACTGTTTTGAAAACTTTTAGAGCCAAAATAGAGCCAGTCACAAAATTCCGATTTTTTCCCTAATTACATGGTGCTAGCATCATGTATATAGAAAATTAACAAGGAAAATATCAATTCGCTACCCGCCACCACTCTAATCAACAAACCGGAATTCTGATAAGACATTTTTTATAGCATTTAATAACTGTTATATCTTATCTTCAAAAAGTCCGCAAACCCTTGAAAATGCTAAATTTATAGCAAGTGAGTTTGCCCTTAGACTTTCCCTTGCGTTATATTCTTTTCCCTCATGTTACGGACTTTCATAAGGGCAAAAATAAGGGAAAGAAAAACCTGTAACAAATTATAACATGAAATAAATTAGGCGAAAAGAACTGATTGAAATGCTTTCTTAAATTTCTCCAAAAATTCAGTCGGCAAAGAAAGGACAAATAAGATATGAGATTCATATATGCAGAATACAATATGTACCACAACAGTGTTGATATAACCACCTTTGACGGGTATCTTCTTCGGATTGACTGTAATGTAGCGGAAGATGGATTACAGACTACTCCTTGCTCTCAATGTGCTTTAGATGCCTTGGCAATAGACGAACCGCTTGAATATGCACGATTGGCACTTGACGGTAATCTGCTGATGTGGGTAGATGCAGAAGATTCTTTAGAATTGTGGTAACGCCTATAAAGAAAGGTTCAGTTTGTGCCTCTCTTTATTTTTGAATTATATTTCTCGCATTCTGTTTCTAATTTGGGAAAATTCAGACAGCGGTTTCTACCTGTAAATGGCTCATTGGAGATGTACTTTTTGTACAAAACATTTGCCTTATTACAAATCACTTCATTGTTGGTCTGACACCATTCTAATTCTTGGGAACACAATCGTTTATAATATTTGATGTTTTCCCGATCTCTCTTAAAAATGGCGGTATCAACAGACTGTAATTGTTCTTCTTCAACAGGTATCATCAGATTAAAATTCAAAACACCTAATAATTTCCCATTTACTTCAATCTTTGAAAAATCCATAGAGTTTTTCATCTTTTTATGCTTTTCCTTTGGGGATGAAAGCGGTATGCAATATTTATGAATACCACAAATAATAACAATTCCAACGAAAACCCTGTTATCTTTTTTCGTTTGCGGCGAAACAGAAAGCACTTTATCATCTATATTATGTAAATTGCGGATATATTTCATATCCACCTTGTATAATTTAAAATCTGTCTGCATATCTCTCCTCGTAAAAAATGGCTATGCGTTTCCACATAGCCATTTGTGTAGTAACTCCATTAGAGTTGCTAACGCTTTTAGCAGTCCACTTTGGGGTAGGACTCACCACTAATAGTATAATACCACATTACTCAAAATAGTCAACCCTTTCAAATATTTTTTATTTGCTTGGTTTATGCATCCTCAAAAATAATGATAAAATTACATATTTCTCCCGACAAGCGAAAATATTCTCTGTTTTATGGGAATACAAAATTTTTAATGTCTGATATAATTTAAATAAAATGGTATACATATAAAATATCGTATTTATGACAGGAGGAATCTTACATATGAGCAAGATATCATTGCGAATTGCCGACCTGCGTAAGAAAAACAGGGTGACGCAACAAGAACTAGCAGATTGTATTGGCGTATCGTTTCAAACGATCAGCAAATGGGAAACGGGATTGAGTATGCCAGACATTACCATTCTTCCATTATTGTCAGATTATTTTTCGGTGTCAACAGACCAGATCTTAGGGTTAAAACCACTTGATGGAGAAATGTATATTCCGGAAAAAACAGCCACAAAGAATTTTTGGAATCAGAAACTGGAATACCTTTTACGAACACGAAAAGGTTATTGGAACGATGATTATGCAAGGTTTCTTATTTCGCAGGTTTGGAAGATTGATAAACCTATTTCTGTATTAGACTGCGGATGTGGATATGGATTTTTAGGATTGTTATTACTTCCATACCTGCCCACAGGAAGCACTTATACAGGAATTGATTTCGCCGAGGACTTAATTAAAGAAGGGGAAACTCTTTTTAATCACCAAAAAATGGAAGCAACTTTTCTTTGCAAAAATGTTTTTGATCATTCAGCCGAAAACCAGTATGATTTTGTAATATGTCAGGCGGTTCTCCGACATTTGGACAATCCGGCAGCATTTATACAGAAAATGATCACCTTTGCAAAACCTGATGGGTATGTGGTCTGTATCGATGCTAACAGGGAATTTGAATGCTGCGGGCTTTACATTGACGGCATGGACTATCAGGAGTTATGCAGACATGACGGGCTGGAAAAAAAGTGGCGGACTGAACTTACAATGCAGGGACGGGATTATGCAGTTGCTATCAGGACTGCACATATGATGCAGAAATTGGGACTCATTGATGTTGATGTGAGGATGAATGACAAAGTAGAGTTTGTTACTACACAGTCTGTAAATTATGATGAAGCAAAAAGCGATTTTATTGCATATAATGATTGGACTTCCGGCATTAGCAATGAGGAGAGAGACAAACTGATCCTCCATTTGCTGACGCATGGCTTGTCCCGTAAAGAAGCCGAGGATTACTGCAATCGAAATATTAGAATTGCGAAATTCTTTTCAGACAATCCCGATGCCGGATACACATTTATGAAAGGACAAATGATTTCTTATGGAAAAAAGGTCGGAAAAGAAGCAGATACTTCTGATTGATATGGTGTTATCATAAAAGAAAGTAAAGGATATTTTATTCCATATACATTTGAGCATTTTGACAGAAAGGAACATGACCGGCTCACAAAGGCATTTCGTGAGGACTGTTTATTCACAAAAGCCGGAAATGGGTACCTAAGTTCTGATGAATTTCTTTTCCTGTTAGGTTATCCCGATCCAACCGAAGCAATGCGGGATTATCTGACGAATTATTTGACTTTTGACAAGGATTTTGTGCAGTTTGCGGAACACAATTATAAGCAATATGATTTTGTACTGCTATCAAATGATGTGAAAGAATGGAGCAGGTACTTATTGGAATTGCATGGGATTCAGAAATATTTCAAAGGGTATATTGTCAGCGGAGAGATTCATATGCGAAAGCCGGAAAGCCGGATTTTCGATTACGCAATCGGGTATATACAATGTTGTCCACAGGAATGTATTTTGGTTGACAACAGCGTCCAAAACCTGAATGCAGCACAAAATGTAGGAATAAATACAGTTTTGTTTAACAGGGATCACGAAGCGTATGCTGGTAATGTTGTAAATAACTTTCAGGAACTGGATAGTATTCTAAAAAAATTGATGCGAGGAGGACATGGATATGGATGATAATTACAATTTTTCAGTAGGCTGTATTGTCAGAAAAGAAAATAAGGTTCTGCTTGTAAGACATACATATGGCGGGGCAAATGGAAAACTGTTGATTCCCGGAGGATTTTGTCATGAAAACGAGCTGCCGGAGGAGGCCGCTGTGCGGGAATTTTTTGAAGAAACACATATTACAGCAGAGGTAAAACGAATGGTGGGTATTCGCTGTGACAGAAAAACGTGGTATCTGTTATTGGAAATGGACTATATTGACGGCGTTCCCACAAGTGATATGCACGAAAATAGCGAAGCCTTATTCTGTGAGATATCAGAAGCCTTAATGCGAAGTGACTGTACTGAAATGACAAAAGTTTCACTTGGAAAAATTCTTGATAACTCCGCAAACTATTTCCATTCCGATATAGAATATAAAGCGCACAAAGGAAATGATTATACACTTTATATTTGAGATAGTATATTTTCTACACAACATACTATAAAGAGGGACAATTTATTATCTTGCCCCTCTATCCTTTTGCCTTAGTATTTGCTCGCTTGGCTGATGCATTTTCTTTTTATAATTTTGTATTTTTTCCTGCAAGGTATCTTTTTGTACCTTTACTCCATAGCTTTTTTCCCAGTCAGCCTCTTGTTCCCTATACGCTGCATAGGCACTGTAAGATTTGTGGAAAGTCCTGTTAAACTCCTGCACATTCTGATACCCATATTTTTTGACAATGCCGGATAATCCAATTTTCAGAATGTCAATCTCCTCATTCTTGCGGTCAATCCTGCTTTGCAGTTTGCTTTTCTTGGTAAGCCTTGCAAGCCCTTTTAGGTCGTCACGCTCAAGTTCCCACGCACTGCGTTCCTTTTCCGCCTCAAAAATGATTTCATTCTGCCACCCTCACGAGCTCTTGGAAATAATATCAGAGTGTTTTTGCTTGATTTTCCTGCTGATTTTTCATCATATTATCTAATTTATCACTACATTTTTACTGTTTTGAAAACTTTTAGAGCCAAAATAGAGCCAGTCACAAAATTCCGATTTTTTCCCTAATTACATGGTGCTAGCATCATGTATATAGAAAATTAACAAGGAAAATATCAATTCGCTACCCGCCACCACTCTAATCAACAAACCGGAATTTGAATTACAGTAAATTATGACCTCTTAACAGAGGCTATAGGTTATCAATAAAATCCTCCAAAAGCCTTGAAAATAAAGGATTTATCGCAATGTGTTCGCCTTATCCCTTTATATGATTTCACACAAGTTTACTCTTTCCCTGACTGCTTATAAGGGCAAATACAAGGGTAAGAAAATCTTATAACAAGATATAACAAAGTGTGGCAATCGAAGAACTGTAATGTATGTGCGAACATATTATAATGGAGGATTTTTTAATGGACAAGTATATTTATGATGAAAACAACGGTCTTTGGTATGAACTGCAAGGAGATTATTATATTCCTTGTCTTACCTTACCAGCCGAAAAAGAACAGACTATTGGTTTATGGGGGCAGCGACATTTATGGTATCTGAAAGAATACCGCAAAGGTACATACACAACACTGCTCACAAGCGGCAGGCTGAACACTTACCTTGCTGACATTGATACACAAGCGCAAGAGCGTATGGAAAGGCTCACAGAACAGATGAAACAGTCACAAGGTATCACAGAACAGTTAAAGTCGGAAAGCGCCTTAGAATGGGTGCAGAGAATGAATAACATACGAGCGTGTGCAAAGGAAATTGTTGAAAAGGAAGTTATCTTTGCATAAAGTACAGAAAGGCGGCAGGGAGAAATCTCTGCCGCAAATTTTTTAAAAAAAGTCTTGTTCGTGACGCAGCGCAGAGGGCGAAGATACGGAAAAGGGTACTCTTTTCCTATGCTTGCTAAGAAACTTATCCCTCTACTACCTACAACACCGGGAACATCAAAATTGACGGACTTTTGCAAAAGAAAAACGCCGCAATCTGCGACGTTTCAATCAATCCCTATAAAGACAAAAACGAGGGAACTTTATTCCCCCCGTTGTGTCGTCGTTGGCTTCCTCTATGCCTTTGGCAGTAGCGGACACGGTTTTCAAATCCTTTTCGCTCATACTGTCAAGCATGGTATCGAGCTGACGGCGGCGGGTGGACTTCTCCTGTTCCCGTTCCGGGAAAAAGAACTGGTCTACCAATACATCAAGCAAGGTTACAAGCTCATATAAAATCTGTAAACTTGGGTGCTGTCCGCTGTTCTTAATGGACGCGATATAGCGCGGCGCAATGTTCAGCGTGTCCGCTAACTGATTGCGCGATATTCCCTTTGCTTTCCTTGCCGCTTTAATGGCTTGCCCGAAAGCCTTAAAATCAAACTTTTCTTTCCTCTGCTTCATAGTCATTTCACCCAACTACATTTTATATTTCATCTCCTTTGTAAGATATGGTTATACATAGCATAGTATTGACTGAAATAGAGCATAAAATTAAAACGATAAATGTGTCGTTTTTATATTGCAAAGAGCACTTCGGTGTGGTAATATAATAATGACAATATTGTCGTTTTAAAATGGAAAGGAGATGGGCATATGCCTAAAGTAGATAAAAACTACTTTGAAAACAAAAAAAATAAAATTTTAGAAGCTGCATTTTCTGTTTGCATGAAGAAACCCGTTTATAGTGTAACAATGTCTGATATTATTTCAGAAACTGGGCTTAGTCAAGGAGGTGTTTATAAATATTTCTCTAATATTGATGATATTTTCATCGCTCTTACGAATAAAATTCACGAAAGTCATTGCCTAAAAGAAAAAATAGATGAAATATTTAATACCTTAATTCAACCAGAAACTATATTGAGCAATATTTTTATTTTTATTACTGATAATATCCTATCCGACCTAACACGATACGGAAAACTTAGTTTTGAAATAGATACCTTGTATGCGAACAATCCAAAACGAGAAGTTTACTACCTCTCCAATGTAAACTTTACTTCTGATTTCGACTATCTTGTTATGCGCCTTTATATTTACATTGGTGAGAAGATTAAAGAAGGATATTTCAAACCAATCGTTACACCGCATAGCATTTTTATGTTTCTTATTGCTTCGTATGACGGTATTCGCCGCGATATTATATTGTCAAAGTGTTATCCGTCAAAAGGACGCATATCGGAAGATTGGATATTTGATGAAAAAGAATTGATGAATACACTTTATAAGAGTATCATTCATTTATTAAATCCCCAGCGGGAGGAAATTACTATATGAATAAAAAAAAAGGATCTTTTGGAGTAAGAATTTTATTCTTTTAGTGTCCGGTCAAATTATTTCTGTATTTGGAAGTGCTATTTTACGTTTTGCATTATCCCTCTATATATTGGATTTGACAGGACGGGAAGATTTATTCGCCACCTTATACGCAATATCCAATGTACCTCTTATTTTCGCTCCGATAGGCGGCACACTTGCTGATAAATTTAACCGGCGTAATTTAATGGTAATGTGGGATTTTATAAACTGTTTTATTGTGTTTTGTTTTTTTATTATATTCTCCCTGTTTTCAACCTCCCTAGTAGTGATAGGCTTAATAATGATACTTTTATCTATTCCTAGTGCTATGGAAACACCTACTGTTAGTGCATGTATCCCGTTAGTTGTAAATAAACAATTTTTGGAGAAAGGAAATGGTGTCATACAAGCTGTTCAGGCCTTATCATCAGTAATAGCTCCTGCCTTTGGTGGTGCCTTATATGCACTAACAGGGATAAAATCATTAGTTGGTATAAGTTGTGTTGCGTTTTTTATTGCTGCTATTTTAGAGATGTTCATTAAAATTCCTTTTACGCAGCAAAAATGTCCTTTTAAAGTTAAAAGTATTTTAGTACCTATGAAAGACGGGGTGCGTTATATTGTAAAAACTCCCTTTATTATAAAAACAATGATACTTGCCGCCTTTTTTAATGTTATAGTAACCCCCATTCTTATTGTTGGTACTCCTATCTTACTAAGAGTTACATTACAAAGTACAGATACTATGTATGGATTTGGCATGGGAATGATTGAATTTGCTTCTATACTTGGTGCTTTGATAATAGGCGGTATTTCTACACGATTACATATAAAAACTTTATATCGGTGGTTATTGATTATTACTGGTTTATTAGTACCACAGTCATTATCTGTAACTCCTCTTATTATTCAATCAAATAAAAACTTATCATACATTCTTTTTATAAGTTTTTCGTTTTTGATTGCTATGATTATGAGTATCTTATCAATTTTTCTTATAGCAAAAGTACAGAAGAAAACAGATGAGAAAAAGTTAGGTACTGTTATGGCTGTAATTATTGCAACAACTCAATGTGCTGCACCTATCGGGCAAATATTATATGGAGTATTATTTCAGTGTTTTCAGAATATTACATACGTTCCAATATTATTTGCAGGAGTAATTATGTTCATAATGTCTCTGACCACATATAGGTTATTACTAAATGAAAGTGATTGATAAAATAAAAAATACAAGAGGTGTCGTATGGAAAATAAAAATAACGTTTCAAAAAAATTTCAAAATATTGGTTCCATTTCTTTTTCGTTTATCCTTTTAATAGGAATTGCTGTATGTTCCATTTGTGATATTGCTGTTTTTGGAAAATTTACTTGGTCACTTATTCCTATATGTTCATCCATATTTGCTTGGTTTGTGTTATTTCCAGTTATCAAATTAGGGCGTAGAGGAATAAAAATTACTTTAATAACATTAAGTTTAATGGTTATCCCCTACATATATGTACTGGATTTTTTGATAAAAACAGACCATTTAATATTTAAAATTGGTTTTAGAGCTTCCGTTATAGGAATTATATATGTGTGGATTATTTTTAGTGTATTTTGTCTATTGAGAAAGAAAAAATTGTTTGCAGTTTCAGTGTCTTTGTTTCTTTCCATACCAACATATATATTAGTAAATAAGGAAATAGGAAAAATAATCAGTGAAAATATTTTAGGAATATGGGATATTTTAAGTTTTATTATTATTGGCACAATATCACTTTTGACAGCTTTCCTTGCGTGTATTATAACAAAACAGCAAAATCCAAAAATCAACTAATACTAGGAGGAAACATTTATGCAACATACAAAGTGGATTTTATGCCCAATTTGCGAAAATAAAACCCGGTTGAAAATTCGGGAGGACACAGAACTAAAAAACTTTCCTCTCTACTGTCCTAAGTGTAAGCAGGAAACAATCATCAATGTCCAGGATATGAAAATCACAGCCTATCGGCTATCTCTGTCAAAGGACTTTTTGCGCTGTCTTTGAGGTGGTTTCTGCTTGTTGCGTTCCTGTATCTCACGCAAATGTTTTAACACGCTCTGCTTTTCGGGCGGTCTGTGCTGCTCCTTAGTGGCGGCTGTCGGTTTCCTGCTGACATGACACTCCCACTCGGCAAGGTCACGGTTATACTGCTCTACAACGCTTTCCATTTCTCGAAAAGTACGCATAAACGCCTGCACATCAGGATAACCGTCCTCTTTCAGAATATCGGGCAGCTTATCCAGCTTGGCGGAGATGTTCTGTTCCGTCCGCTGTATCTGCTCGGTAATCGTTTTACGCTATTTGCCCTTGAAAATCCCTTTTGTATCGGCAAGCTGCGCTTTCAGTTTCGGAAGAATATCGTCCTGCAAATGACGGATTTCTTTTGCTCCCTCCTGCGCCTTTATCATCAGACTTCGCATATGGCGAAACTCTGTTATATCAATATCAAGAGCAGGCTTGGGCGGCATATCTTTTTCTCTGATAACGCTTTGCAGAAAATCTTTTGCCTTTGTCACAATCCCACGGAACAGATTAGGCAGCCAGCCTTTGCTTTTGATAGATTGGCTTGTTTTTTCGTGTATCTCGGTTTGCTTGACTTCTAAAATCTTCGTTTAAGAAATACCCGATAATAACGCCATATCCACTGTCCTGTTCCATTCCTGCCTTGCGTGGCTTGTGATATAGGATATTCTTCCCTTGACATTTGGTAGCTTCGACGCCTGTACAAATGAGTGTCTTGCCATATACTCCTTTCTCCCGTGACGGGCATACTCTTTTTGCAACCGATAAATCGGTTGCCGCTGTTTCGGCGGCATAAGCAGACGGACAACGAAGAAAACAGCATGCTGTTTTCTTCTGTATCACAGCAACGGTGCATTGCCTGAAGCTGTGATACAGTGCCCCCTGCAAGGGCGAAATACCCAGAGTACAAATCGAAGATTTGTGCGAGGGGTGTATTTCGCTCTCAAACGCCGAGGGCTTAGAGAATGGTTATTCTACTTTACGGACACCATTCTCATTCAGCAGATTTCTTCCCTGATTGGCAGTCATAAATCGTTCCAGAGTATCCCTTCGGATAATCGCTTTTCTGCCGACCATTAGAACGGGGAGTTTGCCCCATTCCACCAACTTACGCATTGTATTTCTTCCGATACCCGTACATTCTGCCGCTTCTTCTATGGTTAAACCCATTTTGATGTTGCTCATTTTATCACCCTCCTTTCAAAGCACCCATTTTGCAACTATGTATCTATTATTATACTTATTTCGCTATCTCTTGTCGACTTGTTTTGCAACTTTTTAAGACATATTTTTAATTATTATTGGAAAATCGGTTGCAAAATAAGTTTTTGTGTACTATACTTAAAAGCGTCAGGAGGTGAAAACCTTGAAAAATGAAATCATATTCACCGCAAAACAGGTCGGTGAACGAGTAAGGGAACGCCGTACAGAGTTAAACTTAACAATGCCTGAACTTGGCAGGCGTATCAGCGTAAACAAATCTACTATTCAGAGATATGAAGCGGATGGAGTGAATCCTACCCGAAGTATGATTATCAATGGACTTGCGGAGGCATTGCTCACAACGCCTGAATGGCTGACAGGACTTTCCGAAGATAAGGAATATGACAGCCGCACATTATGTGCAAAAGACATTGAGGAGCATATCCGAAAATATTTTGATACGGTTTCTTCTACTGTAAAAGGCGAGCCGCACCAACAATTACTCACTACATTCCTCGGAAAGATGATTGACCTCTATACGGTTATGACTTATCACTTCGCATTCGCTTGTGCAGAAGTTGACCGTGTGGCAGAGGACGAGGGGCTGAAACAATCGCTCAGGAGATATGCCATTGAGTCGGGAGCGATTATGGAGCGAGTTTACCACAAAGAAATGGAACAGCCTATTGAGGATATGAAACAGTTTTTAGACGGGATTTTACATATCTACGATGAGGGGCGCACAAAGGTATCTATGGGCGACCTGTTCGGGATAGTGACAGCAGCCGAGGAAAGGGTTGCTGAAAAAGAAAAATTCCGTGGCTCTTTGACAATTGAAAATGCCGATTAACATTCATCGGCATAAGTGACACATTACTTTACGCACACCATATGTCACAGTTCCGATTGCCACGGATAGAAAGGAGAAATTTATCTATGGCAAAAGGTTCTGTAAGAAAGAAAGGAAAAAAGTGGTACGCCCGTTTTTACATAGAAGATGAAAGCGGCAAAAAAGTGCAAAAGGAGTTTGTAGGGACAGAAAGCAAGTCTGAAACAGAAGCTCTGCTCAGAAAGGCAATCGCTGATTATGAGGAAAAGAAATTTGTTGCAAAGGCTGAAAACGCCACAGTAGGTATGTTGTTGGATATGTGGGTGGAGGAAGAATTAAAGCCCGGAAGCTTAAGCAACGGTACGGTAATGGCATATCGGGGAACGGTAAACCGTATCAAACAGCACCCTATCGGCAGCCGCAAGCTGAAAACCGTTACCGCCGACCATTTGCAGGCGTATATGGATTTTCTCAGTTTTGGGGGTACAAATCCCGACGGTACGACAGCAAAGGCACTCAGCAAGAGATACTTACGGTTGTTCTCGGCAGTCCTGCAAGGGGCGTTCCGCTTTGCGGTATTCCCGAAGCGGATGATTACCTTTAACCCTATGCAATATGTGGTATGGCGGGGCAAGAAAGAGGACTATGACCTGTTCTCGGACGAGGACAGCGACACAGTTTCCACTCCCACCCTCAGCCACGAACAGTATTGCAAGCTGGAGGACTTTCTGAAAGCAAAGGACAATCCCGCATTGCTCCCCATTCAGATTGCCTACTATACGGGGCTTCGCATTGGCGAGGTCTGCGGCTTGACTTGGCAGGACATCAACCTTGACGAGCAGTATCTTACGGTGCGCCGCAGTATCCGCTACAACGGGGCAAGGCACAAGACCGAGATAGGGGCGACAAAGCGGAAGAAAGTCCGCACCGTTGACTTCTGCGACACGCTGGTGGCAATCCTGCGGACTGCTAAAACCGAACAGCACAAAAACCGCTTCCGATACGGCGAGCTTTACAACCTCAACTACTACAAAGAGGTCAAAGAAAAAGGCGGCACCTATTACGAGGTTTACAGTCTGCCGAGAACGGAAGAAATCCCCGATGGCTACAAGGAAATATCCTTTGTCTGCCTCAGACCAGACGGAGCGTATGAAGCACCGAGTACGGTAGGGATTATGTGCAGGACGGCAAGCAAGAAGGTCGAGGGGTTAGAGGGCTTCCATTTCCACCGGCTTCGGCATACATTCACAAGCAACCTACTCTCGAACGGGGCAGCGCCGAAGGATGTGCAGGAGCTTCTCGGACACGCCGATGTTAGTACCACAATGAACATTTACGCTCACGCTACAAGGGAAGCGAAGCGCAGTTCTGCAAGACTACTGGATAAGGTGGTCGGCGGGGCATAAAAATTTCCCTGGTTTCGGCTCATAAGGGCAAAAACAAGGGAAAATACATAAGGATTGAACACAAAGCAGGCGATAAGCCTTGAAAATACAGGGGTTATAGAGGACTGAATAGATAAATCGGAATTTGAATTTTTTATATTTTTTGTATTTCTTTCAATGATTTTTGAATATCCTTATAAATTAAGGGTTGCATACTATCATCATAAAAAGATATATCTGCCTTGTATAGTGCCGAAAGAATATCGTTCTTTAATTCTGGTTTACTCTCTGCAATTATCGGTAATAGTTTTATACATTGTCTTGCTGTAATTGGCTTAACATCTATTATATGTTTCAAATACTCATCAATTATCTCATCAATTTTGTACTCCTTATCCCATCTGGCATTATAAGCAAGTAAAGTAAGCCCCCTTGTACGAATATAAGAATTGTCACTGTCAAGCATATCGCTTAATCTGTCCATATAAGGATAGACTTTATCGGTTTCCTCACTTTCTTTCTGTAATTCCTGTAATGCTTTATATGCCACATTATTATTTTTATCAAATAATAATTTAAATGTTTCTGCTATATTTATTGACATAATAACCCCCTATAAACTGTGATTTTTACTTTTTGTATCATTTTTTCTCCTATTCAAACTGCTGATTTATCGTTTTTCCAATCAATTTGATATTTTTCGTTTCGTTGGCTTTAATAAACAAGTGAGGAGTTACATAGTGCTGCTCATTTTTGTTTCCATATTTTAGGATACACACTGCCAAAACTGTAAAGCGTAAAAAAAGAACAAAATTCTCTTTTCATAAACTCTCCATTTGTGATTATTATTTCCTGCACAACACCATTCAGTTTTATCCTGTATCCCGTTTCTTTATATCCGTTTCGCAAATAAAACAATTTACGCCTTTTCCTCAATCCAATATCCGGAGCATTATCATCACATGGCTCAATGGTAATGATTATCTTTTTGTCGGGATATTTATTTCTTATCTGTTGCAATATAAAACTGCCATAACCTTTCGAGCGAAGACATTCATCCACGGCAAAGAACATCACAAATACAATTTTTCTGTTAGAAGCCAAGAATATTAATCCGCAGGGAGTGTCAGCATCGTAAAAGCCAAAAAACTGTGTGTTCCATAATTTAGACATTGCTACCATCATGGGAAACGGCATACGCTCTCTTTCAGGAAATGCTTCAAAGTATATGCGTTTTATATCTGTGTTGCTTATTTTTACTTTCTGTGTTCTGATTTGCATATCAACTTTCTAAATACCTCATCGTTGTCATATTAGGTTTGGCAAAAATCCCGGCAACATTATGTGCTTTTTCCACCTCTGACTTGTCCATTGAAATACACCTCTGCAAAACTGTAATTTATAATATTGTTTTTACAGTGCCGTTACCCAAAAGCAAATTGCTGAAATCAGTGAAAGCGGCGTCATAATAAATTTTTCTTTCTTACTTCTTGAAATACAATTCATAACTGTATTTAACGAAAGATACACTGCCATAATAATACAGATTATTTTTATTACATTCTTGGAAAACCATAACGGAATGATTCCACCCATTTGCAAAATTATTGTTACAAAAATATCTGTAGCGCTAATTGAAGCATTAACAAGATTCTGAGTTTCTTTGGAAAAACTTTATATTGTCCTCCCATTGTCTACATCTTTCACGTTTTGATTATACCACTCTTACCCTCTATTTTCCACCATATAATATAGGGCATGACAGCCGCCACGCCCTATACTTATTATCGTTCTAACGATTTTTCTATCTTCCATTTCTGCCCTTTCAGGTCATTCTGCTTCTCATACAGATTATTCCGCTCTTTGCAGAGTTCTTTCATACGCGCCAACCGTTCCCTTACTCCTTCCCGGCACTCCGGCTCTATCCGCTTGTATTCTCCCGTCAGATTGCGTATCTCATTATTATTTGTTTCTATCTGTTCCGACACGCATATCCAGTCAATCAGATTGCGGCCTTCCATATCCACATCATACAAATCTGTTTTCGTCAAAATCTTTGCGCATAACCGCACCATAACTTTCTTTTTCATATCCGTCATTTTGTCAATATCCTTTATTATCGGTTCATTTAAAGCTACGTTTCAAACGTTTATTTGCCCTCTCCGCTTGCTCTAAAGCCTTTGACTGCGCTAATACCGACTGTATTTGTTCTCTGCTGAAATAACGCTTCAAACGCCCCAAAGCAGACACTTTCTCCTGCAATCGGTCTATGATGTCGTTTTGCTCCATGACCTTATCCGTCAGGCGGCTAATCTGCTTCTGTTGGTTATCCACTTTAGCGGTCGGCTTCTTGCCCTGCTCCGTAAGCTGTACGCATTTGATTGTCAGATTTTTTACCACCTCTTTTAATTTCTCCACAAAAGGTAAAGCCTTTTTATCCCGGTATGCCTTTGCGGTCATCAATGCTCCCGGCTCTGCCAACTGCCATTTTATATCTTCATCATAAGCGTGTATATTCCGTTCCATGGTTTGAGATATGGAAAAGACAAAAGATTGCCGGTTATTCCACTTTACCAGTCACAAAAAAGTATATAAAGATATAGACAATGCCACAAAAGTGAAACTTTGAAATGAACATTTGGAGCAACAATTCAAGAAAAATCAGAGTGACAGCGAATAAAAATAGAGCCATTTTAGAGCCACTACCCATTTTCCCTATAAATTTGGCAAGTGGCTTTTCCTTTTGTTCGCAATTATTTTCAGACATTAAGAAACCGCAATCCCCTGATTTTTCAAGGAATTGCGGTACTCATTTTACTTATTTGGCTCTAATCACGAAATTACTCAATGATCGTAGCCACACGGCCTGAACCAACAGTCCTACCACCCTCACGGTATCGGTCTGGCGTACTAAGGCGTTTTTTTCGTGTATTTCCGTCTTTTTCTTATCATTTACATCCAAAAATCCAGTGCATTTTTCTGGTTTTGAATTATTTTGTTATCATACTGTTATCACAACTTCTTCGTTCAATGCTCAATAAAAATAAATTTAGGATTGCATATACACTTACAGGTTGTTATAATCGTTCTATGGGTGCTACCTACACGGTAGGCGGTTAGTCCTTCTACGGAGGGACTGTGACCCTCCGATTACATAGAAATCCCCAGCTCGTCTGACGGAAATCTTGCTAAAGGAGGGGATTCCAATGTTGACGCTTGATGGTCTGATTGCTGTTATCAGCTTATGCTTGACAGCTTTCAGTCTCGGATACACAATAGGATGCAATAAGACACAAAAATAGCCGCCCAAGCCTAGGAAACTGAAGCGGCATTTTTGTCATTTCATTTATTTGGACTAACCGTCTATCGGTAGCACTCTCTTTATATGTTCATATTATCACTATACTACATATATGTCAAAGATTTTTCTTTTCAAACAGCCATTTCATTATGTTTTTCTTTTTCAAACATATGTTTTTCGGTTCTACAAACTGGAAGTTGTTGTTTACATATTTTGAAGTTCAAGGATATTTGCACCAACATCGCTTTGTTTATGCGCATCAGAAGCTGTCTCAATTTTTACATTATTCTTTCGAAAAACAGATAGCAATTGGGGATTCAGACCCAACTCTAAATCCGAGCAATAATTTAATCGTAGGCCTCCACTATTTTCAGCATACATACCGTTTTTACATAACAGAGCAGATAGTTCATTATAATAATCTGTTAAATCAATGTCCGGTATATAACCAAAACATTTGATTGAATCAGGATGCGCGAGACCAGTAAAAAGACCGCTCTCACATAACCGGAACATAATGTTATAATATTTTTTATAAACCTCATTTATGTTCATGCTTTTCCAAAGCTCTTTCTGTCCCATATGGTCAAATCCCCAACCATCAATCCAATGTACAGCTCCTGTAAGAAAATCAAACTCATATTCGTCAAGAATACTTGCTAGTACATTAGCAGTTTCAGGAATATAACAAACTTCAAGACCAAATTTAACTTTTACAGGATATTGAGTATCCTTTACTGTTTTTATAAAACGAATATACTCTTTTATCGAACTGCCCATTCTTTCACATATCCAGTTACACTGATAACTGTTGTATGCTTTTATCGGTTCGTATACTTTCTCAAACTCAATGAATTGGTGGGTATGTTCTAGCAAGTATATTTCGTCAAGCCCTGCATTTTGTGCGGCTTTAATAAAACCCTCAAAAAAATCCATAGTATAGCCTATACTATTTCCATGCAAAAAATGTACATGAACATCTCGCATTATATATCCCTCGCTTTCAACTCGATCAATTCTAATTTTACACTTTCTCTCAAACATATTTTACCACGATATCCTTACATTTTCTATAAAAACCTCTTCATATGCTAATTCTAAAAGGCAGCCGCATGACCTCCCCCTCTTACTTATACATACACAATTTTTCTAATACAATCTCCTCTGCACAATGCCGGATATTATTCATCAATCCACACCATCGCGTCTGATCTGCCTCTTTCACAGCCCCCGACATTCCTTGTTTCTCTTTCATCTGTTCCGACAACACTTCAACCCGTTCTCTTGCTTCCCGGTCTATCTGGTTTAAGTGCTTATTCAGTTTTCCCTGCAGGAGCATCGACTGATACCAACCGGACTTATACTCTTTCAAATAAGTTTTCCGCAGCATTCCATATTTTCCATATCCCACTGGTTCATCCTCTGAACTTTTTCCCAAAATTGGGAAAAAGTAATCTCCACTCTGTTCATACCAAAGTCCATTTTTCTCATCAAAAATCTGTTTTCCCATCTTCGCTTCCTCCTATCTTGCTTCCCTGTCATGTCTCTTTTTCAGTGCTTTTCTTGCGGTAATTTCCGCCAATTCCCGGCTTTGTTCGGCCCGGATAAGGATGTTTGCCCTCTCCACACCCACCGCCCGTTTCAGGCGGTTAAAGCCGTTCAAATCTTCCCGCATTCCGAGAACCTCTTCACTTAGTTCGCTATTCCTTTTTGCTAATGTTTTGTTTGAATTTTCCAGTCGATCATAACGATACTGAATCTTTTCTACTTCTTCCCTTATCTTGACGTATGCCAGATAAAGTCCATACAGTAAATCCTTTAACTCCCGAAACACTGGCAGTGCTTTTTTCTCACGATAACTCTTTCCGGATTCCAAAAAATCCGCATCCGGGAGAACTTCTTCTGCTTTTCTGGAAAATTCCCCGGCATACCGCCTTATATTATTCGAAATATTATCCAGACGCTGAAACTGTTTCTCATATTTCTGTGCTTTCTGCTTTGATTTCTCCGCATCCTGTTCCGTTTTATCCAGGACTTCCTGCGCTGATTGGACATCACTCTCAATTTCTTCAAGCCGTTCCAGCATTTTATCACTTACTTCTTCTATCGCAGCATTCTTCTCCTCAAGATTTATTTTCTCCGCTTCAAGTTCTGCCACCTCTTTTGCCCGTTCTTTCTTCTCAAAATCCAGCACAGATAAATGCTTTTCGTGTGTTCCTTTTTTCTCCCATTCGATTTCATGCTTTTCCATAACTGCAGTGAGCTGTTCTTTCTCAGACGATACCCACTGGTTCCACTCTGTTTCGGAACGTGTACCGCCTTTAAATCCCATCGTTGCCAACGCCTGTTTTAGCGAAACTCTGATGTCCAATCCTCTCTTGCTTCCTGTAGTGAATGGCACAAAATCAATATGGAGATGCGGTGTTGCCTCATCCATATGAAGGTGTGCGGAGAAAACCCGAAGTGCCGGATTTCGTTTCTGAAAGTCTTTCATATACTCATCCAGTATCTGCGCCGCAAGCTGTCCATCTTTCGTCTTTGCATTCATATCATCCTTATTTCCAATCTGCAGGATAACTTCATGAAACGGCTTCTCCTGTTTTCCGGATAAAATTTTTTCATAATAATCTTCGATGCGCCTGTCATTTCTGGTCTGTTTTTCATTGTAACGAGCAAGTGCAGCATCGAACAATTCATGGTAAACATCTTTTATATCCTCATTGCAGTATTCTACATTCCAATATGACTCCGCTCCGGTTCTGTATTTTTTGCATGGAATTTCCGGCTGTTGTGGTTCACTGAGCCTTTCCCCACCATAACACTAATCGCCCTTTTCAATAAGCATCATCCCCAATCTTTTTGTAATATCAGTGCCGGATACGGCACATAAGCTTTGTTACTTTCCCGAAAGTAACGCAAAAGCACTTTCGACAGTCTGCGTCTATCAAAAGTACCCTTGCGCCCTGTCGGGGGCTATTTCGCCCTGTGGGCGTTCGGCTGTTCCAGTCATTTTAGTTTCCGCTGTCAACGCATTTTGTCAACAGAAGTTAAAAAACTTTAACTGATTAATTTCTCTCATTCATTACTTTTCAAAACGGTGTGTCTTTCCGGAAGTCCAGCCATCCATGCCATCCATAATCTCCCCGATTTCTCTGGACACCCATGTCGGAATATCTTCAAACGCTGCATGTTCCAGAGCCTCGCAGAATAACATTTTCGTACAGACATGCGTTCCCTCATATTTTTCAAGAAAAGCTTCTATCTGACCTGCTTTTGTATCCTCCGGCATGAAATCTTTCTGCAGTTCTTTCACATACTTTTCCATTTCATCCGAGAATTTAAGTTCCCATGTACCGCTCCGGTAAATCTCCATTGCTTCCGCCCACATCTGTTCAAAATAAGTTCTGGATTCCTTTTCATTCGCTAAAATATGCGTTGCTGCAGCTTCCGAATGGATAAGCACCGGAGCAAAACGCCTGTTACCAGTCCTGTCCATCGGAAGAAATTTCAGGTTGTTAGACGTACCACAGAAAATACATTGTCTTGGTCTATCTTCCGGATGCGTTTCATAAGGTATTTTATAGGTTTCCTTCTGTCTGCTCAGGAATGATTTAATTTCCTCTATACTTTTTGCATTCGCCTGAGCAAGCATTTCTGCCATTTCAACAATCCAGTGCCCCTGTAACTTTCGATACACATTATCATCATCCAACCGCCTTAAATCATCTGTAAACCATTCATCTTTCAGTGCCAAAAAACGAAAGAATGTTGATTTCCCGGCACCCTGTCCGCCAACCAGACATAGCATGATTTCAAATTTACAACCCGGCTGCATAATTCTGTGAATTGCCGCAAGCATAACCAGTTTCAATACCTCATAAGTGTATTCGTTCATCTCTGCGCCCAGAAACCGGTTCAATGCAAATCGAATCCGTTCTTCTCCGTCCCATTTCAATTTTTCCAGATATGAGCGTATTGGATGATAACTGTTTTCATTTGCAATAATATCCAATGCTGTCCGGATATTTCGTTCACTGGTCAGTTCATAATTCTTCTCCAGATAATATTTCACATTATTTTCATCCGTATTTGTAAGATTAATTCCCCGTCTTTTCCACGGCATTTTTCCTGTAATATCTGTTTTACAGGTAAGTTCATTCCGACAGATTGATTTTTTGAGTATCGGGTCATAACGCAGCACAAGCATACAGTTAGAAATTGTTTGTTTTACTTTTCCTTTTTCCGTCCGAACCAGCTTGTCTTTAATCTCATCCACTGTCAGCATCTCTTCCTCCAGTGCTTCCGCAAAACTCCCTGTAAAGAGTCCGCTGGTATTCATTAAGTCTTTTCTCAAGATTAGACATCACCTCCCGTTTTTCCATAAAAAAATCTTTCAGTTCCTCTGCTTCCGCACTCCATAAAATATCAAGGTAATATTCAACCACTGCTTCTTTTTCAAGAGCTTCTGTAAACAGAGGATGCCATTTTTCATCATCCGGTTTTGGTGCGTACATAACTTTCCATGTACGCAGCCAATTTCGATAAAGAATAAGTAACTGGTACGTTTTATCCAGCCATTGTTCGAATTTCTTTTCCAGACGGATGATTTTTTGCTCCTGCGTAAGCTCCGGCTTTCTATATTCCTGTATCGTTTTACTTTCTTTTTTGTAAATCTGTATTGGCAATCCGAAATCATCAATTAATTTCTTTGCCGCCTCAAACTGTGACAGACCAAACATCCTCGCCGTAAAATCAATAGCATCACCGCCTGTCTGGCAGTCACATATCCCTTAACCTGTTCAAAAATATTCATTCACACCTCCACCTCGTCTTATCGGACAAAATCCCTGTTCAGGTTTTAGGGAATTGTTTTCCAAACTTATTCATGATATACTTTGTTTGCGACTATGGTATATCAGAATTTCTGATTATCAGGGAATTTGCTCAGGTCTTCTGATCTGGGCATTTTTCTTTTCTCATCTAACATATCTGCCAGTGCTTTCTGCTCTGTCGGATATAAATGTCCATAGGTATTCAACGTAATCTTGATATCCTTATGCCCCAGACGTTCTTTCACCATCAACGGCTGTACACCCTGAAAAATCAGGTATGCGGCGTGTGAGTGCCGTTACGGTATAATAATGACAAACAGAAAAAGCCTTATTTTTCAAGGAGTTTCGGCGTTTTCCGTTGTTTATTCAATTCCTTTTCCAGCTTTGAAAAACAAGAAAAAATCGTCGAATAAAGGAGGCTGTTAAATTAGAGACAAAAAATAAATATGGTTAGCAGTCCGGGAGATAAGGAATTTAATCGATGTCTGATATATAGCTAGATTTGTTTTTTTAGTGCACAAACTGTCCCGAATAATACATACAAAACGGGACAAAAATTTTTTCAAATCAGATGTATAGATTCGCTTCTCATAGGAATATTAAAAATAAGAATTGATAAATTTATTGAAAAAGTGTCCCGAATAATATATAATATTCGGGACAAAGGAGGTCGGTGTGATGGCAAATGGATATTCCAAACAAATACAGGAGCGGATTGGAAATGCTTTAGAGGGGACTGTTTTTGTCAATTCGGATTTTGCGGACATTGCTGATACGGAAACCATAAGGCGGAATCTGAACAGGCTTACAAAAACAGGTACCCTTCGGAGAATTTTGAAAGGTATTTATGAAAAACCAGAATACAGCGAGATGCTAAAAGAATATGTGGCAGCAGATCCGGAGGCAGTGGCAAAAGCGCTGGCTCGTAATTATCACTGGACGATTGCTCCCTGTGGAAATACTGCGCTGAATCTGTTAGGGCTTTCTACACAAGTAACAGCGGTCTGGTCCTATATCAGTGACGGTCCGTATAAGACCTATGAGTGGAACTCTACGAAGATTGAATTTAAGCACCGGACCAACAAAGAAATCACAGGGCTTTCCTATATGACTGCGCTCGTTATTCAGGCATTAAAAACACTGGGAAAAACACATGTCACTTCCGAAACTATTCGGGCGCTTAGCTCCCGGTTGAGTGAGGAAGATAAGGCTGTCATGTTAAGAGAAGCGTCAGAATCTACGGACTGGGTTTACAATGCAATACGGCAAATTACTGGGGAGGTACAGCAGAAATGAAAAATATAGCAAGGTTTTCAGACAATGATAAGCGGAGGCTGTTCCGAAACACGGCGGACAAAATGGGACTGCATGACGCGATTGTAGAAAAAGATTTTTGGGTGTGTTTTACCTTGGATTATCTGTTTCACCGCTCGCCCTGGAATAATTCCATTACCTTTAAAGGCGGCACCAGCTTATCAAAAGCATTTAATCTAATCAGCCGTTTTTCTGAAGATATTGACCTAATCTTAGACTGGCGGGTGTTGGGATACAAAAAAGAGGAACCCTGGGAGAAACGTTCCAATACCAAACAGGACGCATTTAATAAAGAGGCCAATACCCGTGCGGAAGTATTTCTTGCAGAAACTCTCTGCCCGGCAATCAAGGATGGACTGTCACAGGAGCTTGGGCGTGAGGCAAATGTCTACATAAATGAAAAGGATAAACAGACGGTTATCTTTGCCTATCCCCATTTGTTCACTAATGCGGCAACTCTGCAGGTGATCCGGCTGGAAATCGGTGCTCTGGCGGCATGGACCCCGGCAATGGTGTCAGAGATTGAACCTTATGCGGCTCGATATTATCCTGGGGTTTTTGAACAGAAAGCTACGGATATTCTTACCGTTACTCCAGAGCGTACTTTCTGGGAAAAGGCGACTATTCTCCACCATGAAGCAAACAGACCAGAACATCTGGAAATGCCACAGCGGTATTCCAGACATTATTATGACCTGTACCGGATGTCTATGACGCTGGTAAAAGAATCTGCTTTTGCTCACCGTGACCTGCTTCAAAAGGTTGTGGATTTCAAAATGAAATTCTATCCACGGGCATGGGCGAAATATGCGGAGGCTGTGCCGAGAACCCTGAAACTGCTCCCACCAGATTACCGCTTTCCTGCGCTACTAGCAGACTATGAAGCCATGAAAGATATGCTTTATGGCGACATTCCAGACTTTGATACGGTAATGTCTGCAGTAAGGGAACTGGAAAAGGAAATTAACTCACTTTAATTCCACACATAAACACGAAGCCCGACTATTCGATTTTGAGTAGCCGGGTATTTATGTCCAAATGGGGAATGCTTAGTAAAAACGGGTACATGATTTGGTCTCAAAACTATCTGCTTACGTGAAGCTGATGACAAAACCATATTTATCAGCTGTATTGCTGTGATATGGACCATAAATACAAGAAAAATAGCCCAAATATCGCGAAAAGGTTAACAAAATCAATGTAAAAAAATCGATAAAACAGTAAAAGATAGTTGCGTGAGTATGCCTCAAGAAATCCAAACGTTTGGATTTCCTCCGATATCCAAACCCAAAAAATATCCAAACCTTTTTCTGAATCTTCCGGATTTACAAGCCATACAAAACAGAAAAGGTTTGGATATTTTTTATGATCTTTTTGCAGGCAGGCCACAGAATTCACGAAGGGACCCATCGCTGTTTTTCCATTTTTTCTCCACTTTGGAATCCCCTTCCCCTTCAAGTGTTGCCAATGCCTTTGCCTCATCCTCTGTTGTGATATCCAGATATACCATGGTTGTATCCAGCTGTTCGTGTCCAAGCAGGAAAGAGATTTGCACGATGTTCATGCCGTCTTCCAGCCAGTGGGAGGCCTTCGCGTGGCGGAATTGATGAGCGTGCAGCTTCAAGGGCACATCTGCGCATGAACCATGTGCTTTTACCGCATGTTTTTTGAACATTTTGTCCGCTGCCGCCGCTGTCAGTTTCCCATAAATGCCGGTATTGCGCGAATAAAACACATAAGCCTCCGGGGATGGGGTGTTCCCATGGAAATCCAGGAGGTATTTTTCAAGGTGTGCCACCGTGCGTGGAAGCAGATATAACGTCCGTACCTTATTTCCCTTCCCAATGATGTTTACATACGGCTTTGCGCTGTCAAGATGCAGCTGGCCGACTTTCATTGAAAGGACCTCATCAATTCTTGCAGCTGTACTGTAAAGCACCAGCATAAGAACCAAATCGCGCCGTCCCATGGCCGTGCCCTGGTCCGGGGCAGCAAGCAGGGCTTTGACAGCCGGACGGGAGAGGCCTTCCACTTTTTTCTTTTGTACCTTCAGCCGGTCAATTTCCATGCTTTCCTGGTAAAGGTGGAGGAAACGGACTTCTTTATGGCCCAGGTATTTTAAAAATGTCCGGATGGATGCAAGCCTGTTGTTACACGTCCCCGGCTGGCATCCTCTTTCCGTGCGCAGCCATGACAGCCATTGTTCGATGCGATCCCTCCCGAAGCAGGAGGCATCAAACTCCCTGCTGCTTACCCCTCCCTGCTCAAGGAACTGCAGGTATAAACCAATAGAATCCTGGTATGCCTTAAGCGTGTTGGCGCTCCCGCTTTTTTGTGAAGGAACATAATCGCCCAGAAATGCAGATATATGTTTTGCCAAGGCGGCAGCTTCACTCCTGTTCTTCATCAGCTAACCACCTCCGGCACCAATTCATTGAAACCATCTTCTGTTTTTTTCAGGACGATATCGGAAAGGCCGGGAACGACAGAATAGTAATACCGTGTGCTCTCCAGTGTCGTATGCCCCATGCTTTTGCTGAGGCAGGTGAGCTTATCGTCAAAAGCAAACCCGTCCCCGATCCAGCGGTTGATATTTGCTGTTGCATAATGATGCCGGAACGCATACGCTGTGGCTGTTCGGTCATTGGACACTTCCGCCCATACCCTCCGGAAATTTTTCTCCACCCATGTATGTGGATGCGCGGTGTCCCCTGGTGCCGGGAAAAAATATTTCCGCGATGGGAACCATTCCCGGATTGCGCTGTCATAGCGGCGCATCAGGTCTGCCATGCTGTCATGCAGGGCAATGTAATGCTGGTCGTGGCCTTTGGAATATCGGATGTTGAGTATCCCGTTTCCCACATCCACATCCGCACATTCCAACAGCCTTGCTTCAGTAGTACGTATGCCGCTGCTGTAAAGAAGCCGGAAGAATACCGGAACCGTGATGCGCCGGATGAGTACGTTTCTTGTTTTTGGGATGTCCGGCAGATTATCACAGGCTTTGAAAAAACTGCGTATCTCATCCCCAGAGAAGGCATAAGGGATATAAGTCACACGTTCCTTCCTTGGTATCCTGGGCGGCAGAACCTCAGAAAGCCCCCTTTCTGACAGGTATTTTATAAAACTGTAGACGACATATATCCGTGACCTGCAGGAATTGTTTGTTTCACTGTCACGCTGTCTGCACCATCTGTCCACCATCTCCTGCGTCAGGTGGACTGAATCCGGATAATTCATGGCACAAAATCGGTCAAAAACACGGAGGTTAGGCCCATAGGATGCTTCGTTCCAGCGGCCAGATGCCTTGCGGTATGCAATGAAATCCCGGATAAGCAGCGCGAAACAGGATTCATATTCCCTCATATCGCAAGCACCTCCTCCGGGACAGGAAACTGTCCAACATCCAGAGAGCATTCTTTCAGATGCCTGAAATCCGCCATCAGATAGGGTTCCAGGGAATCCGGCGCAGTATGCCCGAGGGTTCTGCTGATGACTGGCCGGGGGATTCCGGATTCCAGCATATGCGATGCCGCCCGGTGGCGGAAAATGTGCGTCCCTCTGCGGTCACCTGGGTTTTGTCGTACATCGGCTTCCTTGTATATACGGAGGGCGATGTTTGCAACCGATTGGCTGGCAAGGCGGCGGTAAGGCTGTACTTCAGAAATGAAAACATGCCCGTCAGCACAGCAGGGACGACCGGAATCCATGTAATCAAAGATGGCATTGCCCACTGCTGGGCTGAGGGGCAGTTCTATCAGCACTCCCGTCTTCTGCTGGGGAAAGCGCAGAAGCTCCTTGTCCCAGTCAATAAAATCAATCTGCATGCCTGCAATGTCGCAGCCGCGCAGGCCGGTATAAAGGAGAAGAATGCCAATGGCCCTGTCACGCAGGGAGAGTGGGTTTTCCATGTCATACAGAGCATAGCGGATCTTTCCAGCTTCTTCGTCTGTCAGATACTGGATGGTCTTGCGGCTCTCCCGCAGCTGTGGCAGGAAGGAAAGGATTCGGCTGCATGGGGCATTTTCCCAAAGCAGGCCGGCCTTGAACACAGCAGATATATTCTTCTTATAGGAACATCCTCTGGCCAGGCTGCCGTCGTCGGAGAGGAAAAATGCGAGCACATCTTTTTCGGTGATGTCATCCAGTCTGCGGCATCCGCGCTGCTGCTGGAAACATAGAAAAGAGACAGCATTCAAAGCTTCGTGGTAAATGGTAGTTTCTTTTTTTCCACGTTTCCCCTCATAACTACGGTAAAACTTGATGAGGTTTTTGAATTCATCCGGGAGGCACTCATATGCATCGCTTTCAAATGCATAGCTTCTACGAAGCCTGTCCGGAAATTCACCTCTGACATCGTAACGTTCGATCATCCGCAGGATATGGCGTCTGCTACGGAGAACATCTTTTGACAGTCCATGATGTTCATACGCATGGTAGATGTTCTTGTAAGTTTCCCACTGATTTGCCTGGGCATTTTCAAGTATGTTTTTTATTTCTCTGGAAACACACCTGATGACTGTAGCAGAGTACTTTTCCTTCTCCAGAAACTCCAAAAGTTTGCTATAGTTGTTTTTTAGGTTCTCAAAACTCATAAATATGATCCTCCTATCTTTGGGTGATAGATAAATCATATCAAAAAATATCCAAACCTTTTCTGTTTTGTATGGCCTGTAAATCCGGAAGATTCAGAAAAAGGTTTGGATATTTTTTGGGTTTGGATATCTCAAATCATGAACCCGGATTTCTTTTACCCCTGCTTTTTCTGCATATCTTTTCATGCGCTTCTGTAAAGTCCGGGCAACAATAGGAAACAATCTCGCATCATCCGGTATACCGTAATGCATATCAATATACCTCTGCACTTTCTCTTTTAGAATATTTGGAATATTGATTGTGCGGACAAAATTATCCGTCTTTGGCACCGTAATCACCTCCTGCTTATCAATCCGATTGTAGGTTTTTGTGATATGAAGCAAGTTATTTCTGAAATCAAAATCGCTTTTATTCAATGCTAGAAGTTCTCCTTCTCTTATCCCCGTCCAGAAAAGGATCTCAAACATGATATAATCATCCGAGCCTTCATCTACTGTCCGGATAAAAGTTTCATATTCTTCCTGCGTCCAGAAATCCAGTTTTTCCGCATCCGGTTTTCCCATCTTCTTTACTTTTTTGCATGGATTATTCGCCAGATTATAGATTTTAACTGCATGTGTATAAAGAGCGGTAAGCTGATTCTGAATCATCCGTTCATAGGTTGGTTTGTAACCTTTTGCACGAATTTCATTCTGCCATGCAATAACATCTGCCGGAGTAACTTCATTCATCTTTTTCTCACCAAAATATGGAAGAATATGAGCGTTCATTATATCACGCTTATTTCTGACCGAATTTTGTTTCAGTTCGCCGGATTTATCCTGAAAATAAACTTCGACAAAACTGGCGAAGGTCATATCCATATCACCGGAGACACTGGCAATAAATTCCGTTTCAAACTTCACCGCTTCCTTTTTTGTTCTGAAACCTCGTTTCATTTTCTGTTTACGCTGTCCCATCCAGTCTGTATAACGGAAAGAAGCATACCATGTCCCCTGCTTCTCATCTTTGCAAACTGACATCCTGTCCTCCCCCTTTAATCATATTGCATCTGTGAATAACCATAAAACTTTGTGTTCCAATACAGCCTCGGTATTTTACCCGGCACAACTGCATAACCTTCTTTTTCAAGCTCTGCATTCAGCTTTCTTAAGATGTCATACGCCTTGCTTCTCGATACTCCGAGGACATCTCGTACATCTTGTGCATTCATATAATACTTATTATTCATTTTTATCCTCCTTAAAATTGCCATTTGTATATTTTTATATTCACATTGATAATAATTCACATTTAGCAATTTGTCAAGATACTTTTGCGAATTTTGTTTTTCTCATTTTTTCATTCCGAAATTAATTTAAGAATCCATAAAAACTTCTGTCTTTTCATTCATTCACTTTTGTGTTAAACTATATACACAAACAAGATTCGAGGTGAATGAAAATGGTAGGAAAAAAAATTCGAGCATATCGTGAATTCAGAGGATTAAATCAGATACAGCTTGCGGAACTGTCCGGCATAAACGTAGGAACTATCCGCAAATATGAGCTTGGGCTACGAAATCCAAAACCAGAACAGCTTGAAAGAATTGCTGCAGCTCTTGGGCTTAATGTCAGCATTTTTCTTGATTTTAATATCGAAACTGTCGGAGACGTACTGTCACTTTTGTTCGCAATTGATGATTCCGTTGACCTTTCTTTATCCGAACCAAATCCGGAAGATAAATCATCCGCTGCTGTTGCATTTACTTTCAAAAATCACACTTTACAGGATTTTATTAAAAAGTGGTGTCAGTTTAAAAATGTTTATGAAAAAGAAAAAAAGGAAATTCTGGCTATCGAAGACGAAACAAAACGCCAGGAAGAACTGGATAAACTGGAAACTGTCCATGAAGAATGGAAACTGCGTGCAATGGGAACCACAATCGGCTGCCACACAGTCGTAAAGAAAGGAACTGAGGGAATTACAGTCAAAATTACGGACTTAACTTGATTCCTTTTTGTTATCAAAAACCGGGAAATCAAAAAAATTGTTATCAAACTGTTATCAAGAGTCTAAAAAGGCAGCTTACAGAAACATTTCTTCTGTAGCTGCCTTTTCCACTGTTCGCAATTCTTTTTCTTTAATTTTCCACCTTTTCCCAAAACAGAAAAACCCCAAAAGCCTAAGCCTCTGGGGTTTGTTACGTTTGGACACAACGGTATCATGCGATACCTAATCTATATTTAGATTTAATTACTCAATGATCGTAGCCACACGGCCTGATCCTACTGTACGTCCGCCCTCACGGATAGCGAAAGTAAGACCCTGGCTCATAGCGATTGGGTGGATCAGCTCAATTGTCATTTCGATGTTATCTCCAGGCATGCACATTTCTGTACCTTCCGGCAGATTGCAGACACCTGTTACGTCTGTTGTTCTGAAGTAGAACTGCGGACGATAGTTGTTGAAGAATGGTGTATGACGGCCACCTTCATCTTTTGTCAGAACGTAAACCTGAGCGGTAAATTTGGTATGGCAGGTAAGAGTACCTGGTTTAGCAAGAACCTGTCCTCTCTCGATTTCCGTTCTCTGAACGCCACGGAGAAGAGCACCGATGTTATCACCAGCCTGAGCCTCGTCAAGCAGTTTACGGAACATCTCAATACCGGTAACAACAACCTTACGTGTTTCTTCTTTGATACCAACGATTTCAACTTCTTCAGATACGTGAAGAACACCAGCTTCTACTCTACCAGTAGCAACGGTACCACGACCTGTAATGGAGAATACGTCCTCAACCGGCATAACGAAAGGCTTGTCTGTGTCACGCTGTGGATCCGGAACATAGTCATCAACTGCATTCATAAGCTCAAGAATCTTGTCGCCCCATTCGCTGGACGGATCTTCCAAAGCTTTCAGAGCGGAACCCTGAATAACCGGAGTGTCATCTCCCGGGAACTCATACTCGTCTAACAGTTCACGAATTTCCATTTCTACCAGTTCAAGAAGCTCTTCGTCATCTACCATGTCACATTTGTTCATGAATACAACGATGTAAGGAACGCCTACCTGACGGGAAAGAAGGATGTGCTCTTTTGTCTGTGCCATAACACCATCTGTAGCAGCAACAACAAGAATAGCACCGTCCATCTGAGCAGCACCAGTAATCATGTTCTTAACGTAGTCAGCATGTCCTGGGCAGTCAACGTGTGCGTAATGTCTCTTTTCTGTTTCATATTCGACGTGTGCAGTAGAAATTGTAATACCACGTTCTCTTTCTTCCGGAGCTTTATCAATGTTTTCGAATGCAACTGCTTCACCGGTTCCTAATCTCTCATGAAGAGTTTTTGTGATAGCTGCTGTTAAGGTTGTTTTACCATGGTCAACGTGCCCAATGGTACCAATGTTACAATGCGGTTTTGTTCTTTCAAACTTAGCCTTTGCCATTTTAAAATGTCCTCCTTAAAACTTCGCTCTTTCTTTCAGAGCATATTATTATCAGTTTTAAACTTGCTATCCTTGATTATATTGCAAATCAAGGATATTTGCAAGCATTTCTTTTGCATAAGCACGCCCGATTTACGGGGCTTTCACACTAAATTCGTGCTCATTTCTTCGCGCTCATTAAGGAAGCTCGATTCACTAAACTCAATTCTCGCCTTCGGCTCGATTTCGTTAAGTTCCTTCGAGCGACCTTCGCACTAATCTCATCCGGCGCTATCGCTTGGATTCGCTAAGTGTCGGGTAGCACCATGTCTACTAAGTTCGTGTTTGCTTCGCTTCCACTCACTAAGTATCCAGGTGGGCTTTCACACTAAATTCGTGCTCATTTCTTCGCACTCATTAAGTGTTCAATGCCTCAGTCTTTTTTGGAAAGGATTTTTTCCTGTACAGACTTCGGTACTGGTTCATATTTCTCAAAGAACATGGAGTAGTTACCACGACCCTAGGTTCTGGAACGCAAGTCTGTTGCGTATCCGAACATCTCGGACAGCGGAACGAATCCACGGATCATCTTGCCGCCGCCAATGTCATCCATACCCTCGATACGACCACGACGGGAGTTGATATCACCGATAACATCACCCATGTAATCTTCCGGTGTCGTAACCTCGACCCTCATGATTGGCTCAAGAAGAATCGGAGCTGCCTTGTGCATCGCATCCTTGAATGCGAGAGAGCCGGCAATGTGGAATGCCATTTCGGAAGAGTCGACTTCATGGTAAGAACCGTCGTATACATTTGCATGGATGCCCACTACCGGATATCCGCCCAGTGTACCAGCCTTCATAGCTTCTTCGATACCTTCGCCAACTGCCGGAATATATTCCTTCGGAATTGCACCACCGACAACTGTGGACTCGAACTTGTAAAGCTCTTCACCGTTGGCATCCATAGGCCCGAATTTAACTTTACAGTGACCATACTGTCCGCGGCCGCCGGACTGTTTTGCGTACTTGCTGTCCACATCAACCGTCTTGGTAATAGTCTCTTTGTAAGCAACCTGCGGAGCACCAACGTTAGCCTCTACCTTGAATTCACGGAGAAGTCGGTCAACGATGATTTCCAGATGCAGCTCACCCATACCTGCAATAATGGTCTGTCCTGTTTCCTGATCTGTATGAGCACGGAAGGTCGGGTCTTCTTCTGCCAGCTTGGCAAGAGCTTCACCCAGTTTGCCCTGTCCTGCTTTTGTCTTAGGTTCGATAGCCAGCTCGATAACCGGTTCCGGGAATTCCATGGACTCCAGGATCACGGGATGCTGGTCATCACAAATGGTATCACCTGTTGTGGTGAATTTGAAACCAATTGCTGCAGCGATATCACCGGAGTAAACTTTATCCAGCTCCATACGCTTATTTGCATGCATCTGCAGAATACGTCCGACACGTTCCTTCTTATTCTTAGTAGCATTCAATACATAAGAACCGGAATTCATAGTACCGGAGTATACACGGAAATATGCCAGCTTACCAACAAACGGATCCGTCATAATTTTAAATGCAAGTGCAGAGAACGGTTCTTCGTCAGAAGAATGTCTCACAATTGGGTTGCCTTCCATATCCGTACCCTCAATAGCCGGGATATCGGTCGGAGCCGGCATGAACTCAACAATTGCATCCAAAAGCTTCTGAACACCTTTGTTTCTGTAAGCAGTACCGCAGCAAACCGGAACGGCAGAGCATTCACAGGTTCCTTTACGCAGAACTTCTTTCAGTCTTTCAACGCCCGGTTCTTCACCCTCCAGATATTCCAGCATTAAGTCATCGTCTAACTCGCAGATTTTTTCTACAAGCTCTGTATGATAAAGCTCCGCATCTTCCTGCATATCCTCAGGAATGTCAACGATAGAAATGTCTTCACCCTTCTCGTCGTTGTAGATGTAAGCTTTCATTTCGAATAAGTCAATGATTCCTTTGAATTCATCTTCTTTTCCGATTGGCAGCTGCAGGCAGATTGCATTTTTCCCCAGACGGGTTTTGATCTGTTCTACAGCACCGTAGAAGTTTGCACCCAGAATGTCCATCTTATTGATGAATGCCATACGGGGTACATTGTAGGTGTCAGCCTGACGCCATACGTTTTCAGACTGTGGCTCAACGCCGCCCTTTGCACAGAAAACGCCGACAGCGCCATCCAGTACACGAAGGGAACGCTCAACCTCTACTGTAAAGTCAACGTGTCCGGGGGTATCAATGATATTGATACGATGCTCCGGTGCACCCGGCTTCACTTCGCAGTTTTCCTGCAGAGTCCAGTGACATGTCGTAGCTGCTGAAGTAATTGTAATACCTCTTTCCTGCTCCTGTTCCATCCAGTCCATGGTGGCAGTACCCTCATGGGTATCACCGATTTTGTAGTTAACACCTGTATAATAAAGAATACGTTCTGTAAGAGTTGTTTTACCCGCATCGATATGAGCCATAATTCCAATGTTTCTGGTTCGCTCAAGCGGATATTCTCTTCCTTCTTTTCCAGCCAATGGATTTTCCTCCTCGATTAGAAGCGATAGTGAGCAAATGCTTTATTTGCCTCAGCCATCTTGTGCATATCTTCTTTCTTCTTAACAGATGCGCCTGTGTTGTTCATTGCATCCAAAAGCTCGTTAGCCAGTCTCTCTTCCATTGTCTTCTCGCCTCTTTTACGAGAATAGGTAGTGATCCAGCGAAGAGCCAGCGCCTGACGTCTGTCTGCCCTTACCTCGATCGGAACCTGATAAGTAGCACCACCGATACGTCTTGCTTTTACTTCCAGAAGCGGCATGATATTGTTCATTGCCTCCTCAAATACTTCAATTGCTGGTTTACCAGCTTTTTCTTCTACTCTGGCAAATGCGCCGTATACAATCTTCTGAGCGACACCCTTCTTACCATCTAACATAATGTTATTGATAAGCTTGGTAACCACTTTGTTATTGTACATCGGATCAGCCAAAACGTCTCTTTTCTGAGTATGTCCTTTACGTGGCACGTTACTTCCCTCCTTAATCATTATGATTATCTCATCGGTACTCACTCCAAATACTAAGGTGTTCGCACTGGTAAAGTCCTATATTTAACCCGCAACCGACAGGGTATATGGAATACCGTACAAATTTATAGTCATTCGTGATTTCTCGATTGATACACCCGCTGCACTGTGCAATACGGGAACCTCATTGTTCACTTCGTGTCCAATGAGTATCGCAAATTTCTTCGCTACGCTGCGAAATTTGCTTTATTTTTTAACCTTCGGTCTCTTAGCGCCGTATTTAGAACGCGCCTGTTTTCTGTTCGCAACACCTGCGGTATCCAGAGTACCTCTGATAATGTGATATCTGGTACCAGGCAAGTCCTTAACCCTTCCGCCACGGATAAGAACAACGCTGTGCTCCTGAAGGTTGTGACCTTCACCTGGGATATAGCTTGTTACTTCGATACCGTTGGAAAGACGAACTCTGGCAATTTTTCTAAGAGCAGAGTTAGGTTTCTTAGGGGTAGCAGTTTTAACTGCTGTGCAAACGCCACGTTTCTGCGGTGCGGACTGTTCTACTGCTTTTTTTCTTAAAGAGTTAAATGTTTTCTGCAGAGCCGGTGCTGTAGATTTCTTAACAGCGGTCTGACGTCCTTTTCTTACTAACTGGTTGAATGTTGGCATTCCATTTCACCTCCCGATTTATTTCTCCATAGATGTCCATGGGGTTTTGCGGTTGCTATTGGCAAATTTACGCGCACAAAAAAACCTGCGTTTCCTGCACGCCAGCTCATTATATCTTGTTAAAAACAGCATGTCAAGGTATTTTGCAGGAATTTTCCCATTTTTTACACACTCACTTTTTTCATGACTTTTTTACACAGGATTTTTCAACCCGCTCCCGCTTTTTGCAGGATACTTTATTCGTTATAACAAAAACGGAGGCGCCCGGCTTCTTCAGAGCACCCCTGCTTCTGTATATATTTCTCACTGTTCCGCTGCTTCCTCATAGGACATTTCCCAAATGTCAGCAAATACTGCAAGCGGACAGTCCGTAAGCAGGCACATCAGCAGGAAACATTCATAAGGATTTACAATGTATATCTCGCTCATTCCGCACCTATGCAGAATTTCCTGGATTTCTTCCAAAAAATGGCGGTATCTGGTGTAAGGATCCTCATCCTCCATTTCCTGGGAAACAATAAAAAACTCCAGGGTGATCAGATCAAATCTCTCTACCGGGAATTTGTGATTCAGAATACTGTTGATCCTCTGCCTGCTGAAACGTTTTTGGCTGAAATGCTTCGCCAAAATTGAGGCCGACATTTTTTTCAGATTACCCATTTTATTCACAGGAATGCCACTGCATATCACCTTTTCCACGTCCGAAACGGAAATATCGGAAACATGCCAGACCTTTCCACGTTCCTTCTCTTCCTCATCCTTCTGATACATGGCAGCGATAATTTCTTTCGACCGGATCAAAAGCCTCATGAATTCCTGAAAGGCTTTGCTTTTTTCGGACATAGGATCGTCTGTACCTGCTTTTATATGTGCAAGATATTGAAAAAGCTTTTCTTCCGTATCCAGACAGAGGCCTCCTGTATAAATCCTGGCTGCATCCTGATAGGTTTCGTCCGGCAAAAGCTGTACATATCTCTTTTTATACTCTTCTGCCTTATAATAGCCGGAATGATGAAAGAAACAATACCAGTAAATAACTTCATCCGGATTATGGAAATCAAAATCCTGCTCCCTCAGCACTCTCGTCAGGAAATCCGAAACATCCTCCGCGCTCATGCGAAGTCCAAATCCAAGCAAAAACACCGTCTCTCTTTTTACGGATGCCTGGTTCAGCCAATTATTGACAAGAGAAGTCAGCTTCGTAGACGTAGGATTCATAGACTTCGGCGTACAGGTTTCATGAAAAGATTCCACTACAATATCCCGATAAATGTCCTGCGTCACCTCACTGTACGGTTCCTCCAGACCCGCCCTTTCGTAAATATAACGTTTCAGATGATCTCCAAAAGAAACCAATTCCATTTCTTTATACAGATAATGAAAAATCACATCTGCATCCTCGTCCTCAAATCCGTCCAGACTCACCACCTGACGGAATCTCTGTGCGGCTCTTCTCGTAAATTCAAAATCCTCGACAGTATCAAATGCTACCGTCTGCTCAAAATCCAAATCCTGCATCCGGTTTTTCATTACGCTTCTCCTTCGTGTTTTCTTTTTCCAAACCAACTAAGCAAGCGGTCTGTCCATCCTCTTTGGTTCTCTTCCCTGACTTCACAAAGAACAATTGTTACATTATCCCTTCCGCCCTTACTCAAAGCACGTTCCAATAGAATCTCCACGGTCTCCCGAACCGAAATTTCTCTTGCCATAATATCCGCGATCTCTCCGTCAGACAGCATATCCGTCATCCCATCTGAACAAAGAAGATATCTGGCGCCTTTATTCGGCAAGTATACCGCAATAGAAGGGTCCAGACTCATGCTTTCCTCCGGAATCCCCACATACTGTGTCAGCGGTGCTTTCCCGAATTTCACACTGCTTAAAACGTGATCCACGGAAATCTGCCGGAACTGTCCGTCATACGATTGATAAATCCGGCTGTCTCCTAAATTACAGGCATAAATCATATCCTTGCCGAAGCCGAGAACAGCAGCAGTCGTACCCATACTCCGGATTTTATTTTCTTCGCTGTAGGAGCATACAGCCTGGTTCATACCGCGGCAAAGCCCTGCAAAAAACTGCTCCGGCTCCCTTCTGATAACGGATTTATTTTCCTGATAATATTTTCCGCAGGAATCCGCCGCAAGATAAGAGGCCATTTCGCCGCAGCTCTCACCGCCCATCCCGTCAAACACCGCCAAAAGCGGCAATCGGGACTGGGATATACGATTTGTAAAAACGCCATGGCTTCCTTGATTTTCGGCTTCCAGCTTTTCTCCGCAGCACCAGAAATTATCTTCATTATTGGCACGTACTCTTCCCATATGACACGTATATGCATACTCAATCTGATACGCCATCCTTTAACCTTCCGTTTCTTCCGCATTTAATAAATTCTTATATACAACTGCCTGGTCCCAGTATTTCGTTCCTCTGTTTACATACTCCTCATTGTCTGTTTCGCCGTCGTGACATCGGTTATTTTCGTCGATCCAGCGGATCAGACTGCCCTCCTTATAGTAATAGAGATTGACCTTCTGCTCATCCTTTTTCAGATACGGCAGTGTATTCTGATCTGCCCAGATATACGCAAAGAACAATTCCTCATCCCAATAATAATATTCTTCATAATAGCCCTCTGCCGACAACTCCGGATAAACCAGAACCTTCATAACCCTGCCTGCATCATCAAGGTAACTGATTTTCCCCTCGCTCTCGGACCCGACCCAGTTATAATTATTCAGATTGTCCACAATCTCCGTCGCATGCTCAGCAATTATCCCCAAATCCGATGTAAGCTCCTGATTTGCCGCGCTTTCCTGCTCAGCGATCTGAGCCGTACGATTGCTTCCCGTATTCTGATCATTCAAAAGCAGGCTTATAAATGCCGCGATAACCACACACACCGCTACAGCCATGGTAATAACAGCAAGTATCAGCGGCGTAAGTTTTGCATTTTTTTTCTTTTTTCTGCGGCGTACAGCGGCAGAGGAAACAGTTGGGGGCTTTTTCTTCCTCTCTTGCGCCCCGGAAATCTCCCGGCGCACTTCTTCTGTCACTTTACTTCCCTTCCGGCTGATTTTTCTCCGGACTGATTCCGATTTCACTGCTTCTGCGAGACAGGCGGCTTTAGAAATATCCGGTTCAGATGCTTCTGCTTTTATTAATTCCCCTTCCGGTATTTCTTCAGAAACAGAATGGTGCATTTCTTTTCTGCTTTTCCTGTATTTTAAATCTTCCAGCGCTTCTCTGAAATCTCCCGGATTCTGATAACGCGCTTCCCGGCTATGTGCACACGCTTTCAAAATGATTTCAGCAAGCTCACTTCCGGCCTCTCCCGGTTTAGGAAGAGGTTCCCCTGACATCCTCCGGGTCAATGCATTTTCTTTATCCCTATATGTAATCAACTGCTTTTCCAGATTCAGAAACGGCAGCCTGTTGCGATTCCGCAGTTTATACAGCACAATTCCAAGAGAATAAATATCCACCCGGCTGTCGTATGCTTCGCCTTTATACATCTCCGGAGCCATATAGGAAAAAGTTCCTTTTTTGGAAAGTCCGCTCATACTTCGTTCCAATTCTCTGGCAATTCCGAAATCTCCCAGCTTAAATTCTCCGAACCGGGATACAAATATATTCTCCGGCTTGATATCCCTGTGAATGACATTCTGTCGCTGGCAGTATTCCAATGCTTTGCACAGGTCAATCCCAAGCTGAATAACATCTTCCTCTGTCAGTTGTTTGCCTGAACAGAAATCCAAAAAGCTTGTCAGGTATTCCATACGGATATAAATATCCCAGCCGATCGCATCCAGATATTCCACAACCTTATAATCTTCTACGGATACGATATGGGAATTTCCGCGGAAGTACTCCATGGTGCTGACTTCCTGAATACATTCCTCTACAAGACTATGAAAATAATCTCTCGCTGACTGATCATTGGCACTTTCGGAGCGCACACTGTTCAGCTCACTTTGGCTGGAGGGTATCGTTATGACCTTGATTGCGGAATAAAAGGTTTTGCCTTGTTCAGACCGCTTCGCCTTATAGACTTTTCCAAAGGAGCCTTCGCCAATTTTCTCGATAATTTTCCATTCCGGCCACACGGAAACCGGCAATTCCTTATCCATTCAATCCTTCCTCCATGATTTTTCGTATACTGCTGCATATAAGCGCTTCACCGTCTGTACTTTATGAACGCATAATCGTCTCACCCGGAATCCGCTTCGCTCCTTTTCGGTGTTTGCCGCCTATGCGTTCATTATATCACAAATCTTTTTTCTGTCTGTACTTTTCTCTTTTTTCCCAAAAATTTCATAACATAGTAAATGAACCGGAATATTTCCTCAGAATAAATAAAGCCCCTTGCCGGAATTCCGGCAAAGGACTTTATATTATTCCTTATTCCTCTTCATCAAGAACGGCTTCCTCTTCAATCAATTCTTCGTCAAGCAGCTCTTCGTCCATATCGATCAGTTTTTCCTCATCCTCCGGAATTTCTTCCAATTCCTCAGGCTCTTCTTCCTGAATCCCCGTATCAAGCTGAATTTCGCTGTAACGCTTCATACCGGTTCCGGCCGGGATCAGCTTACCGATGATTACATTTTCCTTGAGTCCAATCAGCTTATCAACCTTACCTTTAATAGCCGCTTCTGTCAGAACCTTCGTAGTCTCCTGGAAGGACGCTGCGGAAAGGAAGGAATCTGTTGCCAAAGACGCCTTGGTAATACCGAGCATTACCTGCTTGCCTTCCGCCGGCTCCCTGCCTTCTTTGATCAGATTCTCATTGACTTCTTCAAAATCAAGAACATCCACCAGGGTACCAGGCAGGAACTCTGTGTCACCATTATCCTCAATGCGGATTTTCTTCAGCATCTGGCGTACCAGTACCTCAATATGCTTATCACTGATCTCTACACCCTGAAGGCGGTATACCCGCTGAACCTCACGGAGCATGTAATCCTGTACCGCACGAACACCCTTGATTCTCAGGATATCATGTGGATTTACACTACCCTCCGTCAGCTCATCGCCAGCCTCAAGAGTCTGTCCATCCATAACCTTCACACGGGAACCGTATGGAATCAGATAAGTCTTGGAATCACCGGTCTCCGAATCCGTGACAATGATCTCACGTTTCTTCTTCGTATCGTTGATCGCAGCAACACCTTTGATCTCTGTGATGATAGCAAGACCCTTCGGTTTTCTTGCCTCAAAAAGCTCCTCGACACGGGGAAGACCCTGGGTGATATCGCCGCCGGCAACACCGCCGGTATGGAAGGTACGCATGGTCAACTGTGTACCAGGCTCACCAATGGACTGTGCGGCAATAATACCCACAGATTCGCCCACCTGTACGGCTTCGCCTGTAGCCATGTTTGCACCGTAGCATTTTGCGCAGACACCAACCTTGCATTTACAGGTAAGGATCGTACGGATTTTCACCTTATCGATGGATCCGCCGGCTTCATTGACTCCCTCTTTCATAATGCGTGCGGCACGCTTTGGCGTAATCATGTGATTTGCTTTAACCAGAACCTCTCCGTCCTTATTTGTGATTGTTTCACATGCAAATCTTCCGGTGATACGTTCCTGAAGGCTTTCAATTTCTTCTTTGCCATCCATGAATCCGGCTACGTACATACCGGAAATCTCATCTCTGTTTTCACAGCAGTCTGTTTCACGAACGATCAGGTCCTGAGAAACGTCAACCATACGTCTGGTCAGATAACCGGAGTCAGCGGTACGCAGCGCCGTGTCGGACAGACCCTTACGTGCACCGTGCGCAGACATGAAGTACTCCAATACGTCCAGACCTTCACGGAAGTTCGATTTAATAGGAAGCTCGATGGTATGGCCGGTGGTATCTGCCATCAGTCCCCGCATACCTGCAAGCTGCTTAATCTGCTTATCAGAACCGCGGGCGCCGGAATCTGCCATCATAAAGATGTTATTGTACTTATCAAGACCTGTCAGAAGCGCCTTGGTAAGCTCATCATCGGTCTTCTTCCAGGTTTCCACAACCTCCTTATAACGCTCTTCCTCAGTAATAAGGCCTCGCTTATAGTTCTTTGTAATTCTGTCCACAATATCCTGAGCATTCTTGATCATTTCAGGCTTCTGCGGCGGTACGGTCATATCGGAAATGGATACCGTCATTGCAGCGCGGGTAGAATATTTATAACCTGTGGATTTAATCGCATCCAATACCTCGGCTGTCTTGGTTGCACCGTGTGTATTGATGACCTTTTCCAGTATCTGTTTCAGTTGCTTCTTACCTACCAGGAAATCAACCTCCAGAAGGAGTTCATTGCCCGGTACGCTTCTGTCTACAAATCCCAAATCCTGCGGAAGGATTTCGTTAAACAGGAAACGCCCAAGTGTTGATTCTACGTTTCCGGTGACCACAGTTCCATCCGGCATTGTCCTAAAGCAGCGGACCTTAATTCTGGACTGAAGAGTAATCACTTTATTCTCATATGCCAGAATAGCTTCATTCACACTCTTAAAGAACTTGCCTTCCCCTTTGTTTCCAAGCCTTTCCTGGGTCAGGTAATAGATACCAAGGACCATATCCTGAGAAGGAACGGCCACAGGACCGCCATCAGAAGGCTTCAGCAGGTTGTTCGGTGACAGCAGCAGGAACCGGCATTCTGCCTGTGCCTCTACAGACAGAGGAAGATGGACTGCCATCTGGTCACCATCGAAATCGGCATTAAAGGCGGTACAAACAAGCGGATGAAGCTTAATTGCCTTACCTTCTACCAGAATCGGCTCAAACGCCTGGATACCCAGACGGTGCAGAGTAGGTGCGCGGTTCAGCATAACCGGATGCTCTTTGATAACCTCCTCCAGTACGTCCCAAACCTCCGGCTGCAGCTTTTCAACCATTTTTTTCGCATTTTTTATATTGTGAGAAGTTCCGTTAGCAACCAGCTCTTTCATAACAAAAGGCTTAAACAGCTCGATCGCCATTTCTTTCGGCAGACCGCACTGATAAATCTTCAGCTCCGGTCCTACGACGATAACGGAACGTCCGGAATAGTCAACTCGTTTACCAAGCAGGTTCTGACGGAAACGTCCGGATTTGCCTTTCAGCATATCGGACAGAGACTTCAGCGGTCTGTTTCCGGGGCCTGTCACAGGACGTCCGCGCCGTCCGTTGTCGATCAGGGCATCTACTGCTTCCTGCAGCATACGCTTCTCATTGCGGACAATGATATCCGGAGCGCCCAGCTCCATAAGTCTTTTCAGACGATTGTTGCGGTTGATGATTCTTCTGTAAAGATCATTCAGATCAGAGGTTGCAAAACGTCCGCCATCCAGTTGTACCATCGGACGGATATCCGGAGGAATAACAGGGATAACAGTCATTACCATCCACTCCGGACGGTTTCCGGATTCACGGAATGCCTCTACCACTTCCAGGCGCTTGATAATTCTCGCACGCTTCTGTCCGGATGCATCCTCCAGCTCTTTTTTCAGTTCTTCCGCATCCTTATCCAGATCAATCGCTTCCAAAAGCTCTTTGATTGACTCAGCGCCCATTCCTACACGGAAATTATTTCCATAGGACTCTCTTGCGTCCTGATATTCCTTTTCTGTCAAAACCTGTTTGTACTGAAGGCCGGAATCTGCCGGATCCAAAACAATATAATTTGCGAAGTACAAAACCTTCTCCAGTGTCCTCGGAGATAAATCAAGGATTAAGCCCATGCGGGACGGAATACCTTTGAAATACCAGATATGAGACACCGGCGCCGCCAGATCGATATGACCCATACGCTCTCTTCTGACGGATGCTTTCGTAACCTCTACGCCGCATCGGTCGCAGACAACCCCTTTATAACGGATTTTCTTATATTTTCCGCAATGACATTCCCAGTCCTTACTTGGTCCGAAAATTCTTTCGCAGAACAGGCCATCCTTCTCGGGCTTCAGGGTACGGTAGTTGATGGTCTCAGGTTTTAACACCTCGCCTCTTGACCATTCTCTGATTTTCTCAGGGGACGCCAACCCAATTTTGATGGCATCGAAAGTCATTGGCTGATATGATTCATTGGTATTGGTTGTTTCTGCCATGTATTCTTTCCCCTTTCTACTCTTCATCAAGAGTCTCTTCGAACTCTATGAAATCATCTTCTTCGTCTTCATCCTCTTCCACGTCGATGAGCTCGTCGCCTTCAAACTCCTGCTGTGTATAGCCGTGTTTTCCGAAGGACTCTTCCTCTCTGCGGTCTCTGCTGTCACCTTCGATGATGGAACGAAGATCTGTTTCTCCCATGTCCACAGTCTCCATGATTTCCACCTCTGTCTGATCCTCTCTCAGCACTCTGACATCCAGGCCAAGAGACTGCAGCTCTTTCAGCAACACCTTAAAGGATTCCGGAATGCCGGGTTCAGGAATATTTTCGCCCTTGATGATTGCTTCATAAGTCTTCACACGTCCGACAACATCATCAGACTTCACAGTCAGGATTTCCTGCAGGGTATAGGAAGCACCATATGCCTCCAGAGCCCAGACCTCCATCTCTCCGAAACGCTGGCCGCCGAACTGAGCCTTACCGCCCAACGGCTGCTGGGTTACCATACCGTACGGACCCGTAGAACGCGCATGTATCTTATCATCTACCAGATGATGCAGCTTCAGATAGTGCATATGGCCAATGGTTACAGGGCTGTCGAAATATTCTCCGGTACGCCCGTCACGAAGCCGCACCTTGCCATCCCTGGAAATCGGAACACCCTTCCACAGCGCTCTGTGAGCCTTGTTTTCATCCAGATACTGCATAACATCCGGCGCCAGTATATCTTTATATTTCTCGCGAAATTCTTCAAAATCCCCGATATTTACGTAATCATTTGCAAGCTCGAGAGTATCCTGGATATCGTCTTCGTTTGCACCGTCAAAGACAGGCGTAGCCACATGAAAGCCAAGAGCCTTCGCCGCCAGGCTTAAATGGATTTCCAGAACCTGCCCGATATTCATACGGGAAGGCACGCCCAGAGGATTCAATACGATATCCAACGGCCGTCCATTCGGCAAAAACGGCATATCCTCCACAGGAAGTACACGGGAAACCACACCCTTATTACCGTGGCGGCCGGCCATCTTATCACCAACGGAAATCTTACGCTTCTGTGCAATATAGATACGCACAGACTGATTTACGCCGGGAGACAGCTCATCGCCGTTTTCTCTTGTAAACACCTTGGCATCTACAATAATACCATATTCACCGTGAGGAACCTTCAGGGAAGTATCACGTACCTCACGGGCCTTCTCACCGAAAATCGCACGAAGCAGACGCTCTTCTGCCGTCAGCTCTGTTTCACCCTTAGGCGTAACCTTGCCGACCAGGATATCTCCGGCACGAACCTCCGCACCAATGCGGATAATTCCGCGCTCATCCAAGTCCTTCAGAGCATCATCGCCAACACCGGGGACATCTCTTGTGATCTCTTCCGGTCCCAGCTTGGTATCACGTGCTTCCGCTTCATATTCTTCAATATGAACAGATGTATAAACGTCATCCTGCACCAGCTTTTCACTTAAAAGGACAGCATCCTCGTAGTTGTAGCCTTCCCAGGTCATAAACCCGATCAACGGGTTTTTACCAAGAGCAAGCTCGCCGTTAGAAGTAGACGGACCATCTGCGATTACCTGACCAGTCTCCACATGCTCCCCCTGGAACACGATCGGTCTCTGGTTGTAGCAGTTGCTCTGGTTGCTTCGGAGGAACTTTGTGAGATGATAGTCATCCTTTGTTCCGTCGTCATTCTTGATACTGATATCCGTAGAAGTGGAACGCAGAACCGTACCTGCCTTCCTAGCTACAATGCAGACGCCGGAGTCTACTGCGGTCTTGGTCTCCATACCCGTACCGACTGCCGGTGACTCCGTAGTCAGCAGCGGCACTGCCTGACGCTGCATGTTGGAACCCATGAGCGCACGGTTCGCATCATCATTCTGCAGGAACGGAATCAGCGCAGTTGCCACAGAGAACACCATCTTCGGAGAAACGTCCATGTAATCAAACATATGTCTCTCATATTCCTGAGTTTCCTCGCGGAAACGGCCCGAAACATTCTTATGGATGAAATGTCCTTCTTCATCCAGAGGCTCATTTGCCTGCGCTACATGATAATTATCTTCTTCATCTGCCGTCATATAAACAACTTCATCCGTTACACGCGGATTTGCAGGGTCTGACTTATCAATCTTACGATACGGCGCCTCTACAAAACCGTACTGATTAATTCTTGCATAGGATGCAAGAGAGTTGATCAGACCGATATTCGGACCTTCAGGGGTCTCGATGGGGCACATACGTCCATAATGGGAATAATGGACATCCCGTACCTCGAATCCGGCTCTGTCCCGGGACAGACCTCCAGGGCCAAGGGCAGACAGACGTCTCTTATGAGTCAGCTCACCAAGCGGATTGTTCTGATCCATAAACTGTGACAACTGGGAAGAACCGAAGAACTCTTTTACTGCTGCAGTCACTGGTTTGATATTGATCAGTGACTGCGGAGAGATGGTTTCGGCATCCTGGGTTGTCATTCTCTCCCGTACCACTCTTTCCAGTCTGGAAAGACCGATACGATACTGGTTCTGTAAAAGCTCACCGACAGAACGGATACGGCGGTTGCCCAAATGGTCAATATCGTCGTCATTTCCGAGTCCGTATTCCAGATGCATATTATAGTTAATAGAAGCTAAAATGTCTTCCGTCGTAATATGCTTCGGGATCAGATCATGGATATCCCTGCGTATAGCTGCGTAAATATCTTCCTGACTGTCATTTTCTTCCAGAATTTTTTCGAGCACCGGGTAATATACTAACTCCGTAACACCTAAAGCTTTCGGATCGCAATCTACAAAGCTGCGGATATCTACCATCATATTGGAAAGAACTTTAATATTACGCTCCTCCCCCTGTATCCATACAAAAGGAACCGCAGCGTTCTGGATGGCATCTGCGATTTCTCTTGTCACTATGGCTTCTTTTTCTGCAAGTATCTCTCCGGTGGAAGCATTCACAACATCTTCCGCCAGTTTATGACCTGTGATACGCTTATTGAAGTGAAGCTTTTTATTGAATTTATAACGTCCGACTTTTGCAAGATCGTATCTCCTTGGATCAAAGAACATTGCATTGATCAGGCTCTCCGCACTTTCTACCGCAAGCGGCTCACCCGGACGGATTTTCTTATACAATTCCAAAAGACCTTCCTGGTAATTCGTGGAGGTGTCTTTGGAAAAGCTTGCCAGAATCTTCGGCTCTTCGCCGAACAATTCAACGATTTCTGCATTGGTGCCAATACCCAGGGCACGGATCAGCACAGTGATCGGAACCTTTCTGGTTCTGTCCACACGAACATAGAACACATCATTGGAATCTGTCTCATACTCCAGCCATGCACCTCTGTTCGGAATTACGGTACTGGAAAATAACCGTTTTCCAACCTTATCATGCGCAATGGCATAATAGATTCCAGGGGAACGTACCAACTGGCTGACAATAACACGTTCCGCTCCGTTGATGACAAAAGTACCGGTTGCTGTCATTAACGGCAGATCTCCCATGAAAATCTCGTGTTCGTTGATTTCTTCTGTTTCTTTGTTAATCAGTCGCACTCGAACCTTCAAAGGTGCGGCGTAAGTTACGTCACGTTCTTTACACTGTTCGATGGTATATTTTGCATCCTTTTCGTCAAATGTAAAGTCGATGAATTCCAGGCTGAGCTTCCCGCCGTAATCTGCGATCGGAGAAATATCATCAAATACTTCATTTAATCCTTCGTCGAGAAACCACTGATAGGAATCTTTCTGGACTTCGATCAAATTGGGCATCTCCAGGACTTCTTTTTGTCTCTGGTAACTCATGCGCATGCTTTTTCCAGTTTTTACAGAACGAATTCTGTTTTTTTCCATTGACGTTTCACCCCTGTTTTTTTATTTATTACAACATGAGCCTATTTGTCAGCAGACAAACAGGCATATCCTTGCCATAATATAGCATTCTTCACTATAGCATAAGGTTTTTTTGATGTCAACCTTTTTTCTTCCTGTTTTTTTCATATTTCAAGTATATTTTAAGAATATTTCTATCCAAAAGAGAACGGCAGAAATCCTCTCCTGCCGCATTTATGCCAGCGGCACCCTCAGGCGGCAGCCGAAGCGAAGCGGAGACCGCACAGCACAAAACGGGGTTCCTTCTATGAAATAAAAAGTCCCCATGAATGCCTGAAAATCAAGCATCCACGGGGATACAAATTCATACGGATTATTTAAGGTTTACCTTAGCGCCCTCTGCTTCAAGTTTCGCCTTGATATCTTCAGCTTCTGCTTTGGATGCGCCCTCTTTCACAACCTTCGGAGCACCGTCAACCAATGCTTTTGCTTCTTTCAGACCTAAGCCGGTAACTTCACGAACGACTTTGATAACTTTAACCTTGTTTGCGCCAACCTCTGTCAGCTCTACATCAAACTCATCTTTTTCTTCTGCTGCTTCTGCAGGGCCTGCTGCTGCAACTACAACACCTGCTGCTGCAGATACGCCGAATTCTTCTTCACAAGCTTTTACTAAATCATTTAACTCTAATACGGATAATTCTTTGATTGCCGCAATAAATTCTTCTGTTGTTAACTTTGCCATTTTAATTTCCCTCCATATAATAGATTTTATTTTCATTTTTCTCCCGATTTCTTACGGGATAAATTTACAATAGTGCTCCGCTTCGATTAAGCTTCTGCTCCCTTTGCAGCGATTGCCGCTTCTGCTCCGCCAGCTTCCGCAACCTGATTAAGCACACGAGCCAGGTTGGTAATCGGAGACTGGATGCTTCCAAGCAATTTTCCGAGAAGTTCCTCTCTGGACGGAATCTGTGAAAGAGCCTGAATGCCTGCCTGGTCATTGTAGTTTCCTTCAACGATGCCGGCAACCAGTTCTAATGCCGGATACTGCTTTGCATATTTGGCCAGGATTCTTGCCGGTGCAGTTGCATCGGTTGCGGAAATTGCCAGCGCATTCGTTCCTTCCAAATGCTGACAAAGGCTTTCACATGCTGTTCCTGCAAAAGCACGGTTCATCATTGTGTTCTTGTAAACCTTGTAATGAACTCCAGCTTCTCTTAATTCCCTACGAAGAATAGTATCCTGCTCAACAGTCAGACCGCTGTAATTAACAAGAACTACAGACTGAGCGTCTTTGACGCTGTTTGCGATTTCTTCTACGATTGGTTGTTTCAGTTCTACTTTTGCCATGAAATGGTACACCTCCTTATAGATTTTGATATACCGCCGTCGCAATGACAATATTCCATATACGAAAATCCGTACAGGAAATAAAAAAAGCCCTACTGCATGACAGTAAGACCTTGTGTAATCCTAATAGAATACGTAGTCCTCGGTAGGCGTTTTAATCCTTATGCCTTACGGCACCTACTGTCTTCGGCAGCGTTCTGTATTAAAATATCATGTTTGTCCGGGCATGTCAAGGATTTTTTTGTCCAATTTAAGCGTTCATCCGGCCTTTTTAAAAGCTTTTTTCAAAAAGAGAATTTGCCTTTCCTCACTTCATATGTTATGATAAATCAATCAGGCAGATGGGAAAACAAAAATGGAAAGAAAACGGATATCAAATACACAACTGTATATTTTGCATTTATCAGCAGGCTGTCTTTCGGCAGCCTGTTTTTTGTGCACAGATAAAAATATACGGACAATACTTCTGCTATACTAAAAACAGCAGGATAAAACAACTCTTATGGAGTTTAAAATGAAGATTTATGGAGATCAATATGAAGAAATCATTATTTCGAACACTCGCTGCCATTGCTGCAGCCACGGTTCTGACGGTTGGAATATCGGGCTGTTCCGAAAATAATCCTGCCAAAAAAGCACAAGAACCTGTCACAGCCACAGCCTTTAAACTGAACACTGTCGTCACTGTGAAAATCTATGATTCCGAAGATACCTCACTCCTCTCGGAATGTATGAAAATCTGCGATGAGTACGAAGCTGTTTTCAGCAGAACAAATCCTGACAGCGAGCTTTATCAATTGAATCACCGAAAGCTTCCGGGGGTCCCCGGCTCTGCGGATACCTATCAGATATCCGGGCCTTTAGCAGAGCTTATTTCTACAGGGCTTGCTTATTCCAGAGAATCGGAAGGGGCCTTTGATATTGCCATTGCTCCGCTGACCTCACTGTGGGACTTCTCCTCGGATACTCCGCGGGTTCCTGAAGCATCCGCAATCCGGGATGCCCTCCTCCAAACCGGTTCTGAGGATGTCTCTTTAAAAGGCCGGGATATTACCCTGCCTTCATCGGATACGGCCTTTGACCTGGGCGGCATTGCCAAAGGCTATATTGCAGACAGAATCAAGGACTTTCTGATTTCAAAAGATGTACAAAGTGCTGTGATCAGCCTTGGCGGAAACGTTGTGTGCATCGGAAACAAACCTGAGGGCACGCCCTTCAGGATCGGTGTGCAGAAGCCTTTTGCAGACAGGAATGAGACGGTTGCAGTCATGGATATCACAGACAGATCCGTTGTGTCCTCCGGTATTTATGAGCGCTGCTTTGAAGAGGATGGCAAATTGTACCATCATATTCTGGATCCCTCTACCGGTTACCCCTACGAAAACGATCTGATAGCTGTAACCATCATTTCAGACAACTCCGTTGATGGAGATGCCTTAAGCACCGCCTGCTTTGCTCTCGGATACGAAAAAGGACTGGCTTTCGCACAGTCCCATGACAACATTCAGGCAATCTTCATTACTAAAGATTATCAAATCCATTATACCGAGGGCTTTCAGAATGCGGTTCCCTTAGAAGAGGTTTCCGAATAACGGAACCCCTCATTCACCTTTACTCTTCTTCCTTCCGACCGAAGCCGCATAGACAGCAAACTCATAATCTGCCTCTGCACAAGGCCCCGGTGCAAATCCCAGAAGCTCATCCAGCAGCTCCTGGTTATAGGACCCAACGGCACAGGTTCCGCAGCCGATGGCCTCACACGCAAGATAAAGATTTTCGCAGACATGGCCTGCATCCAGCAGCATATATTTATGGGACTGCAGGCCGTAACGCCATTCCGTACGGTAAGGAATCACACTCCATACAAAGGTCACCGGTGCAGTTCCCGCAAATTCCTGTCCATTCAGCGCTTCTTTAAGCTCCTCTGCATAATCTGCCTTTTCCTCCCAGATTTCCAGCTCATGTCCCGAAGGGAGATAATGATAAATTCCCGGCCGCAGTCCTTCCACGTTCCGAATAAACAGATACGTCTCAAAGGGATGTCTGGAACCAGCGGAAGGCACATTCCGGAACGTCACCTGTTTTGCCCTTCCTGCAAATCTTCTTACTCCCTGGGTCGCCCACAGAAGAAAGGACAGCTCCTTAAGCGAAACAGCCTCTTCCCCATAAGCTCTGCAGCTTTCCCTCTCCTTAAGGAGAGTCAGCAGATCCGTCCCCCGCACGGAATCCTCGAAATCCAGAGGCAGAGAAATTCTTTCCGTTCCTTTGGCTTCCTTCAGCGGCAGCAAATACGGCAGCTTCTGCTGCTGATCCGTCGGCTCTGCCTGCACATAGGCAGCCGTATACCCCTTCATCATCTCTCTTTGATTCAGTACTTTATATTTCGTTGCTTCATTCATGTCCAAGCTCTCCTTTGCTTACGCATTTCTATCTGCAATCATTCTCGGATTCAAGGTCCGAATTCCTTCTTCTCCCAAAATCGCTTCCAGCGTATCGGTATATTCCTGAAACGTGAGCTCTCCATCCGGAGTCAGCAATTCAAAATCCGTCGCATACACATTGACAAACAGCCCTGTTTCCTTCAGGCCGTTTCGCAGATAAAACGCTTTTCTGCGCCTTCTGTCCACAGCATTTTCCGCATTCGCATCCTGCATTTCTATTTCGAAAATATATTTCTGATTCCGGAAGCGTTTCAGCAGCTCCCCGATCACACATCCTCCGTAACCACAACTGCGGTACTTCGGTACAATGGAGAAATAATCCAGAAGTGCGGTACGCCCGGAAAGCATATTCATCACAAGCCCAATAAACTCTCCTTTTTCGGCTACAGCCAACAGCTCCATTTTCCCCTGTTCTGCCAAAGCCACCAGAAGCTCCCAGGGCTTCTTCTCCTCCTGAGGAAACGCTTCCTCATACAGCGCAAGCATCTCCTCCCTGTATTTTTTTCCGTTTGTCTGAATATTCAGCAATTCCATATCAATTCACCATATCCGGCCAGGAAAGGATTTCCTCCGAAATTATTTTTTCGTAATCCCCCTCTATATCCTTACTTCTTCCTGCCTCAAACACGTTCGTTTCCGCACCCCAATGCCCATCACAGTACTCCCATACATGAAACTTCAGGCCCCGAAACAGAAAATCCAAACTCCCTATGCCCTCTTCCTCCGTATATTCAAAAGAAATCTTTTTCTTATTTAATGCATCCTGCACACGTTCTAACCGCATCTTACACCTCCTGAAAAAAAACGCACAGGCACCGGATTTTCTCCGGTACTGCCCGTACATTTATCATATCACAAATTCTTCTTTATTAAAAGTCGGGTACATCCTTTTTATCTGCGTTCCAAAGGGCTATCACAGTGATCAATACCGCAAAAGCAGCAAGGGCAAACGGCACCCAGCCGATGCTTCTTAGGGACAGCCCGCCGATGTTTCCCTTTTTTATAAGCACCAGAACCAAAGCAGCAATCAAAGCCATACGGGTAGACCGCCTCCGGACTCCTGCCCACAGCGCAATCAGACTCATCGTAGCAACAAGAACAGAGGAAATGATCTGCATCCACCAAAAGCGCCAGTCCGCAAGGTTAAAGTCCAGCAGAAAATCAGGTGTCATAAACAGCCCAACAGCAGCCAGCATATCAAAAACAGCAGCTTTTGTTATCATCTGTGCACATATACTGAAAATCCATACTGCCAGAATCTGCGCCAGCAAAATTTTATATCTTCTGACAGGATACATAAACATCAGGTGCATCGTCTTTTTCCGGTAAGCTTCAACAATAAAGGAGGCATACATGGAGCCTGTCAAAATAAGATAAAGCACTTCAACAAATCCCGTGACGACCTCCGTCAGTCTGCCGTATACATCCGCCTCCACTTCTCCCGTACCGTCGATAATCGCAATTCCAAGGTAGGTGAACGCATAGAAAAAAACCAACAGGCAGACAAGCAGCAACGATGCCTTCAAGATATATTTTCCGGTTTTATTTTTTTTATATTCCAGGCGGATCAATTTCCACATGACACTTCCCCCTTCCCGTTTTCCGTATTTTCTGTCATTTTCAGAAAATAGTCCTCGAGGGTTTCCGCCTTCTGTCCGATAAAATCCAGCAGCACTCCGCCTTCCGTAAAGAGCCTGGTCAGCTCCTGCACACTCGCACGGGAATCGTAAACCAGAAGACGTTTGTTATCCACAATCCGAAACCTGTCCGTACGGAGGTTTTCCACCAGAAGATACGCTGCTCTTTGGATATTCTGTGGATGAACCTCGATGTAATCCAAATTCTGTTTCCGAATCTCTTCCATAGATATCTCCTGAAGAAGCTTCCCCTTACTGATAAACCCAATCGTATGGGCGATCGGTTCCACCTCAGACAAAATGTGGCTGGAAAGCAGTATGGTCATCCCGTATTCTTTGCAGAGCATTTTCAAAATATCCCTCACCTGCTTCATTCCCGCAGGGTCCATACCATTGACAGGCTCATCCAGGATCAAAAGCTCCGGCTTCGTAAGCACTGCCCTCGCAAGCCCAAGTCTCTGCTTCATACCGAGAGAATACTGTCCCACCGGCTGCACGGCCGCTTCCTTTAATCCGAGAAGCTCCAGTGCATTCTGTACTGCCCCCGTACGGTAATACCCCATATATTCACAGTGCAGCTCCAGATTTTTCCGGCCGCTCAACCGTTCATAAAATACAGGAAATTCAATAATACCTGCCATCCTGCGAAATATCTCATAGGAGCCTGTACTCAGATGTTTTCCAAAAAGCTCTATGCTCCCGCCGGTGGGCTTCCACAGATTCAAAAGCATTTTCATGGTTGTGGTCTTTCCGGCTCCGTTCGGTCCCAGAAATCCATAGATTTCACCCTTTTTCACATGAAGATTCAATCCGGATACCAGTTCTTTTCCTCTGATGCTTTTTGTAAGCCCATGTGTCTCAATCAAATAAGTCATATTTCTGTCCTCCTTACAGGACTATTATAAGACACCCGGCTTTCATAACTCTTGCCTGAATCTTACAAATTTCTTTCGGCACCCGAAGTTTTTCTTCTGATTCAGTATTTCATCACAGGAAATACCACCTCGAATACCGTACTTTCTCCCGGTATGCTCTGCACCGAAACCTCTCCCTGCATTTTCTCCGCAAGACTTTTTACAATGGTAAGTCCCAGACCATTTCCCTGCATTTCCCTGCTGCGGGATTCCTCCAGCGTATAAAGCCTGTCAAAGACATGCAAAAGGGCGCTCCCCGGAATCCCCTTTCCATGGTCGGACACCTGCACTCTTGCCAAACTCTCTTCCCGCTTAAGAAACAGCCCCAAATATTTTCCGTCTCCTCCGTAACGGACAGCATTCGAGATCAGATTAAACAAAATCCTGTCCAAAGCTCCCCGGTTTCCATGTACATACACCGGAGCCTCCGGCAGAGAAATCTCCACCTCTGTTCCGCGCTCCTTAAGCAATTGATAAAAATCCAGAAGATTGCGCCTGCACACTTCATTCAGCTCCACACGCTCCATTTCCAGAGGCAGATCCCCGGATTCCATCTTGGCCAGGGGAAAGGACTGGGTCATTAACGCCAGCACCTGCTCCGCCTTTTCCCGCACCTTTCCGAGAACAGGACTGCTGCCCTCTTCCATCTGCAGAATTTCCAGATAACCAAGAATCACCGTCAGCGGCGTCTTCATATCGTGGGAAATATCTGACAGCATCCGCCTGGACGCAAGCTCTGCCCGTATGTGCTCTGCCCTCTGCTTCTGTCTGTCCTCCAGGACAGCATTGATATTCCGAAGCAGCTCCTTTACGTCTTCACTGTCCGTAAAGGACATAACCCTTTCTCCCGTATCCTCCGCTAAAATATGTGCCATCTGACAGTTGATCTCCCGGATACTTTTCTCAATTGCCCGCCTTCCCATATCCATCTCCCAGCTTATAACCGATGCCCCAGACTGTTACCACATACCTGGGATTTCTTGGGTTATCCTCAATCTTATTGCGCAGCCTGCTGATATGTACATTGACCGCATTTTCATCTCCTAAGTAAACCTCCTGCCACACCTGTCCGTATAACTGTTCCTTGGTATAGACCTTCCCGGGATTCAACGCCAGCAGCTTCAATATTTCAAATTCTTTTGCCGTCAGCTCCAGATTTCTTCCATTTTTTATAACTGAATAATCCTCTGTAGAAATTGTAAGGTCTCCAATCCGCAGAATCTGCTTTTGGGAAACAGACTCCCCGGATGCATACAGCGTGCTCCGCCGGATATGCGCCTTTACACGTGCCGCAACCTCAGTCACGGAAAAAGGCTTTGTAATATAATCATCCGCGCCCAGGCCAAGGCCCAGCGATTTATCAGAATCGCTGTCCTTTGCCGAAATGATCAGTATCGGGACTATGCTCTCCTCCCTGATTTTCCGCATGACCTCCATGCCGCTTACTTTAGGTATCATCAAGTCCAGCAGTACCAGCGCAAATTCCTCTTTCCGGAATTTTTCTATTGCTTCCATACCATCATAGGCGGACACTACCTCAAAGTTCTCCAGTTCCAGGTAACCCGCAAGCATGGCATGGCTCTCTCTGTCATCCTCTACCATCAGCAGCTTCCTATTTCCTCCGTTCCTCTGCATCCTCTCTCCAGCCTTCCTGCCCGAGGGTCACTTCTCCTGCAATATCCACAGAAAAATATTCCCTGATCTCATGTATATCCTGCGTCTGTCCAAGCACCCACATCAGCTTTGTTACGGCAGCCTCCGCGGTCATATCATATGCCTGTATCACACCGCTTTCCAGTGCCATCCGGCCGGTCTCATAGACTGACAGATTGCTGCCCTCGTAGCGGCACTGGCTTCCTGCCAGCACTGCCACACCATTTTCTACTGCCTTCTGAACCGCATTGACAAATCCGCTTTTCAAAAACGGCATTCCCCCCAGTCCAAAGCCTTCAATATATACTCCTCTGCATCCCTGCGCCTGCAGATATTCCAGAATTCCCGGTTTTATTCCCGGATATAATTTCAGCAAAAACACGTTATCCGAATACGCAGTCTGCAGACGGAAAATCCCCTTCTTTTCCAGCAGGGTCTCTTTTCTGATATGCAGACCCAAAGAACTGATTTCTCCTACATACGGATAATTAATACTCTCAAACGCATCAAAACTCATGGTGCGTACCTTGGATGCCCGGCATCCAAGCATCACCTTTCGGTTAAACGCCACAAACACGCCCGGACAACCGCTGGCAGCCATATGGATTCCGCAGCGGCAGTTTTCCAGGGCATCTGCCACAGGATGTGCGATCGACAGTTGACTGCCTGTTACCACTACGGGAATAGGAATATTCTGAAGCATAAAAGACAGCATAGAGGACGTATATGCCAGAGTGTCCGTACCGTGAATTACCATAATCCCCTGATATTCCCTGCACCTCTCACCAATCCTTATTGCAAGCCCTGCCCAGTCCTCCGGAAAAATGTTGGCACTGTCCACGGAACAGAAATCTTCGGTTTCCAGCTCCAGATTTTTGGAAACCATACGCAGCTCTTTCAGCATATCACCGCTTCGCATGCCGGGCACCAGACCCTTTTCCGAGTTTACGGAAGAAAGAGTTCCGCCCGTATTGATGATCAAGATTTTTTTCTTCATAATGCACTCCTGCTATTTCCTTTTGCCGCAGCAATTTTTATATTTCTTTCCTGACCCGCAGGGACACGGATCGTTCCGATAAATTTTCTTCTGCTTAGGCGCCGGAAAATCAATGATCTTCCCGTCAGCCGTTTCAAGTATATCATTTATATCCCAATTTCCGGGCTGCGTCTGTCTGGATGCGATTGCTCTTTTAACCGCCCTTGCAGTATTCCGCTCCTCATCACTCAGCATTTCCTCCGGAGTATGCCCGCAGTTGGAAATCATTCTGGTATGATTCCACACATTCTGAAGCAATGGTACAAACCGCTGCAGGTCTTTATTCCCCATATCCAGGAAATCCTGCACAAAGTCCATAATTTCCTGCATATCCCCGCCAATGCGGATGATACTTTGGATTTCCCCGCATGCCAGTTTTGCGTCCTCCGAAAACTCTCCATGACTGTTTATCAAGAACGCCTGCAATTTCTTCATATGGCGGTCAAAAGGCAAATATCCCTTTCTGCTCAGTGCCTTTACCTCCTGTGGGGTCGGGCAGTAAACCTCTTTTTTCTTCTGCAGCTTCTTTAGATTCCGCAGCACCTGCTCATCCTCAAAACCAATCAGAATCACTTCATCCTTCTCATTCAGTCTGAACCAGCGCTTTGCCTCCGGAGTCTCCATAAAAATACGCCATGCATCCAAGGAATTCTTTTGTACTTTGGTATTCTTCTCATATACCCGGAGAACATCTGACAGCTTACAGCATCCGTTTAACTGTGCCATGGCATTCAGATAATCTATAATTTCTCTTTTTTCTTCTCTTTCTGCTTTCCATTCCGCATCACAGTTTTTCTGATAAGCGTCCCAAACTTCCTTCGGAATCAGACAACTGTCCCCAAAAAGGCCGCCGCAGTACCCGCCGTCCAGCAGATATCCGTAATCGCAAGGCCAATCCTGCACACAGCCTCCGGCTTTTTTCTCTCCCTTTTCCAAAACCTCAATCTCTTCATCCTCCAGGTATATAAAATACCGCCGCACGACACTTTCCGAAAGGATTTCACGGGCAACAAAATCTGCCAGTTCTTTTTTTCTGTATTTACTGTAGCCGCTTAATGAATGCATGCCTGCAATACTAATCAGATCATTCTTTTTATAATCCATCAGAATATCTGACAGCCGCATATCCTCCGGAGCTTTCAAGAGACTTTGAATCTGTATCTCCTTCATATTATCCGCAAATTTCAAAATCTCATCCTGTATTCCTTCGATATCTTCCAAACCGAATCCAAAATCACCTTCATCCCAAATGTCTTTTTCCCCATACATAACCGGGATTTTTTCTATTCCCTGAATCTGTTTAAAGGGCAGGCCTTTTTCCGTAATCTCTTCGTAAATTTCATTCTGAGTCATCGGCCCGCTCTTTTTGCTGCTCAAACGCAGGCCCTTCAGTCTTTCATTCACCTCGTCCAAACGATACTCCCCGGTAAAATGATTGTCTGTCCATTCCTTCATATCCTCATACTCCGGATGAGAAGGATCTTTCAGAATATCCAAAAGATCATAGTATCTATAAATACCCCCGCAGTCTTCATAAGGAGTGTCCCCCTTAAATTTCAGCACCATTGGGTAGTTATGTTCATAGTCAGGAAGCATTTTTTCCACGGTTACTCTATGATTCCAGTCATCTCCGAAATCATACACATACGTAAACCATTCCTCTGAATCCATATAAGGCTCTATCATAGCCTCGGACGCACTCTCCACATCATAATCTCCCCACGGAATATCCTCCGGTTCCTCCTCGATACGCAAACCCAGATGATAAAATTCAAATGCGCTTAAATGATAGCCGCACCACCCCATTACTTCATTTAAAACAATGCTCAGTTGCGAGAAGCTCAGTCCTGCAGGTACAATAAAACGCCGCCAAATGGGCGGGTGAGAATCTTTAATTGCAATTTTCATCTGATATGCTTTCATGTTTCCGCTCTCCTTAATCCCGAATCGTTATTTTCCTGTGTACGCCAATATTCTATAAATATTGTATCTGGTTCTCCCCAAAAACACAATCTATATTTTACCTGAGTTTCCGCCAAATAAAAGAGGTATATTCCCTGACCGGAAATACACCTCCACTTATGGCACAGACCCTTTGCCCTATTTATTTAATCAAATATACAAAATAAGCCGCATACCCAATCAGCATGAGCACTCCGCCCGTTCCTGACAGCTTTTTATCCCTAAATACACAAGCCCACAGCAGCACTCCTGCAGCGGCCGAAATCAGCAAATCAACGACAAATTTCTGTTCAAATACCACCGGTGTAATCAGCGCCGTTGTCCCTACCACAAAGAGAATATTAAAAATATTGCTTCCTACAATATTTCCGATCGCAATATCTGCTTTCCCCTTAACCGCAGCGGAAACAGAAGTGACGAGCTCCGGCAGAGAGGTTCCGAGCGCTACGATCGTAAGGCCGATAAACCGTTCGCTCATCCCTATTGTCCTGGCTATTTCCGTAGCAGCATCAACAGCAAGATCACTGCCCCACATAATCAATCCGATTCCAATCACAACAAGCAGCAGCAGCTTCCAGACCGGCTGCTGTTCCGCTTCTACCCGCACCTCCTCTTTATTCTTCTTTGCCATACGGAACAGATACCCCAAATAAGCCAAAAATGCGATCCAAAGCACGATTCCTTCCCAGAGTACAATCTCATTTCCCGTACTTCCCAAAAGCAAAAGCAGCAGAGTAATCGCCAGCATGTAGGGAATCTCTGCCTGAACCGTAGATTTTGCAACTGCAATCGGTACAATAACCGATGCAATTCCAAGAATCACCAAAATATTCAGAATATTACTTCCCACAATGTTTCCAATCGTAATTCCCGCATCTCCTTTCAAAGCTGCCGTAATACTGACTGCGGCTTCCGGAGCACTGGTTCCCATCGCAACAATCGTAAGACCGATAACCAAATGCGGAATCCCGAGCCTCTCCGCAATCCCGGCAGCTCCATCCACAAACCAGTCAGCGCCTACTACAAGCATTGCAAAGCCTGCAGCCAATAATAAAAACTGAAACACAATTCCCATCTTCCATCCCTCCATGGCATTTTACATGATTCCCTTTTATGCACGAAAAAAGACCTTCATCGCACACAAAATATGCGATAAAAGTCTCGTTCTTATCTCAGTATATATCCCGGCCTTAACGGCGTGATGACGTGATACATAACATCTTAAAAAGATGTGAACTACTCCCTCATATCGCAATCATTCTAACAAATCAACATATCCCCGTCAAGATTTTTTCTGTAAATTCCCGGTATCTTTTCAGTAAGTCCTCCCCGGTACTTTTCCAATTAATCCTCCCCCGGTATCACCAGCACATTTTCAGTACATAAATCCGGTTCATGCGGCCTGCCGCCTATTATATAAAAACATGCCAAGGGATGCCAGAATGATCAATATATATCCCACAAAGCTGTACCCATCCGGCATCTCATTAAACAGTGCAAATCCTAGTATCGTCGAAAAAATAATCTGTGAGTAATCAAAAATAGAAATCTTTCGCGCCGGAGCATAGGTATATGCAGCCGTAATGGTAAACTGTCCTCCTGCGGCAAACAATCCCGCCAGCAGCAATGTCCCAAGCTGGCCAAGACGCATAGGCGCATAGTCCTTCAGAATCCACGGCAGTACCGCAACGCAGGAAAAAACCGAAAAATAAAAGACAATGACAGGCCCCTTAATTCCGTGGGTTCCCAGAACCCTCACCATTGTGTAGGCTATCCCGGCTCCCAGACCACCGCATACTCCAATCAGGGCAGGAACCAATGCCGCATTTTGAAATCCCGGCTTTACAACAAACAGGCACCCCCCAAACGCCAGCAGCACGCAGGCTGCCTGTACAGGCGTAATCCCTTCTTTCAAAATCAAAAAAGAAAACAGTATTGCAAAAAACGGAGACAGCTTGTTCAGAATGGAGGCATCTGCCACAAGCAGATGATCCACCGCATAAAAATTGCAGAGAATCCCCAGCGTCCCAAAAATACACCGCAGCAAAAGCGGAGGCCAATACGTTTTCTCTATATTCAAACGTATATGATTCTTATAGATAAGAACTGCTGCAAAAGCCGCTGCAACCAGATTCCGGAAAAAGCTCTTCTGCACGGACGGCAGATCGCCGGATAAGCGCACGCATACATTCATACATGCAAAACAAAATGCCGACAGGATGATCATCAGCATCCCCTTTATATAATTTTCCTTCATAATGACACCTCTATAATTACTTACAGTTCTTTATTATATCTCATTCCTGTTTTTCTTACAAATAAAAAATGTACGCAGCCGCTCTCCTTCATGCTGCGCACATTTTTTATTTCCTAACGATGTTCCAACTGCAGATATTTTTTCCTGGTTGCCAGGCCGCCGCGGATATGGCGCTCCTGCTTATTTACATTCAGAACCTCCCTTGCCCGGCTGGCTAGAGAAGGGTTTAACTGCATAAGACGTTCTGTTACGTCTTTATGTACTGTAGATTTGGAAATTCCGAATTTCTTTGCCGTCTGCCTCACGGTCGCTCCTGTTTCAATGATATAATTGGCAATCTCCACTGCCCGCTCTTCGATATAATCTTTCAAGGATAAGCCTCCGAAGACGCTGTTTTTACAATGTATGCGAACGTCCCTGAAGTTATGAACTACGAAAAGATATAAGCTTTGTACTTCATTCCCAAACAACCTCTGTTCCGTCATTATGAATTTCAATCCTGTCGATTTCGCAGAATAACCCGATATTATCACCAGACAAATTATCCGCAAGTTCATTAGCCTTATCCGTTAGCATCATTTCGATATTCCCGCTTTCCATCTCATCCTCACTCAACTCCTCCACATAATTTTGTAATTCTGTATGGAAATATTGTAAAGTATTATCTCTGTCTGCTACAGTTAATTCATCAGGCCTGACAATTGTGTAACGGAGTGCATAAAAAACATTAAGAACAACCTCATATATCTGCTCATCTGCCGGAATACTTTCTTCCCCCGGTAAAGGCCGGGTCAAATGCGTTTGTTTTTTTACACAACCGGAAATGCAGACCTCATCATTCATCTGCTCGCAGTATAGTTCATTGAGCGAAGCATTAAGCGTCAATATAATAAACTCGTAATTCTTATCGCCTGGTAAGATACCTGCCCTTACGTCAGCATATTTTTCCAGTAATTCCGCCATATTATTATCCTTTGGCAGAAGTGATCGGTTAAATTCTGCCACACTTTTTTCAGAATAGCCTTCTGTTTTATATGCGGTCAGCTCCGCATACGCATCGGAAACATTTTCATTCGGATATCGTCTTTTGTCCATATGTTCAAATTGTACCTGTTGTAATGCCGATAATTGTTGATAGTCCTCATTGCTAAGGGAATTGTCCAGCATATTGGCACATGCTGTTTGCGGACCCAATACTAAAAGAACCGTAAGAATGGTTAAAAAATTTTTCTTCATGGCAGAAGCTCCTTTCTGTTACCCTTTCCGGGTACAGTCTAAGCATACAGAAATGACTTGGATTGAGATTGTACTGAATATGTTTTTTATATGGAGGGCACACCAGGCACCACATACCAAAAATGCGGCAAGCCAAGAGCCTGCCGCGTACCATGTTTTAAGTTTTTAAAATTGTACGAAAACGATAACCCCCTGAATAGTATTTGCTATCTCGATTTTTGCTTCATGTAAATCCAGAACTGCTTTCACAATATATAATCCTAAGCCTGTACCACCAGTTTGCCGGTTCCGGGATTGGTCTACCCGGTAAAATGCTTCAAATAATTCAGGTATATCCTCATCCGGAATATGTACACCTGTATTTTCAATCGTTAAATGTATTTTTTCACCATCTTTCCACAGCTTCACACATACATGATTTCCAGCTTCCGAATAGCTGCAGGCGTTTCCTAAAAGATTATCTATCGCTTTTTGGAGCAGCTGCATATCACCCCAAATATAAATTCCCGGGGATACCGTTCTTTCGACGGTCAGACCCATAAGAATAAACAGGTCTTCATGCGCAATAAGCCTGCCATTTATTAGATTACTAAGATTAAAACTGCATTTATTACAAACATATCCCGGCGTATCTATGCGGGATATAATTAAAAGCTCCTGCACCATTTTCTCTAAGGTGTCTGTAACCTCTAAGGATTGTACAAGATAGGTTTCTCTGTCTTTATATCGTCCCACCTGATACAGCATACCTTGAAGCTGTCCTTTGATAATCGTTATGGGAGTTTTTAATTCATGGGAAACAGCCGAAAAAAACTCTACCCGCTGTCTCTCAAGCTTTCTTTCCATAGCAATATCTGCTTGTAACTTTTTATTAGCCTCTTGCAATTCTGAAAGTGTTTCTACAAGTTTTTCTGCTAAATCATTTAAGCTATGGGAAAGGACACCTATTTCATCTGTACGGTCCGGGGGACAAAGCCCCCTGAAATCCATATCCGCCATCTGCTTTGATAATCTGCTAATCTTTTTGATTGGCTTTGTCAGATACGAAGTATAGAAAAAAGCCGCAATTATTGATACGGCAATAATAACAGTACTTAATACAGGCAGTGATTTTTGAATCGCCTGAATAATCTGGCTTTCCTTATTTGTATTTCTTGCAATTAATACAACATATTCTTCAGTACTATCCGCAAACGACACCTGAAATTTCTCTGATGTATCTTCATTTTCATAATCTTCTATTTGTTTACCGGTAAAAGTATCCAAATACGGCAAAGTAACTTCTGCGCCGGAGCTTTGGAATATATGATATATAAACTCGTCCTCATATTCTCTTGCAAGAATATCACTATAAATCGGAAAAAAATATTGTACTTCATCTCGAGAACAATAGGATAATTCCTTAGACAATTCATCTGCCAGTACTTCCGCATCCATTAAATCATGTGAATAAATATATGGGGCAAAGCAGGCTATGCACAAATAGGTTATGCTGCAGCAAACCACTAATAGTATTGACGTAATCAAAAATACTTTGGCAGATAAATTGCTTCTAATCTTCTCTATCAATTCTATACCCCACCCCTCTGACAGTTTCTATATAGTCCGAATTTCCAAGCTTCTTTCGCAGGTTTTTGATATGTGTGTCAATAATCCGTTCGTCACCAAAAAATTCATATTTCCAGAGCGTCTGTAACAGATTTTTCCGTGTTAAAATCCTGCCCTTATGGTTCAGTAATTCCCGCAATATTTCAAACTCGCGCGGTGTTAAATCAATACATTCATACTCCGCCCAAACCTTGTAGCTATCTAAATCCAATGTCAGATCCTTATAGCTTATGGTTTGCGGCATATCATTCTGTCTCCCCCACCGTCGTAGGACAGCAGCAATTTTCCGCAGTAAAACAGGCATAGAAAACGGCTTTGTAATATAATCATCAGCTTTCAAGTCCAACCCCTTTATCTGGTTTGCTTCATCCTCCAATGCGGTAAGCATAATAACCGGCACATCTGATTTTTGCCGGATAACTTCACATACACTGAAACCATCTATTTTAGGCAGCATAATATCAAGCAAGACCAGGTCAAAAGACTGTTCGAAATACTTTGCAAGAGCCTCTGCTCCATCAGACGCTACAACAACGTTATACCCCGCTTCCTGTATAAAATCATGCAGCAATGCCTGTATGGATAAATCATCCTCAACAATTAAGATTTTACTCATAGTGCACCTCCTCATCATTGAATAGTACCATAACTTTTTGAATCTATTATGGAGATTTAACAATTTCCTGCACTTTCATAAAACATAGTCGTCTTCCAATACATTATAATATGGCTTAGTCATTCAGGCGAACAATATCAAACATGTAAATGTGAGCACAAAATCAGAATGATAAAGCTTATTAAAAAATGCTGATTGTCAAGAAGTCTCAGGCCTCTTTACAATCAGCATTTTATAGTTATAACCTTATATTTACTTTCTTACCTTTGGTCTGTTCCTTTTGTATTCTAATTGCAGCACACAATCACCCTATCCACAAGCATTATTTTTCACTTCAATCTAACACATCTACTGCTTCAAACAATTTGTTTTTTATCCCCAACAGGCTTAATTGCACGATCTCCTCAAAAGTCCCATACGCTTCTGAAACATCTCTCCCCACGCTTTCTTATCTTCGAAGATTGCCATATCGACATTTTTCTTCATCCATCCTAATCCAATCTTCTCCACCGCTTCCATCGCAGCTTCCAACTGTGTCATTTTTTTTGGATATACCGTCTGACAGTTTGCTCCTTCAATTTGTTCGTATGACCGGAAACACTGATTAAAATCCATCAACGGATAAAGGGAAATATATCGATTGGTTCTGTTATCCACTAAAAATCCCCAGTTCTCCGGATGCCTATCGGTATTACCAATCAGATAGTCCAGAATATTCATCCCATAATAGGACATTGGATCCAGCTCTTTACAGACTTCCAGTGTATTCAGATCGTGATTCGCTGCAAAAATATCAAATGATATTTTGGAGACAAGAGAATATTCCAATGAGGATACAATTTCACTTTCAGAAACAACTTCTCCATCGTAAATTCCCATACGGTAAACCACCTGAGGGATGTCAAAACACCGACAGATCTCGCTGGCCAGCACCTCTCTTCTGACAGCATCCTCTCCCCCAGCCTTTAGTAATCTGAATCCGCTTTCTGTCCGAATCCACGCTTTTGGAAAACACCCTTTCGTCGACAAATCAGGCGCCAGTTCCTGATTTGTAACAGTCATCTGTTTTCCACGTAAAGAAATATCCACGATTGCCGCGTTTAAAGGATTTTTATATAAATTAATATCCATGAACGAAACAACTTCTCCCTTTTTTCTCACCCAATATACATCTGTAAGCGAAACGCAATGATAAGACATGGCAATCTCCGCCCTGTCCTTATCCGTGGTAGCCTGTACCGCACCAATACTATTAAGAATTTCTTTCGCATATTTTCTATCCAACGACAAGACCCTTGATGCACACCAATGATAAAAATTCACCAAATTATTTAACAAAGAGTCTATGTCTGTTTCTATCTCAAAATATAAATCATACGGCATAAACTCTTTATCAGCAATGAACGCCTGTCCACTGGTTGAAATTTCCGCAACAACTTTTTCGCTATGCATAATCTGAAATATTTCTCGGTTACTCATGTCCATGCCTCCCAATGACAATATGTTAAAATCCACCTCTTATTTTTTAATTTCAGCAGTAGTACCCCTGTATCCTACCATCAATATAACATCCTTTAACCATATTGAAAAGAAAAAACAGCCATATATGACTGTTTTTAATGCTATAATTGGCAATCCCCACTGCCCGCTCTTCGATATAAGCTTTCAAGGATAAGCCTCCGAAGACGCTGTTTTTACAGTGTATGCGAAGGCATTGGCAGGTATGCGCGGGAGTAAGATTTTTAGCAAACCCGATTATAATTCCATTATAAATCTCTGTGCAAAATATATCTCAAACCAACTGCTGCCAACAGTAGATATACCGGAACAAACATAAACAGGTACTTGGCTCTGCCTTCAAAGAGCAGTACATATGCCGAAACTCCCAGGATGACCATTTGAAGAAACAAGATGTGTCTATCCTGTCTGACAGATAACAAAGCCCCGCACAATACCAATGCCAATACCAACAGCCAGAGCGTCTGTTCCAGAAGGGCATAAAGGTAATAATATTGCTTATCCTTGATAAAAATCCTTTCAATGAAAGAATTTCCATATTTTGTCCCTTTTATTGTTTTTTGTACGGGAGCAAAGCAACCATCATCATAATTCTGGAAATTTTTATAGGTATAAAACAGAATATTATTTCGTATTCCCCGGTTTGCGATTCTTTTGATCCCTTCTGCACGGTTTGCGGCATTACGTTCCTCCAGGGTTTCAAAACCGGACGAATATTCCCGGTCTGCTTTTCTTCCTGCGCCCAGGGTTTCTTCATTCTGTCCCATCATGAAATAATGCCAAAGCCCCCATTTTGTATCTGTATTTTCTACAAAGCCTGCATTCTTAAGACATCTCTTGCATCCCACCGTCATTCCTCCAAAAACACATACAAAAACCAGCACAAAAAGAAGGCTGCTTTTCATAAACTTCTTTTTCTCAGGAAGCATATAAAGAAACACTACAATAATACCTGCGATCAAAAGAATGGCAGATGTAATTTTTATAAAGCATCCCATAGCTATGGAGGCAGCACCAAGCATAATCCATTTTGGGGTAAATTTTTGATTAAAATATACATATAATGTAAGTGTCAGAAACAATACCGAGTAATTGTCCGTATATGGCACAAAAGTGCGATAGGAAAAATCAAACAGCAGAATACCGATGGCCAGTATCCCCATACCCACAGTTTTCTTTTTCGTCATTTGATAACTGACCTGCGCAATAAAAGCGGCTATACTGACACTTGCCAGAATCCCATAATATCGCTTCTGGGAAATCTGCTCTGCCTTCTTCCAGATTTCCTTTCCGGAAATCCAATCCAGAAAATACAATATTGCTATTACACCCATGACAGGCCGCAGACTGCTTGCTGCATAGCTTCTTCGGTAATAGGCAATGCTCCTGTCCAGACATAACACAGATACAACGGTATATATCCAGTAACACAAAAAAAATGACGCCAATTAGCTTTCCCACTTTATTTCCCACTTTATTAGGCACTATTTTCTCTCCTATTAAGATTTTCTTCTCTCACAATATAGATCGGCCTATTCTTTACCTCAAGATATTCCTTTGACAGGTAAACACCCAGGATACCTGTACAAAAAAGCTGCAGGCCACTCTCCAACAGTATGATACACACCAGGGAAGGCCAACCAAAGGCAGAACCGCCGAACAGAAGCTGCCGTATTATGATAAAAACAATCGCCAGCCCGCCTACTTCCAGCATCAGCACTCCCAGAACGGACGCGATTGCCAACGGTCCTGTAGAAAAGGCCACAATACCCTCAACGGAATAAAGAAACAGCTTCCAAAACGACCATTTCGTCCTTCCGGCCACCCGCTCCTTGTTTTCATATTCCAACCATTTTGTCCGAAAACCTACCCAGCCGAACAAGCCCTTCGAAAAACGGCAGTACTCCTTTATATCTAAAAGCGCATTTACAAATCTCCGGTTCATCATCCGATAGTCCCTCGCTCCATCTACAACCTCCGTTTTCGATATTTTATTAATCATTTTATAAAAAATACGCGCAAATAAGGAACGGAGGGGCGGTTCACCTGCTCTTGTAACACGCCTTGTCGCCACAGAATCAAATCCCTCCTGTATAATTGCATGGTACATTTCCGGGAGAAAAGACGGTGGGTCCTGCAAATCTGCATCCATTATGACCACTAAATCTCCTGAAGCATTTTCCAGCCCCGCATACATGGCAGCTTCTTTTCCAAAATTCCTCGAAAATGATATGTACTTTACCCTCTCATCCTTTTCTGCCAGATTCTTAAGTATTTCCAGTGTTCTATCCACAGAACCATCATCCACAAACAATAATTCGAACTCTGCATATGGCATAATCTCTGCCACCTTCTCTATTTCCTGATAGAAAAAAGGAAGCGCCTCCTCTTCATTGTAGCAGGAAATGATTGATGTCAGCTTCATCAAAATTCTCCTCCGTTTCATCTCAATCTCTTTCTGTTATACACCTATAAGCATCTTGAACTTCCTCCGTTCTGTCCACGGAACTGCCGATCCCCGACAGGTTCCATACACCGATATAAACGTTGTTGTTCGTCTTTCCAAAGCCGATGCCAAAAGAGTATTTGGAATTTTTATAAGTAAAGCTCTTTCCTCTCAGGCTCTTGAAGGACACCAACTGTTCCGGGGGATTCACCACTGTCACCTTACATACTTCCATAAAGCCATTAACCCTTACAGTTATATTTGCCGTCCCCGCTTTTTTAGCTGTAACCTTTCCGGTGGAATTGACCAAATCCACCCCTGCCACTCTGTCTATATATTACTATCAATTACTCAATTGAGCAATATTTTTATTACATCTGAATTCTATTTCTTCATTCTTTTGGGCAATATAATAATTACAAAACGGAGGCTTGGCATGGATGTAATTAAAAGAATTGATGACTTAATGAAGGAACGGCAATGGTCAGATTACAAATTGGCAATTGAATCTGGTTTATCTTCGTCCACTATTGCAAATATTCACCGCAGAAATACTGTGCCGTCAATCTCCACTCTGGAAGCTATATGCTCCGCCTTTGGAATTACACTGGCACAATTTTTCTCAGATAATAATATTACTGTTCAATTGAGCAGCGAACAACTGGATTTATTTAACCGTTGGATTTACTTAACTGAAAACCAGAAACGCCTGATTTATGATTTGATCAAAGAAATGAAATAGACAAAACCTACAATATACGGAAAGAAGGAGCACACCTTCATGCTCCTTCTTAAACCCACATCATGATGTGAATCTTACATAATTCCTGTCAGAACCCAGCCTTACGCAGCTCATCCATCATTGCCGGACGCCTATAACAGCGTCCGCGTCATTCTCTGACGATTTCGCTTTGCTGGCATCAACAAAAATCCTTTATCGTGCAGACGAATCCCCAAACCGTACGAAAAGCCGGGAACCGGCTATCTGTTCTCGCAAAACAAAGCTTTGAATACAGTCCTGATAAACGGCTGGATAAAGAACATCTGCGTAAAATACGCAAACGGAAAATGAAAGCAAACTAATTTCAGCCAGCCCGCAAGCAGCGTACCCATATTGAATCCCGCATAATAAGGATAATACAGCCATGCTGCGATAAAGCCGCGCCTGTGGCCGACATCAGAATATTCCCGTTTACCACATACAGGCTGTAAAAGACATAGGCATGTACGGTAACCAGCACTGTGAGAAAGGCAAAGACCCCCTCTTATGCGCTTTGATGACCGTATAGCTATGTGCATTTCAGTTCGTTTTCCATGCCGCTTCCTTTTCCTCCTCTTTGATCTCCCAGTGTATCAGAAATGTAAGCGCAGCACGGAGTGCGATAATACCGGCGACAATTGCGATCTCACTCCACTCGCGTACAATGACTGTTCTCAGAATCTCACTGCCAATCTTGAATTCCAGACCCATAGCCAGCCCCTTGCCCAGGCAGATTCTGGTGTCCGGTCTTCTTGTGACATATTTATAAAAGCTTACCAGGCTTGTCCATATGATAATGCCCACCCCGATAAATTCAAAAATCAAAATGCCGACTTCCACAATATACCTCAGCACAACTTCCAGGATATGAATCATATATACGCTCTTCTTTCTACTTTATCGTCCTCATATGCTTTATTGTACTGGTATTTTATCCAAAAGTCAAATGAACAGCCATCATATTTCTCAAAGTTTCTCCAGAATGTTTCTTTTTGTTTGCTTTTGGTCGGTTTGTACAAAACAAATCGATATAACGCCACATTTTCGGGCAAAATAATTGACAAACCGGACCCAAAGCCTTACAATTATAGTATGTTAATAACAAGGTTTACAGCCTTAGCTCTCACATTCTCAGAACATCATACTAAAACTTTGAGGAGGTAATTCATGAAGAAAATAATTAATGCACCGGAAACCTATGTTGACGATATGCTGAAGGGTATTTATGCCGCTCATGCAGATCAGGTGAAATATGCTGAAGGAGACCTTCGCTGCTACTGTAAAGCCAAAAAGACTCCCGGCAAAGTTGCGATCATTACCGGTGGCGGTTCCGGACACCTGCCTCTGTTTTTGGGTTATGTCGGTGACGGACTGATCGATGGCTGCGGTGTCGGCGGTGTATTCCAGTCTCCCTCTCCGGAACAGATTTATAACATTTCGAAAGAGGTTGAAGCGGGCGCCGGCGTTCTGTATCTGTACGGAAATTACACCGGTGATATCATGACCTTTGATATGGCCGCAGATTTATGCGATATGGATGATATTGTCTGCAAAAGCATCGTAGGCGCAGATGATGTCAACTCCCATGCAAACCCGGATACACGCCGCGGTGTAGCCGGTATTTACTTTATGTTTAAGGCGGCCGGTGCAAAAGCTGACGAGGGGGGCGATCTTGATGCAGTTTTAGCTGCAGCACGGATGGCAAAAGACAATACCCGCACCGTAGGCTTTGCATTAACTCCATGTATCATTCCTGAGGTTGGCCACGCGAACTTCGAGCTGAAGGAAGATGAAATGGCTATGGGTATAGGCATCCACGGCGAACCGGGCGTATGGAACGGCCCCCTGAAAACCTCCCGCGAAATCGCGGAGGAATCCCTGAACACCCTGCTGAATGATATGCCGGTTGCTGATGGAGAAGAGGTCTCTCTTCTGATCAACGGGCTCGGCGCTACCTCTGTTGAGGAATTGTACATATTATCCCACGATGTGACTGAAATCCTGACTTCCAAAGGTATCAGAATATACAAAACAATGGTCGGTGAATATGCTACTTCCATGGAGATGGCGGGTGCTTCTGTCTCTGTCTGCAGGATGAATGACGAACTGAAGAAATACTTGGATCACCCGGTAAATACTCCGTTTATCTGCCAGAAATAATTACTTTCAAGGAGAACTGAGCATGGATAAGATTCTGTTTGAACAGGTACCTGATTTATTTGCTTCCGCAGGCACTCTGTTTGTAGAAAAAAAGGAAGAATTATGTAAAATGGACGCGCTTCTCGGCGACGGCGATCTGGGTCTGACAATGAGCAAAGGATATGCCGCTCTTCCTGATCTGATGCGCGCTGAAGCTGAGGAAGCTGCCGGAGATATTGGAAAAATGCTTATGAAGGCCGGTATGAAAATGTCCTCTTTGGTACCTTCCACCATGGGATTTTTGATGTCTGCCGGTATTATGGAGGGCGGCAAAGCATTAAAGGGCAAGACGGAACTGGATGGGCCCGCTCTCGCTGCTTATCTGACAGGTTTCGCTGACGGAATCCGGAAACGCGGCAAATGTCAGGCAGGTCAGCGTACGATTTATGATGCAGTCCTGCCTGCGGCCCAAGCCGCTTCTGCCGCCGCCGCTAACGGAGCTTCTCTTGAAGAAGTGATTACGGCTGCCTTAAACGGCGCAAAATCCGGTGTGGAAGCAACCAAAGATATGGTTCCCGTCTTCGGTAAGGCTGCCGTACATGCTGCACAGTGCGCCGGCGCAGAAGACCAGGGTGCTGTCGCCGGATACTATAAAATACTTGGCCTAAGCAATTATATTTGCGGTTGATCTCTCTTATTACGCACACACAGATTGCCGCTCCTTTACAATATACCAAATCTAAAATCTGAAGTCTCATAAAACCTGGACGCGGCCGGAAAAACACCATATTCTGATACCGTAAATAACAGCTTTCATATCAGGAAAAATGTCCGGCTTTACCAACAGCCGGACATTTCTCATCCCAAATATGGAAGAACCATATATTTTTCATCATCCCTGTCTGAAATCTCTCTTATCACCCTGCAGGGATTTCCGCCTGCCAGAACATTCGCCGGGATATCGTTTACCACAACACTTCCGGCCGCAATTACTGTCCCGTCTCCAATTGTCACGCCTGACACAACCGATACATGTCCTCCAATCCATACATGATTGCCAATACGAACCGGTCTGGCATATTCCAAACCGGCAGCTCTTCTTTTTGCGTCAAAAGGATGCCCTGCAGCATAAATCCCGCAGTTTGGCCCTATCATTACATTGTCTCCAAAGAATACCTCATTGCCCGCTAAAATCGTAAAATTATAGTTGGAAAAGAAGTTCTCTCCCAAAGTCACTCTTTTCCAGAAATCACAGTGAAATGGAGCCTCTATCCGAAAGTGCTCTCCCGTCTTTCCCATCTCCGTGCGTATCAGCTTTTCCCGCTCATGTTTCTGCGATGGCCGAAGCTGATTGTATGCAAAACATAACTCCTGGCTTCTAACCCTCTCTTTATCCAAATCAGGTGACTTCGCATTATATAAAATACCCGCCAGTGCCTTTTGCTCCTCTGTCATGAAGCCTCTGCGCCCCTTTCTGCTGAATAAAAACAAACAACATCCGTGTACCGTATCACTTACATTTCGCCAATACCCTATACCTGTATTGACAGGTGCCAATCTCTTTTAGTTTATTATTTCCTGTAACGCTTTTAATGTACACCGTACCATGTGCTGCCCCAATTCCATATTGGTTTCTCTTGCACTCTGCGCAAACCATTCTATATTTTCCTTCGTTTTATCCAAATCTACATGATCAGGATAAAGAGCATACATGAGACTGGATTCATATTTCCCCGCATGATCAAAACCACCGCATTTATGCTGCGCCTCTGCACTGATCAGCGGAATGACTTTGATGTAGGAAAACGGATCGTCTCCTGTCCCAAGATTTTTATAATAATCCGCATAATCATTGCTTCCCCACCAGCCTTTTCCTCTGGTATCCTCCATATATTCCATGATGACCTTTTTGGCCGCTTTATGGCACGCTAACGTCATAGGCATCAAGCCGGCCTCCTCGGTCTGATGATGGACAACACAATAAATATTTTTATTCCCGCCATAAATCATGGATTTGAGAATACAGTAGATGTATTGCTCATAGGTATCTGCATCCACATGGACCGTTCCTTTCTCCGGTCCCGCCACCGCATAGCTGGCAACACCGTACCAGACAGGCGGGCACACAACAATTTCCTTCGATTTCCCAAGCTCCCTCATAATTCCGGTAATGACCATTGTATCCGTGCCGCAGCTTGCATGGCGGGCATGATATTCAATAGTTCCAATGGGAATGATAAAAGGAACTCTTCTATTTTTTGCGTCCTCGAGCTGCTCGAAGAACATATCAATCATTTGCATAATATCCGCATCCCCTTCCTATGGAAAAAACTCCTGCTCATTTACCAAAGCGTCGGTTTACATGCTAAAACTCCAGTTCATAAAGCCTGCCGATTTCCGGTGAAAGTACATCACAGCCGGTCTCAGTTACTGCAATCCCCTTTTCCCAACGCACACCAAAGGTATCGGCAGAAATAAAGGTATCAATCTGATAGGTCATGTTTGTCTGCAGTTTATAATCGGAAGTTGTCTCTACCCACGGAGCCTCTACCTCAATCATACCGGTTCCATGAAGCGGGCCATAAACAAAATTCTCTTTATATCCATTATCCACATAATACTGATAAAAATTCTTAGCGATGTCAGATGCCGGAACTCCTGCTTTTACCTGCTCCTGGGTCCATCTGTGCGCTTCCAGCCCAAACAGCACCACATCCCTGCGCCTTCCTTCCAGCCTGCCCAACACAATAGGATAACCGATAGCCGCGGAGTAACCATCCATCTTGGCCGACAGATTCAACTGTACAATATCGCCCTTTTGGAATTTCCGATACCCGGACCTGGAAATGGCATGGCGTGTGGATGCCTCCGAAAACACATACATAGGAAGTCCTTCATATTCAGCCCCATTTTCGTACACAACTCTTTCCGCCACACCAACCATCTGGAGCTCTGTCATGCCCGGCCGGATTTCTTTGATCACCTGCTGTGTTGCCAATTCCGCAATTCTGTATCCCTCCCTCAGACAGTTGATTTCATTTACGGACTTAATGGAACGAAGCTCAACCATAATATGGTCTGCGCGAACAATCTCCGCCTCCGGAAATGCCGCCTTAATTCCTTCCATAATCACAACAGAAGTATCCAGATAACTGGCTACGCCGATTCTGAGCCTTTTTCCGGTAATTCCCAGGGAGCGAAATACATCCTGGTATGTATCTGCCTTAAGCTCAGGATACGCCGGGTCTGCACCCTCTCTGTATTCCTTCAGCACAAACACCTTCTCCAGCCTGGACCTGTCCGCTCCGAATTCCCGGCTCTCGGGGCCAACCATTAATGCCGCGTCTCCTGCCGGCGAAATTGCCACACCGCACCTTTCAAATAAGGGCCAGTATCCTGAAAAATACCTGGCATTGGCATAGTCGGATTCATTAGAATTGACTATCAGTGCATCCAGCCCCTCCCTCTGAAGAATTTTTGCTGCCCGATTTACTCTTTCTAAATATTCCTCATCCGGAATATAAACCTTTCCATGTTCTATCATATTTTTCTCCTTTCACTGACTTATTTACTGACACAGTATCCTGAAGTTGTATAAAAGGATACCGCTCTTGGCTCTGCCCGCCCGTACTGAGCGATTACCGGTACATCACTTTCCAGCATAATCGCATATTGCTCTCCAACTACTGCCGTGTTTTTTCCAAAATCATTCTCCCGGTTTGTTCTCAAACAGCGTACACGTCTTGCCTCTACCACAATATCCTCATTTATCACAGGCTCCCTGTCCGTGTACAGCAGAGTGATTCTGATGTGCGCATCCCTGCCTCCGGTATTTGCAATGATAACGGACTCATGTCCCGGAATACTGTTCACCCCCTCCGGCGGAAGCTCCGCATCCGGAAACACCCATACCATTTCTCCGTAACCCATAGACTTCTCCCTTTCTTCTATCTATTCACTCCAAACATATTTAGCCTAATCCTTCTTTGAATAGGAATCAATTAATACGACTGCTACCAGAATGATGCCTTTTACTACCCACTGCCAGTATGTATTGATTCCAAGAAGTACCATGATATTGGTAATGACCTGAAGGAACAGTGCACCAATCACAATCCCGGCTATCCGTCCCCGGCCGCCCGACAGGGATGTTCCGCCCAGCACACAGATGGTCATAACATCAAACAGAAGCTGATCACCAAGCGTTACATTCCCGGACTGCGTTCTGGCGGTCAGTCCCAACGCCCCCACTGCTGACAGGATACCGCTCATAACAAAAGCAAGAATCACGATAAACTTATCATTTAATCCGGAAAGCTTAGCCGCCTCCTTGTTTCCGCCTACCGCAAAAAAGCTTCTCCCTGTTGCCGTATGTGCAGTAAAAAAATACAAAACAGCCGCCGTGATAATCATCAGAATAACGGCAATCGGAATTCCCGCCGCTTTCCCAAGAGCCATCCTTCCGAATGATTCCGGAAGCCCCGAGATAGGAAGCCCGTCCGAATAAATGTAATTGATGCCCTTCAGCATATTCATGATAACCAGAGTTGCAATAAAGGAGGGCATTTTTCCATAAACAACAAGAACGCCATTGATCACGCCTGTCCCTGCCGCCATCAGCACTACCAGCACAAAAGCAGCCCAGATAGGGATTCCTCTATTTACCACAAATCCGGCAAAAAATATGGATACCATTCCAATAATTGAAGAAATGGACATATCCATTTCGCCCACCAGAATCACAAAAAACTCGCCCATGGCAATAATTGCGATAAAGGATGCCTGACGCAGGACGTTCATAACATTCGTCGGATTTCGGAAATTACTGTTCAAACAGCAAAGGGCAAATAGCAGCACAAACAGAAAAACAATCATCCAATCGCTCAGCAGCACTTTCATTCCGCCTCCATACTTCTTTGACTTTACTTTATAATCATTCATTACGCATTCACTCCTAATAAATTATTAATAATCACTTCCTGCGTCTTTCTTTCGCCCTCTACCTCATCCAGAATTCTCCCCTCATACATGACATAAACACGATTGCACAGTCCAATCAGCTCTTCCATTTCGGGAGAAACCAGAATGACAGCCTTTTTCTGCTTTGTCAGCTCATGAATATGGTTGTAAATCTCAAACTTGGCACCGATATCAATTCCTCTGGTAGGCTCGTCCAGAAGAAAGATTTCAGTCCTGCGCAGCATCCATTTTGCAATGACAATTTTCTGCTGATTGCCGCCTGATAATTTTCTCACATTCTGCCAGAGAGAATGGTAGGCCAGGTTCATGGATTCGTTTATCTCATAGGCTGACTTCATTTCTGCCTCATGATCCTGGAAAATTCCGGCTTTTTTAAAAAAGCTCATGGAAGGAAGCGTGGTGTTATCTTTAATATCGAATTTCATATTCAGACCCAGGGTGCGCCTCTCATCCGGCACCAGCCCCATCCCAAGCCGAATCGCCTGCTGCGGAGATTTTATTCTGACACGCTTTCCCCGCACCAGTATTTCTCCGCCTGTTATTTTCCGGTTTCCGAAAATCGCCTGAACCAGTTCGGTTTTTCCTGCCCCAAGCAGTCCCGCAAGTCCGACCACCTCTCCTTCCCTTACCTTCATGCTGACATTCTCAAATACACCGGGAGAGGTAAGGTCTCTGACCTCCAGAATCACATCGCCCAATTCCTCATTAATTGGCGGATAAATGTTTTCCAGTTCACGTCCTATAATCATCTTGACAAGTCCGTCGTAATCCACCTCTGCAACACGCCCGGAATTGATATACCGTCCATCACACAGAACCGTATAACTGTCACAGCAGGAAAAAATCTCATCAAGCCTGTGGGAAATATAGACGATTCCCATCCCTTTTTCTTTCAGCAGAGAAATGATACGGAAAATATTCTCTATGTCCTTTTCCTGAAGCACCGCTGTCAGCTCATCAAAAATTATAATCTGCGGATTATCAAGGAGAGCCTTTGCCAACTGGATAATCTGCTGTTCCGCTGTTCTCAGCTTTTTAACAGGAACATGAAGATTCACCTCGCACTGCAGATATTCCATAAGCTCCTCTGCCCTTTTATCCAGTGCCTGCCAGTCAATCCTTCCTCCCTTTTTCACATAGCGCCCTACAAAGATATTTTCCACTCCTGTCATATCGCCCATCAGGGTAAATTCCTGATGCACGATAGCAATTCCTCTCTTCTGGGATTCCCGAACACTGTAAGCTTGTATTTTGATTTTTTCTCCCTTTACATAGAGTTCTCCCCCGGTCATCTGATTCTCTCCGGTGATGCACTTGGAAAGGGTGGATTTTCCGGCGCCGTTTTCTCCCACCAGTGCATGACATTCTCCCGGTATCAGCGTAAAGTTCACTTTGTCCAATGCCTTTACTCCCGGAAACTCCATCTCACCATTTCGGATTTCTATCAGAGGAGTCCGCTTTACCTCTTTTTCTTTCATTGCCACTGTCTCCTCTCTCTTAAAGCCACAGCCAGCCAAATGCTTCTACGCCGGAGCTGATGACGTTATTGTCCGGCTCCTTTGGATGCCGGATATTATAAATCAGGCGTTTCAATTCATGATAAGGGAACATACAGCTTCCAACGCCGGTTTCCATAACCGGATTAATATCAAAAAACATCTCCTTTACAATGTCAAAATCCTGTTCATTATAATAAAGTATCTCATCCAGAAGCATATTCTTTTTTTCCGGGTCTTCCTCATCCTCATACGCCAGAGCAGCCAGAACCATATCATAAATAACAGCATTTCTGCGCTCCGCGTTTTTTAGCTTGTCAAAGTGCGTCAGCCAGGGACGAAGCTTCCGTTCTCTCATTGCCTCCCTTCGCAGCATCTCTATTTTACTCATGATATTTTCGTGATTCTGCTTTGCGGCAAGGATTGCAGGGATGTCCTCCTTAGTCATTTTATTCTTCTGAAACGGGAACGGAGTGGTATACAAAGGTATCTGACTTTCATGAATTGTCACAATGTTCCTCATTACATACAGAACGGTTTCTCCCAGATTTCCGAAATTCTGACGGCACGCCCTGTGATAAAATTCCTCTTCTTCCATCATTGAGCCCCAGCCATAATTGCCGTGCGCAAACAAATGCATAAACAGGCCGTACCACTCAAACATAAATCCGTTGATTCCATGGACCCCCATGCGCACACTGCCCTTATGCTGCCGAATATCCGTCTCAATCACCTGTTCATTCGTTTCATCTTCATACCGGATTACATTGGACTTAAAGGTTCTGTACAATCTTCCCATCGTGGAAGTGATGGAATTGGATTCCGTATCTCTGGCCCAGATACGGTCTTTTCCAAATACCTCGCACCACTTCTCAAATTCCGTTTCCGGTACATACAGCCCAGGCGCCCAGAACAGCATAATATCCTCCGGCATGGATGCGGCACATTCCGCCAAAAATTCCGGAGCCTTTTCCAATGGCGGCTGCCTGAATGCACGGATACCAATGACTGCCTCCGGATTGATTTCCCGTACAGCGTCATAAATCTGCTTCAGAAGCCACATATTTGCCTGATGCTTTGCTTCCCCGGGAGTCCCTGTGACATTATGCCACCTTTTTCTGCACTGTTCACACTCACAGAACCAGAAGCCCTCTTCACTTTCCTCCAGGGTGTAGCCGTCAAAGCCCAGCCTTGCAATCTGCCGCATGGATTCGACGATATATTCCGCATTCCCCGGCTGACTCAGGCACAGGGAGTCGAAATCATTCATGAATTTTTTGCCTGCCGGCGGCTTCATCCGTGCCCGGGGATGTTTAATGGTATAGGCTCCATTATAGGAATTCAGGCCCACATAAGCAAAAATCTTAACTCCAAGCCTGTGTGCCAGCTCCATAAAGCGCTCCAAAAACGGCTCCTCAAGGTTCGGATGTGTATAACGGACGGTCAGCCATCTTCTGTTTTCCGCATTCCATATTTTGATTGGGACATCTCTGAATACTGTTTCCGGGTATTCCTGAAATTCAAAAGGCCAGTAGCCGTACATTACCAGGTTGAACTGATTAATTTTATTATCCAGACATATATTCAGATATTCCACCCATTCCTCATATCCCCATAACTGGCTGTCAAAACCAAACCTTCCATATCCGGCATACCAGGAAAGGGTCTGTGCGATTGCCCTCACCGGAACAGACGGATAATCCGTGATGTGTACTGACGGAAGTCTGTACCCTCCGCCGTTTTTTTCAAGCAATTGCTTGACAGAGGTCATTCCGTAAAGAAATCCGGTTGTGCTCTCATATCTTAAGACTATTTTTTCTGCATCAATGTCCAGATCATACCCCTGTTCCTTGAAAAGCTCCTCTTTTTCGACCAAAATCCCTTCCAGAGTCGGAATCAAATAAATATTCATACAGTGTTCCGCACATTCCCTGCAGAACTCTATTTCCGGATAATTCCAGAAACGCAGCTCTGCCAGTGCACGCAGCTCCTCTGTTTCCTCCGAATTTTTTTCCCAACAGAGACAAAGCTTTCCGAAAGTTCCGGTCACTTCACCCCGTTCCTCTGCCACCTTTGGCTCCGGTAATAATTGAATCATTCCAATCCCTCCATGTTTTCTTCAAATAAGCCGGCAGCAGCTTGTTCCCTGCCGGCTTATTTTGCGATATCCAATGCCATATGTCAGCCAAGCCAGCCCCAGTTCTGCCAGTCATAGTCCCCAATGTTTTCCTTCGTTATAACCTCCGGGTCCGGAAGCTCATACGTTTCAGGAAGCTCCTCCTCATCCACCAGAACCTTAATCATTGCATCGGTTGCCTGATACCCCAGAACCACCGGGTCCTGAAGCACCTCGCCAAGCCACGCATCCTTTCCGTCCTGAATCCAGCCCAGAACATCAATATCACCGGCGATACCGACAAATCTTATCTCATCCCTTCCCTGTGCGGCAGCCGCATTATATGCTCCCACAACCTCAGCGTCATTATGCCCGCATACCACATCAATCACAGGCTCTCTCTGAAGCACGTTTTCCATGAGGGTCTGTGCCGAATCTCTGTTTCCCGCTCCCGTATCGCCCTCTTCTATGATTTTGGCATCAGGATAGGCCGCCAGAACCGCTTCTCTGAACCCCTCAAATCTGTCAGAGGAAACCTGACCTGAGGTCGGCCTTGTAATAAACAGACATACCGGATCATCCTTACCCAGGGTATCCAGATATGCAACCGCCGTCTCGCCGGCTTTTTCTCCCAGCCTTTTCATATCATGGCCTACGAAGGTTGACCATACAACATCCTCCTCTGTTTTTGCATCCTGCGCATAATCACCGATTACAACCGGAGTCCCGTTATTTACACATTCCTTCATAGTAGGAATTGCGGAGGAGGCATCTGCCGGGAAAAGAATGATTCCATCACATCCTGCCGCCTGCATGTTATCCAGATTTGTAAGCATTGTCTGAACGTCTGAACGGGAATCTTCAAAATCAAACTTGATATCCACATTTTTTGTGTCCCCGTTCTCTTCCAGCCACTGATTGCATCCCTCTACCACTCCCTGATACCATGTGTAGGCAGTCAGCTCCATAATGGAAACACCCAATTTCAAATTTTCCTTTTCTGCTGCAGCCTCCGCCGTTCCTGCCGCACTTACGCCTGCCGTCATACTGATTGCCGCTGTCCCTGCCAGCAGCCATGCTGCTGCTTTTGATTTTTTCATTGCTTTTCCTCCTTTTTGATTGTATCACTACCGTTTTCTGTATCATGTCTTCATTTTACTTACTCGCACTTTTATCGTCAATCTTTCTCCGTTACTTTTTTACCATATTTCATTTAAACGTTTCACTTTTTGTTTACTTTTTTTACCAATCATGGTATATTGTAAAAAATGAAAGGAGGTGCCATATGGCTACAATAAAGGACGTTGCTAAATCAGCCGGAGTTTCCATCGCCACAGTATCCAATTATATAAATCGTAAGAAGCCGGTGAGCAGGGAAGCATCCCGGGCGATCCAGGCCGCCATTGATGAATTGCAGTATTCACAAAATCTCATCGCCAGAAATTTCAAAACAAAAAAGAATCTTGATATCGGTATTATTCTGCCTGACTTCAATGATTCTTATTATGTTCAGATATTTCAGGGAATCAAATCCTACTTCCAAAATACGGATTATTATATTAATCTTGAATTTTCCAGGAATATTCCGGAATTTGAGAAGAATATTGCAGAAAGCTTTTTAAAGAAACAGATTTGCGGTCTTCTGCTGGTTTCCTGCCAGCCCAACAACTGGAAATTCTACTATGATAATTTTACCTCCAGAAATATTCCCCTTGTACTGATTGACCGGAATATCCGCAGTCTGGATGCGAATTTTGTATCTTTTAACAACCGCGTTTTAATGAAAAATATGGCTAACCGTTTGCTGCAGGAAGGCTACCGTAACATCTGCCTGATGACAGGACCCGAGAAGTTCAGTTGTGAGGCCGAGTGCATCCGCGGCTTTCAGGATGCCTGCGGAAACCACGGTATTACCGTAGATGAATCCGTATTTTTAAAAACAGACATGAGCAAAGAGGACGCTTTCCGAAAAACCATCAATCTGCTGAAATACCGGAAACCTGACGTCATTGCCACAACCTCAGAATCGCTTGCAACCGGAATCATAGAGGGAATTACGATTCTGGGGTATACCATACAGGATATTCCTGTTTTCACCCTTAGCGAAGAACACTGGAATACACATACCCATTCTTTTGCTTCCGATTCAACAGCACGCACAGCCATAAAGCTTGGACAGACTGCCTCCCGGCTTTTGACCGAGCAGTTAAACTCGCCTTTGACAAAAGAAACGGAAAAAATTATTTTAAACGGCTGCCATGTCAATCGTCTGTCGCCTCCCAAAAAAAGATACACAGAGGAATCCCCCTCCCACAGCCCGGACCCTGCAGCCGATTCCGCCCTTCAAAAGCTGCGTCTTCTGATGCTGGATACGCCGCAGGTGGATGCCTTAATGGGTATTGTAAAGAATTTTGAGAACCGCACCGGAATCCGGGTGGAGGCTACGATTCTTCCTCACCACTGCTTATATGAAACGATCTTAAAATGTTATTATGACAACGAAAATGATCCCTATGACGTATTCATGTATGACATTCCGTGGCTTCCTTCACTTGCCTCAGAGCATATTCTGGAGGATATTACAGAAAACCTGGAGTTTTTGAATCCAGATATTTTTCTTCCGAACTGCCTGAAATATTTCAGCAATTTCAGCGGACGATATTATGGACTTCCCTTCATGTATGCTCCACAGATACTGTATTATAGAAAGGACCTCTTTGAGAATCCTGCTTTAAAAGCAGATTACGAAAATTTGAACAATATTTCTCTGCGGCCGCCGGTCACTTTGCGGGAGCTGAATACAGTTGCCGACTTTTTTACCGGCAAAACCGATGCCATCAAATACGGAATGTCCATCCCCACTGCGTACAGCGAGTGTCTGACGCCGGAGATTTATATGCGTCTGCGCGCCTATGGGGGAAATATCTTTGACTCCTGCGGCAATGTATGCCTGGATTCCGCTCAGACATTAAAGGCTTATATTAATTTTGCCCGTTCGATCAAATGTGCCAAGCCGGATTACCGGGCTGCAACCGATTTGAGCGCTGTACAAGATTTCCTCGCCGGCGAAACGGCCATGCTCATTTCCTATCCCTCATTTTTGACAGATGTAAACGATCTGCGCAAAAACAGTATTACCGGTTCCATTGGTTACAGCATCATTCCGGGACACGCACCGCTTCTGGGCGGCTGGAGTTTTGGCATCAACAGCAATTCCCGTCAGAAAGAGGCTGCAATGGAATTTCTGAAATGGACCTGCGATGAACAGATTGCCAATTATTCCACCCTGCTGGGAGGCCAATCGGCAATCACCAGTGCCTATACCAACGATGAGCTTGTAGACCTGTATCCCTGGCTTCCGGTGTATCATTCCATGTACCAATACACAAAGCCAACTATCCCTCCGACTCTCCCTAACGGCAAGGTAGTTCCCCAATATGAAATTGACGAAATCGTGTGCAGGTGGATATACAGGCTTCTGGAAGATTCTCTGGAAATTCAGGATACGATCACAAATACACATCGTGATCTAAAGGAACTGGTGAACATCTATCTGGAAGGCTAGCGTGCTTCCTATGCCCAAACATCCTTTGCCTTTTCAGACAAAATATGTTATTTTTAAATAAGCAGACATACCACTATTGACGCAGCAGATGCGCTAAATGGGATATCAGATAATATATGCGAAGGGAGCAATACGAGATATGCTGGCAATTACCCGCCGAAATGTAATTAAGGAGCTTCTCCAGGAACATAAAAGCGTTACCATTACCGATTTAGCTGCAAGGCTGGATGTTACAAAGGAAACCATCCGACGCGACTTAAGAGTCATGGAGAAGGATAATGAACTGATTCGGACACATGGAGGAGCCTATATCCTGGAAGGCGTTCAAAATGACATCGATATCTCTACAAGACAGATTCTGAAAACCACAGAAAAGGAAATCATCGCCCAAAAGTGCGACGCCCTGATCCAAACCGGAGACATCATTTATCTGGACAGCTCCACAACAGCCTGGTTTATTGCACGCCAAATAGCCAAGCGGCGACTGACTGTGCTGACCACATCCCTGGAAATTGCAAATATCCTGCACAGCTCTCCGACTGTGCGGCTCTTCGTGATTGGCGGTGAATTTTCACGCAAAACAATGAGCTTTGTAGGAGACAGCGCTGTCCGGAATCTTCAGCAGTATTTCATAGACAAAGCATTTATTTCCTGCCGAAGCGTCAGTATGGAATTCGGTGTTACAGATACAAACGACAACTCTGCCATGCTGCATAAGCTTGCATATCAGCATGCCAAGCAGAAATTTCTGGCAGTGGATCATTCCAAGCTGAACAAGGCTTCCTTTACCAGCGTAATACCGCTCAAAGAACTGGATGGAATTATCATGGATATGGAATTTTCACCGGAGTGGAAGGATTGTCTTCGCCGCAGCCAGGTCCGCTATTATTAAAATGAGCGCAATTTACCCTCTGCAGTATGCTTTTATATATTTTTTATGGGACGGCTCTTTCGAACCGCCCCATATTTTATTGGGTATTATTTTTTATCCACGTATTTTTGGACCGGCTTAATTCCCATCGCTTCAAAGGATTCCTTAAACGGTGCATACGCAATGCCTTTTTCTGTAATGATACCGGTAACCAGGCTGTGATCTGTTACATCAAAGGAAGGATTTACCACGCCGACACCCTCCGGCGCCATACGTTTTTCGTACCACATTTCCGTAACCTCTTCCCCCCTGCGCTGCTCGATATGAATTTCATCGCCGGATTCCAGTGTCATATCGATCGTGGAGGAAGGCGCACATACATAGAACGGAACACCGTAATGTCTCGCAATGACAGCCACCCCGCTCGTGCCGATCTTATTTGCAAAATCACCATTTGCTGCCACACGGTCGCAGCCGACAAAAATAATTCCGACTTTGCCGCTCTTCATGGTATATGAAGCCATATTGTCGCACTGTACATAGGTATCAATGCCTGCTGCCTGCATCTCATATGCACTCAGTCGCGCCCCCTGCAGAAGCGGACGTGTCTCATCACAGTACACATGCATATCCTTTTTCGGGTCCCAGCCATTTTCGAGAGCTATGTACATCGGAGCCAATGCAGTTCCGTACTTTGCAGTAGCCAGAGTACCCGCATTACAATGCGTCATAATTCCGACGCCTTTTCCAAGCTCCTCAAGCAGTTTGAAGCCATGCGCCCCAATGCTCCGGCTGATCTGAATGTCTTCTTCACGGATTGCATCGGCCTCTTCCATCAGGCGTACCTTAAGCTCCGCAATGCTTAAGCGATCGATTTCCGTCAGCAGCACATTATGCATGCGGTTCAGCGCCCAGGACAAATTTACTGCAGTCGGCCGGGAGGAATTGACATATTCCATCATTTCCGTACATTTGGCAACAAACTCCTCCTTGTCTTCCGTCTCAATCTGATCTGCAAGTACATAATAAGCATATCCGCCTGTTACGCCAATGGCCGGAGCTCCGCGCACGCGGAGAGAATAAATGGCCTCCCAGATATCTCCTGCCCTGGATATACTGAGATATTTGCATTCGTTAGGCAAAAGCGTCTGGTCAAGGATAACAATCTCTTTCCTGTTTTCGGCAAGACGGACAGTATCCAGATTCAAAGCATTTTCCATAATGAGCATCTCCTTTTCCTGGTTTAGAATGTTTTATTCAGCATCTACGGCAGCAACTGCGTTTTTCAATGTATTCAGGAAGCATTTGCCGCACTTCTTATCATCCCTGTTTTTGATATAATCAACAGCGGCAGTAATGCATATCTTTTCTGCACGTGCACGCTTCGCCTCATCTTGAATTGTGGTAATATCCTTCACATTTGCCATACCTACAATGCGGCGGTTCAGCTCCAGTCCTGTTACGGCAGCCGTGTCTGCCAGAATCGTATCCATATAATATTTCTTATATGCCCGGTTCCTGCACATAGAGTCTGTCACATGCCCATCATAATAAGCATTTAATTTTTCCATTGTCTTATTGACGACATCAACAATCACGGTCTCAACCCACTCACAAAATGCGGTATCGCCTGCCGCATCACCATTTGCCCATGCAAAGATCATATTGGCGATTACATTACCGATATCATATCCCATTGGTCCGTAGAAGCAGAATTCCGGATCGAATACCATTGTGGATTCTTCGTTGATAAAGATCGAGCCTGTATGCAGGTCACCGTGAATCAAAGACTGCGCACGGGTCATGAAGTCCATTTTTAATTTTGCAACTTCACAGTGCAGCTCCCCGTCATCATAAAGCTTCTCTTTTACAAAATCCGCGATGGGGGCAAAAACATGGTTGCGGTGCAGCTCATCGTTATACGGCTCTGTATAAACCAGCGCCTCGGAAATATCACAGAGCTCCGGATTGATGAATTTCCTCTGCAGGTCCTTTTTCTTCTGATGATCCATAACTACATCTGTGGTTCCCATAAGAACCTGTGCCATAAAGGTAGATATCTGATCTGCAAATTCAGGAAATATCCTGTGTTCCAGCATTGCTGTACGCATGATCTGATGATCACTCAAATCCTGCATGCCGCAGGCGCTCATCACAGTATCATAAAAATATATCTCCGGTACATACCCGGGAGCCAATTCTCCCTGAAGCACCAGAATTTCTGATTCGATACGGTTACGGTCCGTATCCAGCTTCATGTCCTCAGAAATACGTGCCACGCCTCCCGCCTGCTTGATAATGACGCTGTTGCCCTTTGCGTCAACTATTTTAAAGACATAATTCAGGTTACCATCACCAATTTCTTTACACGTCATGCTGTCAATATCCCATTCCTTCTGAGGCACTTTCAGCCGCGCATACTCAATCGCATCGTCTTCCTTCATCAGAAAATAAGAATCAAACTTAGACATAATATTTTCCCTCCATTTCCTTATCGTCCTATTTTGTGCACATATCCTTCCGCCGGTTAATCCTCTTTAACAGTAATATAAGCTGCGACCAGAGCCAGACAAAGAACCGCACCCTTGACAGCCGGCAATATGTAGTATACAACGCCGCACATAGTCAGACCATTTTCCAAAGTGGAAATCAACAGAGCACCAACAACCGTACCTAAAGCATTCGGTCTTTCGGCGCCGCCTACGGAACGCCCGATAAATACAGCGGCAAGAGAACTCATCAAATAGCTGTCACAACTGTTGATCTGAGCTGCGGAGTTGCGTGAGCAGACAACAATTCCTGCAACTGCAATAAACAAAGCAGCAAACATACCGGCCATAAAACGGTATTTCTTCACATTGATACCAGAAAGCTTCGCGGCTGTTTTATTTCCGCCCATTGCATACAGATAACGGCCATGCTTGGTTCTCTCTAGCAGGACCCAGCAGACTACAACACAAAGAACCATGATGATGATGATATACGGAGATTTACCAATATTCATGGAACCCTCTGTCCATCCTCTGCGGAGAGGTGTGCTGTCGCCGCCATGGAGAGCAGCAAACCATTTCGGTGCACTTAAGCCGGCAGATACGGCGCTGCCGCCGGTAAATGCGAGGCCAAGGCCGGAATGCACGAACTGCAGCGCACAGGTAGCCAGCATATCCGGAATCTTGCAGACCAGAATCAGGAACATGGTCAGCAGATACATAACCATAGTAAAAATAATCGTTACCAGGATTGCAGCCCACAGCGGAAGTCCGAACCAAAGGAATGAAGCCGCAAATACATATGCGCTGAAGGTACCCAAGGTACCTGCCGACATATCAAAACCATCCGGTGCCATAGAAACCGTTGCAGCAAGCGCGAATATCGTTACAACAGACATGGCACGCAGTATATTCATCAGATTGGCCACCGAAAAGAATGCGGTGCCTTTAATTGCGGTAAAGATGATAACCGACACCACCAATACGATCACGGCGGCCCAGCTCAGAAGCTCCTTACCGATACTTTTCATTTTTGTATTTTGAACCATATTATTTTCCTCCCATACATAGATGTCTGATATAAGTTGAGCCATCACCCGGCATAAGCCGTAGCTGCACCGGTAGCATAATGCATAATCTCGTCTTCGGAGGTCCCGGCTGTTTCCAGCTCTGCCATCACCCGGCCATCAAACATCACGTACATACGGTCAGTAATAGACAACAGCTCGGAGTTTTCACAGGTTGCATAAATAACACAGTTGCCGGCTTTCGCAATCTCATTGATCAGATGAAAGATTTCCTGCTTCGCACCAACGTCAACACCCTTGGTAGGCTCATCAAAGATGTATACATCACAGTCTGCCGCCAGCCATTTGGCAACCGCAACCTTCTGCTGGTTACCTCCGGACAGGTATGCAACTCTCTGCTTCACGGAAGGAGTCTTAATACTCAGGCTCTTAACATATTCCTCGGCACGCTTCGCAGCTTTGCGGTCATTGACAAAGGACAACGTACAATAATCGTCCAGGCACGCAGCCGCAGTATTAAAGGTCACTGTCTCTGCAACCAGTACTCCCTCCTTACGCCGCTCCTCCGGAACAAGCGCAATGCGGTTTTTTACCGCACTGGAAGGGTCTTTGATTTTTAACTCTTTGCCATTCAGCGTAATCGTTCCGCCTGATTTCCGATAGGCCCCGAAAATCGTTTTGCAAAGCTCCGTCTTGCCGCCGCCCACCAGGCCTGCCAGGCCAACGATCTCTCCCTTGCGGACATACAGAGACACGTCCTTTACACGCCCCTCATGTTCACTCAGGTGCTCAACGACAAAAGATTTTTCTCCGATATCACAGGTTTGCCTGGGAAAGTTTTCCTCAAAGGAGCGTCCCAGCATTTTATCCACGATTTCCTTGGAAGTCGTTTCAGAGGTAATGGGAGTCGTATCCACAATTTCTCCGTTTCGCATTACAGTGTAGGAATCACAAATCTGCAATACCTCATGGATACGGTGGGTAATAAAAATAATCGCGATGTTCTCCGTTTCGCGAAGATGACGAACTACACGGAACAATTCTTCTGTTTCCGTATCTGAAAGGGGTGCTGTCGGCTCATCTAAAATCAGGAAATTACAGGAGCTCTGAACTGCACGCGCAATCAGGACCATCTGTTTCTGAGCCAATGTCAGAGAGCCGCACCAACGGCGAACATCAATATCTACATTCAAACGTTTCAAAACTTCTTTTGCTTTTTTACGTATCTTGCCATAATTAACGAACTGTTTGTGCCCCATGTTCATGACCATATCGTTAAACATAACATTTTCAGCGACAGTCAATGTAGGGATTAAAGCCATATCTACTTCCTGATACACGATCTGGATGCCAAGCTTTTTTGCCGCGGCGGGGTTTCTCAGTTCAACGGCCTTTCCGTTGTACAAAACCTCGCCGGTGTAATCCGGATTCGAACCGGCCAGAACCTTCATCAAAGTGGATTTACCGGCACCGTTGGCGCCCATTACGGCGTGAATCACGCCGGTCCCAATCTCAAAATCAACATCTGAAAGTGCTTTAACACCAGGAAATTCAATGGAAACTTTTCTGGTTCCAAGTGTGATTTTACCCATAAATTCCCTCTTTTCAATTCATTCTTTCAATCCTAACGGTTTTTACCGATACGGAAAACTGGGTGCTGTCGCACTAAATGATGGAATAAATCATTAGTGCGGCAGCACCCCTTGATTTAATTAGATGTTCTTTAATTAAGAACCGCTATCCTCCATAAGGCTTAGTGACCAAGCAGCTCTACCATCCAATCGCAGGTAGGCATCCAGGAAGTATCGGAGTAAGCTTCTCCGGCTACCTCAGCCAGATTTTCGATGTTGATGCCATCTTTAGAAGTAACCATTTCCTGAGTAACAATAACGGAAGGAATTTCCAGCCAATCGCCCGGGTCTTCATAATAGCAGGAGGCTGCAGCAATATCATCATACTGATCTGCCATTTCCAGCGCTAAAACACGGCATGCAAATTCGCCGTTGGATGTCCAGTTCGTAGTTGCACACGCCTTCCAGTTCTCACCTTCCTGCATGAACTGGATATCTTCGTTGCAGATATCCACGGATACCATCGGAATATCGGAGCCTGCTTCGCGAAGTGCCTGATATACGCCCTGTGCATAAGCATCATAGCAGCACCAGATACCATCGATATCCTCGGAGGTGTATTTCTGCAGGGTAGCGGCAGTTACATCACGCATAGAGGCTGTTGCGTTCTGATCATCAATAGGCGCAATTCTTTCAACAGTCTTAATCTTGCCTTCATCTTCAAACGGCTGATAACCAACCTGACGGCGGTCAAACGGGCTGTTGTAGCCGGCCCCCTGCTGAACCTGAAGAATGTTCACCGGTTCTCCGGCTTCAACCTTTTCAGGATACATATCCATGATTGCTTCTACAAGAGACTCAGCAAAGCCGGCATCCTGCTGGAAGAACTGTGTAACGCCCTCGATCCGGGCCGTTTCGCCATTAGCATCTTTGAAAGGAGTATCAAAGGTAACGATCTTTAAATCCGGATACTGTTCCAGGATACCGGTCAGGAAATCATATGCGTATTCCTGTCCGCCGTGGGAAACCATTAATCCATCATAGCCGCCCTGTGCACACTGCTCGATTGTGCTCTTCCAGGTATCGGCATTGTCATTGCAGAAAAATGTGCTGGCTTCCATTCCTAAGGCTTCAGCCGTAGCTGTGAAGGAATCAGACCACATCTGGAAAATGGTAGCAGAGGACATGTACATAATGTACGCAACCTTTTTGCCCTGTAAAGGTGATTCTGTAGCTGCTTCTGTTGTTTCAGCCCCGTCCGTTGTGTCACTGGAAGCATAGGCAGTGAGAGGGAATGCCATCATCGCTACGGTCAGTAACATTGCAATATACTTTTTCATGTTTTTCCTCCTTTTAGGTATTTTTACCAAAGTATCATTGCTTCAGTGAAATTATTTTAACACATATCTACAATTTTGTAAACAATAGAATGTGTTTTTTTGTCCGTTTTTTTCTTTTTAGGAAATTTACTTGATTTTGTGCTCTTAAATTTAAAAAGAAAGTGTAACAAAATGTCCTGATAAATAATAAACAATCTAAAAAAATCCGGCGATTTATCTGATTACTCATGTTTTTCCCTTTTATTACACGATAAAAGCAGCGACTGTTCCCCTGAACAATCGCTGCTTTTCAAGTCAATGTTGTATTTTTTCCGTTTTTGTTGGGTTTCCCTGCGGCATCCATTTCGGAGGATAGACCTTGCATGCAGCATTCCGCAGACCGTGCCGTCCATATTTAAATTTCCCTTATTCGTTTTCTCAGCCTTAATACCATGGAAGGTGCAACGGACAGCTCATCAATTCCCATACGGACAAATTCCTCCGTAAGCTCTAAATCCGCACCCAATTCCCCGCAGATTCCTGCCCATTTTCCGTATTTATGCGCATTCTCCACAACGATCTGAATCATCTTCAGAATCGCTTTATGATGCGGATTATAAAAGTCATCCAGCCGCTCATTCTGCCTGTCAATCGCCAGTGTATACTGCGTCAGATCATTTGTCCCCACACTGAAGAAATCCACCAGCTCCGCCAGTTCATCGCTGACCAGCACTGCTGCGGGAGTCTCGATCATAATTCCCTGCTCCGGAACCTTGTAAGGTATCTGATCCGTTTCAAGCTCCTCCTGCACCTTAGCCACAATCCTATAGATTTCCCTCACCTCTTCCACAGATGTGATCATCGGATACATAACTGACAAATTACCAAACACTGCCGCACGAAGCAATGCACGAAGCTGCGTCTCAAAAATCTCCGGCTCCTTAAGACAGATCCGGATAGCCCGGTAACCCATGGCCGGATTATCTTCCTTTCCCAAGTTAAAATAATCCACCTGTTTATCGGCACCGATATCCAGTGTACGGATAATCACCTTTTTGCCGGCCATCATCTGTACGACCTGCTTATATGACTGGAACTGCTCCTCTTCTGTGGGAAAGCTGTTTCTTCCCAAATACAGAAACTCGCTTCTGAACAAACCAATGCCGTCCGCATCATTTTCCAGCACAAACGCCATATCACTGACATTTCCGATATTGGCATAAACATTGATTCTCCGCCCATCCGAGGTGACATTTTCTTTCCCCTTCAAGGTCTTAAGAAGCTGCTGCTTCTCTGCTTCCTCCTGCATCTGCCGCTCTGCCTCCCGGCACAGTTCTTCCGACGGGTCGAAGATGACCTCTCCCCGAAATCCATCCACAACTGCAGTCATTCCTGTATGGATTTCCCCAAGCTTCATGTCCACGCCGATCAGAGCGGGAATATTCATCATTCGCGCCAATATGGCAGTATGAGAATTTGTGGAACCGTGCACGGTCACAAAAGCGAGAATTTTTTCTTTGTCCATCTGCACGGTTTCACTTGGACTCAAATCATCCGCCACAATAACGGAAGGCTCCATGGAACCGAAATCCACCTCCCTCTGTCCGCTTAAATTTCTCACAAGACGGTTGGAAATATCTTTCACATCCGCGGCCCTCGCCCTCATATAATCGTCATCCATGCAGGCGAACATTCTTGAAAAGTTATCCCCGGTCACAGCTACGGCATACTCTGCATTGACCATCTCCGTCCTTATCATATTGCGGATTGCATCCAGATAGTCCTCATCCTCCAGCATCATCTGATGTACCTCAAAGATAGCCGCACTCGCTTCCCCTACTTCTTGGACCGCCTTATCATACAAACCCTGCAGTTGCTCCTTTGCTTTCTCTGCGGCAGTCTCTGCTCGTGCGATCTCATGCTCCGGCTCCTCAGTTTTGATCCGTTTTATCTGAAGCTCATTGCCTGTGAGTACTGCAACCGGCCCTAAAACAATTCCTTTATATACAGATTTTCCATTATATCTTTTCATCCTTACAGATTACCTTTCATAAAAGCTTCCATCTGCTCCGCAGCAGTCTCTTCATCCGGGCCTTCCACTTTTACGACAATTTTATCTCCGCATTTTACTGCCAGACTCATCAAAGCCATCAGCTTCGAAATATCTGCTTCCTTTTCGCCTTTCTGCATTGTAATTTTGCTCCGGTATTTTTTTGCTTCCTTTACCAGCGCTCCTGCCGGTCTTGCGTGAATTCCCAGTTCATCCGTAATTACATACTCAAATATTTTCATAGTCCTTTCATCCTTTCTATCAGCACGGGCTGCTTTATGATTATTATTATACTTATTTTTATTTTAATTCCTGATATTTGAGTATCTTTTTTAACGCAAATCAACCTTCTCTTTCCACAAAGCTTCTCCATCTGCGAACTGCAAACGCCGTCAGGATGAATGCCGCAGCCGCGCAGACAAACCAGACTGCAAGCGTAATCTGCCATCCCAGCAGCTCGGATACAAGCGCAATCAGGTACATGGAAAGCGCACATCCGATGTATCCCACACAGTTAAAAAATCCCGAGACCGTCGCCATTCTGCCATAGCGTACAAAATGGGAGGGCATCTGGCTCACAAACACCACATTCGCCGCCTGCATGGACATGATCACGAGCGCAAACAACAGGATTGTAAACTGCCAACTGTATTTTCCCAGACAGAGCATCAGGAGAAGGCAGGCGGATGCAACGCCAAAAAGAATCTGCGCCTCCTGCATCTCATCTCTCGTATGTTTTTCAAGCCAGAATGCGGCCGTAGCAGCAAGCAGGTTCACAATCTGCGGTATCACCGATATCACAACTGCCATACCGGCCGAAATTGTAAAAAACTCACTCATAAAGGTCGGCAGCCAGTTTGTTGTCCCATCCTTCAGCATTCCATGAATCATAACCGGAAAAATCAGCAGAATGGCGCCGGAGCCTGCCAGCAGGGGCAGAAACCTCTGCCCGCCTGACAGCTTCCCGGTCTTTTTCTGTACCGGTTCATAGCTGCCCGCCCCCGAAAACGCATAGTGGGATGCAAAAAAAAATGCAGCAGCGCCGCAGACAATTACCACGCAGGCTCCCCAGAACAGACTCTTCCATGATAAGAACTGCAAAATCACGCTGGAAAAAAGATAGGCGCTCACGGAACCGATTGCCGGAGCTGTGTTCAAAATCCAGAGCAGCTTTGATTTCTGTTTTTCGGGAACCGAAGAAGCCACCAGCAAAAGTGTCGGCGTCCAGATCATCGACTGGAAACACCCGTTTAGCGTCCAGATTGCCAGCATCACCCCAAAGCCCTGCACAAACGGCATGCAAAGATTCATAAATGCGGCGCCGCAGCCTCCCAGCAGCACCTGTATACGCGGATTCGTCCGGTCAGCAATCATGCCGCTTGTCAACTGTCCCGCTCCGTAAGTAAAAAAGTACGCCGTTGAAATTACTCCGGCCTGCCGGCGGCTCAGGATTCCGGTTTGCAGCAAATACGGCAATGCAGCGGAATAATTCAGTCTTCCCACATAAGACGCTGCATAAATCAATGTGCACGTAATTGTCAGTATCATGGCCTTATGTGGTTCCGAAATGGCCTGAAGCCTGTTTTTCCTCATATTTACCATATCACCTCTTCCATTCTGTCTTATGAAAGCTCCAGAATATCCTTCTCCTCCACCTTCATAATTACATGCTCCCCATTCTGGCGGCGGCAGTGCGGATTAAACAGCACATCACTGTGTATCCGGATTCCATTGTTCTCTATTGTATAAGTCATCGTATTTCCGTGGGTTATTGCAGAAACGATTTTTCCTTCCATATATAATACGTCTTTTTCCCGCCCGCGCACCGGCACAATGGTAATTGCCTCGGGACGGAGCGCCACCTTTTTGCAGGAGCATTTTTTTCCGGAAAACAACAAAAAATCCTGATTCGGCATCAGATTGTAATGCCCCATAAAGTTTGCCGCAAAGCTGGTTCTGGGCGCTGCGTACAGCTCCTCCGGACATCCGGACTGCTCAATATGGCCATTGTTAAGCAAATGGATCGTATCCGACATTACCATAGCCTCATCCTGGTCATGGGTAACAAAAATAGTGGTGATTTTCAGCTTCTTCTGAATCCTGCGAATCTCCACCTGAAGATTCCGGCGAAGCAGCGCGTCAATAGCACTCAGCGGCTCATCCAGAAGCAGCACGTTTGGCTCCATTACAATTGCGCGTGCCAGTGCAACTCTCTGCTGCTGGCCGCCGGACAACTCACGGGGATACTGATGCTTCTTTTCTGCCAGCCCCACAAGCAAAAGCGTTTCATCCACCTTTTCGGCAATCTCAGCTTTGTCCCTGTGCTGCATTTTGAGTCCAAAGGCCACGTTTTTTTCTACTGTCATGTTTGGAAACAGAGAATACTGTTGAAATACCATCCCAATCTTCCGCTGCTTGGGAGCAAAATCCGTGATATCCGTTCCATTCAGTATAATCTGCCCTTCAGATACGGTCTCAAGCCCGGAAAAGCACCTCAGCAGAGTCGATTTTCCACATCCTGAAGGCCCAAGCAGTGTTACAAATTCCCCCTGCTCAATGGATAAATCAATTCCTTTTAATACATGTGTATCACCAAAATATTTCTGAATTCCACGAAACTCTATATAAGCCATAATTTTCTCCTTTCTATTTGCTCTGCTTCTGCCGGTTCTGCAGGGAAAAAGCCACTGCAGACAATATCAATGTCATGACAAACATCAGCACTACAATTACACACTGCTGCTGCAGCAGCATCTGACGATTTGTAAACAGCATCATCTGACCGGTGACATACTTATTTCCGGCAATAATCTTAATTACTGCAAAATCTCCGAAAATACAGCTTACACTCAGCAGGGATGATACCAGAATACCTGACATCATATTCGGTACAATGATCTGCAGGAAGGCGCGCAGCCGGTTGCAGCCCAAAATCTCCGCTGCCTCCAGAATCTGCTTTACATTAATAGCGTGCAGATTATTCCGGATTCCCTGATACACAAAAGGGAGAATACAGACGCAATAAACACAGCTCAGCATGAATATCCTGTTTCCCAGCACCGTGGGATTCCCGGCATACATACTCAGCACCGGCACTGCAATGATCACGCCCTTCAACGTATTGGGAACCATGCACAGCGTCTGCAGGAATTTTTCGATTTTGGGGTTATAAACTATGGACACATATAAAGCGAGAATCACAATCAGGTTCGTAATAATTACCGGCACGATACTGATCAGAAGGCCCCGTATAACAGCCGGAAGCACTTTTCCCTCTGCAAATATCTTAATCCAGAATCTCAGTGTATAACCCGACGGCAGCAGTTTTGTCCAGGATTTTACAAATGTATACAGTACCGTCACCAGGAACGGCAGCAGCATGAATATGCCGGAAATTATAAGAATCATATTGGGCAGAATCTTTTTTTGCTGTGCTTTTTTCTTCTTCATCCTACATGCCTCCCTTATATGTATATTTCTTCACCAGATTGCAGACTGTAATCACGATTACCATAATCAGAATCATCCAAACGCACAGCGCAGAGCCTACGTTATATTGCCCCTGCGTTTCTCCGGTGAACATATAGGTGATTTTCACCGGCAGAATGGGCATGTTGTCCGCCACCAGCAGTACAAAGGTGGCATAGGCCGTCAGTGCATTGGCAAAAAGAAGTGCAAACGTATCACAGATGCTTGGAATCATAGCCGGAAGGCCAATGTGCCACCAGAATGCAATGCCTGTTGTATTCATCAGCTCCGCCGCTTCCTTCCATTCCTTGCGCACCGACTCAAATGCCGGCAGAAGCATCAGCGTTCCAAGGGGAATCTGGAAATAGACCGCCAGAAGCGTCAGCCCCTCAATTCCATATAAATTAAAATAACCAGTAAGCTGTACGCCAAACTGCTTAAACAGCAATACAATAAAACCGGCATTTCCCAGAATGGTCATAAATGCGTATGCCAAAGGCAGACCCGCAAAGTTGGAAAGCATGTTCACCATTCCCAGGAAGCGGTTGGCACGCTTTGAGGACACTTCTCTGATCGCCCATGCCACCAGAAAAGAAAGAAGCATACCGATTACTGTAGAAATCAGTGAAATTTTCAGACTGTTGGTCGTGGATTTTACATAGATGGTTTCCGTGAAAATCGCAGTCCAGTTTGCCAGTGAAAACTTCCCTGTCCCCATATCCAAAAAGCTCTCCTCCACAAGCCGCATAACCGGGACCAGCATAAACATCAGGGAAAGGATCAGCAGCGGCACCAGAGTCAGATAATGGCTTAATTTTTTCAATACCTTCATTGGTTTCTCCTTCTGTTTTTATCTCCTGTGATATAGAAAAATGCCCCGGCCATGTGTGGGCCGGGGCATTCTGCAACCATCAGCTCATTAACGGTACCACCTGCTCAGTCCACATTTCCGCAACCTTCTGGCAGGCCTCATCCAGTTTTGGAATATCATTTACGGTAACTGCATTTTCATAAAGAGCTGCATCCAGGCAATCAATATCATCCGGGATTTCCACGCCGGAACGTACCGGACGCGCATAGCCGTATGCCCGGTCAATCTGCCCCTCATCACTGAGCAGGTATTCAATTGCCAAAGCAGTTGTATACGGATGCTTCGAATATTTATTATAAACAAGCGCATAGCCTGTTGTCAGAGCACCATCCTGCGGTATGCTTACCAGCAGCTCCAGATCTGCCTCCTCCTTCAGGTTGTCGCGCCATACCAGCGAGCTGTACTCACACTGGCAGGCACAGATTTCCATCTCTCCATTTGCCATACGTGCGTATGTGGTATCTCCCGGGTCCAGACGTCCCTCTTCTGCCAGCTTAACAAAATAATCAATACCCGGCTGCAGGTTGTCAAGATCACCGCCCATTGCATAGGCGGCTGCAATGACCGCGATCTGTGAAGCCGCACCCGACGGAACATTACCTACAGATACACGGTACGGGCTGTCCATCAGTTCCTGCCATGTTGACGGAAGCTCACCGTCTACCACATCGGACAAAGCACAGAAGGTGCCTGTTCCTGTGTAGGAGATGATCCAGCGTCCCTCGGGATCCTTTGCCCAGTCAGGAATGCTGTCCCACGTAGAAGGCTTGAAGCCCTGTACAACATCCATATCAATAGCTGTCTGGGTAAAGGACATTCCCACATCCCCAAGATCTCTTGTCGCATCATCTTTTTCTGCTTCAAATGTGGAAAGCTCTTCAGCCGATGTCATATCCGTATCTGCATGTTCAATGCCATATTTCTCTTTCAGACTGTCCCAGGAGCCTTTCCAGTTTGCCCAGTCATCCGGCATTCCCACTGTTTCAAAATAATTGCCTTCCTCTGCGGCTGCCTCAACCAGTTCGTCAAGCGTCATCTCTGCTGCCGGCTTCATATCGCCCGCATATGTGTTGATGCTCAGCCCAAATACCAATGCCAGTGCCAATCCTGCTGCTGTTCTTTTTTTCATATCAATACCCTCTCTTCGTTTTTCTTTCCCTTTTTATTCTTTTTTACCACAAGGCTCCTCCCGGTCCAGGCATCATCCGCAGGCGTCTGCAGCCAGTCTGCAATCGTTGGTGCAATATCCAGAATCGATACCTCCCCATCCCGAAAAATATCTGCCTTTCCTCCAGTAATAATGACCGGGATTGTCATATCCTGGGGATCATCACTTCCATGGCCGCAGTCATGGCCGCCGTGGTCAGCCGTAATCAGAATTCTGTATTCCTCCGGCGCCTGCGTGACTATCTCCGAAATGCGGTCCCAGGCACTGGAGATTGCTTCCAGATACTCCCGGGACATCCAGCCGTATCTGTGTCCGGTTTCATCCGAAACCCCAAGATACAGGAACATAAAATCCGGCGCCTCTTCTTTCATTGCTGCAACAGCCGCTTTTGTAACGGCAGCCTCGGGATTCTTAATATCTTTGCCATACATTGTTGCAAACACGGATTCTGCCAGTGTCCCCGGCCGTGCCAGATCCCTCAGTTCCTCCCAGGTATAATAAAACGCACATTTTTTTCCTGCCGCATGCAGTACCTCCGCAAGTCCGTTGACCGTGCGGGCCACAGGCACATATGTATTTGTCAGAATTCCGTGTCTCTGAGGTGTAACACTGTGGAACAAAGACATATGGCAGGGCAGTGTCACAGACGGAAACACCGTTTTTGCATCCATAGTACAAAAGTGATTTTTCTCAAGCATCCCGGCGGCATAGCTGTTCTGACATGCAGCGATACTGTCCGGTCTCATTCCGTCTACAAGAATCAATAATACCTTTGCATTCTCTTCCATTTTAATAATCCGCCTTCTATCCATCTTTACGGCTTTTTGTCTTCACGCTTTCTCCCAAAAATCTCTGCCGCCGATTCCAGAGGAATCTTCGGTGTTCTCCAGGCAGTAAGCAGTCCGTTAGTCTCCTGTATCACATCTGTAAGCTGCGTATAGCAGAATCCGCTGCAGTAATCCAGCTTCTGGATTTCTGTGGTTATCGCATCCAGCCGGTTCAGAAACGCTTCTGTATCTGCTGCCTTTTCGTGATAGCCCCAGGCCTTTTCATCGCCATCCGCAAGTGCAATTCCCCCAAACTCCGTCAAAAGAACGGGCAGTCCCCTGTCACGGTGATTCCTGCAGACAGGCAGCTTATAGTCAATTCCGCGCTCAAGGAACCTTTCCCAATCCGCATAGCGTGCACGGAACCTTCCGGCATCCGCCTCGTAATCATGAATACCGATCAGATCACTCTGCTCTACAGTCTCCCAGCCGTCATTGGTGCTCACCAGACGTGTCTGATCCAGGGCTTTCGTCAGATAATACAAGGAAGCGGCCAGCGCCTGCTGCCTGCGGTCTGTCAGAATTCTGCGTACGCCCCAGGATTCATTCAGGGGAACCCATGCGATAATACAGGGATTATTGTAGCGCTCCTCCACAAATTCTGCCCATTCTCTCTCTATATTCACTGTGGAATCTGCACTGAAGGAATATGCGGAAGGACATTCCCCCCATACCAGAAGCCCCATTCTATCTGCCCAGTAATAGTACCGTGCATCCTCCATTTTCTGGTGCTTCCTGGACCCATTAAAGCCCATTGCCTTCGTCAGTTCAATATCCCTTCTGATTGCCTGGTCATCCGGAGGCGTCATCAGGGAATCCGGCCAGTAGCCCTGACCCAGGAGGAGCCGCTGGTACAGCCGCTGGTGGTTCAGGAATATTTCCCGTCCCCTGTATTCAATCTTCCTCATTCCAAAGTAAGTAAAGACTATATCACAGCCGCCCTGATCTTCCCCCTGTACGGTCAGGCGCATCTGATAAAGCTTCGGTGATTCAGGACTCCAGAGACGCACATCATCAATGTAATCGCCTTCTGTCACCGGGACCGTAAACCTGACCCGTTCCCCATTTGCCTTTATCTGAAGCTCCTGGCAGGGCAGGCCTTCAAATACAACCCGGGCGCAAACGCTGCATCGGCTGCTCCTGCTCAGACAGAGCTCTATCCCGGCCTCGGCCCGGTCAATGTCCGGCGTAATGCGAAGCTTCCTTACATAAAGGGCTTCGGTAATCTCCATCCATACACTTTTCCAGATTCCCCCGGTGGGCGTATACCAGCATCTTGTCAGTTCCTCCTGCCAGCATTGCTTTCCCCGTGGTATCTCACATGAATATGTGTCCTCCGAACGAACCACCAGGAGATTTTCTCCCGGATGAATACATGGCGCCGCATCAACTGTAAAATGTGTTCCGCCTCCCACATGACTGCCTGCATACAGGCCGTTCACCCATACGGTGCAGGCATAATCAACCGCCCCAAAATGAATCAGAACCGCCTTTCCGGCATCAGTCCCGTTTACATGGAAAAGACGGGAATACCATAAAATATCGTGCTGCTCCGTAATACCAATTCCACTCTTTTGGGACTGATAGCAAAATGGCACCCGTATCTTATACTCCGCATCAAATCCATTCTGCCAGCCCTGTGTCCTTCCTTCATCTTTGTCGTCAAACCGGAATTTCCAGATTCCATTCAAATCTGTCCAGTTTTCACGCGCCAGCGTAGGATTCGGATGCTCCTCCAAATACATCAGCTCCACCTCCTTATTCCATACTGAATCTATGGTTCTTCTTTGTTAATCCAATTTGCACCTGTGTTATTTTATGCTTTTGTATGCTTTTATGTGCCTTTTGATGTCATTATAATCGTTAGAACGGTCAATGTCAATAATTTATTTCTGTTTTTTTATCTTTTATTGTCATATTGCACAATTTTATTATTTGGCCCACAATTTCATGTTGCTTTTTTGTGTTTTTTTATGTAGAATGTAAAAGAATTCAGGAATCCATTTTTTCCGTTTGAACTTTTATGCCGGAGTACCAACCGAGCTAAGACAGGAGATGCTATTTTGCTTACTACAGAAAGACACCAGAAAATATTAGATGATTTAAAAGAACATGGAATTGTCCACAGTACAGATTTGATGGAACGGTTCAATGTTTCAAAAGAAACCATCCGCCGCGATCTCAGCACGCTGGAAAGCCAGGGACTGCTGAAAAAGGTTTACGGCGGCGCCGTAGTTGACCGGATTGACCCCAGCTTCTCCCCTTTCCAGGAACGAATCGTACGAAGCCCACTCCAGAAAGAAGAAATAGCGCTCTTTGCAGAGCGCTATGTGGAAGAATCAATGTCAATCGCCATGGATGTCAGCACCACCAACCTTGCAATTGTCAGGCATCTGAAAAAGACCTTTCATCATCTGACCATTCTGACAAATTCACTTGCCATTGCAAGTGAGCTTATGGACACAGAGGGCTTTACAGTAATTCTGACAGGAGGTATCCTTCACCGAGGTGAGATGGCCGTCAATGGAGACATCTGCCGGGAAAACATTTTCAGATTCAACGTTGATCTCTATTTTTTGAGCTGCAACGGTGTTTCACTTTCGAGCGGCATCACTGATTTTGGCGGCGATGAGGTATCAACCAAACGCGCACTGCTGCAAATTGCCAAACGCGTAATCCTCGTCTGTACCAGTGACCGTTTTGATGTCATTTCCCTGCTGAATGTATGCGATCTGCGGCTTCCGGACTGCATCATTACAGACAGCCATCTCCCGGCACAGGTGAAATCCATCTACGAAAGCAACCATATACGCATCATTAATTCTTAATCACATCCGGCCAAAGGCCGCGATAATAATGGAGCGGGGAGATTATGCCGACCGTGAGCTACATGAATCATATACTCCATATCAGGCAAAGCCGAAAAAATCAATGGAAACAGCTGCCTGATGCGGAGTATATTGACATTCCTTTTGACACTCCCCACAGCTAAAGCAGGGGGATTCTTGTTTCAACCACCGCTGCATTCCTAACAAGTTACCTTGTTGGCTTGTCTTACACAGTGTCCGCAAGCTAGATTATACTGTTCCCGTATGCCCTACGGTGCAGTTTTATATATTTATGCCGACTGCATTTGCAGTCCTTTGTTCAAAATATTTACACTGGCATTTGTATCCCTATCGTGTCTTGTATGACACTCTGGACACTCCCACTCGCGGACTGCAAGATTTTTTACCAGTGGATTTTTATACCCACAACAGGAACACATCTGACTGCTTGGATACATTGTAGGTACTTTTACAATGTTATTTCCATACCAGGCAGATTTATAGGCAAGCATATCAAAGAATTTAGACCATGATACAGAACTTATGGATTGCGCCAGTTTATGGTTACGCAGCATATTTTTTACTTTTAAAGCTTCTACACAGATAGTTTGGTTTTCACGTATCAGCATAGTAGACTGTTTCTGCAAAAAATCATTTCTTTGATTTGTAATCTTTTCATGGACTAAAGCAACTTTTACACGCTGTCTATCTCGATTAGCAGAGCCTTTTTGTTTTCGCGACAGCTTTCGCTGTTCACGAATGAGTTTTTTCATTGATTTTTCAAGGTATTTGGGATTAGGTACTTCATTTCCGTTACTGTCAGAATAGAACTCCCTGATGCCTACATCGATACCGATAGAAGCACCTTTATTTTCTATTAACTTTGGCTCAAAATCCACATTCAGAACTGCAAAATATTTACCTGTAGACGTGTGTTCAATCGTAACATTATGGATTTTTCCTACTTCCATAGACTGACGGATTTTCACGAATCCCAGTTTGGGAAGTTTAAGATATTTTCCGACAATACGGATATTATCACCCTGATTTATAGTTCTGTAAGACTGGCGGAGATTATGTTTGCTCTTAAACTGTGGATGTCTTGCACGTTTCTGAAAAAAATTCACAAAACCTCTGTCAAGGTCACGCAGGGACTGTTGTAAAGCAATAGAATCTACCGCTTTAAGAAATGCAAATTCATCATTTTTCTTTAATTCTGTCAGCATGGCAGAAGTCTGCAAATACCTGACTTTACTGCCATGCTGATAGGCTTCATTACGCATGGCAAGACCTTTGTTATAGATTAATCTGCAACAGCCTAAAGTCTGGTTGATTATATTTTGCTGTTCCCTGTTTGGGTAGATTCTGAATTTAATACCTTTTTGCATTATCCCAACTTATCCTTTTGTCTTTGTGATGTTCTCTGATTTTCAATGTATTGCTTTATGACTTCCAGTGGAGCACCACCCGCTGTGGATACAAAATAGCTGTTTGTCCAAAGAGTAGGCATTTTCGTTTTCAAAAAAGGAAATTCACTTCTTAATACTTTAGAAGTGTATCCTTTGAACGATTTTACAGCCTTGTGGATGCCGAACTGCGGGTCTGCTTCCATCAATATGTGTACATGATCTGGCATAATTTCCATTTTCAGAATGTCTACAGAAAGATTTGCAGCATACTCAAGCAATAGCTCCTTTAGTCGGACATCTACACCGTTTATTAATACTTTCCGCCTATACTAAGGACACCATACAACATGGTATTTGCAGGAATAGACGATATTGTTGTTTGATTTATATTTTATATTCATGTATGTATTATACTGGTAATTTTCATATTATACAATCTTTTTTGTCCATCTTCAATTACTTGCGTAAATTCGATGGACGTGTCTTATATCCCCATAGCTAAAGCAAGGGGTTTTACGACGCTATTGATAAAAAGGTTTAAAAACAGATAAGATGGCTATTTATTGAATTTGGGCGGCGTTATTATAAAGGCTATTGAATGTAAATTTCTGTCTTCATTTTTCTTTTGAACCCGATAAGGCTGTAATAGATCAGAAAACTTTTGGGCGAGCTCATGAACCTCTGAAGCAGATAAATATACAGGATATAAAGTGAAGCCGGAGCCATCTTCAGCAATATCAATGTCCGGCATGGAAGTGTATTCTCTGAATTCACTCATCAGTCCCAGCATATACTGCATAAATAACTGCATATAAGTCTCATTGGTGAAATTATTTGTATTTTCCTGTAATTCCTTTTTAAAATCAAAATTAAGAGAATATACTTTTTCTACTGTACCTCGAATCTGGTTTTCTTCCACAACTTTAATGATTTCATCCTTTAACATTCTGTTTAAATAACGATAAAGAGTTGCCTGTGGAATATCATGATATGTTTCACAAAGATTTTTAGCCGTTGTTTTACCCAGTGAGTTTATTTCTATTAGCAGTTTGCATTTGACAGGATTCATAATACAGCTTAATAATTTTTCATTCATCTTGATGACTCCTTATTAAATATTATAATAATATTATTATAATGATAATAAAAAATCAAGATTTTTATATATCCATATAATCCCGCACCGGCCGCCCTTTTCACGCATTTTACGGCTTATCCACCCAGAAGCGGATTGCCTGCTCTAACAGCTTTGCGCAGGCGGGTGCAGGAAGCGTCTATTTCCTCATCGCCGTATTTCCCCACCGTATTTTTCCTCATTTTCTCTGACGGCCCTCTTCTTGAAAGCTTCAAATTTTTCCTGATCTGTCATTTCACATTCTCCCTTCATTGACAAAATTGTCTGTTCTACCGTACGAAAGCCCATCCGGATAAAGCGTCCGGATAGGCTTCCGGTTCAAACATGACTATCTGTCTCTACAAACACATTTCCACATCCTGCGGCAGGCATTTCTGCACCTGCATCTGACTCCCTGCTTCAGAACACGTAAAATCCCCCACATACCGGATTCCACATCCCACTTCAGGCTTCCTGAGCGGTAAAGGTAATCCCCCGGACAAGAAGCGCCGTCCCTGAGCTCCATGTCAAATACATTTCCGATACTGACGCCGCCCTGAAGAGGGATCACCCTGGAAAACGGATCATCCGGCTGCTCCCTCCACTCGTGTCCGTGAATCGTAAATCCCACATTTCTCGGCTTATCAGCCGGCATCATTGTACGAAAGATCACGCGCTCTCCCTCGTATGCCTCAAACAGCGGCGTCGCCGGATCTCCGTGGACGCGGCTGCTGAAAATCTTCGAGATGCGGCTATCCCTTTTCAGTCTGTTTGCAAAACGTTCTGAGCGGTAATTATAACCTTTTTCTCCTGTATCCTCCGCATCAACCGCCTCTGCGGCGTCCTCCCGTATGGTCCTGACAAGCTCTCCGTCACAGTCCAGCATACGAATTCCATTCTGGATCATGACCACACATTCCCGGAAGCTTTCTATTCCGGGCGCCGTGATCACTGCCTCTTCCTCATGAAGCGCCCTGGAAAAAGAAAAGTTACGATACCATTCTGCCCGGGCAGGCTCAATGACGATTGCTCCAAACAGGCCATGATATCTGTGATTGCGCAAATCCCCAAAGGAATGAATAATACAGGAGCCGTACTCCTTATCCGCATACCATAAATATTTCTTGCTTTCGCCCACACCCACTGTCTGTTCCCTGTTGTTATAACCGACATTAATTCCGGAATCACAAACCGGATCGTAATTCAAAAACTGCGGATTCAGGGATACCCGCATAGAGGGCTGATGTGGGAAATCCAGAGGAACTCTCGGATAATCAAAAAATTCCACAGGCCGGTTTGGATCAAAAAGATTATGAAGCGTAACCTCAATCCACTCCCCGGCATTCGCTCTTAAAATCAAAGGCCTGGGCTGGTAATCTCCGCACAATGCCCGGTCCGCATCCTCCAGAGGAACGAACACCAGCCCATCCGGGTCATGGTCGCCGTAGCAATTATAGAAAATCTTCTGCTGTACAGCCGCAACCTCATATCTGCGGATTACCGCATCCTTCCCCGGACACGGCGGAAGCGGCAGAATACGGTCTTTGCCGCTGCATAATGGCTTCAGATGCTTCACATGACGCTCATGTGCCCGGAGAATTCCCCAAAGTCCCAGCCATGCATCATCAATACCGCCAAAGTAATAGAGATAATCACCCGGTGCATATTGCTTTGTAATCCGAAGATTGAATGCCTCTGAGATTCCAATGGTCTGAGAAGCTGCGGTCGGAGAATGAGGATCTGCGATCTCGCGCTGCCAGGACATGCCGGTCAGATTAAAGACATGCTGTTCCTCGTGAGCGCCATCCAACAGGCGGATCACAATTTCATCTCCCGGATATGTTTCCAAAACGGGTGTCGCCGGGTCTCCATGAACCAGCGAGCTGAAAATATATGCCGGGTCTTCTTTATCCTTCAGACGCTCCCGCATAGGTTCACAGCGATAGTTGATTCCCATTACCCCAGGGTCATCATGGGAACCCGGCACTGCCGGAGGATTCAGCGCATTGCCGCTTCTGTCAAAAAGAAATGCAAAATCATGAACAAACAGAGCAAACTCCCGGAAAGAGGTCCCATCCCTTCTTCGAATAACTGCCTGTGTGCCGCGCCGCAGTTCTCTGCCGCTGCGGGTGCTGTGGAAGGTGGCGCCGGCCTCTTCGATAATCAATGCCCCAAACACTCCATGCATCTGATGAGAATTGGCAAACAGATGATCGTAGAAAAAGACCGTACGAAGCTCCGTATTGGCAAAAAAACGCTCAATCAGGGTTTCGTACTTTCCCGCCCCGGCAATATTGTTCCAGCCGTTTGCGGCTCCATCGGAAACCACCGCGTCAAATTTTACCAAATGTACATGAAATCCGGCAATGTCCGTTATCGTCTCCATCTGGAAGGGACTTTCCTCGAGCCGCTCAGGCAGCAGATTCGTTAATTGGATTTCAATACAGTCCCCGGCATTGGCACGGATGACCAGCGGCTCCACACGGATTTTCTGCTCCTCAACCTTGCGGATATAGGAATCCAGTCCTCCATGATATTCCAAATCTTCTTTCAGAACAAAAAAACGCCCCTGCGGATCATTCCAGCCGTATCGGTTGTAAATGATCTTTGCCTGAACAAGGGCAATTTCAAATACTTTTACCCTTTCTTCATCCCGGATTCCTGCTTTTAAGCAGCAGGATTTCTTATCCCTCGGGCAGGGACAGGTATCGGAATATAGAGCGCCCGGAACAAAATTCTCCGCAAAATTTGCCCGTTCCAAATCTGTGGGTAAAATTTTGTTGCTGCCGTCAGAATTCAAAATACCCAGAGGCGGCTGCAGAGGCCGTTCACCGAAGGCTCCGTTGATAAAGCCGGGGAAACCCGGATGCTCTTCATCCTTTGGAAGCGGTGCCGCCCTGTCTTTCAAAGCAACCAGAGGCGGGATTTCCGTGCCGTCGGGAAGTTTTCCACTTCCATCCTCCAAACGGTCATGAATTCTCCACAAGGTCCACATTCCTTCATGAAAATGCGGATAGAGATGACAGTGAAAGATCACATCTCCGATGGTTCCCGTCAGGCTCCCGGCGCCGTTAATAATATCCAGTGTATAGCATTCCTGAGGCCCCAAAGTGATAGAATCCAGAATTGTGGAAACCGGATTTTCCCCCTCCAGCCGCCACTGGTGATTGTGGAGATGAAAGACGTGCGTCTCCTTCACCCCGCCGTGAATCAGCCGTATCCTGGCCGGATCACCTGCATAGGCACGCAGAATCGGCGGTGCGGGATCTCCATAAACCCAGGAACTCATTGATATATCCTCTCCGCTGTCCGCATGAGCATTTGTCAGCGGCATACGGTTGCGCATAGGCTCCGAACGGTAGCTGATGCCCGTGGTAGATGCAGGAAGTCCCGTGTGAGGATCCACGGGAGGATTGCCGTCCTTATCCCTGATCTCCAGTTCATCATGGAAAAATACCGCATATTCCCGAAACGCCGGTTTTCCGGGGGAATAAATATCTGCAAAAAGTCCGCTTTCCAGTTCATTGCCGGTCTGCGGGTCCAGCCATTCAGACTCCGGGGCTTCCACAATTATCGCACCAAAAAGTCCATGGATATTCGTTCCCTCCTCACTGCTCCTGGTATCCCCCATGTCATGGAACAGATATACACCCTCCCGGGCTGCATACCAGGTATAGGTAATGCGCCTTTTGGTCGTAGTATCCCGATTAAACCCCACACTTGCGCCATCGGATGTCTGAACATCGTAATCCATCCCCATAACATGAATGGAAAGTGAACGCTTTAGTGAATGAGAAAACGAAATAATAACCTTTTCTCCTGCATTTGCCCGTATAACCAGAGGCTTCACTTCTTCACAGGGCTGCGGAACCTCCATGGAAAAATTGCGCAGTGCTCCTTCCCGGATTCTTTTTGCATCCTTTTTCAGTACATACAAAAGTCCATTGGGATCATAATCTCCATATTTGTTGTAAACGATCGGAATCTCAATGGCTTCAAGCTCATAATGCCGGGTTTTATCCGGACTTGGATAATGACAAAGCTCCATTCATATCCCTCCTATCGCGTCCGGCCGGTTTCCAGCACCCGAATATAGTGGTTGGCTTCCCGCAGTACATGGTCTGCCAGCAGCGGCAGAATAATGGAGGCAATCTGACAGTCAAGGATACCCTTGGTTCCTGCAGTCTTAAAATTACGGTATTTCAATGTTTCCTCTAACGACCTTTCTGTCATGGCATTTGCACGAAAATCCTGCCTGCAGGCCGTTTCAAGCAGTTTTGCATAATCTTTGGAAAAATCGTCCGCTGTTTCGATCAGCTTTGCTTCGGACGGATCCAGAAGACCACGGATAAACCATGCATGCTCCATCATGATCTGATTCCAAAAGGCCTCCGTCTCATAAAGATTCTGATAAGAAATATTTCCATTTGCCATAAGCCGCTCGACAATGCTGCGGTATAATTTGGCTTCACGGGTGATGTGTTCAATAAGAAGCGGATAATTGGCAGTAAAAAGCTGCCCCCTGTTCACTTTACACAAAATGTTTTCCTTAAAACGGATCAATCCGTTCAACAGCCCAAGGGCACGCTCGTTTATCCGAATTACCTGTTGATTCAGGGACCGGCTTTCTTCCCTGCCGCAGCCGCAGCACAGTTTGCGTGTCATTTCAGAAACCCGGCAGTCAATAGATATCCCGCTTAAATCCTCCGTCCTCCGTTCCGCAGGAATCGTAAACTCTGTAAGCAGCTCATTAGAATTGAGAACCGCATCATGAATATTTCCCTCCGCGATTTCCAGTGTATCACGGAGAAGCTCCTCGAACTTTTGGCGGAAATATTCCGCTTCCTCTATACATTCCTTATCACAGCAGGGAAAACCTGCCTCCAGAAAAAGTGCATGCTCCTTCATAATTCTTGCAAAAAATAAATGGGTTTCTATCGAAAGAATGACATAATCTCTCATAAGCATTCATACCTTTATATTTCGGCTTCTCTATAGTATATGTGAAACAGAAGAAGGAGGAACAGATGAGAAGAAACGTGCACAACAACGGACGCGCATAATTAGGCAATATAATGATTTTACACATGATTTATTGCTTCCAAAAAATAGAAATGATATAGTATAAATACTATCGGGAAAAGTGCTATTTCAGAAAGCCTGGTGAAAAAATGATTTTCAAAAAGATGAGGAATTATGTGAAAAGCCATATGTCCTTCAGCATGATCGGAACCAGCATTGTTCTGTTTATGCTGGCAACCTTTTTTCTGCTTGGATTTTTGCAGAATGAATATCAGCAGTATTTACTGGCCGAGACGGCCAAAACAGAGACCGCTTTATTAAATGCATCTGCAACCAATATTAACAGCATGCTGCGTGATGCCGTGATGACAGGCGCGGATATTGCGGTGGATTCCGAGCTTTACAAGCTGGTGAAAAACGTGGACGAAAGTGATGGTGCCCTGAGGGACACCATGCGGCTGAATGTTAAGCTGAATAATATCACACACTATAATAATATTATTGCAGCCACCACAGTGGTAACAGAGGGCGGGCTTTTGTGGGAGTATGGAAGATACTGGGACAACAGCGGCTACAACGACTTATGGCGGGATGACAATCTGGAGATACTGTGGGATTTATATGTGAAGGTAATGGAACGGACTAAGGATAAATCCGCTGTCAACTATGAGGTAAGCACAACACCCCTGATACACGAAGATTTTCCCAATATGATCTTTTTTCATCTGGCATATCCCCTGGTAGGGAGTAATGTACAGAAGACGAATAGCTGCGGGGTGGTGGTTTTCACCATGCGTCTGGACCTAATGATACAGTCCAGCGCCCTGTCGGGCACAGACCAGGGAGATTATATCAGTGAATATATTACAGATGAAAACGGAACAGTACTTTATCACCGTGACAGCGATCTTCTCGGAGAAAACGAACGGCATCTTGGCACAGAGTACATAGAAGAACTGGAAATGCCTCTGGATTACATGAACTGGCTTATTCATATTGATATCGATACAAGCGGCATGCGAAGGAATGTGCAGAACATGCTTCTGAGAGCAGTGGGTGTCTATTTGATTCTTCTTTTTGTCAGCATTGTGGTGTGGCAGATGCTGATATGGAGAATCCTCCAGCCGGTGGGGGATATCGGAAGGGCAATGCGGGAAATCCGTCACGGAGAATACGGAGGGGAAATTAAAATCAGGGGAACCCATGAGCTGTGGCAGTTGGCGGAGCAGTACAACCGCACAGTGAAAGCCCTGGATGCACAGAGGGAAGAGACGAAACGTGAATTTGAAGAGAAAACACTGACAATCCAACGGTGCAATGAGGCGGAGCGTGAAGCACTGGAATCACAGATAAATGCCCATTTCCTCTGCAATACCCTGGGGGCAATTAATTACAGTGCTATAGAAAACGGGGATACCGAGGTGTCAGTTCTTCTGAAAAACCTTTCCGGAATACTGTACTATACATTTTCACCAAATACAAAAATGGTGACGATCGGGGAAGAACTGGACTGGGTATGTCAGTATCTGTATCTGCAGAAATTCAGGCTTATGGATGTTTTTGATTATGAGGTCATTTTTCCGGAGGAATACAATGAGTGGCCATGCTGTAAGCTGTTTCTACAGCCTTTTGTGGAAAACTCCATTCTCCACGGCCTTGAAGGGCGGGAAAAGGGAGGAAAAATCATTATTTGCGGACAGAGGTCCGAAGAACGCCTGATGATATCTGTGGCAGACAACGGATGCGGCATGGAAAAGAGGGTCAGTGATACCATTAAAGAAATTCTGGCAGGAAATAATGCCACAGTGGAAAGAAACCGGGTCGGGATCGGTATCCGTAATGTTATGGCAAGGCTGCGGATGTACTATGGACACGGTCTTGAGGCCAGACTGGAAACAGCCCCGGGAAAGGGAACAAAATTTACGCTCTGGCTGCCCATACCGGCAGAAATGCTGAAGGAGGATGCGGACGGCGCTGCAGAGGAAATATAAAGACAGTGCGGCAAAGTGATGCGGGAGGATTTAGTGTGAAAATTTTAATTGCGGAGAACGAACAGAGAGCCAGACAGGGAATCAGCAGATTGATCGGAAGCATTCCCGGCAACTATGAGGTCATCGCCCAGGCATCTAATGGCGAAACGGCTCTGGAGCTGATTGAACAGTTGAAGCCGGATGTGGTTTTTACAGATATAAAAATGCCCTATATGGACGGAATTACACTGATACAGGAGGTGCGTGCCAGGAAGCTTACCACTGAATTTGCTGTAATCAGTGCTTATGCGGATTTCCAGATGGCCCAGCAGTGCATTTCCCTGGACGTAACGGAATATATTCTTAAGCCTCTGACGAAGGGAGAGCTGGAAACAGTTTTGGCCCGTTTGGATGCACGGATCAAAGGGCAGCGGATATACCCGGCGAAGGAAGAAAAAGAGACGGAAAGCCTGCGCAGTCAATATTCGGATGCCCATCCCTTTGTGCTGCGGGCTCTGGACATCATTGAAAAGGATTACGATAAAAGAATTACCCAGACAGACCTGGCAGACAAGCTGGGAATCAGCTCCCAATATTTTAGCTGCATTTTTAAAAAATATGTGGGAGAGGGATTTGCAACCTTTCTAAAAAAATATAGAATCTGCCAGGCAAAGAAATTGCTTCAGGAAGGCAGGGTGGATAAAACCGAGGTGGCATATAAAGCAGGTTTTTCCGATATTAAATATTTCCATAAGGTTTTTCGTGAGGTTACCGGGAAAAATTTTTCAGAGTATCTTCACGAAAATTGAGAATGACGTCAAATTATATATATAAGTCCAAAACACAAAGATAATATTATACAATATGCCAGTATATCATATTAAAAAAATACGAAAATATTAAAAAATTACACTAAAATCAAAGATAAAATATTAAAAAACTGAGTGGACTTAACAAAAGCCGAAAGATATAATAATATCACCAATTAAAACACATGTCTGAAGCAGTCAGAAACATGTGCGCGCGCGAAAAGAAGACTGTCAATTGAGAAAAAATTATCGGATTGGTAATCCGGCCGAAAGAAATGGAGGATGAAAATGAAAAAACAGTTAACTTTGGCAGTTACCGCTATTGCGGCAGGCTTATCTTTTTCAGCAGCGGCCGTACAGGCTGAGCCTACAGAAATCGAACTCTGGCATTATTTTGATGCATCCGCAGATGCACAGGCAATTGTAGACTGGGTTGATAAATACAATACGCTCCAGGACGATATCCATATTACAGCTACCTATGTATCCCGTGAAGAGCTGATGAACCAGTATACCGTAGGGGCACTTTCCGGTGAGCTTCCTGATATCGGCATGGTAGATTCCCCTGACATGGCTTCCTATATTTCTCTTGGTGTATTTGAGGATATTACAGATGAACTGGAAGCATGGGGCGAGCTGGACAACTTCTATGAGGGACCGTTAAGCTCCTGTATGGATTCTGACGGAAGAATCCATGGACTTCCTCAGAACTCCAACTGTCTGGCACTGGCCTGCAATCTGGATGCCCTTGAGGCTGCCGGGTATGACCATATGCCTGCAAGCCTTGCAGAATTCCAGGAAATGGCGGCTGCTGCCACAAATCCGGATACACAGACCTACGGCTTCGCCATGTGCTGTATCTCCACTGAAGAGGGAACCTTCCAGATTCTTCCGTGGCTTCGCGGTACACAGGACGGCGCCGCTCGTGTAAACGTTGACAATCTGACCGCTGACTCTGCAGTAACCGGTCTTACCGCTCTTGCAGATCTCATTAACAACGGTTACATGAGCAAAGAATGCATCAACTGGACACAGGCCGATGCATTCAACCAGTTTGCAGCAGGAAAAGCTGCAATGGCAGAGGTTGGTACCTGGCACCTTGCACAGACCGATACAATCGATGGCTTCAATTACGGCTTCTGCCTCCTTCCTACAGGTGATGAGGGAACCTCCAGCTCCACAATCGGAGGAGAAAACTTCGGCGTGTGCTCCGGTGCGGAGAATAAAGAAGCCTGCGTAGCATTCCTTGAGTGGCTGTGCTCTCAGGAAAAAGAAGGCGAATGGGGAGTTGTTGCCGGCAAGATTCCGACACGTTCCGATTCCAAATCTGATTACGACTATGAGCAGGATGGATTTGCAATATTCACAGAACAAATGAATTATGCAGATGCCCGTGGACCGCACGCTGAGTGGCCAAGTATTTCCGAGGCTATTTACAGTGCCACACAGTCTGTATTCGTAGACGGCGCTGACCCTGCAGACGCTCTTGCGGCTGCAATGGAGACCATAAGCCCGATCGTTGAGGAGACACCTCTTCCATAGGTACATATCCCTTTGAATCATGGACTGCTGAATAGGGCTTACAGTAATTCCACGGTTTCCGGTGGTTCTTCTGCCGGAGACTGTGGGATTTTTTAAATCAGTGGTCTATGGATATGGCGATAACCGCAGAATATAAAAGAAAGTGAGGCGACCTGATTGTGGAAACAATGCATGTCCGTTCAAAAAAAGAAAATGACGGATATATTTTTATTCTTCCGGCATTTATCTATATGCTGGTTGTACTGGGCTATCCTCTGGTATACAACCTGATTCTCAGCTTCAAAAATGTAGATGTAAAAAATCTTACAAAAGGCGGTTCCGTATTTGTTGGCTTTGAAAATTATATTCATCTGTTTCACGACAGTACATTCCTCCTTGTATTGAGAAACACCTTTATTTTTACCATTGCATGTCTGGTATTCCAGTTCACCATAGGTTTTGCTTTCGCAATGTTTTTCAACCGAAAATTTAAGCTTTCGGGGCCAGTCCGGGGGATGATTCTTGTCAGCTACATGATGCCCATGTCCGTTACCGGTCTTCTGGGAAAAAATATCTTTTCCAATACCGGTCTTATTAATGACCTGCTGTCAAAAATAGGAATCCGGGGTCCGGAATGGCTGGTTACCGGTTCCACCGCACTGATTGCGGTGATTATTATGAACTGCTGGGTAGGTATTCCCTTCAATATGCTGCTCCTTATGTCGGGCCTGACCAGCATTTCCCAGGATGTATACGAAAGCGCATCCATTGACGGTGCGAACCGGAGACAGAAATTTCTGCATATTACCCTGCCGCTGATGAAGGGCTCCATTCTGGCAGTGCTGATGCTGGGCTTTATTTACACCTTCCGCGCATTCGACCTGATGTATATCATGACGGCAGGAGGCCCGCTAAATGCCACAGATGTTCTTGGCACATATTCTTATGTCCGCTCCTTCACACAATTTAAGTTTTCCGAAGGCGCTGCAATTGCCATGGTGCTGTTCGCATGCCTCTTCATTATCGGACTGTTTTACCTGAGACTTCTGGCAAAGGAGGAGGATTAATATGTTAAAGACAAAAGAAGGAAAAAAGGAACTGCTTAATTCTATTCTGGCAATTATAATTGCTGTTATTTTCCTCTTCCCTGTTTATTGGCTGATTCAGATTTCTTTTAAATCGGACTCTGAGACCTTTGGCAAAGTACTCACTTATTTTCCTCATGATTTTACAATAGATCCCTGGCTGGTGAATCTGACAGATAAAACGTTCCTTCTGTCTTTGCGGAACAGCTTTATTAACGGATTTCTTACCATGGGAATCGCACTGCTTCTGGGTGTGCCGGCAGCATATGGCATGGGCCGTTTTAAGACACGGGGAATGCATGTGTTTTTGCTTACCTTCCTGGTGGCACAGATGCTTCCGGCATCTCTGACTCTGACGCCAATGTATCTGATTTTTAATAAGCTGCATATTCTGGGCACTCATTTTACAGCCCCTATTGCTATTGCAGCGGGCTCCATCCCATTTGCGGTGGTTACGCTGAGGCCCTATTTCAAAAGTGTGCCCAGGGCACTGGACGAGGCGGCCCGACTGGATGGCTGCGGTGCGCTGAAATCCTTTTTGTTTGTCATGATTCCGGCTGTAAAGACCGGCATTATTACCATCGTGGTAATTTCCTTCCTGAACGGCTGGAATGACCTTGTATATTCCATGACCTTCAATGTAAATGCGGAAATGCGGCCTCTGACAGCAAACATTTATAAATTCCAAAATGCCTATGGAACAAAATGGAACTGTATCATGGCATATGGAACCATCCTTGTCATCCCGGTAGTCCTGCTGTTTCTCTTCCTGCAGAAATACATTGTAGGCGGTCTGGTGGCAGGCGCAGTAAAAGACTGATATATCATTTGAAAGGAGATTTCTAATATGGCATCACAGGATGAAGTAAAAGTAGTATATGGGTATTTTGAGCAGAAGGGAAACGCCCTCTGCTACCGCTATGAAGCGGAACGGCTGATCATTGAGCCCTGGGGAGAAAACAGTCTCCGTGTCCGCTCCACCAAGCTGGCTTGGATGCCGCAGGAGGACTGGGCTCTTCTGAAACAAGAAAACCCGGGAAATCCCCGGATTACCGTATGGGAAGATGGAGGCAGGATTGTCAACGGAAAAATTCGTGCGGAAATAAACCTCATCGGAAAAATTACATTTTATAATCAGAAAGATGAAATTCTTCTGGAGGAGTACCTGCGGACCAGAAAGGATATGTTCGGCAGTACATGCAGCTCTCTGGAGGTAGATGCGAGAGAGTTTAAGCCCATAATCGGCGGCGATTACCGGCTGTCCATGCGCTTTATTTCCAATCCTGACGAAAAGATTTACGGAATGGGACAATATCAGCAGGACTTTTTGGATGTGAAGGGCGCTGATCTGGAGCTGGCACACAGAAACTCTCAGGCCAGCGTTCCTTTTGCCCTCTCCAGTCTGGGATACGGATTTTTGTGGAATAATCCGGCAGTGGGCCGTGTAAATTTCGGAAAAAATATTACAACCTGGGAGGCTTTCTCCACAAAGAAGCTGGACTACTGGATCACAGCAGGAGATACTCCGGCGGAGATTGAAGAGGCATATGCCAATGCCACCGGCAAGGTTCCCATGATGCCGGATTATGCAACGGGCTTCTGGCAGTGTAAGCTCCGCTACCAGACACAGGAGGAGCTTTTGGAGGTGGCAAGAGAATACAGGAGACGGGGACTTCCAATTTCGGTAATTGTGGTGGATTTTTTTCACTGGCCGCTGCAGGGTGAGTGGAAATTTGACCCCACCTACTGGCCGGACCCTGACGCTATGATCGCAGAGCTGAAGGAGATGGGGATTGAACTGATGGTTTCCATCTGGCCTACTGTTGACTACCGCAGTGAGAATTTTGAGGAGATGAAGGGCAGGGGCCTGTTGATTCGTGTGGAATCCGGATTTCCCATTTCTATGGATTTCCAGGGAAATACACTCCATTACGATGCCACGAACCCGGAAGCCAGAGAGTACGTATGGCAGAAGGCCAAGCAGAATTACTACGACAAAGGGGTCAGGGTTTTCTGGCTGGATGAAGCAGAGCCGGAGTATACAGTCTACGATTTTGAAAATTACCGTTACCATCTTGGACCGGATGTACAGGTGGGAAATATTTACCCGGTTATGTACGCAAAGACATTTTTTGATGGAATGAAAGCAGAGGGTCAGGGAAATATCATTAATCTTCTACGCTGTGCATGGGCTTCTTCCCAGAGGTATGGCGCGCTGGTGTGGTCGGGAGATATTAAGTCCTCCTTCCCGAGTATGAAGAACCAGGTGGCAGCCGGCCTGAATATGGGGATCGCAGGCATCCCCTGGTGGACCACAGACATCGGCGGGTTCTTTGGGGCAAATGTCAATGATCCGGGCTTCCATGAGCTGCTGATCCGCTGGTTTCAGTATGGATGCTTCTGCCCGGTTATGCGTCTCCACGGATATCGCTGGCCGCTGCAGCCTCAGTACGGCACCACCGGAGGCGCAGAGTGCGTATCCGGAGCGCCCAATGAGGTGTGGAGCTATACAGACGAGGTATATGAGATTCTCAAATACTATCTGAATCTCCGTGAAAAACTGCGTCCGTACGTGACGGAACGGATGAAGGAAGCACACGAAAAGGGTACGCCGGTTATGCGTCCGCTGTTTTATGATTTCCCACAGGATAAGGAATGCTGGAATGTGGAAAATTCCTACATGTTTGGACCGGATATTCTGGTAAAGCCAGTGACGGATGCAGGATGTACCGAGACGGAAGTTTATCTGCCGGCAGGAGAAAAGTGGATAAATCCATGGACAGGCCAGGAATTTGAGGGAGGTCAGACAGTGACCGTAAAAACACCCATTCAGCAGATTCCGCTGTTTACAAGAAACGGCTGCCGGCTGGAGCTGCAGTAAGGGCATGAAATACATGCAGGACCGCCGGCCGGTGCTGCGGTAAGGGCAGAGCCGCTGGCCGCGATGCAATGATGAAGAAAGGATGGAAGGTTCGGATGAAAAACAGGGACAGCTCCTATGGAAAAGGAATATTTCAGTTTGATGGAGATTTTTATACATATGCAGGCAAAATCTTTGATCTGGCACTGGTAAGTATTTACTGGCTGATGGGCTGTCTGCCGATTATTACCATTGGTGCGTCCTTCTGCGCTTTATATGCAGCGGTTACCAAATCGGTACGTCAGGACAGGGGCAGCATATCAGCTCAGTTCTGGCATGCATACAAAAAGAATCTGGTTCCTTCCATCCCTCTTACGCTGATTTATGGCGCAGTACTGTTTATACTTCTTTTAAACATCGGCATCCTGCGGGCCAAAACCAGCGGTTTGTCCGGCCTGTTTTTTATGATGCTGTACGCATTTTTGATCTTGATTTTTATTGTCAGTGCATGTTATGCCTTTCCGGCACTGTCACGGTTTGAAATGCCGTCCGGCTGGTTTGTAAAACTGTCTTTTTATATGACCGTAAAGCATCTGCCCTTATCTTTCATATTGCTGGTGATGCTTGCGGGCTCTTATATGGCTTTATTAGCGCAGCCGGCACTGTTCCTGATTCTTCCGGGGGCGGTTTCCTGCGTATCATCCTGTATACTGGAGCCCCTTCTGAATCAGCACATGCCCGAAGAAGAAGATGCATTATGAAATCATAGAGTGAGAGGAGTAGATAAAGTGAAAAAAATTCATCCAATATCCTTAAAACAGACAAAATGTCAGGATAAATTCTGGTCCCCCTACCAGAAGCTGGTTGTGGAGACTGTTATCCCGTACCAGGAAAAAATTTTAAATGATGAGATTCCCGGGGCGGAAAAAAGCCACGCCCTGGCAAATTTCCGTATTGCTGCCGGATTGGAGGAGGGAGCCTTTTACGGAATGGTATTTCAGGACAGTGATGTGGCAAAATGGCTGGAGGCAGTGGCCTATTCCCTCTGGGTCAGCCCGGACCCTGCCCTTGAAAAACGGGCGGATGAAGTGATTTCCATTATCGCAAAGGCGCAGCAGGAGGACGGTTATCTGGATACCTATTTTACCATTAAGGAGCCGGAGCACCGCTGGCAGGATTTGCTGGAAGGCCATGAGCTGTATTGCATGGGCCATATGATGGAGGCCGCCTGTGGGTACTACGAGGTGACCGGAAAGCGGGAGCTTCTGGAAGTGGCAGAAAAAACGGCAGATTGTATTGCTTCTGTTTTTAATGAAAAGCATTACGGTATTCCGGGACACGAAGAGGTAGAGGTGGGCCTTATGCGTCTCTATCAGGTAACCGGAAAAGAAAGCTACAGGAAGCTTGCGTCTTATTTTATCGAAGGGAGAGGCACAAGAAAGGACTTTTTCCATAAAGAAAAGGAAAAAAGAGATTTCTCTGTTTTTGACATGGACCCGGATTATCTGGAATACAACCAGTCGCATGCCCCGGTGCGGGAGCAGAGGTCCGCCGAAGGGCATGCTGTACGGGCAGTGTATCTTTACCGTGCCATGGCGGAATTGGCAGCAGCTATAGAGGATGAAAGCCTGAAGGCAGCATGCAGGCTCCTTATGGACAATATCATGGAGAAAAAGATGTATCTGACAGGTGCTATCGGCGCATCGGGAGAATGGGAGGCTTTTTCCAAGGATTATGACCTTCCCCCTGACAGGGCCTATGCGGAAACCTGTGCACAGATTGGATTGGTTTTTTTTGCAAAGGCGATGCTGGACATGGAACCGGATGGAAAGTATGCAGATGTCATTGAAAGATGCCTGTACAATTCCACTATCAGCGGCATGCAACTGGATGGCAGACATTTCTTTTATGTCAATCCTCTTGAGGTAAATCCGGGACTTTCCGGTGAAGTCTTTGGAATGAAGCATGTTCTGCCGGAAAGACCGGGCTGGTATGCCTGCGCCTGCTGTCCGCCCAACCTGGCAAGAATGATACTGTCTCTGGGCAAATATTGCTGGAGCGAGAGTGAGGACACCATCTATTCCCATCTGATGATCGGCCAGGAGGTAGAACTGAATCTGGCGGCCGTCCAGGTGAAAACCCAATACCCATGGAAGGGAGAGACCGAATATACGGTGACCCCCAAAAAGAATAAGCATTTTACAATAGCGGTTCATATTCCGGACTATGTGAAAGCCGGGAACCTGCAGGTTCGTATTAATGGTGCCGAGGCATCTATCCGTCAGGAAAAAGGATATGCATATATCGAAAGGGAATGGTCTGCCGGTGACGTGCTGAATGTATCCTTCCCAATGGAAATCCGCAGAATTTACGGAACTGTGCGCTGTATTGACACAGCTGGATGTGTGGGACTGATGCGGGGACCTGTCGTATACTGCCTGGAAAGTGCCGATAACGGTCCTCAGCTTCAGGCACTTACCCTCCCGCGCCAAAGTGAAATTACGGAACACTTTGAAACGGAAGGAATCCTGTCCGGCACAGTAACCCTGACTATGGCGGGCAGAAGGGATGCGGACAGTGCACAACTGTACTCTTCTATCCCTCCGGAAAAAACACCGGTGACCATGAAAGCCATTCCCTACTACATATGGGGAAACCGCGGCAGAGGACAGATGAGAGTTTGGATCAGGGAATAAAAAAAATTAGCACTCACCTCTTGACAATGCTAATAATGTGTGTTATAACACATGTATAACAAAAAAAAGGAGTGATAGATATGCGAAGAGCAGAAAAGAAGCTGTATAAATAAATATATTTCTAATAAAGGGCAATTCTAATAACAGCATAGGGAAATGCTCTCCGACTGCTGTGTGTCTCCCTTATACATCAGCCTGTATCAGGCAGAAAAGAGGAATTGCCATGATTAAAAAATTAATACTTGTTACCTCTCCGCCGGCCTGCGGAAAAACATTTATCTCAAAGGAACTTGCCAAACGGCTGCAGCATGTGGTCTACCTGGATAAGGACACGCTGATTCTTTTGTCCAAACAGATTTTTGCCGCTGCTGGTCAGCCGTATAACCGAAGCAGCCGTTTTTTTGAGGAGCATATCCGGGATTATGAATATGCATGTGTGGTGGCGCTGGCACTTGAGGCTTTGAATTATGACGATATTGTACTGATCAATGCGCCTTTTACAAGAGAAATCCGCGACATGAATTATATCCGGCACCTGAAAAAAAAATTAGCTGAAATAAATACTACCCTGGTTGTCATATGGGTGGAAACTTCTCCTGAGATCGTCCATGAGAGAATGATCAGGCGCAATTCAGACCGGGATACATGGAAGCTGGAGCACTGGGATGAATATATTGCCGGCTGCAATTTTGAGATACCGGAGAATCTGGATGATCCTGCAGTAAAAGATGATTTGATTATTTTTAAAAATAATAACGATGATGAATTTGAATGTTCGATGGAAAACTGCCTGACAATTCTCGAGGAAACCATGGAGGAACATGTAGCCAAAGAATCAATAAAATAATTGTATAATTTTCTGTGGTTTCGGAAATTGTAAGAACAACATTTATATATATTTTTTATAAGACATTGAAAGGAGATATGATTTATGATGATGCCTAGTATTTTTGGAGAAAACTTATTTGATAATTGGATGAACTTCCCGTTCGGCGACGACTTCTGGAGCAAAAAGAATCCTCTTTACGGAAAGCAGACACAGAACATGATGAAAACAGACATCCGCGAAACCGACAGCACCTATGAATTAGATGTAGATTTGCCGGGATTCAGGAAAGAGGACATCAAAGTACAGTTAAAAGACGGTTATCTCACCCTTTCCGCTGTAAAATCTCTGAATGAGGATGAAAAAGATGACAAAGGCAATTTCATCCGCAGGGAACGCTACTCCGGCAGCATGAGCCGAAGCTTCTATGTAGGCTCCGCAGTTACTGAAGAAGACGTTCATGCCAGATATGAGGATGGTATCCTGAAATTAACTCTTCCGAAAAAAACTCCAAAAGCAGTAGAAAATAAAGGCTATATTGCCATTGAGGGATAATCGCTCCCCTCACTTTCCCCTTATTATGCCAGGCGGCCCTCACGGGTCCCTGGCTTTTTTTGTTCATTGTGTAAACCACTTTCTATAGGTTTTTTATATCAAAAATCTCATTTCTTTTTTCCATAATTTCCAGAATATATTGAAAACTCCTCCACTCTAATGCTATAATAACTATACTTAATATGTGCGTAATATATGATAAAGGGGGTATCCTATGGAAACAAAAATGTTTAAAATTTATGCACGCAGCGACGAACGTATCCAGCTAAAGATTTTTCCGGGCCATTTTGCAACACCGCAGTCCCATATCACTCACTATCTGGACATGACTACGATGAAATCCCGATGTGCAGAAGCCAGAAGAATTGCACAAGCCCTGTCGGGAAACTATGAGGCATCCGTTCCTATTGATACGATTGTCTGCATGGATGGATTAGAAGTAGTCGGCGCTTATCTGGCAGAAGAATTAACCAAGGCAGGTGTACTTTCCATGAATGCACACCAAACCATTTATGTCACATCCCCGGAATATAACAGCGTCGGACAGATGATTTTCCGTGACAACATCCAAATGATGATCCAGGGCAAAAACGTGCTGATCCTGAACGGCTCCGTAACCACAGGCGAAACTCTTTCCAGAGCCGTAGAAAGTATTTTATATTATGGAGGTAAAATCCGCGGAATCGCTGCTATCTTCAGTGCTGTCAGCAGTGTTGCACAGCTTCCGGTCCATTCCATTTTCCAGCAGAAGGACATTCCTGATTACGGAACCTACAAGTTCCATGAATGCCCGCTTTGCAAAAACCACCGGAAGCTGGATGCAATTGTCAGCAGCTATGGATATTCCAAAATATAGCTCCTATGAAAAAATCCTCTTCCTGTTCTGTTCAGGTAAGAGGATTTTTTGTACAGCATTTCTGTTTCCTTCCGGTAAGTAAAAATCCGCTGGTCAGTGCCGTAAACGGAGCTACAGCCACAAGACCGAAGCTTCCGATGACCGTATCCAGAATCTCTGCTGACACATATTTGTAATTCAGGATATTATCAATCGGCGTCCCCTGCGCCATAAAAGTCATCAAAAGAGCAATATAGCCGCCTGAATAGGCAAGCAGAAGCGTCGTTGTCATGGTTCCCATAGCGGCTCTTCCCACGTTCATCCCGGAGCGGGCTGCTTCTCCCCAGCCAATCCCCGGTTTCTTTTCTATTACCTCATTCACCGCAGAGGTAATATCTACGGATAAATCCATCATTGCACCGGATGCACCGATAAAAATCCCACTCATAAATATCTTCGTTAAATTTAAATCCTGATAGCCTGCATACAGAAGGCTCTCGGAATATGCCATGACTGCCCCATGAATTTTAAAGGCATCTGTGAACAGATATCCGATCACACAGGTAACCAGCACTCCCAGTAACGCTCCGGCACTGGCTGCAATTGTCCTTTTGTCCCAGCCATAGACCAAAAAAATAATCAGCACTGTCAAAAATGCCGTAAGCAGCAGCCCGCACCAAATTGGATTCACTCCCTGAAGATAGGCCGGTACCATAATTTTCCATATGGAAAGCACTGTAATCACAAAAGAATAAACAGCACGCAGCCCTGTCTTTCCGGCAAACAATACAAGAAGGATCACAAACATGCCTGCCAAAATCAACTCTTTATCGATCCTGTAATGATCATTCATCGTTACGGAAAGAATTTCTTCATTTTTGTAGCTAATCACTACCTGTACTATATCACCCTTCCGGAATATTTTATCAGATTCCAGAGAACCGCTCAGCATATTGACGGCCTTTGTTATCTGTCCCTTGAATTTTCCATCCAGTATCTCTGTCTGACAATACTGCTCTCCTGACCGGATCAGGCCGGAGCTTTTTACCGTACTTTCATCCGTGGAAATAACTTTTGCCCTTACCCGGTCTGTCCCTTTATAAATAGCGGCATCCTCATAGCCCGTAGGTAAAGCCATGAGGATGAGAATAAGCAGTATTGCCAGTAAAGAAACGGAGTTCTTTTTCAGCCTGCTTCTCATATCAGTTTACTCCTGTAAGCGCCGCCATCTTATTATAAATATCCGTATTGTCATAATAGCCTTCAAACTGCTCCTGACCCGGGCCCATAGCAAATACTTCCACAGGAAGTCCGGTATGTGCATAAGAGGCAAAATTAATACCGGATTTGTTATTCAGGATATGGGTGATCGTAACGGTCAGCGGTTCATAGCTTCCATACAGAAGGTATTCTTCCTGTCCGAATTCCTCTTCCTCACCTGTGCGGGACATTGTCTCATCATAAGCAGCTTTTAATTTGTTGTATTCATAATCTGTCATCACCAGAGAGCCTGTATCCTCGGATTCCGGATGCACGTCCTTGCTGTCCGCCCGGTTCGAATCTCCTGTTTCTCCGCTCGGTGCCTGCAGACCGAAAAGCTCTGTAACATCAGCCATTATGGTATCAAAATCCGTCTTATTTTCCTTGTAACCTGTCACATAATCCGAATCAAATTTTGCATACGAAATTTTCTGATTACTGATATTGGATAAAAATGTATCATAATCTGTTCCGGCAAAGCCTATAGTCAAACCGCCTGTCTCATGGTCACCGGTCACCAGAATCAGAGTTTCCTCCGGATGTTCCTGGTAGAACTCAACTGCCTTTCCAACCGCATCATCCAGTGCAACGGTATCCGTAATCGTAGCCGCCGCATCATTGGCATGACATGCCCAGTCAATCTTACCGCCTTCTACCATCATGAAAAACCCATTTTCATTATCCAGGACCTCAATACCCTTTTCTACATAATCAGCAAGAGCCCATTCACCATCTTCCAAATCCATGGTGTAGCTCATTGCATCGTCATCTGCCAATGTTTCATCGATAACAATCGCTTTCCCATCCCCGGCAGTCAGTGCCTCCGCTTCTGCCTTTGTTTTGATCACCTTATAGCCTGCCTCCTGCGCAAGCTCATAAAGATCTTTTTTATCTCCTTCATCACCGGTTGTCTTTTTTAATCCGCCGCCTGCAAAATAGTCAAACTCACTGGCGATCAGCTCTTCCCCAATTTCGTAATAGCTGTTTCTGGATGCCTGATGTGCATAAAAAGCGGCAGGTGTTGCATGGTTTAGATTTACAGTAGAAAGAATACCGATTTTATAACCAAGCTGCTTTTTCAATTTCTCGGCAATTGTTTCATACGGTGTTTCCATTTTTTCGTCCATATTAATGGTTCCGCTGTAAGTCTTATGGCCCGTAGAGATAGATGTCGCGGTAGATGCGGAATCCGGACAGAAGGACGTGCTGTCATAGGTCTGGGCAGATCCGGCTACCGGAAAAGAGAACATATTCAAATGATCCCTGCTTGTGAGAATCTCATCCCCGTCATCCTCCACAGCACTTAAAAAATAATTTGTAGTCTGAATCTGCGGATAGCTCATTCCATCTCCGATAAATAGAAAAATATACTTCGGAGCTTTTACCTCTGCTTCTTCCGCCGTGTACTCTGCTGCCATAGCCGGCTGTGAAATTACAGCATTTGAGGCCAACATACTGGCTGCCAATAAAAATGCGCCGATTTTTTTTGCTTTCATAACAATTTCTCCTCTCGTCTTGTTTCATTCCCTGAAATTTGTTTTGACAAGCATACTCTATCAGCGCATTATTAAATCTAATGTATTGTATGTGCTAAATTTACGTAAAATATCGTATCTGTTCCGTATCCTCACAAATACAAGTCAAAATAGGTTTTAGTCCATAAGCCGCATCTGTATTTCGCCCAGATTCTTTTCTGTTACAATCTCATACGGCTGTCTGATATATTTCTCATCCAGCAGCCTGAATTCCTTCGAAAGCTTTGTTCCCCGGATTAGGGAATACGACAATTCCAGAATCCCTCTCGCCTGTCCCTTCGCGTCATTCAGAACAGTCCCCAGCATTTCACCGTTATCCACCGCCTTCAGTCCAACAGAGGTACCATCAATCCCAAGTACCATAGGCCAGCCTTCGGAACCCACTCTAATCCCCTCTGCTTTCAATGCATCAATTGCACCCAAAGCCATATCATCGTTATTTGCCAATACAACCTCGATATCGTCTCCATACATATCTATGAACTGCTTCATTTTGTTCGCTGCCTGATCCCGGTTCCAATTGGCAATTTCATCCGATAATTTCTGGACCAGATATCCTCTGTCCGTAATTTCATTAATTACAGACATGCTTCTCACCATAGAATCATTATGGCCTGCTTCTCCTTCCAACATGACGTACTGCAGTACGCCATCCCCGTTTTTGTCAATTTTGGAAAAGTTCACCTTACACTCTTCTACGAGAATATCACCCTGAAGCTTGCCGGATTCAAAGGCATCCGCACCTACATAATACAGCTTATCCCAACGCTCCAGATCCTCCTTTACCAGCTCTCTGTTAAAAAATATGACCGGCACATCACTGTTCTTGGCCTTTTCTATAATGGTGGAGGCATCTGTCCTGTCTACAAGGTTGATGCATGCAATATCAACTCTTTCCTCAATAAAGTCATCCATCTGATCATTCTGCAGCATCTGGCTGCCGTCAGCATTTTGAATTTCCAGGGTAATCGAAATATCCCAGTCCTTCTCTTTTTCCTTTGCATAAGACTGCAGATGCGAAACCAGCTCCGTCACAAAAGTATCATACTGATCATATACACTAATTCCTATTTTTAAGCTGGATACCTTTTCCTCAACAAAATTCTGCTGCATACCGCAGCCTCCCAGAACACATACGCCGACAACCCCTGCTACGAAACTTCTACCATTTCTTTTTAACTTTTTCATGCTCACACCTGCCTCAGACACTTGGGAACAATAAGCGTTCATTTTCATATTCATACAGAGTCTCTTTTGTAACCAATTCAAATTTAATATTTATATTTCTGTCGATCCAGTCCTTTTTTCGAGCCTCTGCCAAACATTTCAATCCCTGATAGCCCATGTTGAATTCATTTTGATAGACCAGCGCCTGAATGTTTCCGTTATCAAGATCGTTTACAGTCTGTACCGTATTTCCAATGCCATAAATTTGAAATTGCATCCCATCTGCTTCATATTCCGCTTTATCAGAGGCCCGCGCGGCTCCCGCCTCTTCTGTTGTATACTTATCCAAAGCAGCAATATACTGTCCGCAGCTATGAAACAATGTTTCCACAAACAGGCGCAGACTGTAATCTCCGGGACTTCTGGAATATTCCTGAATCTCTACCTTCTCATCCGCTGCTTCCAGTGCGTCCCTGAGCCCTTCGTACCGCTGCCGCACACTGTCCCGTTCCATATACTCTCGAAGAATTGTCACAACACGGCCCTGGCCGTTGGCGTCCATGTCTTTCAGAATCTTGTTTCCAAGAGCCTTGCCCATTTCATAATCCTCTGCACTGATGACCGGCAGTGCAGCTCCAACTCCGGTTTCCGCACAGATGACCGGTACAGCCAAAGACATGGCGCCCAGCTCCTGCCGCAGACTATCGCTGTCCACTGCAGCAATTAAGATTCCATCGGCTCCTGCCTTAATTTCTCTCTCGATCATATTTACCTGATCCTTTGCCGTATCGTTTTCACCCATGGTAATATAATTTACCTTGATCCTCAGGTCATCCTCCGCCTGCTTCATTCCCTCCGTAAAAATTGCCCATTCATTATCTGTATGCTGATACAAAATCACAGAATAATTATCAGGTTCCTTCTCTGTCTCACCCTGTATCGCACTATAATAAAAAACCGCAAGCAATGCTGCCCCAACGATGACCACCCACAGTTTCCAACGCATCTTCTGAACCATCATACATCCTCCGTTTTCTCTATTACATCTGTTTCTGTTTTTGGAAGATGAATCCGAACCACGGTACCTTCATCCGGCTCGCTCTGAATTTCCAGGCCGTATTTCTTCCCAAAAGAAAGCTGAATACGCTGATGTACATTCCGAAGTCCGATTCCTGAACCCTTATTCCTGGTTCTCCGCCCATCTGTCAGCAGGTGCTTCACCTGTTCTTCCGGCATTCCCAGTCCATTGTCTTCTACCTCAATAAACAGGTCTTCCTCCCTGGTATATGCCCGGATACGGATTTCGCCCTCTCCATCCATAAACTCCATTCCATAATAAATTGCATTTTCGATCAAAGGCTGTACGATCAGCTTAATTGTCTTGTATTTTTCGATTCCTTCCTCAACATCAAAGCAGGAAGTAAATTTGTTTTTATAACGAAACCTCTGAATGTCCAGATAATTGCGGGCATGCTGCAGCTCATCTCCGACTGTGATAATATTTTTCCCCTTGGAGAGGCTAATACGGAACAGGCTTCCCAGAGCCTGCACCATAGAAATAGCCTCCTCGTACTGCTCCGATTCTATCATCCACATAATCGAATCCAGGGTATTGTAAAGAAAATGCGGATTGATCTGAGACTGCAGAGCATCCAGCTCACTCTTGCGTTTCTCTTCCTGTTCCCGGACTATGTCATCCGTCAGCTTCCGGAGCTGTTCTACCATAGACCGTATGGTAATTCCCAAATGCTGGATTTCTGGAGAACCGCCAATATAAATCTGCGGCTCCTTATCCACTCCAATCCCCTTCATGGAATCCTCCAGCTTTTTGAGCGGCTTTACAATCCGCACGGCAACAAACTGATTTGCAAATATCATGAGCAGAATAGAAACCATAATCATGATCACAGCCGTTGCTCTGGTCCGGTTATAATTCTGGAAAAAGCTTTCTTCCGGCGTCACACTGACAATCTTCCAGCCGGTATAGCCAACAGTCTTCACAACGACCATCCGGTCTTCCCCTTCAAACTTCTCCTTATAAACACCATCATCGTAGCCGCTGGCAACAATATTGTTTTCCTGCATCATATGGGAAAAAATCAAATTCTGCTTCGGATGATAAATGATTTCTCCATCACTGTTGATCAGATAAACATACCCCTGATTTTGATTATTCACCTTTGTGAAAAGCTGACGGATACCACTGAAATTCATGTCTACCAGAAGAATTCCTCCGGACATTTTTCCGCTGCTTGTCAGCTCCACACCCCGGCTTAAGGACACAACCCAATAATAACGGTTATTACTGTTCTCAAATATATTCTGTACATGCAGCTCCGAAAAATGAAGATTTTCCATTTTTTCTGCCGCACTGCTGAACCAGCTTTGTCCTGTCAAATCCACATTTTTTTTCATAGAGCCCACCGGCGCCGCTCCAATCAGCTCTCCCTCTTCCGTAAAACAGGCAAGACTGACCAGGTTGTCCTTATTTACCTCATAAAGCAGATTCAGCTCCTGGCTCATATTGTCCTCATCCAGATCTACATTCTTAATAACATTATAATACATGGCGTCTGAAATCCGCATCATATTCCGAAGATACGTATTCAGATTGATTTCCACCTGGGCAAGCAATTGTCTGCTGTCATTCAGGATAGTTTCTTCAGACGCATTTCCATAACTCCGGAAAAGAAAAACGCCGATAAAGACCATACCTACAAGAGCTACCAAAGTAAAGGATGCCGAAATCATAAACTGCATTCCCCGGTTACGAATTTCAGATAAAAAATCTTTCCATTTTTGGATTATATACTTCATTCACACTCACCATTTCAGGATATCTCATCCTTCTCCCGACTTCTCCCCTGCAAGCAGGTTTGCCCGGTATTTAGACGGAGAAATCCCATACTGTTTTTTAAACACATAGCTGAAATAATTCGGCTCCGTATATCCAACGGCTTCCGCGATCACGTAAGTCTTATCCTCCGTATTACGAAGCAGCTCCACTGCATGTTCCAACCGTATTTTCGTCAGATATGCTACAAAGCTAAGTCCAACCTCCTTCTTAAAAACTGTCGAAAAATAAGCCGCACTGACATTTAAATGCCTGCACAGGGTCTCCGCAGACAGATCGTTCTCTTTATAATGCTCTTCTATATACATCTTTGCCTGTTCCGTCAGACGCATGGCAGAATCCGTTCTCTCATGGCGCAGCGTATGCCGTAAATTTGTACAAACCTCCTGAAGCCAATATTCAAGCTCATCTATAGAAATATATTTATACAATTCATGCCACGGAACAGAAGCTTCCCCAAAAATCTGCCTTGTACGCAGCTTATAAGCACGCCCTATCTTCATCAACTCTGTCAGAAGCTCCATGATCAAAAGCTGATATTGGTTTGGTGAGATTGAAAAACTGCGGATACTTTCCATAAACTGAGCAATCGCATCATTTGTTTCTTCCCGGTTCCCAAGCTTTACCGCACGCATCAGATTCTGAAAATCATACTCCATAAGAGAAACAGAATCCTTGGGACTTGGCTCAATGTCACCTATATACAACACCTGGCTGCCTCCCAGGATCGTTCTGTATTCCATAGCATTCCGGGCTTCCTGATAAGAGGTCGTCAAAAAATCCAGTTGATCGCAGACCTGTCCGACCGAAGCGGTCACGGGAACATTCAGAACTCTGGTTCCCATTTTGCAAACCTGATCCAAATGATACAGCACAGCCTCCATACTGTCTCTATCCTGCACCATAAAAACCAGGATCACCTCATCCAAATAAATCGCACTGTAAAATCTCAGTCTTTCATTCAAGTAATCCTGTGCCATATCCTTCAATGACAATGTGAGAAGCTGCGCGGTTTTTCCCCGAACCTCCTTTGGATTCGTATCCGCATAAAGCATTGCTACCACGTAATAGGGCGCATCAAACTGCATTTCATATGTTTCCAACATCATCTTGGCACGCTCTCCGGTAATCTTCCCTTCCAAAATACCCATAAAAAGCTGCTCCTGCATGGCCGGAAGACTTCTCTTATAGTATTCTGACAGCTTATTCAGATTTCTGTGTTCACTAAATTCCTGGTCCAGCTTTTCCTTGATTTTTCGAAAAACATTCTCCATATCCTTTGCGCTGATCGGCTTTAAGAGATACTCCTCCGCCTCCAAATGTACCGCTTCCCTGGCAAACTCAAAATCATCAAATCCAGAATAGATAACCACCTTCATATTCCGGTAATTTTCTTTCAATTTTTTACAAAGAGTCAACCCATCCATATAAGGCATCTTAATATCTGTCATGACAACATCTATATGAAGCAGCTCAGCCATCTCCAACGCTTCCTGACCATTCTCTGCTGTTCCGGCAAGACAGAACCCCATGGCCTCCCAGTCAATTTTCCGCTTCATAGCCTGGAGAACATCCGCCTCGTCATCTACCAATAAAATATTGTATAATTCCATGGTTTTCCGCCCTTTCCTCAACTCTATCCATCCGGCTGCACACTTCATCCCGCTGCACCCTGTCTGTCCCCGGTCACAAGCGTTAACGGCTCCTTCGGCGGCTCTGTGCACAGGTATAATATTTATTATTATACCATGTAACCGCAGAGGATAAAACTATTCTTTTCTGTGCCGGATATACGCTTTTTCTTTTGTGCTTTATAAAGAAGAAAGCAGCCAGAACACCTGACCGCTTTCTTTTCATAATATATTCATATCGTTTTTCCGGGCACTTCCTCTTTCCGGCACCGTATACGTGCCCAACAGGGGAGCGCGGGGGATGCGGGCTTTGCAATTTTTGCCTGCCCCCGCATCTTTATTTCTTCGCAATATATTTACGGATATCCAATGCGATCGCAACTACAATAACGATACCCTGTGCAATATACTGGTAGTTTGTATTTACACCCAGGAACTGCAGAGCAGATTTCAAAAGCTCAAATACAGCAACACCAATGATAACGCCGGAAACCTTACCAATACCGCCATTTACTGATACACCGCCAATGGTACAGGCTGCGATTGCTTCCAGCTCATAGCCCATACCCATGTTCACGCTGGTACCGCCGGATTTACCTCCGAGAAGGAAGCCTGCGATTGCATACATACAAGCTGCTGTTACATAGATGATGATCTTTGTTTTTTTAACATTAACACCGGAAACCTCTGCTGCAACCTCATTACCGCCAATTGCATACATGTATTTGCCATGACGTGTATAGTTATATACAAACCAGAAGATAGCGGCCGCAATAATCAGATAAACAAACAGAAGCGGAATTCCAATAACCTTGCCCTGTGTGACTGTAATATAGTCTGCACGGTAGCCGCCAATCGGAACAGAGTTTGTTACAACCAGCGCTATACCATAAATAATAAGCTGCATACCCAGAGTACCGATGAAAGCAGGCACGTTCAGATAGGAAACAACAATACCGTTGATCAGACCGAAGACTGCGCAGATAGCCATTACAATCAAAAGAATCACCCAAACATTCAGTTGTGGGAAGTTTGGCCATACTTTACCGGGAGCATCTGGTTTCTGAAGCATGATACCAGCCAGGCAGGCACTTAAACCAACTGCACGTCCTGCGGAAAGGTCGGTACCTTTTGTGATCAGACAGCCGCTGACTCCAAGTGCAATAATAACACGGGGTGCAGCATTAATTGCCAGATTCATCAGGTTTCTGAAACTTCTGAATGTTGGAACCGTAATACTTACATAGATTACCAGAATCATTAACAATACAATAATACCATTATTGAGTAAGACATTTTTAATATCTACTTTCTTTGATTTCTCCATTCTTTTCTCCTCCTTCACTTAGAACTGTGTAGCATAATGCATGATATTTTCCTGAGTTGCTTCCTCACCGGATACTTCGCCTGTAATCTTACCGTTGCACATTACCATAATACGGTTGGATACACCGATCAGCTCCGGCATTTCTGAGGAAATCATAATGATTCCCTTACCCTGCTTTGCAAGCTGAATCATAATCTGGTAAATCTCATACTTAGCACCTACGTCAATACCACGGGTAGGCTCATCCATGATCAATACATCCGGATTGTTTGCCAGCCAGCGGGAAATAATAACCTTCTGCTGATTACCGCCGGACAATGACTGAATAAGCGTCTTGCTGCTTGGAGTTTTAATACTTAATTTTGCTACATTATCCTGAACCAGCTCTTCAATCTGTTTTTTATTCAGCTTAATTCCTGCTTCCAGATAGTGATTCAAGGAGGCGATGGATACGTTGTCTGCAATAGACAAACATCCCAGGATTCCTGAACCGCGGCGGTCCTCTGTAATCATGCCGATACCATTATTGATCGCATCCTGAGGACGCTTAATACTCAACGTTTTACCATTCAGCTTCACTTCGCCGCCGGTAATATGGCGGATACCAAAAATCGCTTCCATAAGCTCGGTCCGCTGCGCCCCTACCAGACCGCCAAAGCCGAGGATTTCGCCTTTTCTCAGTTTAAAAGAACAATCCTTGAAGGAATTGTCATGGATGCTGGTGAAATTATTTACTTCCAGAAGGACATCTCCAGGTGTATTGTCAAGAGGAGGATAAATGTTGGTCAGCTCACGGCCAACCATCTGCTTTACAATTTCATCATCATTGATGTCTTTCATTTCCCAGGTCCCTACATATGTACCATCACGCATGATCGTAATATCATCAGAAATCCGGCGAAGCTCCGCCATCTTATGGGATATAAATACAAAGGATACACCTCTGTCCCGTAAATCACGAACAATACGGAACAGGGCCTCTACCTCATTGTCCGTCAGAGATGAAGTCGGCTCATCCAGAATAATCAGTCTTGCCTCCTGAGAAACTGCTTTTGCAATTTCTACAGACTGCATCTGTGATATGGACAATTCTCCCAATTTTCTCTTTGGGTCAAATGGCATCTTAACATTGTCGAGCCATTTTTTTGCTTCCTCATTCATGGTCTTATGGTCAATTACCTTCAACGGTCCTGCCGATTTTGTCGGATAACGTCCCAAATACATATTTTCAGCAATTGTACGTGCAGGAACCGGCTGCAGTTCCTGATGCACCATCGCGAGACCTTTATGTAATGCTTCATCCGGATTGCCGATGTTGACTTTTTCTCCATCTACATAGACTTCCCCTTCGTCCATGTGATAGATGCCGAACAGACATTTCATGAGGGTGGATTTACCGGCGCCGTTCTCCCCCATGAGTGCATGGACTGTACCAGGACGGACCTTTAAATTTACTCCATCCAGTGCTTTGACGCCCGGGAAGCTTTTGCTTACGCCGCGCATCTCCAATCTATACTCTGCCATCCCACTCTCTCCTTTCCTTAATCCTGGCCGTATGGCCATTATGGTATCCCCTTGCGGGATTTCCTTAATCCTGGCCGTATGGCCATTATGGTATCCCCTTGTGGGATTTCCTTAATCCTGGCCGTATGGCCATTATGGTATCCCCTTGTGGGTTTCCTTACTATTTTCATAAAAGTGGGTGTGCCTCTTTCGACACACCCAACATGTTTTATTCGATATTCTTTGAATCCGGATTATTTGATCAGTTCAAGGATGTCTGCTGCATTATCAGCGGTAACTTTTACATAGTCAACCATATTTACAGGTTCAACATCTTCGCCCTTCAGATATTTCACTGCAAGGTCTGCAGCTCCCTGAGCCTGTCCGAAGTAATCGTTGAATACAGTACCTGTGAAGTTGCCGTCTACGATATTCTGAACAGCATCTGTCAGAGCGTCAACGCCTACTAAGTAGATATCTTCACCGATGGTTCTGCCTGCTGCCTGGATTGCCTGAAGAGCACCAAGAGCCATAGCATCGTTGTTACAGAATACAACTTCTACCTGATCGCCAAACTGTGTCAGAGCGTCCTGAACGATCTGCTGACCTTTTGCCTGATCCCAGTCACCTCTCTGAAGAAGGAGTTCTTCAACTTCAACACCAGCGTCTGTCAAAGCTTTTACAGAGTATTCTGTTCTGTACTGAGCATCAATGTTTTCCGGGTCACCCTGAACCATGATATAGGAAACTTTGCCGTCGCCGTTGATATCACCGCCGTTTTCAGTTTCAAGAATTTCCTCGCCCTGGTATGTACCGGACTGTCTGGCATCTGCACCAATGTAAGTAGCTTTGATGCCGTCTGCTGCCCATCTGTCAGACTCTGTTTCATCTGGCTGACGGTTAATATAAACTACCGGAATCCCTGCCTCGTTACACATATCAGTAACCTGCGGTGCGGAAGAAGACTGTACAAGGTTCAGAATCATAACGTCTACCTGGTCTGTGATAAAGTTATTGATCTGATTTGTCTGCTCTGCCTGGTCATTCTTACCATCCTGAACAACAATGTTTTCCTCTTTGAATCCAAGGTCTTCGGTCAGATAGCGAACTAATTCTGTACGATACAGAGTCATAAAGTTATCTGCGAACTGATAAATACTAATACCGATTTTTGTATTTTCTACATCTACGCCTTCCATATCGACTGCTTCTTTTGTATCATCGCCAGACTCTAAATCTTCTGCAGCTTCTTCTGCTGTCTCTTCGGTTTCTTCCGCTTCGGTATCCTCTGCTGCCTCAGTCTCTTCTGCTGCAAAAACGCTTGCTGCACCGGTGATAGTAGTAACACCCATTGCTACGCAAAGTAAGCTAGCCAGTAATTTTCTCTTCATGAATCATGTCCTCCTTTTTTTGCGGTTCACTTGTCCGCTTGGTAGTTTCTATTTTAGCAATTCTTTTTTAGAAATAAAATATAATATTTTTTTGTCCACCTATAAATTTCTTAACACATTTGATAATTTTAGACAGTTTTGTTTTTCCATTTTTATACAATATGCATAACCCACAACTTGTCTATCACTTCTTCAGCACTGCAACAGTATTTTTAATTTGTTTTTTTATTCGGGTATGACGCTTGCCCGTCCGCAAAATTTGATTTATAATGAAGGACAGTTTCCGACAATTTGTCCAATCCCTGCTTTTGCAGGCCTTTTACAAATCCGGTTCGCCGGAATCTAATCTTTCTTGTGAGGTAGACCATGAATAAAAAAGAAATTTCAGAAATCAAAAAACAGTTCACCCCAAACAACTGTGCCATTACCCGCATCTGCGGATGTTATGTAGACGGCGAAAAAAATATAAAGACGAAATTAAAGGAAGCGTTTCTCTCATTATCAGAGGAAGAAATGTTTAAATACTTTGACCTTTTCAAAAAAACGCTTTCCGGTACCATCGGTAAAAATCTGATCAATATGGAATTTCCTCTGGAGCAGGAAAAGGAAGGCGGAACACAGGAATTCCTGCTGAAGCTGCGTAACAGCAAGCTTCAGGATGATGCAATTCTGGACAGCTTCTACGACAAAATCATAGAAAACTATGATTATGGCGAAAATTACTACATCATTTTAATTCATGCCGTATATGATATTCCCGGCAAGTCTTCGGATGGACAGGAGATGTTTGATGCCTCTGATGAAATTTATGAACATATCCTGTGCAGCATCTGCCCGGTAAACCTTTCTAAGGCGGGCCTCTGCTATAATGCGGAAACCAACAATATTGAAGACCGTATCCGTGACTGGATCGTGGAAATGCCGGATCTGGGCTTTCTGTTTCCATTGTTCAATGACAGAAGTACAGATATTCACGGTCTGCTCTACTATACCAAAAATGCGGAGCAGCTCCGGAGTACCTTCATTGACGAGCTTTTTGGCTGTCATACTCCCCTCTCTGCAGGAGGACAGAGGGATTCCTTCAACGCTCTGGTAGAGGAAACACTTGGGGAGGACTGCGCCTATGATACGGTCATGAATATTCACGAAAGGCTTAACGAATGGGTAGAATCCCAAAAGGACGAACCGGAACCGATCGTACTGACAAAATCTGAAGTAAAACGCTTATTTGAGGAATGCGGTGTAGAAGATGAACGGCTGGAATCCTTTGATGAGCAGTACGAGATGACCACCGGAGAAAAATCCTCCCTTATGGCGTCCAACATCACCAATACCCGCCGCTTTGAGATCAAAACACCGGATGTTGTCATCCATGTGAACCCGGAACGTGCAGACCTTGTTGAAACTATGCTTGTAGATGGGCGTCGCTGCCTTGTCATTCCCATGGAGGATAATGTGGAGGTAAATGGAATTCATGTACATATGAAAGAAAGAGCGGAATCACACACACAAAACTAAGATAACTTCCCGGCGTAAACCTCCTATAAGACTACGCCGGGGGCTATTTCTGCAATACCAGTTACAGCATTTTTATGTTTACTTCATATTCTTTCTTTTCCCCTGGCTCCAAAAACTTCAGCATTCCTTTTTTTCGCATAACATCTCTTCCATCCGGATAACAGTTTCCGCATTCCAGGCCAAGCACATAATCCCGTACGCCAAGCATCTTCCACTCTACAAATCCATCCAACTGCTTCGGATCAAAGGAAATCTCCAATCCCAGCTCCTGTTTCGGTTGATAAACAGATGCTTTTCCTTCCGTTTCAAACAGATGATAATAGCACTGCTCTACAAATCCTGCCTGTGGTTTTGATATCTCTTTCCAATTAGCAAGTCCTTTCAGTGCATGAGCATCCCTTGCCACCACTTCCACGGATGGAATTTCTATCACACTGTCTTCGTCCAGAAGCGGATACCCCATATTCATATGATACAAAATTTCAAACGGCTGCCTGGAATCCCCGGTATTTTTAATCGTATCATGAATGACAAATTCATTTGTGTCCAAACGAACTCTGATTTCACGGTATTTTAACCGTGATATATCTGCACAGCGGTCTAATGAAATTGTCAGCTCCAGTCCTTTCCCGTTATTCACCTCAAGCAAACGCATTCCGTCACCTTTCCCGCCTGCCAGCCGATGCTCCTCTATCCCATAAAGCTGGGATTCATGTCCTATATATGGATTCATGCTCTGCCTCCTTACATCAATGGCCGCACTGCATTGTACAGCCTTCTGTATCTTTTGTAAACCTCCGCATATTTTTTATGCATCTCTTCTCTCGGATAATAAACCTTTTTCTTTTCGATCATATGTGCTGACGCATCCCTAAGATCACAGAAACAGCCTGCTGCAATTCCTGTCAGCATCGCACTTCCTACGGTTCCTGCATCCGCTGTTTCAAGTGCAGTAACCGGAAGGTTCAGCATATCTGCCTTCATCTGCATCCATACCTGGGATTTTGCACCGCCTCCGGTTGCATGAAGCATCTGAAAATGAACACCGGATTTTTCCAGATATTCCTTATTCAAATACATTTCATAAACAACACCCTCCATGCAGGCACGATAAATCTCATGCAGGGTAGTTGCTGCGGTTAACCCCACAATCACACCTTTTGCCCCTGTATCCATGTACGGAGTTGCAGCCCCGGCAAAATGGGGAAGCACCAGCATTCCTGTCGGCTCATGGAAGTCCCCTTCCAAAAACTCATTTACTGAAATTCCCTGAGCCGCAGACAGCTCCTTTTCCTTTTTTGCCAACGTGTCCACACACCACTGAATCAATGCTCCTCCTGTATAAGAAAATGCATAGCAGACGTATTTTCCGGGAATTACATACGGCACCACTGCGAAATTACCATTATACATCACATCCAAATCCGGCAGGCCATCATAAATCGGAGTTATGCACTCTACCGTCCCCGCGCCATCCACTGCTTTATCAGAATCAAAAGCTCCTGCTCCAACGGCTGCCGCTACCTGATCATGGCTTATGGAAACAATTTTTGTTTTGACGGAAAGCCCTGTTTTTTCCGCGATTTCCGGTAAAATTGTTCCTGCTTCCGTTCCCGTAGGTACAGCTTTGGACATCAAGCCAATATCAATCCGGGCATATCTGAAAATATCCTCACTCCATTTCAGGGAAGTGATATCGAACGCCATAGTTCTGGTTGCCAGAGAATAGTCAATCTGAGCATTTCCGGTCAATCCGAACACAACATAATCCTGCATCAGGAAAACATGCTTTGCTTTTTGATAAATTTCCGGTTTATTGCGTTTCAGCCACATGATTTTTGCAATGCTGTACATTTCATGAGGCTTCAGACCGGTTATGGATGCGATTGTCCGGCTTCCCATTTTTTCTTCCAGCTCTTTGCATTCCTCAGCACCCCTCGGATCCGTATAAAGCATGGCGGGATGCAGCGGTGTTCCATATTCATCCGCAAGTACAAACGTTTCACCAAAGCTTGTCACACCGATTCCGGCGATATCCGGATGCTTCCTGCCTATTTCTTTCATAACAGACAAAACGCCTTCCATGATTGCTTCCGCATCGACCTCATGCTCACCCTCCTGCCGTTTTATGGGATAATCCTGATATGCTTTATCGAGATATGCTCCATCTTGATCAAATACCGTAAGCTTGCAGCCGGTCGTCCCGATATCAAGTCCTGCAATTTTCATAAATACATTCATTCCTTTCTCTTCCATTCTGAATACAGCGCACGATGTGAATTTCTGCTCCGCATCTATCTGCTATTTCATCGCAAATATCTCCATAGCCCTCTTACAATTCTCCTGCATGGCTTTGGTGCCCCAGTTCACAATATCGTGATAAAGAATCGGCACATCCTTTTCACTCTCTATAAGAGAATAACAGTATTTATATTTTTTCCCTTTATGCTCCACCGGAATACATCCCATCCGGAATTGGTCAGCTACATTCTGACCTCCCGCAATCGCCATATACGTATAATAGTTTACCTTACGCACGCCCTTTTTGATGGCTGTCCGGAAATCCTCTCTGCTGACACCGGAACCGCCGTGCATGACCACCGGAACATGTGCCTTATCCCTCACCTGCTCCACAACACGAAAATCCAGCTTCGGCTCAGTGACATAAACACCGTGCGTTGTTCCAAAGGAGCATGCAAGCGCATCAATGCCTGTGGCATCAACAAATCTTCTGGCTTCCTCCGGATCCGTATAAATTTTGGCCGGGTCCGCAGAACCCGCAAATTCCCGCTGCGCACCCGTTTCTCTTCTTCCCATACACCCGATTTCCGCTTCCACAGAGGCACCCGTCTTCTTTGCCATAGACACTACCAGCCTCGTATTGGCTGCATTTGCATCAAAGGGAAGAACGGAGCCGTCATACATAACGGAAGTAAATCCCATAGCTAAAGCAGTATAGATATAATTCAGACTTTCTCCATGGTCAAGATGAACCGCAACCGGAACCTTGGCCTTTTCAGCCAGCTCGAGCATGATCGGCCCAATCGTCTTCAACGGCATAATCGACTCATGCCCCTCCGCATGCTGAATGATTACAGGCACATCCAGTTCCTCTGCGGACTGAATAACTGCAAGGATGGATTCCAGGTTCGGAGTATTAAAGGAACCCACCGCACACCCGGCAGTCTCACATAATCCTAAAATATCTTTTAATGTTACCAGCATTCTTTTTCCTCCCTGTCTTTTCGGGACTGCAAAAGCGCCATTGCATTATCCGAAAAGATTCGCTATAATATTTTCATGAATCTGTATAAATTTCTAATTTAAAACCAAACAATAAACCATACCTGCCGCAAAGTCGTCCGCATCTGATCCTTCACTCTCCCGACCACATAAGCATTTTGACCTGGAGGAATATACTTATGAAGCTGAATCTCGAAATCATGTCATTGGAAAATATAATGAAAGATTTTTATAATGTGACCCACGTCCGTTCTTCCATCTATGACGGAAATTATAATAAAATTCTTTCTTATCCCAAAGAAAACGCTTCCATTTGTGCTATCATGCATGATAACGCCAGTACGTACCTGCACTGTAAAGAAAGCAACCTGCAGGCCTTCAAAAAGTGCCGTCAGGAACAGAAAACGATTGTCTATACCTGCCATCTTGGTCTCTCTGAAGTCGTTGCACCTCTTTGGGACCGGGACGTTATTATCGGTTACATTGTTTTTGGTCAGATCACAAACTCCCCGGATCGTACCAGGCTTACCCGGTGCATCCGGCAGAAATGTGAGGACTATCGAATTCACGTAGAACAGCTTCCGGAAATTATTTCCCATATCCAGTACCGGAGCGACGAAGAAATTCTTTCTATTGCAAGACTTTTGGAAGCATGTACCTATTACATCATGTATCACGAAATAGCCCGCCTGAACCGAAACGGTTTTATCATGAAGCTGGATGAATATATAGACCGTCATCTTACTGATAAAATTTCCACGTCCGAGCTATGCGAGGAGTTTCTGATGAGCCGCACGAAGCTCTATGAGACCTTCAATGATGCACTGAACATGAGTATTGGCCGCTACATTAAGTTAAAACGTATTGAACGTGCAAAATATCTTCTTACGGAAACAAATCTGACGATTCTGGAAATCGCAGAACAAACAGGCTTTGGTGAATACAATTATTTCTGCAGCGTTTTCAAAAAAGAGGTCGGCATCACAGCCAATCAATACCGCTCCAGCGCCCAGGCAGATGTTCTGATGCCTGCTTCACTGGCATAATCACTCAGGATTCCGACAGATCATTATATTGATAATGTTCTTAAACCCATTTTACGGAACAAACAAAAGTGCTGTCGCCAGCACTTTTACATCGTAATTTTGATTTATGCTGCCACACTCATCCTATTGCGGACCTTCTTGGAAAACTCGGAGTATGCGACTGCAATTATCAGAACGATACCCTTTACCAGTTGCTGAACATAATCATTAATGCCGCACATAATCATACCAGTCTGAAGAGTACCCATCAGAAGCACACCAATGATAACCATATGTAATTTGCCTTCGCCGCCGCTAAGAGATACACCCCCGAGTACAACAGCTGTAATCGCATCCATTTCATAGTTAGAACCAGCTGACGGCTGACCTGAGCTTGTTCTGGAAAGAAGTACCAAACCCGCAATGCCTGCCAGAAATCCACTAAGACCATAAGCCATCAGTTTTACATTTATAACGCTGACACCAGAAAGACGGGATGCCTCTTCATTACCGCCGACCCCATACAAATATCGGCCCAATGTGGTTTTGGACAGTGCCCATATAAAGATAATAAACAGTATAATCACCAGTACAACAGGAAGCGGAATACCAAGAAAAGAACCCTGTGCAAATGAGCCAAATACTTTGGTAAATCCATATACCGGAAGACCTCCTGTAACGATATATGCCAGGCCGCGAAGAGATGTCTGCATACCAAGTGTTGCAATAAGCGGAGGCATGTTCAATTTAGTAACGCAAAGTCCACTGATGATACCATAAACAAGCGCAAGAATCAGAGTCAGAACACACGCAAGCGGAATGGACAGCTCAAAGCTTTTCAGAAAAATTGCCGTTGTAACTGCGGATACACCTGCAATTGAACCGACGGAAAGGTCAATACCACCGGTCAGCATAACCATCGTCTGACCAATACATACAATGCCAGTAATGGAGACCTGCTTCAAAATGGTGAGCATGGTATTGGTACTTAAAAAGTTCTTAGACGCGACGGAAAAGATTCCTACCATAACGATTAATGCAACCAGAATGCCGTAATTCAACAAAACATTAACTATACTTTTATTATTCTTTGCCTTCATATTCTGTATTCCTCCCTCAGCTTAAAGTTTACTGGATGCCATTTCCAGCACCAGTGTCTGGTTATATTCGTCCTTATTCAGTTCTCCAGCCTTCTGTCCCTTACTCATAACCACGATCCTATCCGCCATACCCAGAAGTTCCGGCATCTCCGAACTGATCATAATGATACTCTTTCCTGCTTCAGCCAGTTTACACATCAGTCCATAAATCTCCTGCTTGGCACCTACGTCAATGCCACGAGTCGGCTCATCAAAAATCAAAACCTCACAGTCTGTAACCATAGCCTTTGCAAGAACAATTTTCTGCTGATTACCACCAGAGAGATTCTTTACCAACTGATTCGGACTTGGAGTTTTGACATTCATGTCCTTAATATATTTTGTAATGCATTCCTCTTCACTCTTCTTCTGGATAACTCCCATTTTAGATATCCGCTTTAGAATACTATAGACAATATTTTCACGTATGCTTAGGGAAAGAACACAGCCCTGGGCTTTTCTGTCTTCAGGAATCAGACCTATGCCTGCTGCTAGACCTTCCTTCGGTGTTTTGGGCACATAAGGCTTGCCAAGGAAGGTAATATTGCCGGACTGAATAGGATCCGCCCCATAAATTGCCCGTACAAGCTCTGTACGTCCTGCTCCCACCAAACCCCCAAACCCGAGAATTTCTCCGCGTTTCAATTCAAAGCTTACATCGCTAACCTGTTTATTAGTCAGATGCTCCACCTTTAAAATAGTTTCACCGATTTCGCGGTTTGGTACCGGATAATCATCGGAGAGCTCACGACCTACCATGTAAGTGATAAGTTCTTTTCTGGTAATATCCTGAACATCTCTGGTCAAGATATATTTTCCATCACAGAATATCGAAACTCTGTCACAAATTTCAAATACTTCCTCCAGACGATGAGAAATAAAGATGATCGTTACTTTTTCTTCTTTTAACTTCTTAATAATTTTAAAGAAAACTTCTGTTTCTTTCATCGTCAGAGGAGCAGTAGGCTCATCCATTATGATAAATTCAGTCCTTTTAGAGACTGCTTTCAAAATCTCCACTATCTGCTGGAATGCGATGCCAAGATCGCACACTCTCTTTCTTACATCTATTTCCACACCCATTTCCTTACAAAGCTCACGCGCCTGCTTTTCCATGGCTGCAATATCCCTGATTATTCCTTTCTTAATTTCTCGTCCATAAAAAATGTTTTCTGCCACCGACAGATATGGAATCAAACTAAATTCCTGATATATAACGCTGATTCCCAAATCCATGGACTGTTTCGGAGTTAATCTTGAATATTCTATTCCATTAAATTCCACCGTGCCGCCGGTTGGTTCATTGGCGCCGGTCAGGATTTTTATAAATGTCGACTTTCCTGCTCCGTTTTCTCCGCAGATTGCATGAACCTCTCCCCTATTTATGTTAAAGGTTATGCCATCCAGGGCCTTAACGCCAGGATAGTATTTACAGATATCCTTGACTCTCAAGATTATGTCTTCCATCCATAAGCCTCCATTCCCTTTTAACTCAGACAATAGAGAGGAGCCGTCGCACTAACAATGGTGTGCTACCCGTCAAGTAGACACTGAATTTGGTGTGGCAGCCCCTCCTGCATTTATACTTTATTCAATTCAAATTTTTTACATTAAAAAAATAATCTTATTCTGCCTCGTAAGCATATGTCCCATCAAGAAGATCTGCAAGTGAAACCATAACCGGGTTGAAGCCCTGAGTCTTAGTTTCTGCGGGCGCGCCATTTATGATATAGTAAACCAGCTGATATGCAGATTCATAACCGCATGCATATGGAGCAAGGTCAACGGTTCCTCTGTAGATAGTATCCTCCTGGAGCATGTCGTTCAGAGCTTCGTCTGTTGCATCACCGGAGAATACAGCTACAGGATCAGACCCTGTATAACCAGCATTAACAAGTGCCTGATATCCACCGATTCCGCCGGAATCGTTTGTTGCAACTACAACCTGAAGGTCTGGATATGCTGCAAGAGCACTTTCTACAATTTGAAGTCCGCCTTCAGGAGTATCACCGGCCTGGCGAACAACTACCTTTACATTCGGGCACTCGGCTTCCAGAGTTTCCTGGACACCATTACCACGTGCGATAACGTCTTCTACGTTGTCCTGAGAAATAATACAAACCTGAACTTCTTCCTGATCTGCAAGATTCTCATTGATCCAGTTTGCCGCGTTCTGTCCAATAGCTTGTCCGTATGTATATTCCTCTACGATATAACGGAAGTCAGCAATATCAACACTCTGCGCAGCACAGCTTACAATAATACCAGCATCTTTAGCTGCAGTAACAACCGTTTCGAGGGCGTTCTGATCAATTGGGGAGAGCATGATTGCATCATATTCATCACCAACCAGGGTTTCAACGTCAGATACCTGCTTGTCAACATCGTACTGAGAGTCAATTGTCAAAGGTTTCTCAATGCCCATTTCTTCACAAGCAGCTTCAAAACCTTCAACCACCTGTACAAACCACGGATTTGCAAGGTTCATGCAAACATAACCGAGTTTGATATCCCTTGGCACTTCGGATTCCTTAACATCTGCGATCACTTCATCCATAGTCATGGTGTCTGCACCTTCAGCGAATACTACATTGCTGCCCAGCATGGAAGCAAGCATAGCGGTTGCCATTCCAATGGCAAATTTCTTCTTCATCATAAAACTATCCTCCAATACATTATTTATCTTATCGGCCTTTGCCTGATAAAATACAAATGTGTTTCTGCAAATTATAAGTTTGTATAATTCTTATAATCTTTGAAAATAAGATATTTGGCCTCCTCATCTTCCTCAACCTCAGGAAGTCTGCCGCCTGCAGTATGGAAACGGTTGTCAATGGTATCGTCATTGCAGGTAGATACTTCAAACAACATAACCGGACCTGTTCCCGAAACACCCTGCCATGTGTGATACTGACCAGGAGAAAGCGTTATGCTCTGGCCTGGTTTCAGAATCACTTCGCCGCCGGCCGGTACCATTACAGTCTGCCCGTCAATCTTTACTTTTACAGGCGTATCAGCAAAAATGCCCGGCTTACCCGCGCGCCCACCATTCACATCTGCAAAATCCTCTGCTGTACAATTGTACAGAGTCAAACAAAGGTCACCTCCACCACGATTGATGATATCTTCCATTTTGCTCCAATGATAATGATACGGGAGAATCTGTCCGTCCCCTACCAGCAAAAGCTTTTCTGCGTATGGCTTCGGGTATTTCTCTTTATTACGGAAATTACCGTTACGAAATGTAAAAATAGTAAGACCAATTTTGTTAAAATCTCCACTTCCGAAATCTGTAATGTCCCAGCCAAGCATATTCTCTACCAGCTCTTCATATTCCGAACCGGCCTCTTTCCATTCCTTTGGTCCCCAATATGCAAATGGCGGAAGTGGAATATCTTTCTCTCTCATAAACCGAATTGCATCTTCAATAATACTATTTAATGTAGAACGTCTCATATTTCTCCTCCATTTTCATAATATAAACTCTCGGAGTCATCAAGTGTTTGTATAATATCACCAACATTTACTATTAGTCAATCGATTTTTCGTCATTATGTACAATTTCATAGAAATACGGACAATTTTATAGTAAGTTACGAAAAATTCTAATGGAGGAATTATCTATGACCAACAAGCTGCAGCAGCATTTTCCGACGATTCGGGCAAAGGAAGAAATATACCAGGTACTTGCCAATGATTCTACCCGAATTGCAGATGAGGAATCCCTGCTCATCACAGATATCCTTGTAGAATTATCAAATGGATGCCTTGCTGATATCGAGGTTCAGAAAATCGGCTATCTCTTTCCCGGACAAAGGGCTGCCTGCTATGGTGCCGACTTGCTGCTGCACCAATATAGGAGAGTGCGGAGTGAGAAAAAAGAAAAATTCAGCTACAAAGATATTAAAAATGTCTATACGATAGTCTTGTTTGAAACCAGTACCAAAGAGTTACAACGCTTCCCGGATACCTGTCTCCATTATTTCGAGCAAAAATCCAATACCGGCTTAGCACTTGATATGCCGCAGAAATATATCTTCCTTCCCCTTGACATTTTTAAGAAAAACCTACACAATAAAGGTATTCACAATAAACTGGATGCGCGGCTTACCTTCCTGTGTTCCGACGAACCGGAAGATATCATTACACTGATAGAAGTATATCCTGAATTTAAGCCTATGTATCAGCATATTTACGACATGTGCCGGAATGTAGAAAGGGTGATGGGATTGTTTTCTGAAGAATTGAAGATTATGGATAGAAATACGGTCAGACTGATGATTGACCAGATGCAGGAGCAGTTAGAGCAGCAAAATACCCAATTAAAAGAGAAAGAAAGAAAACTGCAGGAAAAAGAACACCAGAATCAGGAGCTATTAAAAGAGATTGCTATATTAAAAGAGCAGCTTGAGAGTCCCGAAAAGTAATATAGCCCTAACAAGTAATTTTCCAAACCCAGCTCTCAGCTTTTTAGGGCAAAACAAAAACCCGGCCATTACCAGGCCGGGTTTGTGCTTCTCATTATTTATTAATTTTAATCTGCATCTTTTGCCGGGGTGGACTCTGCATCTTTTGCTGGAGTAACCTCCGCTCCGGCTTCCGTGCCTTTCTCCTCAGCCGCTGTCTCTGCGCCATCCTCAGATGCACTCTCTTCTGTGACAGCATCCTCTTCCTCTGAAGCCTCTTCTGCAGTAATATCTGCTTCTGCATCTATTTCTTCTTCTGTAAGAGCCTCCTCTGCTTCTTCCTCAATTTCCGGCCCGTCATCTGCGGCTTCCACGTCTTCCTCAGCCTCCGTTTCCGGAATCTGAATATTAAAGCTGTGATTATCCGTCACCTTCAGAGTTTTTAATACCTTATCTTCAACCTTGATATCTGCTTCCTCCAGCCATTTCTCCGTAACCTCGGTATACAAATCACTCTTTCTGGTTTCCAGTATAGAATCCTTCCTGGATTCAGTAGCCTCCTCATCAAACTCCTGATCCAGTCTTAAAATATAATAGCCGTTATCCGTTTCAGTCAACTCAGAAGCGACCTCACCTTCCTTCAGCTTGCGAAGGGCAGCAAGTACTTCATCCGGATAGGAAGAGGCGGTTCCTTCTTCATCCTCGTTTTCATGTGTCGTAAAGGTACCTTTCAATGCATTGTAGCTATCGTCTACCGCCTTTGCAGTCTCACTCATATCTGCCGTTGGATCTTCCTTCATCTTATCCAGGATTTCCTGTGCCTGTTCTTTTTTCTCCTTCCGGTCATCCTCCGTCAGTTCATCCCCGCCGGTAGAAACACTCACATAAGTAAATGCAGACTGCTGGGCCTCTTCATCAGAAATCTCCATATCCACATCTGCTACGATCGGCTCATGCATTCTTTCTTCATAAGTACGCAGCTCCAGATAAGCCTTTACCTGATCCTCTGTTACAGAAAGCTCCTCAATGGTTTCTTCTGTATTTGCTTCCATAAAAGCGGCAGCAGCTTCTTCCATCGCTTCCTCATCCTCTTTTGTCACTTCCACGCCGTATTCTTCAGCCTTTTCTTTGAGAATATACATCAGCTCAATCTGCTCCATGGTCTGTTCTACGGCCTGCTCGCCATAGGTCTTGCCTTCTTCTGCTTCTGTATCCCAGACAGCCATGTCCCCGCCGCCCATAAAGCTCTGATACATCGCTTCTGTCTGTGCCTGCTGCTGGCGTACCATAAGACTTACGACTCCCAACGGAATTTCTGTACCATCTACCGTAGCAACTGTTTTTGTTCCATCTAATTTCTGTTCACCGCAGCCTGCCAGCATTCCCACTGTTATAACTCCTGCAAGAGCTGCTACGGCCGTTCTCTTTGCCATTTCCTTCATTTTTTCCTCCATTGTTGCCAAAACTCATTATTATGAGTATAAACTTTTTTTGTCGCAAGAGCAAGGCAATTCACAAAAATACATGATATTTCACATTTTTCACACAAACTGCATAGCTGTCCTGCAGCCGCACAGCTATGCATATCGAACGAAAACCAGGATGCTTCCTCACTCCTCTACAAGTGCGGCCAGCTCCTGCACAAAAGCAGTCAAGGCTTCCACAGTATTTCCTGTCGGAATCAGCAAAAACTTCGGTTCCTGCTCTGCCTTGAACTGTATGCACCTTCTGTACTTTTGAAGCAGGGCCGGAATTCCGGCAGGATTTACCCTGGCCTTTTCGTAAAGCGTAATCCGGACTTCTTTGCCCATCTGCTTGATTTCCGTTACATAAGCCTGATGAGCCAGAGCCTTCATTCTTGCAATTGCCAGAAGATTCAGTACTGCTTTCGGCAGTTCCCCGAAGCGGTCGATCAATTCCTCCAGCATATCATCATAATCCGGCCGGGACTCAATACCCGCAATCCTTTTATAAATATCCAGCTTCTGGAATTCATTGCTGATATAAGAATCCGGAATAAACGCATCCATATTCAGATCGATCGTGGTTTCAAAATCCTCCATGGTATGAATGCCCTTCGCCTCTTTCACTGCCTCGCTCAGCATCTTACAGTACAGATCATATCCTACAGCATTCATATGACCATGCTGCTCTGCGCCCAGCAGATTACCGGCACCGCGAAGCTCCAGGTCCCGCATCGCAATCTTGAATCCACTTCCCAAATCCGTGTATTCCCGGATAGCTGCCAGACGCTTCTCGGCCGTTTCCTTCAGCATCATATTTCTGCGGTACATGAGAAATGCATATGCTGTTCTGTTGGAACGTCCAATCCGCCCTCTGAGCTGATAAAGCTGAGAAAGTCCGTAACGGTCAGAATCATGAATGATCATAGTATTTACATTTGAAATATCCAGGCCGGTTTCTATGATCGTGGTGGAAACCAACACGTCAATATCACCGCTAATAAAGGAGTACATGACACTCTCCAGCTCCCGCTCACTCATCTGCCCATGGGCAAAATCCACCTTTGCATCCGGAAGAAGCTTCGAAATGCTTAATGCCACCTCCGCAATGTCATTCACCCGGTTATATACATAGTAGACCTGTCCGCCCCTGCGAAGCTCCCGGCTGATGGCCTCACGGACCGTTTCCTCGTCATATTCCATAACATAAGTCTGGATTGGCATTCGGTCCATGGGAGGCTCTTCCAGTACACTCATATCACGGATTCCGATCAGACTCATGTGCAGGGTTCTTGGGATGGGTGTTGCGGTCAGTGTCAAAACATCCACATCCTTTTTCATCTGCTTGATCTTTTCCTTATGAGTTACTCCGAAGCGCTGCTCCTCATCAATGATCAAAAGCCCCAGATTCTTAAAAGCCACATCCCCGGACAATACTCTATGGGTACCGATAACGATATCCACCCGGCCCTTCTTCAGACCTTCAATTGTCTTTTTCTGCTGGGCCGGCGTACGAAACCGGCATAGCAGCTCTACTCTGACCGGAAATTCCTTCATCCTTTGTACAAAGGTATTATAATGCTGCTGTGCCAGAATCGTCGTGGGTACCAGATACACCACCTGGCGGCTCTCCTGGACAGCCTTAAATGCTGCGCGAAGAGCAACCTCCGTCTTTCCATAGCCCACGTCTCCGCAGACCAGACGGTCCATAATTTTTTTGCTCTCCATATCCCGTTTGGCATCTTCTATAGCGGCAAGCTGATCCTCCGTTTCCTCATAGGGAAACATCTCTTCAAACTCCTTCTGCCAGACAGTATCCGGACCACAGACATAGCCCTCCTTTTCCTGGCGCACCGCATAAAGCTCTACCAGCTCCCGGGCAATGCTGCGCACAGCACCGCGCACCTTACTCTTAGTCTTATGCCACTCCTGACCGCCCAGCTTATTCAGTTTCGGTGTCTTTGCAGCTTCTGCTCCCGCATACTTCTGCAGCGCATCCAACTGAGTCGCCAAAATATAGAGATTACTGCCTTCCCGGTATTCAATTTTGATGTAATCTTTGACAATCTTATCTACTTCAACCTTTTCGATACCTTTATAAATGCCAAGTCCATGCTTTTCATGAACTACAAAATCCCCGATGGACAGCTCCGAAAAATCCTGTATCCTCTTTCCGCTGTAGTTCTTCTTTTTCTTCTTTTTCTTCTGCTCCTGGCCAAAAATATCTGTTTCGGTCATAACTGCAAACTTGACCAGAGGATACTCAAAGCCTTTTTTTGCATGACCGTATGCTACCATGATCTCTCCCGGCTTTATCACACGATCATAGTCCTGTCCATAAAAAGCATTCAGACCTTCTCCCAGCAAATCCTTTGCCAGGCGCTCTGCACGTGTCCTGGAACCGGAAAGCAGCACGATCTGATATCCCTGCCTTTTATACCGGAGCAGGTCCTTTACAAGAAGCTCAAAGCTGCTGTGATAAGAGCTTATCGATTTTACCGAAAGATGAAATTTCTCCGTAATCTTCCAACCTGCTCTTTTGGGCTCCAGGGCACAGAGTGCCGCGCAGTTTCTCTTATTCAGCTTCCTGCACAGCTCAGGCCAGCCACACAGCCATTCCTCAGATAAGCTTCGGCAGCCTTTTTCCTCTCTGTTTTTGCAGCTTTGGCGGAATTCCTCTTCTACAGCCTGAGCAGTTTCTGTCAGACGGTTAGGCTCATCCAGAAAAATCATGGTGTTTTCCGAAGGAAAATATTCCAAAAGAGTTACCCCGCCCTTTTCATCTGTCTGCTCTGCTGCCGGATAAATCGTGATTTCATCAAGATTTTCCAACGAACGCTGACTCTGTGCATCAAAACTCCGTATAGAATCAACTTCATCTCCCCACAGCTCTATTCGCCAGGGATTCTCTTCTGTCAGAGAATAGATGTCAATAATACCGCCCCGCACAGAAAACTGTCCCGGCATCTCTACCTGCCCCACCCTCTCATAACCTAATTTTACAAGGGCTTCTTTGAGCTGATCCATGTCGATCCGGCTGTCATTACAGTAGTGCAGCAGTCTTTTTTGTATATCCTTAAGCGGCATCAAAAAATCCATGCATCCATCTACGCTTGTTACCACCGTAATCTTATCCTGTGTGAGCAATTCCTTTATCACCCTCATTCTCTGTCGTATCAGGAGATTGCCATGAATATCCGCCTGAAAGAACAGAAGGTCCTTTGCCGGATAATAAAAAACATTTTTATCATAAAAGCGATAATCCTCGTAGATTTCCTTTGCACGGCGCTCATCCTCCGCCAAAACCAGATGACATGGAAAAAGACCGGAAAGCCCAAATATCAGATGCGCTTTCTGGGACTCCATACAACCGCTGACCTGCAGGATACCACGATTCTCTTTTCCGCATTTCCATATTTCCTCTATTTCTGCAAGGCTTTGCAGAGGCTGCAAAAAAGTCTTCATAAGGCCCCCGATTTTCTGTTATATTCATTCATTGCCGCATCTGCACCCTGGGAAATCATTTTTTCCACAGCATCGCCGGCTCTCTGAATCGCTTCATCCACAAGCTTTCTATCACTGTCCGCAAACCGGCTTAACACATGATCTGCAAGATCCCAGTCCTTTGGTTTGGCTCCTACTCCGATTTTCACACGCAGGAATTTCTGAGTACCAAGCTGGCGGATAATATCCTTGATACCATTATGCCCGCCTGCACTTCCCTGCTTACGGATACGGATCTGACCAGGTTCCAGATCAATGTCGTCATAAATGACAACCAGCTCTGTTTCCGGATCAATTTTGAAATAATTCACCATTTCCCTGACAGGACCTCCGCTTAAATTCATATAAGACAATGGTTTCATCAGTATAGCCTTTTCGCCTCCAAGGATTCCCTTTCCATACATTGCATTGAATTTAACACCACCCTGCGGAATCCGATGCCTTTCCACCAGCTCGTCGATCGTGTCAAACCCCATATTGTGACGCGTTGCCTCATACTGTCTTCCCGGATTACCTAATCCAACAATTAAATACATACTGTCTCCTAATCTGTGATATCCTTACTGTTCGTTCAGTTAAAATATACCATCTCTTCCTTCAGCGGTTCACACGGCTCCACATAATCCGCATACAATACGATTCCCTCGCCATGGTATTCCATTCTGTTTTCAAAAGCCACCTTTGCGGTAACTTCCACCCACTGTCCTTCCTTTAGTTTTGGCGTAAAAGCACTCTTGCATACGTATCCCAAAAACGTCGTATCGTCCGCACAGCAGGTCATAGCCGTACGTCCCGGGACAAAAAACCTGCTTCCCATTCCTCTCGGCTTAAGCGCACGCCCCTTAAAACGAACGGTTTTTCCCACATAAGCATCCGGATGATCCATAGCATCTACAAACCAGATTCCATAATCCTCAGGCAAAATATCAATTACCGGTGCATTGATGTCAAAGGGCATCTCATCCTGAAAAATATCATCCAATTCTCCCTCTTCATCCTCAAAAATAATTTCGGCACGCTGGTTTGCTACTTTGATTCCACGACGGTAGGCCGGAAGCGGATCGCTCTCCTTACAACGGTTAAATACCACCATGTCCGCATTTCGTACCATATCCATAAATATAGATTTCATATTGGCCATATACATCTGGAAGGTACCTGCGTCCACACATACAATCTGCTGTTCAATTCCCCAGCCCGGAGGCTTCTGCATCCGCTCAAATCTGCTTACCAGCCACATGCCGTTATATTCCACAATCACACGCTCCGGCTGATGAATAATTTCCATAGCTGCCAGCCTCTCCGGTGTAAGGTCTTCTTCTTTTTCGATGATTTCCACTTCTGTATTACACATCTTAAGAGCCTCCGGATCATACTCCTCCTCACCCTCTTCGCAGAGAATCAGCAGTGTCTTTCCATCAATATAAAAGTAGTCCTGCTGCAGCGTAAAATTCAGAAATGAAGTCTTGCCGCTTTCCAGAAAGCCTGCAATCAAATAAATCGGAACCCTGATATCGTCCATAAAGCATATCCTCCTGTTTTACAAGCCAAATAACTCTGCCAGCCTGTCCTCTGCCAGCTTAGAGCCGATCACACAGAGACGTCCCGTATATTCCGGCGCTCCCTGACGGATTTCTGTTTCCTCCGGAACCATATCAAAATAAATCCAGGTACCATCCTCTGCCGGAAGCATCCCCTTCGCACGCAGGATTACCCCATATTCCTCAGATGAGGATAACGTCTCCAAAATCTGTTTCAGACCTTCTGCCGTATATTTCTTAATCGTCTCACGTCCCCAGCTTGTAAATATTTCATCTGCATGATGATGGTGATGTTCATGGTGGTGGTGATGTTCATGGCCGCAGTGCTCCTCATGATCGTGATGATGTTCATGACCCTCATGCCCACAGTGCTCCTCATGACCGTGGTGATGTCCGTGCTCATGCGCATGGCCGCACTCCGGGCAAACCTCCTCTTCCAGCAGCACCTGTTCCAGGGATACCGGATGCTCCATAACCTCCAGAAGTTTCTTTCCCTCCAGCTTCCCGACCGGTGTGGTAATGATCGCAGCTTTTTTATTAATGCCTCTCAGAAGCTGCATCGCTTCCATTGCTTTCTTCTCGTCTACAATATCGGTACGGCTCATAATGATTGCGCCTGCATACTCAACCTGATTATTGAAAAATTCACCGAAATTACGCATGTACATTCTGCACTTCCCGGCATCTACCACGGTTGTATAGCTGTTCAGCACAAGACCGGTCTCTTCCCGCACATCCTGTACTGCCTTTATCACATCGGAGAGTTTCCCTACACCGGAAGGCTCAATCAGAATTCTATCCGGATGATATTTTTCTATCACCTCTTTCAAAGAAGCGCCGAAATCTCCCACCAAAGAACAGCAGATACATCCGGAATTCATCTCACGGATTTCAATCCCTGCTTCCTTTAAAAATCCTCCATCAATGCCGATTTCACCAAATTCATTTTCAATCAGTACAACCTGCTCCCCCTGAAATGCTTCTTTTAGAAGCTTCTTAATCAATGTCGTTTTTCCAGCTCCCAAAAAACCGGAAATAATATCAATTTTTGTCATTTCTGTATGCTCCTTTCCATATCCTAAGCACTGCTGCTTATGCTTTTATAGTGTCCCCGGATTTTCCTTCCGGTAACGCAAATTTGACCAGGAAGTACAAATACCCCCTGGTTCTGCTGTATCCTTATATACAGACACGGGGACATGACTCCTTGTATAAACAAACATTGTCACGTCCCCGGCATTCTTCTATGTGTAAATCAGCCGTTAATCATGAAGCTCATCAGTTTATCGATGTCTTCCTTTTCATATGCTACGATTTCCAGCTCCGGAATCTCTCCGCCGGAAAAGATATTGGCCAGGGATACATACTGGGATAATTTAGATTTCAGGTTCAGTCTGTCTCCTTCGCCTGTTACTAATTCTACCTTACCTTCACAGCTGTCAACAACTTCAAAAAACTTTTCAACATTTTTAATATTAGATACCTTCATGTCAATTCTCCTTTCAACATGCTAAAACTTTATCAAATCCTTGTTTTCGCGTACAGTATACCTCATATTATTTTGAATTGCAATGACTTTTATCCACAAAAAACCGACGGACTTATGCCAAAAATCAGGCTTTAATACACAAAAACAGCTACTCCATATGCAGGAAGCGGGTATGCAAATGAAAATTCACGGTTATCGCATTCCTGCTTCACTGCCTTGAATACCTTTGGTTTCTCCAGCATACCGTTTTCATCCATGATCAGCTTATACTGCTTTTTCTTCGGCACGCCTACACAGTAATCCGTACGTTCCACCGGTGTAAAATTGCACACAACTAAAATATTGTTGCGTTTTGTCGGAGATTTCCGTACAAAACTGAAAATACTTCTATCACCGTCATTTGCGTTGATCCACTCAAAACCTTCCGGCTCATTATCTGCGGCATACAGTGCCGGATACTTCCGGTAAATATGAAGCAGGGTCTTAACGAAATTCTGGAGGTCTTTATGGTTTTCTTCGCCAAGCAGGTACCAGTCAAGCTCCCTCTCCTCACTCCACTCACGGAGCTGTCCGAATTCCTGGCCCATGAACAGAAGCTTTTTGCCCGGATGACAGAACATAAATGCGTATGCCGCCTTCAGATTCTTAAATTTATCATCCAGCTCTCCGGGCATCTTATTCAGCATGGAGCATTTCAGATGGACGACTTCGTCATGGGAAAGGACCAATACATATCTTTCACTATATGCATATGCCATAGAAAATGTCATTTTATTGTGATTATACTTACGGAAGTAAGGGTCCAGCTTCATATATTCCAGGAAATCATTCATCCAGCCCATATTCCATTTCAGAGAAAATCCAAGTCCGTCGTCCTCTGCTTTTCCGGTAACCAATGGCCATGCAGTGGATTCCTCGGCAATCATAACTGTTCCGTGATTTCTTCCCAGCACTACCGTATTCAGATGCTTAAAAAATTCAATCGCTTCCAGATTTTTGTTTTCACCATATTTATTCGCTACCCACTGCCCATCACTCTTGCCGTAGTCCAGATAGAGCATGGAAGCAACCGCATCTACACGCAGACCATCCACATGGCACTCTTCTACCCAGAAAAGCGCATTTGCAATCAAAAAGTTCTTAACCTCCGGACGTCCGTAATTATAAATCTTCGTACCCCAATCCGGATGCTCTCCCTGTCTGGGGTCCTCATGCTCATAAACAGCCGTGCCATCAAAGTTTGCCAGGCCATGCGCATCCTTGGGGAAATGAGCCGGTACCCAATCCAGGATAACGCCGATTTTCTGACGATGCAGGTAATCAACCAGATATTTAAAATCCTCCGGAGTACCATAACGGGAGGTCGGTGCATAATAACCGGTTACCTGATATCCCCAGGAGCCATCAAAGGGGTGCTCTGCAATTCCCATAAGCTCTACATGCGTATATCCCATATCCCTTACATATTTCGCAAGCTTAGGGGCAAGCTCACGGTAATTATAAAAGCCCTCTTCATTTTCTTCTGTCCGGGGATGCTTCATCCAGGAACCGGGATGTACTTCATAAATGGACATGGCACTTGTTTTGTCATCAAACTCCTGCCTGTTCTTCATCCATGTAGCATCTTTCCATTTATATGCTCCGATGTTAGCCACTCTGGATGCCGTACCGGGACGTTTCTCCGCCTCATTCGCATAGGGATCCGCCTTGAACAGCTCCTCACCGTGCATACCTTTAATATAGAATTTATACAGATCTCCTGCCTTCGCACCCGGAACAAAAGCTTCAAAAACCCCTATGGGGCCTGCCTTTTTCATTGGAGCGGCACTGGTATCCCAATCATTAAATTCTCCGATTACGGAAACTGACTGCGCGTTTGGCGCCCACACTGCAAAATACACACCCTTCCTGCGGCCTTCCGTAGTTGGATGGGCACCCAATTTCTTATAAATATCGTAATGGGTACCCTGCCCAAACAAATATTGGTCCAGATCCGTAAACCGTAATTTCTCTCCCATCTAATAGTACCTCCCTAAAACATTATTTCAAATTCCGTTTTATAATGAACCGCCGCCTTACAGACGGAAATCACATTCATGAAAAAGATAAAATCTGACTCTCATTAGGCTGCAGCTTAACAGGAATCATACCGTCATGCACATCCACCTTTTCTCCATTGAGCAGGCTTATACAGGTACTGCCCGCAAACGGAGCTCTAATGAAAAGCTCTGCTTCCCTGTCATCATTATTAACTGCTACCACCACGCCCTGTTCACCCAGAACTCTGGCAAATGCATACTGCCGGTTTGTCAAAAGCAGCTCCTGATATGTGCCATATGAGAGAGCCGGCTGTTCTTTGTGAATTTTTCCTAACGTGCGTATCCACTCCATCAGCTTCGGGTCAGGTACATGCTTTAATGCTTCCTCCAAATCTACGGCCGGACGGAGCGGATCATCATTACCGCCTTCCTTGCGCCCCTGGATTCCCCACTCTGAGCCATAATAAACAGATGGAATTCCCGGCAGTGTATACAACAGCGTATAAACCGGATAAATATGTCCCGGCACATTGAGCTTCGAAGCGATTCTGTCAACATCATGATTGTCGACAAAAGAATACAGCTTCATACCTCTGTAAATACCACCGTTCTGGTCAAACTCTCTTCGTATGGTATGTGCGATCTCAAAATAATTATGATCATTATGACCGGAATATAAACCCTTATGAAGCTCATAATTCGTCACAGAATCCAACATGTGCGGCCCTGCATAACGACTGTAATCCCCATGGATTACCTCTCCCATCAGCCAAAAATCCGGTTTTTTGTCATTGGTAAATCTCCGCATATCCTCCATAAAGGAAAATTCCAGACAATCCGCACAATCCAGACGTATTCCATCAATATCAAATTCATCAATCCAAAAACCAATTACATCCAACAGGTAGCTGCGTACCTGCGGCTCCCAAAGATTCAGATTGGCAAGCTCAAAACAGTTTCTCCATGCCTCATATCCGAACCCATCATTATACGGTGAATTCCAGCCAAAATGAATGCCCTTATACCAGGAACAATAAGGGGAATTTTCCCTGTTTTTCTGTATATCCTGAAATGCAAAAAATTCTCTTCCGGTGTGGTTGAATACACCATCCACCACAACCTTTATCTCCAGTTCATGCGCCTTCTGTACAAAACGCTTAAAATCTTCATTATCACCAAGCCTTCTGTCTACCAGCTTGTAGTCTCTGGTATCATATCCATGAGAGGTAGACTCAAATAAAGGTCCTATATAAATCGCCGTACATCCAATATCCTGTACATGAGGAAGCCATTTAAGCAACTGGTCAAACCGGTGTGTCACTTCCGTCTGCTCATTTCTTCTCGGTGCTCCTGTCATGCCTATCGGATACATATGATAAAACACTGCTTCTTCAAACCATCTGCCCACTACGATGCCCTCCCGATTTAAGTCTGAAAATCAGCCTGCTATAAGTAACTGACTCCCAGTCATTCTATTTTTATTATACCAATGGACATAATCTCCGTCAATTAAAATTGACGCTGTAAAACAAAAGAGGACAGCTCCTTCAGTCATTTTTCTGTAGCTGTCCTCCCGTTTATTTTTATGTATGTTTCTCTTGCCATATTTCATTCAATGCGCCTGCTGCAGCATGTCTGATCAGGCATGACAGGAGGCTAATATTCCTCTCCATCGCTGTAAACCTCACCGTCATCATAATCTGAACCATCGCCGTACGGGTCCTCATCATCCTCTTCGCCGTCGCTGTAAGCATCCCCGTCTTCCAGGCCATCGCTGTAGACTTCCTCGTCGGAACTTCCTTCCTGCGGCGTACCCTCATTGCTGCCGGAATCAGTCGTTTGTCCATGATATCCGGCAACAAGCCCTGCTGACAGAGAGCTGTCCCAAAAATCACTGTAAGAAGCATTCTGCAATGCTACGCCCTTCGCTTCGGCAAGCTCACTGACTGTCACAAGCTTATAGCCTTTGGCAATCAGGTCAGGAATGATTTTTAATGATGCCTGTACAGAGGGTTCATGAATATCATGCATCAGAATGATAGAACCATCGGTAAGATCGCCGTTCATAATCTCATTATAGTCCAGATTCACATCCTTATAGGACCAGTCAAGGGAATCCAAAGACCACATAAAAAATGGTTTGCCAACTGTATCAATAATATCCTGCGACCAGTTGCCGTACGGTGCACGGGCTACCGTGGCAGCCTGTCCGCATGCCTTGATCAAAGCATTATCCGTATCCGTAAATTCCTTTGCCACCTGCTCCATACTCAGATTATATAAATTCTCGTGATCCCAGGAATGCGTTCCTACTTCACAGCCAATCTCCAGCATCCGCTTCGGTGCCTCCGGAAAAGCCTCTACATTCTGCCCCAGCATAAAGAAGGTTGCATGTGCATTATTTTCTTCCAGACAATCCAAAAGCCGCTGTGTATACTCACCAGGGCCATCATCATAAGTCAAGGCCAGCATCGGACGCTTCTTCTCCGGATTATAAGAACCATCATCATTGAAAAAAAGGTCCTGCACACCCTTGCTCACCCAGCCGGTCTGTATGTAGCCATTGCCATTAAAAGAATATGTAACACCGTCGATTTCCTGAAAACCTCCGGAATAATACGTTCCATCAGAATTCTGGTACCACCTTCCGTTCTCATCCTCATGCCAGCCAGGAGTCATTTCGGAAGCCTTTGTCAAATCTCCCTGTCCCTTCAGAGGCTGCCGCACTGCTGCATCCGGATCTGCCGCCGCAGTCTGAGCCTGCACCTCAACCGTTTCCGCCGGCTCTTTGCCGCCGATCTTATGTACGATCGGAAGAATGATCCCCCGAATAATAAAAACCAGCACAAGCAACACCGCCGCTACATAGGTAGCAAGGCGCATCATTTTACGCCTTCGCATCTGACGCTGCTTCCTGAGCATCCTCTCGCGCAAAACCTTTTTATCCATTCCGTATCCCCGCTCTGTTTATACACCAAAAAATTTATCTCTGTTCAAAAATAATCATACATCATTTGTTCTGGAAATACAATGGCATTCCGACGAAAAAATCAAAGAACCTGTTTTAATTCCAGGGCCTCCGTTACCAGAAGAATGTCTGCTTCCTTCCCGACAGCCAGAGAGCCAACCGTGTCATAAATGCCGATACTTTTTGCAGGATTCCTGGTTGCCGCAAATACTGCCTCTGAAAGCGGGACTCCAAAGGAAACCGCCTTACGCATACAATCGTAAAGATTCGTCGCGGAACCTGCAATTGTCCCATCCTTCAGTACTGCCTTTCTGTCCCGGACCCTCACCTCCTGTCCGCCCAGCTCATAAGTACCGTTTTCCATACCTGTAGCCATCATAGAATCACTGATCAGGATGACTCTTTCACTTCCAAACATCCTAAACGTGGCACGTACCACGCAGGGATGGATATGCAGTCCGTCACTGATCAATTCCACCATACACTCTGCGTCATCAAGTGCCGCCCCGATCAGACCGGGGTCTCTGTGTGCCAGCGGCATCATCGCATTATAAAGATGCGTCACATGGTGTGCACCTCTCTGCATTGCCTCTTTTGCAGTTTCATAATCTGCACCTGTATGTCCCAGAGAAATACAGACCTCTTCATGTACTTCATCTATGAATTCCATAGCTCCATCCACATTCGGCGCAAGTGTTAAAAGCCTGACCATATTTCCGCAGGAAGCATTCAACTCCCGAAAAAATCCCACTTCAGGCCTTTGGATAAAAGCTTCTGCATGAGCCCCCTTCTTTTTCACGTCCAAAAACGGGCCCTCCATGTTGATTCCCCGGATGACTGCTCCATCCTCCGTATCCGCTGCATCCTTCAGAGCTGCAAAAATCTCCTTCAGGCGTTCTTGGGAAAGTGTCATGGAAGTGGGACAGTAGGAGGTAATACCGCAGTTTTTTTCATACTGCAGTATCTTCTTCAGTCCCTGGGCATCCCCATCGGAAAAATCATGTCCATAGGCCCCATGACTGTGAATATCCACAAGCCCCGGCAGAACCAGAAGACCGCCTGCATCCACAACCGTCTTATCCTTCACTGCCTCCTTTGATGCCACGATTTTATGTCCTTCCACATAAACATCTTTTATCCGGAAGGTTCCGTCCTCCTGAAAAACTGCTCCGTTTTTTATGATCATTATGCACCTTCTCCACTTTCATTCACTGTAACTTCCGGTTCCTCCTCCTGCATTTCATCTGTCTCTTCCCGCTCTTCAACCGCCTCTTCCGGTTCCTCAACTACCTCTGCCGGAATCTCTTCTGCTTCTTCTTCCGTCCCGTCACCGATGCCTTCCATATCATCAGCAGCTTCTATATCCGCGTTCTCTCCTATGACATCACCGTTTGCCACCTTCTCAGTGATCTTTGCATTGTCCACAATAAATGTTTCCACTCTCATAAGGCCGATTGCCTCATCAATGGCAATCTGACCATACATATCGATCAGATCAGCAAGGTCCTCTGCTCCGTAATTTTCGATGAGCTGCTCCTGAAGCGCCAGACTCTCTTCATCTTCCAGGCTCAGGCCCTCCGCATCCATAATGCTCTGAACGATCAGGTTCTGTTTTACCTTTCCTTCCGCATACTGACGGCTCTCATCCTCAAAGGTATCCTCTGTAAAACCCTGCGCCTCAATAAATTCTTCTATTGTCATATCAGCCTGTGCCGCATACTCTTCATTGAGCTTCCGAAATTCTGACATTGCATTGTCCACATCCTCCTGCGGATATTCGATCATCTCTGAATTTTCCAGAACCGCAGCCCAGCCTGTGGCATAAAGTTCACTCTTAGCATATACCTTTGCATCCTCCTCCAACTGCTTCCTGACATTTGCCCGGTATTCCTCAACATTCGCCGCATCCATATTCTTAGAAACCCACTCATCTGTAAGCTCCGGCGCACGGCGTATGGTCTGCAGAGTAATCTTAAATACAACAGGCTGGCCATCCAGCTCATCTACTCCGTAGTCCTCCGGGAAGGTCAGATTCAGCTCCTTTGTCTCCCCCTTCTTCATACCAATGATGCCATCCTCAAAACCATCGATCATGCCGCCTTCTCCAATGGTAAGGTCGTAATTATTGGCAGTTCCGCCATCAAAGGTCTCTCCATCCCTGGTTCCGACAAAATTAATGGTAACCAGGTCCCCATCCTGTACCGATCCATCTGTTACCTCTTCCCGTTTGCCGTCAAGCTGGTACTCAATCTCTGCCTCGATTTCCTCGTCTGTAACTTCCTGAACCATATTGTCCAAGGCAATGCCTTTATATTCCCCAATCGTAATATATTTCTCTATATCATCCACAGACACCAGTCTGGTTTCGGAGGAACCTTTCTTTGCAGTTTCTTTTTTGGCGCTTTCCTGCTCCGCTGCCGCCTCCTGCCTGGTATCATCCGTGTTTTCTGTTTTTTCACTGTTACAGGCAGATGCTGTCAGAGTTATACACATTGCCAACACTGCTAAAACCGCTTTTTTCTTCATATTTTACTCCCTTCAAATCATCAGTCTTTCTTCTTGGCTCTATGTGCTTTATATCACAATTCCCTCCGAAAAGAAAGTCTGTCACATCATTTCATCATTTTTTCAGAATTGTAAATTCTTATCATCACATCTGGGGCACGGGCGTTGGTCTGGAAGAGTCCCATACCTCCGATACATCAAAAAGATCGCTGAGCATTTCTTTATTATAATACATCCGGTAGCCATCCAGATTTCTTCTTCCCTGGCGGAAATACTGGTCCGTAATCTGAACCCAATACTGGTTGGAATCTACATTACAGTAGTAATTGTATCCTCTGCTCTTATAGTAGGCAAACTTCGGATTATCCATAGAATATCCCTGCCAATCACCGATATCTGCTCCGAAAGCAAAGATGATCATATCCGTCTTTCCGAGAATCGGCGCCACGTAAGCCTCCCATTTTTCATTGTCTGTCTGAAGCTCTTCTGCTGACGACTCCGTAGCATTTTTATGGCCCCAGGTATGACTTGCAAATTCCCAGCCGTTCTCCTTCATGGCATTTGCTATATCCGTTGCCTGCCGCACCTCCTGATCATAATCAAAGTCCGGATGACTGTCTAAAAACTGGCGCTGGTTTTCCTGAAGATTTTCTCCTGTCTTATAAGCAATATCCGTTCTGTAACCAAACACCCCGTTATACCCGGTCATGGCAAGAATGCCTTTCCTCCCATGATAGGAAAAATCCGGATGCTCCTTAACAAAAGCATCAATCAGAGGAACCATATCATAATCTCCTACCGATATACTTCCATCGTCCTCGATATACTGGCATTTTACATCTCCATTATCATCCAGCACAAGCTTTGAAGCAAATCCATCTCCATCCATATAATGATAATAGCTGACATCATCCTGAGACAGCACAAAAGGCGTCTTCCCCGGAGGCAGCATAATCTTACCGCGGCTCATGGTTCCATCCTCATTGACCGTTGCCATATCATGAGGACTTACCAGCACATAGCCCTTCTCATACATAATCTGTGTGATTTTATTAAACTCATCAATCGTTGTCATTACCTGATTATAGCCGCCTGACTTATCGTCTCCATCAAAGGCCTTAGAAGTATCCTTCACCAGAGTATGATAAAAAACATGAGTGATCTCCTCCAGCGGATATTCCACACAGGTTGCCTTTGTACTCTCAAACTCCTCAACTGCCGCTGTCATTTCCTGGTTGGATGCATAATCCGGCTGACTCTGCAAAAGCTCGATCGCTCCATCATAATCATACTGCGCAGCCAAAAGCTTCGCCTGCTCCAATGGTGTCCGTACCCCGTTCGCAGTCTCTTCCTCAGGCTCCGGCATGGGTTCCGGTGTGGGTGTTGGTTCCGGTGTGGGCGCAGGCGTGACCGCCTTTGCTTCTTTTTTTGTCATCGGAGCATCTTCTTTAAACGGAAGAAGCCCGCAGCCTCCCAGCATCGAAATACAGAGAGCCGTTATCAACAATACTGCCGCTTTTTTCATTTTCAAAATTCCCCTTTCATTCATCCCCTCCAGCTGCTTTCCCTAATAGCCTATACTGCTGTGGTTATCCATCTCCCCTGTGAAAAGCCCTACATCTCCGGCACCGGCAACGGTCTGCTGGAATCGAAGACATCCTTTGGATCAAATAAGTCCTCCAGCAGATGCGGATGATAATACATCCGGTAACCATCCAGATTTCTTCTTCCCATACGGAAGTATCTGTCCCGTATCTGAACAAAATATTTGCTGGAGTCCACATTGCAGAAATAATTATATCCGACGCCTTTCAGATATTCGAATTTATCTCCGGAATAGTCCTCATGCTGTGTCAAATCCGTACCAAAAGCAAAAATAATGATATCTGTTCCGCCGATGATCGGATCCACATTTTCTTTAAATTTTTCGGTATCTGTCTTTAAACGTTCTCCGGTAATTTCAGCAATATTCTGATGTCCCCAGGTATGGCTTGCGAACAGCCAGCCATTTGCCTTCATGGCATCCGCTACCTTCTTTGCTCCTGCACGCTCCTTGTCCAGATCAAAATCCGGATGCCGGTCAAGCCATTCCACCTTATTGTCATCCATGTCTTCCGGACGCGTCTGGTAGCTGATATCCGTACGATAACCAAGAATCCCGTTATATCCGGTCAGGGCCACGATGCCCCTGGCACCTCTGTATGAAAAATCAGGATGCTCCTCCACAAAACGGTCAATTAAGGGAACCATATCGTAATCCCCCACAGATATGCTTCCATCTGATTCTTCATATTCGTTGCGGACCTTTCCGTTTTCATCTACAATCAGCCTGGTCGCATAGCCGTCGCCATCCATATAGTGGTAATAGCTCACATCGTCCTGAGACAGCACAAAAGGAATCTTGCCCGGAGGCAGCATAATCTCTCCCGGCGTCATGCTTCCATCTGCATTCACCTCTGCCATATCATAAATGCTCACCATGACATAGCCCTTTTCATACATCGTCAGCGTGATTTTATTGAATTCATCAATAGTCGTCATGACCTGATTATAGTCTGCCTCCTTATAGTCTCCATCAAAGGCCTTTGCCGGGTCCCTGATCAATGTATGATAAAACACGTGGGTAACCTCTTCCAGTGGCCAGGGCTTACAGGACGCCTTCGTCTCCTCGTATCTCTTAACTGCTTCCTGCATTTCCTTATTCCCCTGGTATCCCTTTTCATCCTTTAAAAGCCTGATCGCCTTGTCATAATCATACTGTGCGGACAGAAGCTCCGCCTTTGCCAATACATCCTGGTTTGCCGGCTTTTCTGTTTTTACCTCCTGCCGTACCGTATCCCCGTCCGTCTGACTCTGCTCTGCAAAAGCCACCTTGTCATCTTTGCCTCTGCCGCCCTGATCCTTTATAAGTCCGGCAGCTCCGCGTATACCTATAACAGCAGCCAAAAAAGCCGCCGCTGCTGTTCCCACAAGAAGCAGCTTTCTTCTCCGCGCCTGCTGCCGCCGTTTTTTCATTCTCTTCATCCGCGCCTGACGGCGTCTTCGCGCTCTCTCTTCCTCAGACAATGGCTCGCTGTTGTCTCCGGCCTCTTCTGTTTCGGAGAGCTTACCTTCTAATTTTTCTTTTCCTTCCATACCGGCTCCTTCAAAATCCTTCATATGTATCCTTTCTTACTATGCCCATAACAAAAAAGTTTATACTCGGCGCAGCGGGTGCACCGGACAAAATGTACCACGATATCGATATTTATCGGCTGTTGTCGCAAATTTATTATACCTGCCCATAGATATAATTTCCACTGTTTTCACACTTCATAAGTATGAAATATTCATAAACTATAAATGAATAAATCATTTGCCTTTTTTAATAAATAATGGTAGAATATACTTCGCGTAATGGGTTTTACCGTATACCTTAAATTTTACATACTTAGGAGGATATCTATGAGCACAGTTACTATCGTCCTTCTTGTTATCCTGGTAATTCTGATCGGAGTACTGATTGCCTTATACTTCTTTGGAAAAAAGGCGCAGAAAAAACAGGAAGAACAGCAGGCACAAATTGAAGCCACCAAACAGACGGTTTCCATGCTGGTCATTGATAAGAAGCGTCTTCCACTGAAGGAATCCGGACTTCCGCAGATGGTGATCGACCAAACCCCGAAGCTGATGCGCAGATCCAAGCTGCCGATCGTTAAAGCAAAGGTCGGACCGAAGATTTCTATCTTGATTGCGGATGAAAAGGTTTTTGAGCTGATTCCTGTCAAAAAAGAAATCAAGGCTGAGGTAAGCGGATTATATATTGTCGGCGTCCGCGGTATCCGCGGTTCACTGGAAGCGCCTGCCCCGAAGAAAAAGGGCTTCTTTAAACGTATATTCAAAAAAGACTGATTTACAACAAAAACCGCTGCAGTTCTATTATATAAAAACTGCGGCGGTCTTTTTGTAATATTGCTTTTACAGAGCAAACTCCGGAGAGTCCTTCTGCTGTGCCAAAATAGACAGATAACAATCTGCCACATGCTCCTCATTCATGTCCAATGCATAGACTACCTTTATGCCAATGCTGGAATCACTTTCACTCAGCTCCAGTCCGGTAGCTGCTATTCCCATCTGCAGCGTTCCGTATGGAGTCGAATAATACGTCATATTCTTCTTTCCCTGCTCAAAAACCATATGTACATTGACCAGTCCCTGTTTTCTGACCTCCAGACCTCTGGGGGACATTTTTATATAATTAATGGTCGGCTCTGAAGAATCTTCCATCAGTTCCTCATAGCGAAGATAGTGACTGCCATTGCGGAAGTAATACTGTCCGGGCACCACAATCTCAATCGGCTCCTGCTCATCTGCCGCGTCCATCATCTGAAGTCCGCGCACATGAATCAATACGTCTTTTTCCATATGCCTCTCCTAATACTTTTCAATATCAATTTTCTGAGTCATTTCCACATCATAGGGCAGGATCGAATTTGCAAAACTCTTAAATTTATCTGCCAGGTCGCTCACATAAAAGCGATATGGAAATTCCTCCTGCTCTTTCCCGGTACTCAAAAGATTTTTCTCTCGAAGCAGATTTCCAAGCTCAAGCGCAGTCTCATAGGCGGGATTCACCAGGCGGACGCCTTCACCCATCACTTCATGAATGGTGGAACGCAGGAGGGGATAATGTGTACAGCCAAGAATCAGGGTGTCGATCTCCTTTTCCTTAAGCTCACATAAGTAACGTCCGGCTACTTCTACGGTCACAGGGTCATGCAGCCAGCCCTCCTCCACCAAAGGCACAAACAAAGGACAGGCTTTTCCAAAAACCGTTATTTCCGGATTCTGTCTCTTCAGGTAAACCTCATGGATACCGCTTCCGACGGTACCTATTGTACCAATCACACCCACCCGCAGGTTCTTCGTCTCCTGAGCTGCAACGGCCGTTCCTGATTCGATCACTCCCAAAACAGGAATATCCAGTTCATCCCTCACCGCATCCAGAGCAAAAGCACTTGCCGTATTGCAGGCAATCACAATGGCCTTCACCTGCTGTTCCTCCAAAAACCGGATGATCTGACGGGAATAACGGATGATCGTCTCCCTTGATTTACTTCCATAAGGAACTCTGGCCGTATCTCCAAAATATACAATCTTTTCTGAAGGCAGGTTTCTCATAATCTCCCTTGCAACGGTCAATCCGCCCACACCGGAATCAAATACCCCTACAGGCGCATCTCTGTCTATTTTCATTGGTCTTTCTCCATCCTAACTATGTTTATCAGGACTGGCACAGAATACGCAAATCCCTGATGCTATTCTATCACCAATCCAATGCTTTCGCAAGCCGGAAGGATATCTTTACCTTACGCACGGGCAAAACCTCCCTGCCCTCCTGAGGCTTTTCATTCTCCTCTCTATTGGAGACGTCCGAAAAACAGAATTCCGGATACATTGTCCCCCACCAGGCAAGCTGCCCTCTCTTTGGCATTCCCACTGTTAAAATGGACGCGGCCATTCCTGCCAGAACAGAAATATAAATTCTTTTTTTTCTATCTTTTAACCATTCCGTAAACATTTTTTTGCTGACCTCCTGATTTTGGATATCACCCGCAGCAGCTCTCTGACATAAGAACCGCGGCGGATGATCTCTTACTATCAGAAGTATTGCCCTCTGTTAGTAATTTATTCCAGATAAACCTGCAATTGGTCATTTTCTATCTGTACTTCAGGCAGAGCAGGCAAAGTCCCATTCCGATATCTCTGATGATAAATCTGCCGCAGAGTCACTCCCTGCTTCTGCTGCCCTGTCGTACGGTTTTCCAAAATACCTGTCAGATACTCTCCTACGGAGGTTCCGCCGCTTCCGCTCCATGCCAGTACCTCCTCTGGATTTGAAGCACAAAAAACATACACGTTTTCACCGACTAAAGGCTCCTGCTCCAGATAGTCCAGGAGCGCTTCCCACTTCTTCTGCTCCAGTAACTGTCTGCCCAGGACCAGCACCTTAAGATGTCCCATATCCAGATACTTTTCCTGAGAACGGTTGTATATTGCTTCAATTTCACGGAAGTCCGCTCCTATGATATTCAGAGCCCTTGTACTACCGTTCTCCTCCGGTTTTTCCTGTCCGGTTGCCTGGGGCAGGTCCGGCATTCCATAAGTCACAGAAAATCCTCCCGCGCCTGCATCTACTCCCAAAGCAAGAGGATACATTCTTTTTTCAGGTTCTATCCCCGTACAGCCGCTAAGCAAAAATATAAGAGAGAGTACCGCTGCAGCCGCCTTCTTCTTGCGCCTTCCCTTACCCCAAAACATCACAAACACCTGCAGAAGCAGAAGCCCGGGCACAAACACATATCCCAGATAAATGCCAAAATAATCCTCGATCCCTGCTCCATCAAATTTCCAAAAGGACAGTACATACACTGCTGCTGCCATCCAAAAGCGCCCGGTTCCCATATGAGCCTCCCGGATAACCTGATGCCCGTAATGAAACAGACTCCCGATTGCGAACAATAAACTATACAGCAAAAACCCCATCCAGATCACATCAAACCGGGCAAGTACATTTCCCGGCAGATCCGCTCCCGCCAAAAGCGGAAGCACCGGGTATTCCTCCATCTGAAGCCTTTCCCAGCCAAATACCGCAGGCAGAAGAAAAAGCATCCCAAGCACAATCCCTCCAAGAGTCAGTATCCCCAGTGCGGCCGGTCTTCCGGCACTTCCCGGCTTCTCCACGTGCTCCAAAATAAAGGGCAGCAGTCCAATTCCTGAAAACGCACACAAAACACCATAAGTGCTCCTAAGAAACGACACCGCGTCTCCCGGAAATGCCACTGCCATCTCCGATAAATAAGAAAATCTGCTCTGTCCCAGACATAAGAGCATCATCAAAAGAATTCCTCCCAGGAGCAGACCTCCTGATACCTCCGCCATTCTGCCCCTTCTCTGCATTCCCTTATGCGCCCCGAAGCTGCTCACAACCACCGCACAAAAGGAAATAAAGCGTCCCGGTACACCTGTCAGAATGCTCATAGGTACAATAACTTCGAGAATATGCAGCAGATATGCTCCTGTCAAAAGCACATAAATCACAAAAAATCCGCCGATAACCTTACTGCCGAAATTACCTGCATTTTTCTTTAAATCTCCGTAATAGGGAGCCAGCCGAATCAGGAAAATCACATAAAACACCAAGAGCACCAGCGCTGCCCCGGTCCCCAGGATTCCCATTGGTCCCAATATCTTTTTTTCTCCGAAAAGACATAAAAGGAAAGGCGCCAAAAAGGTCAGAATCATCTGGCGGTAAAGCTGCCTGTGGGAAATCCTGTTATTTTCTGCAAATTTCATGAACGCTCCCTCCTTTTCAGCCGCAGGCTTTCCTCCTGGCGGGCATATAAGGGCCGTTGCCATCTTTTTCGGAACGGCAGCCGCAAAATCCCATCTCCCACGCCCCTCACCGGCTCCTTTTTCACAAACGGCACCAAATACGGCATACCAAAGCTTAAAAGCCCTGCTAAATGGGAAACCGTCAGATATACTCCCAGCACAAGCCCGTAAATCCCCAGATATCCTCCCAAAAATAAAAAGAAATATTTCAAAAGGCGGAAAGCGGCCGCAAACTCCTCATTCGGAATGGTCATCGAACCAAGCGCTGTCAAAGCCACGATCATCACCACGATCGGACTGACCAGATTTGCACTGACAGCAGCCTGCCCGATAATCAGACCGCCCACTATACCAATGGCATTTCCCAGAGCACCGGGAACCCTTACACCCGCCTCACGAATCAGCTCAAAGGACAGCTCCAGAAACACCAGCTCCGCAACACTGGAAAACGGCACACCCTCTCTTGCCTCCGCAAAAGAAAGGATCAGATTTGCAGGCAGTATCTGTGTATGGAAACGAACAACCGCCAGATACAGGCCCGGAAGCAGCGTTGCACAAATAAGAGCCAGATATCTGAGTGCTCTGAGAAATGATGCCATCTCAAAATGATGATACCAGTCCTCACTGCTTTCCATGAAGCCATTGAATGCACTGGGAAGAATCAGCGCCTCCGGAGAATTATCACAGAGCACCACGATCTTTCCATTTAGAATTTCCTGCACGGCTCTGTCCGGACGTTCGGTCGTCTGATACTGCGGAAAGGGAGAATACCAGGCATCCTCCGTGAGCTGTTCCAGCATTCCGCTGTCCAGAATCCCATCAATCTCATATGCATCCAGCCGCTCCTTAATATCCTCCAGCAGCTCTTCATGTACCAGATCGTCCATATACAAAATCTGGGTCAGCGTCCGGGAGCGTGTCCCTATATACTGTTCCTCTACCTTTAGTCTGGTATCCCTGAGGCGTTTACGGACCAGGGCAGAATTAGTTTTTACAGAATCTGAGAATCCCTCCCTGGAGCCGCGGAGCACCTTTTCTGTTTCAGCCTCCGATACCCCCATATTCGGATAGCCCTTACTGGATATTTTCATTGCCTGGTCATAGCCATCCATGAAAAAAATGGCATTTCCGGCCAACATTGCAGCAAAAACCTCTTCCATCGTGGATAATTTCTGTACGTCTGCAATTCCAAGGCTGTTGTTCTTTACAAATTCCTGTATCTTCTCCGGTGAAATTTCCCAGAAATGATTGATCATCTTACCGATTGCCGAATCATCCAGCATCATATTTGAGACTGCTACTTCGATATAAAGCATCAGGCAGTCCACTTTTCTTTCTGCGCCAAGCTTCATCGGCCGAATCAAAATGTCCGCACAGTTTTCACATCGTTTACGGATATACGCCTCGTTATCCCTTAAATTTAATGAAATTTTTGTTTTTTCCATGTTGGATGGTTCCTCCTTGTAATCCGCCGAATCTCTCCAAATCAAAAAAGAGAGACACATTTACGTATCTCTCTTAGAATAACCAGATTTTGCTGTTTTATTTATGATTTCCGCTCTTTGCAGGGGCTCCCTCCTCTGTCCCGATGGAGTGGATAATTGCCTTGCGCTGATTCTCTATATGCTTGAAAGAAATTGACTGCGCCTTTGCGACATTTCTTTCACTGATCGCCCGGTATAGTTCTTCATGCTCCTTCACAAGCACGTTCCGGGTCTCCTCTTCCTTCAGATATTCCACACGATAACGGTAAATCTGCTCTCTCAAATTATTCAGGACCTGATTCAAACGTACATTATCCGCTGCCTGATAAATAATCTCATGAAAAGCCACATCTGCCTCTGCAAGACGTACAAGATTCCCCTCCGACATAGTACGTTCAAATTCCTTGGCAGCTACCCAAAGCCTCCCCATCTGCTCTTCATTCATGCACTTGCAGGCTTTTTCAATTGCCAGATTTTCCAGTGCAATCCGTACCTCCAGCACATCATTCAGATCCTTTTCCGTGATATTGGCTACCTGTGCACCCCTTCTGGGAATCATCACAACAAGTCCCTCCAGCTCCAGCTTCCGCATAGCCTCACGGATTGGCGTACGGCTCACCCCAAGACGCTCTGCCAGAGCAATTTCCATGAGGCGCTCTCCGGGCTTCAGCTCTCCCTTCAGAATAGCCCTGCGCAGGGTATTAAAAACAACATCTCTGAGGGGCAGATATTCATCCATGTGTACAGAAAAATCACTTGTCATTCGTATCTCCTCCGTTCCGATTGTATACCTCCGTTGCAAATACAGTCTTCGCCAGCCTGCTCTTGCGCAGGACAGCAGCAGCGCGCGCGATTTTTTTTGCATCGTCAAAGATTCCAAATACCGTGGGTCCGCTTCCGCTCATCACTGCCTTCAAAGCTCCGTTTGCTTCCATTAAATCCTCGATCTCCTGAATAACCGGATACTTTGCAACAATACCTGGTTCAAATACATTTTCCATTTTGGATACCATGCCATATAAATCCTGCTTCTCAATGTCCGCGATCATCCCATCAATATCCGGATGCCGGGCAATCCCAGCCAGCTTCAGATTTTCATAAGCCAGCCTAGTCGATACATTCACACCCGGCTTCCCCACCAAAACATAGCATTTCGGTATCTGTACAAGTCCGGTCAGTTTCTCTCCGATCCCCTCCGCCAGAGCCGTTCCCCTCATAATACAATAGGGTACATCCGCTCCCACCTGCACGGCCCGCTTCATCAGATCCTGTTCACTCAATCCAAGATTAAAAAGCCGGTTTACTCCTACAAAGGCCGCTGCTGCATCAGAGCTTCCACCCGCCATACCCGCTGCAACAGGAACAGACTTGTCCAGCTTCATAGAAAGCCCTTCCTGTATATGAAATTCATCCATTAAAAGCTTTGCAGCCTTATAAACCAAATTCCTCTCATCTGAAGGAATATAAGGCAGGTTGGTCACAAGTGAAATTCCGGGTATTGATTTTTTTCGGATTTCCAGAACATCATACATCTGAATTGTCTGCATGATCATGCGTACCTCATGGTACCCATCCTCTCTTTTTCGAATCACATCCAGTCCTAAATTGATTTTCGCCATCGCTCGTAATCGCATAAACCCCTCCGGTCATCTTTCGGATATTATTCTGCTTTTCTGCAGTACATAGCGCTCCCACAGAGCACATTGCCTGTAATATTTCTCTTTTGTACTTTGTATACAGTATTCCTTATTTTGTATTTTATATGATTTTATTTACGATTTCAATACTCATCCTCCTACTTTTTTTACCAGTAAGAGCGGCTGACAGGGATAGATGGTTTCCTCCTCCAATTCATTCAGGGTACAAATCTCCTCCACAGTGGTATAGAACCGTTTTGCAATATCCCACATCGTATCCCCGGGCTTCACCATATACACAGTAACTCCGGGCATATTCCGAATCATATCCATATCCAGAGGCTGTTCCTCCACCCGATCGATGATCATTTCTTCCTCACACTTCATAACCAGAACATTCAGGCTTACCGTTGCCTTTACTTCTATCTCATTGCTGTCTACCATGGTCGTGGAAAGCTGTTCCAGATCCGTATGCAGATAATATATACTGTCCGGCGTAATTCCCCTGGCTTCCACCACATGGGTAAACGGGATCATGGCTTCCATAGAATAAAACGGCATATCATCATTTCCGATAATATACAGAACCTTCATGCAGACCACTCCATCCACCTGAATGCCATTTTCCACGATTTTGGTTTTATCAATCTTCACCTTTCCCTGGCTGTGGCAGATCTGCAGAATTTTCCCCTGCGTTTCCTTCACTTCCACTCTGTCCGAAAGCCTGCACTTGGAAAAATTCCGTATCAAAAGGCTCTCCAATACCTCTTTTCTGCCATGGGGAATGCATTCCTTCAGCGGAGTATAGACATCCAGAATCACATCGTGTTCCTCTTCCCTGTAAAGCTTCATATCCAATTCCAAAACAACATCAGCCAAAAGCAGCCGCTCTTCCCCATCTGCATCCGGCTTTACTTCTATACTCTGATTGATGACAGAAACCTCAATATTCGGGATCATTTCAGGCGTACATCCGCTGCATTCCACCTCGCCATTGAAGGGAACAGAATATTCCAGCCACTGCAGCGGATTGTTTTCGTCATCGCCTGTATACAGGACAAAAATAAACAGCTCTCCCTTTGCTTTTACTGTATTTTCCTCCGGCCGCAGGTCCAGTCCCCTCACCTCGACCGTATACCAGAGCAGCTCCGCTATATTGGGCTTGTTGGATGCCAGCGTGATCTCTTCCTTCATGCGCAGTGTGTCCTTTTTATGTACTGCAAGACTCATCAGCCGCATCCTCTTCTTTTTCACGGATATATCCTTTTCATCCAGCGCTGCCGGTAATCTAATGCCGGCGACCTCGTCCACAACTGCATAGAGGGTTACAATCGCTTTTATATTCAGCTTTCTGGAATGGATCAAATGCAGGCTCAAATCCTCAATCTCCCATTTGAGGCACATCTTATCCCCGCTTGCAATTCCTTCCAGATTCAGGCTCTCCTCCATTGGCAGCCTGGCAAAAAGACTGTAGACTCTGCCCTCCTCTTCCCCTACATAGAGAAGGTCTACATTTAAACTGCCCTTCAAAAAAGCGTGGCCATCGCTCAAACGTACTTCATCCATAGATACATCACCCTTATTCTGTATCATTCTTCCGATATCCGGCTTCACATCCGGAACATTATAATCTACATCAAAGGTTACCTGGCTGGTTGCTCTGCTTTTTACACGCAGCGTCTGAATATCTTCTCTCTTTAATTCCACTCCTGCTTCTCCTCCAATCATTACTGAAACTGCACCGGCTCCTTACGGTACTGCATTTTGACTACGATATACGGATAGGATGGCTCCCCGCTCTGATTATTACCGGAAGGTCCCAGCAGCTTTGTTTTAAAAAAGACCGCCGTATCCGACAGCGACAGTTCTGCTACCTGAATACTGTATCCTCCCGTCATTTGCTGTCCATAACCCTTAATCAGATAAAGCTCCTCCCCGCTCTGATACGTCATCTGAAATTCCTTCGCCTTTTTCCCTTCAATCAGCGTTATAACCTCCTTCGGAATTTCCTCCTGACTCACTACGGTATATTCCAATGCCTTTCTTTCCGCTTCTTCAATTCGGATGACTCTGCATCCGCAAAGCATCAAAACAAGGATTACTGTAAGGCAAAACAGGGAGACCGTTTTCTTCATAATGCCACCCCTATCTGTTCCTTAGTATGTATTCTATGATTCAGGAAAAAGATTTATTGCAAGAAATTCAAAAATTCCGTATAATGGTAATAGAAAAAAATTAGACGAATGGTCATTTTTATATGCCCCGCATCGTACTGGAAAGGACTTAAATATGATTCGCTTCATTTTTGTCTGTATTACTGTCATTGGATTTTTAGTATTATCGATTCCCATTTTGATCGTCGAATGGCTGATCGGAAAATTTGCTCCTCTGAAAAAAGAAATCAGCTCACTGCGCATCATACAGGCTGTGTTCCGTTTTATCCTGTGGATCACCGGAGTAAAGGTTACCGTTATCGGAGAAGAAAACGTACCCAGGGACGCCCCGGTTCTCTACATAGGCAACCACAGAAGCTATTTCGATATTCTTCTGACCTACAGCCGTTGTCCTATCCGAACCGGTTATATAGCAAAAAAGGAAATGGAACGCTATCCGCTTCTTTCCAACTGGATGCGTTATCTCCACTGTCTTTTCCTGGACCGCACGGATATCAGGCAGGGATTAAAAACCATACTGGAAGCCACTGAAAAAATAAAATCCGGAATTTCCATCTGTATTTTTCCGGAGGGCACCCGAAATTCCAACCCCAGTGAGACAGATATGCTGCCGTTCCATGAGGGAAGCTTCAGGATTGCATCCAAGTCCGATTGCCCTGTCATTCCGATTGCTATGAACAACACGGCGGAAATCTGGGAAGCACATTTTCCTGCCATCAAACCCTGCCATGTAATTCTGGAATACGGTAAACCTATTTATCCGGAGCAGCTCTCCAGAGAAGATAAGAAACATCTGGGTGCCTATACACAGAATATTATTTTAGAAATGCTCCAAAAAAATAAAGACCTTGTTTAAAACAACCGGCTCTCATTTGTCACCTTACACATCCTGTCAGGAAACGTTATGCCGATTGTCTGCAAATTAAGACGAATATCCAGGCGAATAAATCTCCCAAAATGGAAAACACTAATTTCCAGAATATCATTTTCTAACGTCAGAGAAAATGAACGATGATTTTCCAGAAAAGGAGATTCCTTATGAAAGACAAAGTTTTCGGTGTATTACAGCGCGTAGGGCGAAGCTTTATGCTCCCCATTGCAATTCTCCCGGTAGCCGGCCTTCTTCTCGGCATCGGCAGTTCTTTCACCAATGCCACCACAATAACGACCTACGGTCTGCAGAGAGTTCTTGGAGAAGGTACTCTGCTCCATGGCCTGTTTGTGATCATGAACAAAGTCGGAAGCGCCATCTTCGATAACCTTCCCCTCATCTTTGCGGTAGGCGTTGCAATTGGTATGGCAAAAAAAGAAAAAGAGGTTGCGGCTCTCGCATCCCTCATTGCTTTTTTTGTTATGCACATCTCTGTCAACGGCATTCTGGAGCTTACCGGAAAAGTTGAAAACGGCATAGTTTCCGCAGACGTACTGGAGGGCACCATTGCCAACGTGTGCGGAATCCCTACTCTGCAAATGGGTGTTTTCGGCGGCATCATCGTAGGACTCGGCGTAGCTGCACTTCATAACCGCTATCATAGGATTGAGCTTCCCAATGCACTGTCCTTTTTCGGCGGTTCCAGGTTCGTACCCATCATTTCCACAATCGTCTACATGTTTGTAGGAATCCTGATGTACTTTATCTGGCCTCTGGTACAAAATGCAATCTTTGCACTGGGCGGCCTGGTAACAGGCACCGGCTATCTTGGTACATTGATCTTCGGAATTGTAAAACGGGCTCTCATTCCCTTCGGACTTCATCATGTGTTCTACATGCCGTTCTGGCAGACGGCAGTCGGCGGCACTATGGATGTAGCCGGACAGCTCGTCCAGGGAGGCCAGAATATCTTCTTTGCACAGCTTGCGGACTCTGCAAACATCACACACTTCAGCGCAGACGCCACCCGGTATTTTTCCGGAGAATTTATCTTCATGATCTTCGGGCTTCCTGGTGCTGCCCTTGCTATGTACCAATGTGCAAAGCCAGAGAAAAAAAGAGCTGCCGGAGGACTTTTGTTTTCTGCCGCTCTCACCTGCATGCTGACAGGAATCACGGAGCCCATTGAATTTTCTTTTTTATTTGTGGCCCCGATCCTATTTATTGTCCAGGTCCTTCTGGCAGGAACTGCTTATATGATTGCCCATATGCTGAATATCGCTGTTGGTCTGACCTTTTCCGGCGGCTTCCTGGACTTATTCCTCTTCGGAATCCTGCAGGGAAATACCAAGACAAGCTGGCTTCGTATTATCCCGGTCGGCGTGGTTTACTTCTTACTCTATTATTTTATTTTCCTGTTTCTTATCAAAAGGCTGGATCTAAAGACACCGGGAAGAGAAGAGGAGTCAGAAGAAACACGGCTTTACACGAAGGCAGATGTCAACGCCGCAAAAGGCTCGGATACAGACAACCGCCATACAGCAGACCCCGGCCTTACAAACACCGGCACACCCGGTACTGAAATCAGCCGGCTCATTGCGGAAGGACTGGGCGGCGCCGGCAATATCAGCGATGTAGACTGCTGCGCTACCCGTCTTCGGATTACTGTCCAGGATTCCGGCAAAGTCAACGATGCACTTCTGAAACATACAGGAGCAAAAGGCATCATAAAAAAGGGACAGGGCATTCAGGTGATCTACGGACCTAATGTTACGGTAATCAAGTCTGACCTGGAAGATTATCTGACACATCTCCACTCATAATATACAAATCCCTGCCATCTTATCAGGAGCACTGTCCATAGCCCATAATACGCTATGAAACAGTGCTCCCTTTTGTTATATGATCCGGTTTACGATCCATACGGATGCAATTACCCCCGCAAGAGTTGCCAGAAGAGCACCCGGAAGCGTATGTCTTGTTTTCTGTATTTTTACAGAACCGAAATAAACACTCATGCAATAAAATGCACTCTCTGTAGCACTCAGCATAATCCCTGCCATAAGTCCTGCCTTAGAATCGGTTCCGAATTCCTTAAAAATATCAAGAAGAAGTCCCGTTGCCGCGCTGGAGGAAAACAGCCGCACAACAGCCAGCGGAACCAGCTCCGGGGAAATACCGGCAGCTTCAGTAGCTTTTCCCAGAATTCCTCCCAAAAACTCCAGGAAACCGGAGGCCCTCAGGATTCCCACCCCTGTCATCAGGCCAATCAGGGTAGGTACAAGCCCCATAACTGTTTTCAGGCCATCCCTGGCTCCATCCAGAAAATCATTATATATATCCCGTTTTGACAGCAGGCCATATCCTACCACATAAAACAATAAAAAAGGAATCATGAAATTGGAAAGGTAGGAAATAATTTTCATAATCTCTCCTGAAAATGTCCTTACCATACACTATGATATCCTGTATTCTGTTTATTCTCCTTATCCAAAGCATTATTTATACTTTTTCTTATAAGCTTCATTCAAACTTCTCATACTGCCGGCTCGGACCCCCGCACACCGGACACCGCTTTGGAATCGAAGCACCAGCCATAACATAGCCGCATATCGGACAGACAAAAATCGTCTCCTTCTCAAATTTCTCCATATCTGCGGCCTCATGCAACAGCTCTGCATGAACTTTCTCCGCAGCCGCAGCGCCGGAAAATGCCTGTCCTGCCAAAGGAGCCTGTTCCTTCCCGGCATACTCCTCCATCATGGCATAAAGACGCTGATATTCAAACTTTTCTCCCGGGATAAATTTTTCTACCGACTGGTTAAAAGCAGCCGGACGTTCAATCACGGAGTAAAAATTCCGGGCATGGTAATACTCTGAAGCCGCAAGGGCTTCAAATAGATTTGCCACCTTATGAACGCCTCTCCGTCTTGCCCGATCCGCAAACATCAGATATTTCAAATGTGCCATCAGCTCTCCCGCCACAGCCTCCTTCAGTTTTTCCCGCAATATATCATTCTTCTGTTCCCTGCCATAACAATTTTCAGAAAGGTCTGAAACCCGATAATTCAGACGTCCCTCCTCTTCATAAAAATGAATCATATGATGCTCTACATCACATGCTTTAATTTCTTCTGAAACATCCTCAATCATTGCACCGCCCCCGCCCGTACAGATCAATGGAATCCCATCTACCTCATCAATGAATCTGGAATGTACGTGACCGCATACCAGATAGGCCACTTTTTCTTTCCACGCACCATAAGCCTCCTTTAGCCTGGCAAACTCCCCCTCCGGTACCGCATTCCGTATGAAATGGTTCGGCACCGGAATATGAAACGCAATCACAACCTGGCTGACCTCATCCATTGCCAGCACTTTTTTTGCCAGTTCCAGTCCTTCTTCTTCGAAAGTACGCATGGCATTATCCAGCACGATCACCGCAAACCGCTCCATGATCAAGGCATAATTCTTCTTCCCAAAGTAATCCTCATAAGTTCCGGTATCGTGATTCCCTCGCAGCACATAAACATCATTCTCTGCAATCCCTTCCGTCAGGCTTGTTATGGATTCGTAATAAAAATCATTTCCGGTCGGTACCAGGTCCCCTACAATCAATGTAATATCATCTTTTGCACTTTCCTCCAGGGTTCCGGCATAAACTTTCATGTTATAGGTACCAAGCCCCTCACATCCGGGATCCCCAATCACACCAATGGAATGAACATTCGGCAAATATATAATAGATTCCTGAACTTTCTGCAGTCGTTCTGTCTTCATATAAAGGCATCTCCTAATCAATTTATTTTTTTCAGTATACTGTCTTTCCTGTTTCTTTTCAACTATAAACAAAAAGCGAAGAGCATTTACACTCTCCGCCTCCAGTCCATAACTTTACAGAACACCACCGCCACCATTGTACTCAATGCCGTCGCTACAACTGCAGGCCCCACAATTGCCGCCGGTTCTACGCTCCCATACTGTGCTCTGTAGGCAATCATATTTACCGGAATAAGCTGCAGAGACGACACATTGATAATCAGGAATGTACACATGGCAGGGCTTGCAATGTGAGGGGCCCTGTTGCGTGTAATCCCGTTTTTCTTACAATCTTCCCGGTTGATACGGTCAAGCTCCTTGAATGCCATAAGCCCTGAAGAGGTGCTGGCCCAACTGAGCCCTAACAAATTCGATAAAAAATTAAGGGAAATGTAACTGCATGCCTTAGAATCCGGTGAAAGCCTCGGAAACAAAAATCTTAGAACAGGACGGAGTCCGCGGGACAACTGGCTGACCAGCCCTGTCATCTCCGCAATCTTCATAATCCCGGTCCACATAGCTGTAATCCCGGCCATGGCGATACAGAGATTCACCGCCTCCCTGGAAGAGGAAACTGCCGCCTCCGTAACTGCCTGAAGATTCCCTGTCAATGTACCGTACAGAATTCCTATCAGAATCATCCCGCCCCATAAATATGCCATAAACATGCCTGCCGATTCTCATTTTTATAAAATATGATTAAACATATTTCTATATGCAGAAAGAAACCGGGGGGGGCATACAGGCTGGAATATTCCTGTCGAAATAAGGCTTACCAAGTCCAGGAACTTGAAACTGATTTCTTCCGAATCTGGACAAGTCCTTAACAATCACACAGTTTACCTTACCTGCTTTAATATCCTCCAGCATAATCTCTTACGCAATGTTTCTTCCACACAATAATGGATATTTTCCACTCCTATCCCCATTGATCGATAACCATTGTTCGGTTACATAATAAAAAGGCGGAAATAATAATTTCTATCACTCCCGCCCGTTCGTACTCTTTTCGATTTTATATTTTGCCAAACCAACATATTGTGAAATCAGGATCACAAGAACAGTCAATGCAACCAATGACACAATATCTACTATACCACCTAACGTACAGCCACCAGCAAATATCAAAACACCAATCAAGATTTTCATAGTCACTTTTTTACAATGTGCTTTTTCTTTGCTATCCAGTTCCCTGTTTATATTCTCTACTGGTGCAGTTTTTAATATTAATATGGCACCTATTAAAATAATAATCCATGCATTTGTTACTGAAAGGTTATACATTCCGCTGATAAGTAAAGTTACTGTCTGCACAAAAACCGAGCATATAAAACATGCCCCAAAGCTGTTTAGGTGCACACCTCCAGCATAGGTACGCAACAACATAAAAATCCCGGTAAACACTACAAATTTTGAAACCATATGCAGATATATCGCAATACCCAAACAAACCACAAAGCAACATAACATTTCAAGCCCGATTTGAAAGCCATATTGATATATTGCATATGATTCCTCTGAAGCCGAGCCATCCTTAATAACATATCTCGTTAGCTTTTCTGATAACTGCTTCATTTTAAGACTTTTTGATCTTCTTCAATGCCTCTGGCATCTTGGGCTGGTGGAAGATATAACAACAAGCACTATCTGCTGAAATTTTTCCAACTTTCAAGCTTACATCTGCCAACAATTTCGCCACCTGGTTTTTTTCGTTTTTCATATTTTGGACCTCCTTCCTATTATTTATTAGCATAATACTACAAATATACCTCTAAACACTTTTTCTGTAAAAAAAGCGACAATTCGTGTAACTTTTCCGGAATGTAATTATGCTGAATACTAAATACAAAACAGCAATGAAATATACAATCATTGCTGCCGCCTTACTCCCGGACCGTATTTATTCATGTACCAGTCCCATGAGACCATATCTTCAATTTTCTTCTTATATTCTTGTATATTCTCCACATCTTCCAGATAGTCATATGCGCCTGCTTCCAGCGCTATAAATATATCTTGCGGTGATCCCCCCTCTATCAGCGCGAGGACTGGCAAGTTATGTCCTAATCTGCCCTTAACCTTGATAATTGATTCACATATATCTTTCTCGAGCATTTTTCCATCATAATGCATAATGACTATATTTGAAAGTGGGTATTTATTGTCCTTCAATAAGCTATAGGTACACCATGTAAGTGCATACTTTCCCTCTACTATCTTTTTAGTTATCTCATATACTCGTTTACTGTCGCTGAATAAAACTATTTTTAGCATATTGTACCATCCATAAATTTTATTGCTATATTTAGTTTTATTATGCTACTTCTTACATGATACATTTTTCCAACGTAATAATATCGACTATTCATGTAACTATTCCCGTTCCCCATACAATACCACTTTAGCTAAAAATTGCCCCGGTACCGAATCATCAATTGTCAATACTCCATGATATTTAGAAACAGCTCTATACACTGATGGCAAACCTACACCATGATTTTTCGCATCCCGCTTTGTAGATAACAGAGTATTTTCCCTGGACTTTTTAAGAGGACTCTTATAATTATTCATCACAAATAAAAGCAGGTTATTTTTATCATATTTCATTCGAATCCCAATATACTTTTCTCCATCTACCTTTTTGACTGCCTCTACCGCATTCTCCAGCAAGTTTCCAAGTATCAGGCAAATGTCGGCACCTCTAAATGGCATTTTCATAGGTATACAGACATCCGCAGAAAAATCCACCCCAACCTTTTGGGCAGCAACATACCAATACCCTATTAATGAGTCTATTACGAGATTTCCGCTATTTGTAATTGTGGATGCCTTTATCCCACCCTCTCCCATCACTTCATTAATAAAATCGACTATTTTCTCACATTCTCCATTTTCCGCATAGGCGATAATTGACACAAGATTATTCCGCATATTGTGTTTCACATCCCTCAATTGCAACATTGATAGTTCCATTTCATGTTGATGACGTTCACACAGTTCTAACTGCTGCTCATAAACAGATGTCATTCTCCTTAGCTGCAAATCTTCTGCCATTTTTTTGTACATATAAAATACCAATATATTAATACCTAATAAAATAACTGCCGCAATTGCAGACTGAAAATTTGCACGAACTCCCTCCGCTTTATATCCAAGCGTAAAGATACTGTTCATAATATAAATACTTCCTATGGGAATCACTATAAACATAATACTATACTTTGTAGAAAGTTCTTTTATTCCATCATCTGTAAATACTTTTTTTAATGTCAATATAACAAGTAAAAAGAAGAAATTTGAGGTGACTGCGCCCGCCAACATCAATGCATGATACTCAGCAAAATTTTCACAATAAACCAAAAGAATATTACCACTTAACGTTTCCAGCAGCATCCAGATTGCATTAAAAGTAATCGCAAAAATACATTTGCGCCAAAGCCCTCCCTCATAAATAAACATTATCGCTAACAGAGTAACAATAATAGTAATACTAATATTTATGTACGCAGGCAATACGATAATACCTGATATCACAAACTGCCACGCTACAAACATAGCAGTCCCGGCTACTAACAGTATTTTTCCTCTCTTTTGTACAAAGAAAATATTAAAATAATAAAAAAACAAATATAGTGTAAAAACAATCACCAATACATCTATTCCATATGACAGTAACCTACTAATCAACATGAAATGTATCCTCCATTGAACAATACTGTTCGCTGATCAGCTTCCTTCTATCTTCACTAATAGGAATTCTCTTTCCGTTATCCATTTTAATAAAATCATATGCCTGACCCTCTATATGTTTATAGTTTACAAGAAAAGATTGATGCACTCGCAGAAATTGCATTTTACATTTTTTTAAGCCCTCCTGAATTTGACTTAATTTACTGTAAACTACAAAGGTCTCCTTTTCAGTTACAATTAATACCTTCCTCTTATTACTTTCGAAATATAAAATCTCACGAACGGGAATTTTATATTTAATCCTTTGATAGCTGTATCGAAAATAAAAATCCACACTATTTATCTCTTCATTTGCATCCTTAAAAGAAGCTTCAAACTGTTTTTTGCTTACTGGTTTTACAAGAAATCTAAAAGGTCTTACTAAAAAAGATTCTTGCATATGGTTTTCATGACTCGTAACATAAATAATCAGAACATTTTTATCATATTCCCTTATTCTTTTAGCCGCCGAAATCCCATCCTCCCTATCCATTTCTATGTCCAGATAAATAATATCAAAATAATATCCTTGCTTAACAGCCTCAACCAAACTTCCGGCGTCCCAGAATACCTCAATATCCGTATCAACAAAATTGTTTTTTGCAATTTTGTGTAATAACATCTCCATTCTTCCTGTAGTCCGAATATCGTCATCGCAAATAGCTATATTAACCATTTACCTCATTCCTCTTCTGTAACATTCTTACTTACTTTCTTTCGCTTCTCACTCGTCCTCTTAACACTCTGCATTATTGATCATACCATTTCCCGATCATATTTGTCCAGTTTTTTGTATATTTCTAACAAATCATAATATACATCTAATGTTTTATTCATTATCACCTGGCCCTGCAAATCCCTTTTAACATCCGATATACCTAAAAGACAGTCCGTTGTAACATTAAAATATTCAGCAATCTTCTTAAGAATATCGACCTTAATTAGCGTAATATCTCTATCGTATTTACTAAGCATTTGCTGCGTAATTCCTAAGTCTGAAGCCAAAACATCCTGTATTAGACCCCTGTTCTCACGAAGTTATCTTAAACGACTTTCCATAATTGATTACCACTTAACACTTTAATTAAGTATATGTCACCTTAAAGCTCAGCATGTGATACAAATTATTGAAGTAATCAGTTACCTGCTTTTGTGAATCCAGTATATCAGTGTAACATTCACTTCTACTCTGTTTACGTTTCAGTCTAAGTTTTTATTAGTTTTGACCTAAAAAGATATTTTTGGCAATGATTGCATTTTATACACATTGTAACATTAAAGTTCATTATCTAATAAAATATGTACTTTTTCCGATTGTACAAGTAATATTTTTTTCACTACCGGAAAAGTCCTGGCAAATAACTGTGCAGGCATTTGGCTGGCTGCCACAACGCTTCTATATATGCCGATAAACTTTATAGTACAGCAACGTGTCAGAGGCCCCACGAAGCAGGGCGCAAACCATTGGAACAAAACGGGGGAGATTCGGGTTTTCTCTTGAAGAGTCTAATGAAAAAGAGTATGTAATACATATCAGAAATGTTCTAAATCGGATTACAATACAAAACAACATTTTAATGAAGAATACAGGCCTGATACAATTTGATAATATCTAGGTTCCTGCTGATATTCTGCTTAATGACATCAAAAAACAACTATTAAACACTCACACATTATAAGAGCAGGAAACTTCCCCAGCCCTAATTCAGAATCAGAAAGACACCGAGTATTTTAACCTTGGGAAAGTGTAGTCATAATCTGAACCAATATCTGTAATTATTTTACTGGGTTCAATTTCCTAGTGGGGCAGAATAAATATAATCAATTAAAATGCCTCTATAATATTATTAGCTTCCAGAAAGAACAGTGGATAAATGCGCCTTATAATGTGCAATTATCCACTACCTTCCTTTTATTCAATATTATATAAAATATATATTTCTTACAAGTTACTCAGACAGATATATATCAAGCTTTTGAACAACTTGACCCAATGCAGTATCAAGTGATTGTTCCCCCAAAATGTAATGCATTCCTTCTTCTACAATGGTCTCTCTAATTAAGGTGTCTGTAATACAACAACTGTCAAGTTTAGAGATTATGTCTTCGATTTTTTCGAAACCTTTCTGATATACTTCTTTTATACTTTGATCTTCAACCACCGCAAGCTCTTCTTTAACCTGTTTTTGAAATGCTGTTACATTTATTGGGTACCCCATATCCGTGATAGTAAAACGACTTTGGCTTTCAGAAGATAAAAATCCTTCAAGAAACTTGATTGCCAACTCTTGATTTTTACTAAGTGCATTAATGCCAATCACTTCTATAGGTATAAAGACATTTGTACTCTGACCTTGCGAACATTTAAAAGCAATGTCTTTATTTTGTTGTGTATCAAAAAGAGTTTTTGAAAAATTTAATGATTTAGAATTGTAAAAAGCCAACAACTGCTTTCCCATACCAACGGCTATTGCTCTATCCAATTCTTCATTATCGTCTGAATATACAGCCTCTGATATAAGCGCAATATTTTCTTCTGACACTCCTTCCTCTTGTATATTTTGTATACTTTTAGCCGCCCTATAAAACTCTTTTAACTTATTTTGATCGATCTTCTTATTGCTGTCTATCCAGGCAGGAGAGCAAAAGTCAAATAAGTATTCCAATAAATTTCTATTATATAGCCCTAATATACTGGGTAAATCCGTATTTTCTTTTTTTAAATTTTGAACTACCTGAACTAAAGAATCTAAATCTGTAATTTTGTTAAGGACATTTTCATTTCCTACCATAATAGGTATTCTGAAACGTGCAGGAATTGCATACAGTTTATTTTCTTTCATATATGCAGTAGCAATATTTTCATAAATTCCTTCTTTTTTTGACACTTTTTCCATTTCATGTGTTACATCTAATAATACATTCTTTTCAATTAACTTATCAATTGGCAACCCATCCAAAATAATGATATCTGGCCCAGTCCCCGCCAAAATTTCAGTGTTTAACGTTTTCATTGCATCATCTGCAGTAATACTATATTCATCCGATATTCCTATTTCTAAATTGATAGTACAATCTGGATAGTTCTGGCCAAAAATATTAATTTCTTGTAATAATAAATCGCTTTTATATAAAGAATATACTTTTAATTCACCTTTTTTGCTTTCTTCATTATTGTCACTTGTAGAAGATTCGTATTTTTTTATTATAATATTTGAATCTCGATCTCTGTACACAATAAGTACAGCTTTGTCAGACATTGCCGCCATTCTGTAAAAACTATAACGACTGTCCCCCAATAAATTTGTACTTCCGTCAGCAAGCTGCTCTACAATACTACCACCAGATGCATAATGATAAAGTCCGCTCTTTGAAGCAAAAAACAGTCCTCTTTCATCAATATCTTCTACAAGGATTATCTGTTTGCTCGAATTATAGTCATTCAGGTTCTGCAATATTAAGTCATTAACAACATCATCAGTATCTATTTGCTTCCCCATACTATCATAACATGTTAGTCCCTGATCCGATAGCATAAAAATTTTATTATTTATTGCACATGTAAAATAATGGTATTCATTCTTTGCAGATATTTCTTCTGTTATGTTGCCTTTATTTAAGTCAATAATGTATACATTACTATTGGTATCTGAAATGCAGACTACGCGCTCATTAACAAAAGCAAGGCTCTGGCCGTATTCCTGTTTTTCAAAAGCTATATCCATTTTCCTTGTAGTTTCATTATCATAAATAGTGACGCCAGTATCTTGTGAATAGAATGCAAAAGAACCTTTAGCACTGATTGCTGCCATAGAACAATTTTCCGGTATCCATGCTGTTTCTTTATCTGATATCTCCCACGTGTTACCCATATCAAATGAATAGTAAACTTCTATCGGAGAGATAAGCCAAAGCTTCTCATCTACCTGCCTAACTGCTAAAATATCCTTGATACCTTTTGGAAATAAAACAGAATTTTCTCTGAATTTCTCAATAGAACTATCCTTTAACGATCCTTGCATGGTTTTTACTGTGGCTAAATCATCTTCCCCCTTACATCCCCCTAGTGCCAAAAACAGTACTGAGAGAAAAAACGTTACAACGAATCTAACAATTTTTTTCTTCATAATAATTCCCCCGTTTTTATATTAGCTTACCACATGTATCTCTAATTTTAATCTAAAATGCAATAGCTCATTTATCAAAATTTCTATCCTATCCACAGAGATATCAAAAATCCTCATCAATAGGTATACATATTATAAAACTTGCCCCCCCTTTTGAAGAGTCCTTTACACTAATTTCCCAATTATGTAAATCGATAACCTCTTTAGCTATGCTTAACCCAAGACCAAAATGACCTTTGTCTGTACGCGAATTATCACAACGGTAAAATCTCTTGAAAATGTGATTTTTATCCTTATCGGCAATCCCCGGCCCACTATCTTCTATAGAGACAATTATGTCATTATCTCTATAAAGTTGTGTAATCAAAATCATCCCACCGCAAGGTGTATATGAAATCGCATTATCTAATATAATTGAAAGTACTTGTGATATTCTCTCAGGATCACATGAAATTAAAGGTGCTAATATATCAGGAAAAACAAATTTTATGTCTATCTCTTTCATAGCTGCCAAACTTATAAATTTGCTATATACTTCAATCAAAATGTTCGTTAAAGATACACGTTCTTTATGTATAGCGATCATACCATTATCCAAAGTAGAAAGAGTAAATATATCATTAATTAGCCGCTGCATTCGAAAGCTCTCATTCTCAATGATTTTAAAAAATTCTAAAGATTTTTTAGGTGGAGCATATTTCATGGCTGAAAGCGCTGAAATAATAACGGCTAATGGTGATCTTAATTCATGAGATGCCGCCGCAAAAAATTTAATTTGTGCTTCATGATTTTGGATTATAGGTTTAAACATAACCTTTATAGCAAGACAGGAAAGGATACTTAATATAATAATAGCTCCCAGAGCTGTTAAAATAACTGGTAAAAAAACTTCTTTGATAATAGAATTACGGAAAATATTATAAAGTGAAATGACACATATAGTTCCATATTTCTTAGGGATGTATGCTACTGACGCAAGGTACTCTACCCCATCTCGGTCTTTCATTTGAAACTCTACATGTTTTAGATAAATGCTATTGCTTACAGATGAGTCAAGTAAAGCAAAATCCATTTGAGCTCTATCTTTCGCTTGTTCATAAGCACCGCTTAATTGCGTTTCCATTTTATTATAAACTAACGGCTGTTTATCTATTACTTTTATTTCCAAATTATTTGTTACAGAAACATCCCCTAACCATGTCAGGGAGAGAATGCTCTGCTCTGACAAGCTTTGATAAATATTGTCCATCTTACATTGAAAATCACTAAAATCACTTAATCGTTGCTTTTCATATATGCTTTTTAATTCTATAAAAGTCATGACAGCTAATATTGTGGTAATAACTAAAATACAAAAACCTATAAGTTTTTTTTGAAATTTATCATACATTTTACCACCACCTCTATAATCAATTACTAGCTAAATTAATCATTTTCTCGATTACTATATAATTATGCACATTAAACAGTAGAAGTCTTATACGCTAAATGACTATTTATATCGTATATCCTATATTTGTGCAAAAATTCAAACAATAAGCCCATAACCCTTGCCACGCAAAGTTTTTATACTTGCTTTGCTATTAATTGCTCTGAAACGGTTACGTAAAAAATAAATAAAATTGTCCACGTTACCATATTCAACCTCTGAACTATTTCCCCAAATTTCAGAAAAAATCATTTCTCTTGATAATATTACATTAGGATGCCTTAAAAATAGCTCTAGCAATGCGCCCTCTTTCGCTGTAAGTATACACGAACCACCCTTGCATGTTAATTCTCTGTTTTCTAATTTATAAAACAAATCCCCGGCACTCAACGTTGCTGTCTGTGCTGACATCATATCGACTGGACGTCGTAGTATACAATGAATTCTAGCCAGCAGTTCTTCAAACGCAAACGGCTTAACCAAATAATCATCTGCACCATGATTTAAACCATATACTTTATCATGTAATTCACCTAGCCCTGTAATAAAAATAACCGGTATTGAAATATTCTGTGACCGAATTGTATCTAAAAAACTGGTTCCATTTAGTACCGGAAGCATTCGGTCTAATAAAATTAAATGATACTGTTCCATTTTCACATAGAATATGCCATCGCTTCCATTATGACACACATCTACTTCAAATCCATTATCACTTAATTGAGTTTTAAGTACATAAGCGAATTCCTTATCATCCTCAATCAGTAAGATTCTCATCAGGATATCCTCCTTAAACTCATGGTATGCCAAAAACTATTTGTAAATCATACCATAAATAACTCTAAATTTCATCTAAAATACGACATAAAAAGGTATACCATTATGAACATAGCAAGAAGTAAATAAAAACTATACCACTCTAGCATTATGAATATTTTTTGAGCTTCCTTCTAAGACTGAGCTAAAATAATTACTGGAGACGATCGAAAAGTGGTATGACCAGTAGCCTACCAGCCTTCTACGTAATTAACGTGTTATTAGAGCTGAATATTCAAAGTGGTATATAAATTAGCTGCTCCGTCTATTAAATAATCAGAATTATAATAAAAAATATTTGCACCGCTTTTTCAGAAGCCTTCTTAATTACATTGATGTTAAAAAGAGCTATTGCTTCAACAGATTTTTATCTGTCTCTGCAACAGCTCTCCTCGATTAACAACTAAGCTTTATTCCCATTAGTGCACTTTATTATATGCCATGGTATAATTTGCCTGGTTATTTTCAGCATTACCTGCATAACATTTTCTTCCACATGTACCACTGCCGCTGCCATTTGAATATCCAGCAGAATAGCTTTCGTCCCTATTACAAATACATCCACAAGCTCCTCGGGCAACTGCTGACCCAGCACTAAAATCTACTACCTTCATGATAAATCCTCCTTTCCCTATGTATTATAAAAAACCCGTTATCATCACAATTAACATATACCTATAGAGCCGTTAATTGCAGATCATGTTTGGTTTCCTACCGTTGTTATGTACAATACTAATTTTTTATTTTCCCAGCATTTACTAAGTAATAGTAAGTATTTTTCATAGCCATTAATTCCTCATGCGTACCTACCTCTTTAATCTCACCAGTATCTAAAACTATTATCTCATTTATATATGGAAGAAAGTCATACTGATGCGACACCAGTATACACATCTTTCCCTCACAAAATTCTCTAACCTTATTTAATAGTTTTAATCTTGAAACCGAGTCTACATTAGAAAAAGGTTCATCAAATACAAATATATTTGCTGGCTTATACAGGCATCTGGCAATTGCCAGCTTCTGCCATTGGCCCCCAGACAAATTTGTTCCTCGCTGCCATTGGCATCTTAAATTAGTGTATCCTTTATTTGGCAATTTATTTATATCCTTATCCAGACCTACGTATTTTAAAATAGTCTCAATCTCATTCTCATTTTTACTATCATCACTCATACAAACATTATCTATTACATTAAAAGGATATTTTATATAATCCTGTAGTACTGCGGTAAATTGCTCACGTAATGACTTAGCACTTATTTTTCTAATATTAACACCATCTATGTATATATTCCCTGTCTCTGGTAAATACAGTTTTAATAAAAGCTTTAGCAATGTTGTTTTTCCAGAACCATTAAGCCCCACTAACGCATACATAACTCCACTTTTTAAAGTCATTGATATATGATTCAAAATATATTTTTCAGAATTTTTATATCGAAAACTTACATCTATAAACTCAATAGTACTAATTGGCTTATGTAAATCTATAAGGTCTTGTTCTTCACAATCCATCTTGTCAATTTCAGTAATATAGTCGATATACAATAACTGTTCAAACATTATCGTCAAATTATTTAAGATACTTTCAATTGAATTTTCATAGACATCTATTGCAGAAATATACATTGATATACTTCCTAAAGAATACTTCCTACTCAATCCCAAGAAAATAGTCCATAATTTAATACCAAATGAATAAATGCCACTTATAATTGTAGCGTATACATCTAATTTACCAAATTTTTTGCTATTTCCAAAACCTTCCTTTGCATACCTGACTTGGCACTTTAGTATTTTGTTTAATATCAAAGACGAAACTGCAAAGAGCTTTAACTCCATCACATTTTCATTTTTTAATAATATACTTTTTAGTTCATCTGCAAACCTTAATCCCTCCACTCGCTTTTCCTGAATTTTAAACCATTTCTTTGTCAGCTTATACCTAATTACAAACATTGGGATCAAAAATAAAATCGGTATAATACCAATGCTCCAATTTAAACTAATTAATATACCTAAAACACCGATTAATTGTATAAATCCTTTTAGAATTCCTTCAGAGCAGTTTATCAAGACAGTACAACGTTCTGGTGTTTCTTGTATCGTCAACTGAATTTTATTATACGTCGATGAATCATCAAAATACTCCATTGGTAAATCAATTACCTTATTGAAAATCACTTCCGTAATATAAATGCCTACTTTATCAGAAAAACGAATTTTTAAAAGCCCTAATATATTATTTAGAACTGACTGGATTAACGCTATACCAAATAAAGCTAATAAAAAAATAACGACACGATTATTAATTTTTCCTATTTTTATAACATTCATTAATTCGTTAAGAAAACTTTTTGATAGCAGTAAAGATATTGGGCTCAAAAGTCCGATAATAATGCTCAATACAAAATTGCATATTAAATCAATTCTTGAAGCACTAAATATTATTAAGATAAACTTATGAATACTCACTACTCCTTTTTTAATCTTTTGGATCATCATCGCAAATCTCCAGTTTTAAACAAGAGTATACGTACTTTCTTTGAAGATATCTAAAATTTCAGGATACTCCTCTTTTAGTGTATAATATACAACCAGACGATTGTGACAATCCTCTAGCAATCCTTCGCAATATTTGCGTTTTTCTTGTAACTCAATACCCTTCTCTGAATAGCAATTGCAGTAACAATTTCCACACATACGAATTCCCCAACATTTTGAACAATCCGGAATAGACGCTTCAATATATTCATCAATATACTTTTTTTTGACTACTTCTACATCAATTCCGGTATGTATATTTCCTATTTTAGGAGAAGTTCCTATTCTTTCACATAGCAATATATCTCCATTGGTTTTTACATATATTTTTCTGGCACCTGGTATACAACACCCATTAAAATAATGGAAACTTGACGGTTTATCACTTCTGTATCTCATCTCGACTTGCTGTAAATACGAGTACATTGGATGGAAATAGATATTTTTGGTATGTTCTAAAGTAAGTCCATTTTTTTTAGCTTTAAACAACGCCCATTTCTTTAGTGGATCTATGGTTCTTCCATCAAATACATACTTCTTGTTGTTATTTATATCCTCCCATTCACTATATTGATATGAATCAAGTTCCGGATACGTTATTTGTATTTGAATATTCTCCGGCAAAAAATCCAGATGTTCAAAAAAATCATTAATTTTTTCTATTTTTTCATAGTCATATGGTGGTACAAAAACCGCATTAATCATTAGGACATTCCCTGTTTTTTTAAAAGCCTCAGCAATAAATCTCAACCCTCTCATAGTATCATTAAAGGTTGACTTCCCTCCCGAATATACCCTTGTAGTGTTTTGAATATTTTCGGGTCCATCAATGCTAGCTAAAAAAGCTAAGTTTGGTATATTAGCCAAATAATTTGCAATTTCTTCGTTCATTATTGATAAGTTTGATGTTATACTGAAGTTCAAAGCTTTATCTTTACCTTTTTCTAATGCGTACTCAATAGATTTCTTTATTAATTCAAAATTCAATAACGGCTCTCCTCCATAAAATGTAACAGCAACCTTTTCCCGACTATGTAACATAATGTAATCGATGGCCTTTTTTGCTGTATTAAAATCCATATCATCAGTCCCAAAACTGCGATTGCTTTTATAGTCTTCATTATATATACAATATTTACACCTAAAATTACATTTCTCTGTAACCTCTAGTACAAGTTGCCTGATGTTGTTATTTAATTCATTTTCCAAACTTGTACCTGCTAAAACCGGATTTAAAGTTGTAACTTTATATGCTCGCAATAGATTTTCTTTTATAAGCGTTTCTAGAAAACTGTTCTTTTTTTCTAATGATAAATCCGAAAAAATTTTCATAAAATTTCTGCTATCGTTATCTTTGGAAAATAGCGCTGACAATAATCGAAAATCTTTATCATCGAGAATTACTACTTTTCCTGTTCCCGTATCATAAAAGTAATTATTAAATTCAGTGCTGAATAACTTACCATAACGTAAAATGTAATCATTTTCCTTTATTGCTATAATTCTTGTTAACTCTGCATGCAATAATCCTTCCATTATCTTTTCTTCTCCCATTCCATACCTTTTTATTAGCTTTAGTCAACTTATGTGATAGTTATATCACAAATATAAATACTTTTTTATTTTGTGTAAAATATTGGCAGTTAGATGTTATATTTCCTTCACCATATGAAAGAAGCAAGGCAGCACAATTTCAGAGACAGGCCCAACGCCAGACTCGCCTGCGTAACACTTTTAGCAATTTCTTTTTAAAATTGCCAAATACCTGTCACGGGTAGTATACAAAGCAAAGCGTCATATACTGCAAATATGCAGAAAACCCGGTGACGTATATATGCGCTTTTGCGCATAAAACAGGACTAAATAAAGCCCCATAACTTAGAAGTCTTTATTTAGTCCTATTATTAATTTAATCGTAGACGATCATATTTACTGAAATAAACTGCTGAGACGACACATTGATAATCAGGAATGTACAATCGCAGGGCTTACAATGTGAGGGGCCCTGTTGCGTATAATCCCGTTTTTCTTACAATCTTCCCGGTTGATACGGTCAAGCTCCTTGAATGCCATAAGCCCTGAAGAGGTACTGGCTCAACTGCGCTCTGACAAATTCAATAAAAAATCAAGGGAAATATAACTGCATGCCTTAGAATCCGGTGAAAGCCGCGGAAACAAAAGCCTTAGAACAGTTCGGAATCCGCGGAGCAACTGCTGGCCAGCTCATTTACCTGTTTTTTCACCGGAAAATCCTGCGGATTTTTGCTTCTATTAAGGCTGCCATCTGCTGATGGCCTTTTTCCGTATAATGGATGCCGTCCAGGGTATTGACCTCCACCATTCCTTCCGGATTCAAGTAATAAATATGATTGCGCTTGGCAATGGCTTCGTAGTATTCCGCCAGCTCCCGGCTTTTTTTCTCGCCATCCGGAAGCATACGGTCCAAGTCCCGGTTTCCGACACTATGAATGGGAACCGGAGTGACCAAAAGCACCTCAGGCCGCTCAAAATTGATCCCCGCGTCGGATTTCAGAACGGCTTTTACCAGATTTTCCATTCCGACAGAAACATCAAAGCTGGAAACAGAAAATCTTTTTTTTAAATCATTTGTTCCCAGCATAAGAATTACCAAATCCAGGGGCTTGTGACTGTCAAGACAGGGCAGGAGATATTTTTTTCCGTTTTTATGCTCCTCCAACGGATCATCCCACACAGTTGTTCTGCCCCCGAGGCCTTCCTCAATCACGTAAAACTCTTCTCCCAGTCTTTTCTGCAGAATGCCTGTCCAGCGTTTATCCCTGGGATACCGGGTGAGCAGATCGGATTTCAGCCCATATGTATTGGAATCCCCATAGCAAAGTATTGTTTTCATATGCTTTTCGTCCTCTCCTTATGCAGCTTTCACCTTTTTTACACGGTCGGTGTTGCTTATGGCGTCAAATGCAACCGCCAGAATCAGAACCACGCCCTTTACCACCTGCTGATAATACTCTCCGATATTCATAATGGTCAGACCGTTACTTAAAACGCCGATAATCAATGCTCCGATAAAGGCACCTGAAATCTTACCCTTTCCGCCATTAATGCTGACGCCGCCGATTACAACCGCAGTCACAACATCCATCTCCATTCCTGTTCCCGAGGCCGGTGCGCCGGAGCTGACACGGGCCATCAGGATAACGCCGGCAATTCCTGCCAGAAAACCGCTGGCTGCATAAAGTCCAATCTTGATTTTATCTACCGCAACACCGGCCAGCCTCGCGGCCTCCTCATTTCCGCCGATTGCATAAACATAGCGTCCAATGTAAGAACTGTTCAGAACAAAGTTTGCCGCAAGAATAATAACTATCATCATAATAACCGGAACCGGTATAATTCCCACATAGCCCTGTCCCAGATAAACCACCCCCTCTGGGATGTCATAGATGGGAAGGCCTCCGGAAATAATGAAGGCCAGTCCTCTTGCGACAGTCATCATACCAAGAGTGATAACGATAGCCGGAACCTTCAACGTTACAATCAAAAGACCTGTCACGATTCCAAAAGCGCAGGACAGCATCAGTGTAATCAAAATCGCCGGCGCCGGACTCAGCCCTGCCCCGGTCAAAAGCCTTGCGCATATAACACCAGTCAGGCCCAGCATGGAACCAACGGTTAAATCCATACCGCCTGAAATAATGACATAGGTCATGCCTACTGACAGAATGCTTAATACAGCCACCTGTCTCAAAATATTAATTGCATTTCTCACTGCCAGAAAGGAATCCGTAAAAACAGAGAAAAACAGAATCATTACTGCCAGAAGAATTATGGTGCTGAACTGCTTCAGCGTATTTTTGCTTTTCATGTTAATCCTCCTCGTATACCTGAAGCCAGTTCCAGAATCTTTTCCTGGGTTGCTTCCTCCTTAGACAATTGGCCCATTACTTCGCCCTCATGCATAACCATAATCGTATCGGACATACCCAGAAGCTCCGGCATTTCCGATGAAATCATGAGAATCGCCATACCCTCCTTTGCCAGTTCAAGCATAAGCTGATAAATCTCCTGCTTAGCTCCCACATCAATGCCGCGGGTAGGTTCATCAAAAATAATAATCTCTGATTTACCTGCCAAAGATTTTGCCAGAACCACCTTCTGCTGGTTTCCTCCGGAAAGATTCTTCACAAGCTGATTCATACCCGGTGTCTTGATCCGAAGACGTTTAATAAAGGTTTCTGCATTCTCCCTGTCCTTCCTTTTGTCAATCACCGTTCCTCTGGAAATATACGGCAGGGCAATAAAGGAAATATTATCCCGTATGGTCATTTCCATGAGCACGCCATGCTTTTTTCTGTCTTCGGGAATCAGAGCGATGCCCTCCCTGATTCCGTCCCCCGGCTTTTTAATGTTCACCGGCTTTCCATTTATTTTTATATTGCCCCGGCTTTTTATATCCGCACCGAAAATGGCTCTGGAAGTCTCGGTCCTGCCTGCCCCCACAAGCCCTGCAAGCCCCAGAATCTCCCCCCTATGCAGGGTCAGATTTACATCCTTCAAAAAACCGGGCGTAAAAAGGTGTTCCACCTCAAGTACCGTTTCCCCGATTTCCTTTTCCACAGTGGGGAACTGTTCCGTCAGACTCCTTCCCACCATCATCTGTATGAGCTGGGGATTGCTGGTTTCCGCCGTATTTTTTGTTCCTACGCAGGTTCCATCCCGCATAACGGAAATTTTGTGGGAAATCCGGAAAATTTCCTCCATTCTGTGAGAAACGTAAATGATAGCGACTCCTTTATTGCGGAGCTTCTCTATTATGCCGAACATAGCCTCGATTTCCCTGTTTGTCAGAGGTGCGGACGGCTCATCCATAATCAGAAGCTTCACATCATTGGAAATGGTTTTGGCAATTTCAACAAGCTGCTGATAGGCAACCGTCAGACTCTTCACCGGTTTAGACACATCCACGGAAATTCCGAAGTCATTCATAATTTCCTGTGCCCGCTCATTCATTTTTTTGCGGTCAATGGTAAAACCCTTTTTTAATTTCTGCCCCAGAAAAATATTTTCCGCGATGGACAGCTCCGGAACCAGGTTGAATTCTTGGTAAATCACTCCGATTCCCAGCCTCTGGGACAAAATCGGATTCATCTTATTATATTTTTTTCCTTCAAAAATAATTTCCCCGCCGTTTGGTTCAATGGCACCGGAAATAACCTTAATCAAAGTGGATTTTCCGGCTCCGTTTTCGCCCATAAGGGCGTGCACCTCTCCTTTTTGGAACGACAGACTGATGTTATCCAGGGCCTTAACGCCCGGATAGGTTTTAACAATGTTTTTCAATTCCAGTATGGTTTCCATCCTGGCCCCTCCTCCGCAGGGCTTCTGCCCTGCTGTTTTTTGTTTCCTGTCCTGTATTTGGAGTCAAAAACAGCCGGTCCTTCCAAAAAAGTCCCTTCTGTCCTCCTTTAAAAGGCCGGCCGTATGGCTTTCACTTTATTCCTCCACTACGTAATCAGCAATGTTTTCAGGAGTTACGGCAACCAAATCCTGGTTGTAATCCTTCTCTACCTCCCCTCCCTCAATTACCCTGATGCAGGTATCAACAAGCTGTGCGCCTGTGCCGGTTGGGTTCTGATCTACAGTAAACTGATAAACGGTACCCTCAGAAATTTTTTTCAGAGCTTCTGCAGTCGCATCAACACCTGCAATGATGTATTTCTCCGGATCAGTCATCAAATTTGCCTTAAATGCTTCGTATGCACCTAAAGCCGCACCGTCGCTGACACCGCACACAATTCGGAGATTTGGGTTTGCCTGCAGGAAGTTCTCCGTATTTGTCATCCCCTCGGTCTGATCTGCCGCAGTAGCATCTGCCACGAATTCTACGTTCGGGGCATACCTCAAAACCCCTTCCATAATGCCCTTCTTTCTCTGGATAACGGATTCCAGAAGGTCATAGTTTAAGGTTGCTGCTTCGATTTTTTCCGTGGTTCCCCATTTTTCTGCAATCCATTTTCCGACTGCCTCGCCCTGGGTATAACCAAGAGTGTACTCGTCTGCGCCGATGTAAGCGTCATAGCCATCTACTTTGGAAGTCAGGCAAACCACCGCGATTCCCGCCTCCTTTGCCTCTTTGATAACCGGCTCAACGGCCTTTGTATCCACTGCGCATACGATAATTCCATCAACGCCTGCGGAAATAAAGTTTTCCAGCGCTGCTACCTGAGTCTCAGAAGAGTTGTCCGCATCATTTACAATCAGTTCTCCACCCTTTTCTTCCAGGGCTTCCTCAGCAGAATCCACCAGGTCAATAAAAAACTGTCCCGCCATTGTCAGGACGGAAATGCCGATTTTATATTCCCCGCCCG
>URVB01000002.1 GCA_900551075.1 uncultured Blautia sp. | reverse complement strand
GGGTATATCTCTCCGAAGCTTCCCGGACTTGGCGATGTAAACTGGTCCAAATATGTCTCTGCACTGACCGATATCGGATATCAGGGCTGCACGGTAATCGAAGTGGAGGACAAGGCCTATGAGGATTCTCTGGACAGTGCGAAGCGCGCAGTGCTCCAGAGTGCAGGATATCTGAGAAACTTTATCGGGTGATCAGAAGAAGACAGGACAAAAAAGTATATTCAAATTTTTAACCCCGGATTTCTTTTTGTTAAAAAAATGAAAACAAAAGTAAAAAGAACGGGGAAAAAGAGAAAAAACAGGAATGTGAGTAATGTGCAGAAGCACTATACTTATATCATCAAATGAAACAGGAGGAAATACCAATGGCAAAAGTAAGAGTAGGAATTGTAGGATGCGGTGGTATTGCAAATCAGAAACATATGCCGTCCTTGAAGGCAAATGCAGAATTAAATGAGATTGTTGCATTTTGCGACATTATCGGGGAACGTGCCGCAAAGGCAAAGGCTGACTTCGGAACACAGGATGCAAAGGTCTATACGGATTACATGGAGCTGGTAAATGACCCGGATGTAGATGTTGTTCACGTTTGTACACCAAACGTTGCTCACTGCCCGATTACAGTAGCAGCTTTTGAGGCCGGAAAGCATGTTATGTGTGAGAAACCGATGGCACATTGTACAGAAGATGCACAAAAGATGATTGATGCATGGAAAAAGTCAGGAAAGAAATTTACCATCGGCTACCAGAACCGTCTCAGAGACGACACACAGACCTTACACGCTTCCTGCGAAGCCGGAGAGCTTGGCGAGATTTATTTTGCAAAAGCTCATGCGCTGAGAAGAAGAGCAGTCCCCACATGGGGCGTATTCCCGAACAAGGCACTTCAGGGGGGCGGTCCGCTGATCGATATCGGAACACATGCACTGGACATCACTCTTTGGATGATGAACAACTACGAACCGTTATCCGTATCCGGTGTAGTAAACTACAAACTCGGACGTCAGGCTGACGGCCCGGCCGGCAATGTATTTGGTCCTTGGGATCCGGAAACCTTCGAGGTGGAGGATTCCGCATTCGGCCTTGTAAAGATGAAAAACGGAGCCTGTATTTATCTGGAGGCATCCTGGGCGCTGAATATTCTGAAATCTATGGAAGCATCCACCACACTCTGCGGAACAAAGGCAGGTGCTGAGATACATCACGGCGGAAGCTATCCGACAGATGAGCTGATCTACAACACCGTAGAACATAATCAGTTAATGGAAAAAACAATCTCTCCTGCAGGCGTGGTTGACTTCTTCGAAGGCGGCGCTTCCGCAGAAGGTGTCCGTGAACAGAAGCAGTGGCTGGAAGCGATTATCAATGATACCGAGCCGCTTGTAAAACCCGGGCAGGCGTTTGTGGTTACTCAGATTTTGGAAGGTATCTACAAATCTGCCGAAACCGGAAAAGAAGTATTCTTCTAAAATCAGAAGGAGAAGAGTCTCATATCAATAGGATTGCCTGCTACATATTGCTCATATAGACGAAAGAGCCTGCCTGATGTATGGTCAGGCAGGCTCTTTGACCCCCTCGGGGCAAACAGAAAGGAAGATGAAAATGGCTGCTAGACAGATTTATAATCCTGACGGATTTAAAAATATTGAAAAAGACGGAAAAATCATAGGGTTCCGGTTCCAGTATAAGGCACAGTATTACCGCGGTGTTACTTTGTCTATCGTACATGATATCAAAGTCAACGTAGACGGAGTAGATTATGACCGTAAAGATATCAGCATGACAGTAAACGGGGAAACCTTTACCCTGGATCAGATGCTGACTGTGGTTGATTCTGATTATCGCTGGGAGTTCGGTGAATACGCGACCGTGAACGTGATGAAAGAGGGCGGACTGGAAAAAGGAAGCCATCACCTTACATCCGTTACAACAATTGTACCATCCTATATGCCGTTCCCTAATGTATCAACAGCAGAAGCTGATTTTGTAATGGAATAAGGAGGAGATTGCAATGAACGATGATATGAAAAGAAGTATTTCCCTGTACAGCTATCAGGATGAATATTACGACGGAAAATTAGATTTGGAAGGATGTCTCCGTGAGACCGCAAAGACAGGTGCTGTGGGCGTGGAGCTTCTGGCTGAGCAGATGATCAAAAAATTTCCGAAGCCGATCGAAGAGGAAAGCTTCAGAGAAAACTGGTTTGCAATGCTGAAAAAATACGGCTTAACTCCTTCCTGCTATGATGCGTTTCTTGAAAACCGTATTTATTCCAACCGTACCCTGTCTCCCGGTGAACAGATCAACATGATGAACCGGGATATCCGCCTTGCTTCTATGCTTGGTTTCCCTGTTCTGCGTACACTGGTTTCTACTCCAATGGATGTGATTGAAGGCAGCCTGGAATATGCGGAAAAAATGAATGTAAAGATCGGTCTGGAGGTGCACGCGCCGTTCTCTCTGAACTCCGGATGGGCAGACGGATATATGGAAATGATCAGCAGAACCGGCACCAGGTATTTCGGATTTGTTCCGGATATGGGTATTTTCTGTAAGAACATTCCGGATGTGCTCCGTGACAAAGCGCTCAGAATGGGTGCAAAGGAGGAGTGCTTAAGGATCGTGGATGATGCTTACGCACAGAGAGTTGCCAGGGGCTTTGTAAAAATTAAATATGATCTTGATCTGGGCAAAGCAAACATGGAATACCGTATGGCAAACGGTATGAAGGAAATGATGGAGGCAGTAGAAAAAGCAGGCGGCGGCCCTGCAGATATGATGTATGCCGGCGCTTCCTTCACCTATTCCTGGTCTGAGCCGCAGGATATCATTGATAATATCGATTACATCTTCCATACTCATGCAAAATTCTATAACGTGCATGAGGACTATGTGGAGACAGCAGTAGCCATTCCGGAAGTGGTAGAAGCATTTAAGAAGGCCGGATATAAAGGCTTCTTAAGCTCCGAATACGAAGGCGGAGAGCACTTAAGAGATGTTGGCGTTGACAGTATTGAACAATGCCGCCGTCACCAGGAAGCACTCAGAAGAGCAATCGAAGACTGAGTTTTGGTATCCGGGAGATACAGGAGAAAATATGGGATGGTCGTGCGTGAGAAAGGTGCCTGGTTGATTCCGGGCACCTTTCTCACGCACATTGTAATTGAGGGTAGACGCCGCGCCGGCGGCTTGGTACAATAAAAATATCAGATGAATCATAACAGATACGAGGGAGGTGAAGCTGGCTGAATTTAAGCAAAATACAAGTGCAAACCGAAAAAAACTAAAATAAATGCCGATTTTACATGATCGCTTTTTTCCCATCCGTCCGGCATTGTGGGGAGCTTATTTGGTTCCTCACTGGAGAAATTTAAGAACGGGCGGAGTACACAATCTGTCCGTTGCAGATGGTGTATGCGATCTTACCAGGCAGTGTTTTTCCTTTAAACGGGGAATTGGAGGACTTGGAAGCAAAGTCTTCCACAACCCATTCCTCATCAGGATCGAAAATGACAAAATCCGCAGGAGCGTTTTCTTCTATGATACCTCCCGGCAGATGATAGAGTGCGGCAGGATTGACGGTCATTTTTTCCAGTAATTGCATCAGGGTCAAATGTCCTGGCTCTACCAGGGAGATGATTCCAAGTCCAAGAGCTGTTTCAAGCCCAATGATTCCGCTTGGACAGGAGGGAACCGGTCTTGATTTTTCTTCTGCGCTGTGAGGCGCGTGATCCGTAGCAATTAAATCTATGGTTCCATCGGCAAGTCCCTGGATGATTGCCTGACGGTCTTTTTCTGTACGCAGCGGAGGGTTCATTTTGGCGAGACTTCCGTGAACAGACACGGCATCTTCTGTAAGGGTAAAGTGGTGCGGTGTGGCTTCTGCGTGGATATTGGCACCTAGAGCCTTAGCCATACGGACGAGTGCAACAGAATTTCCGGAGCTGATGTGCTGGATGACAGTGTGCGCGCCGCTGTGAAGAGCCAGCATACAATCTCTGGCTACCAAAACCTCCTCCGCAACAGACGGAGAACCTTCTATGCCCAACGCCTCTGATGCAGGTCCGTGGTTGATTCCATTGTTTGTGATAAAAGCAGGGTCCTCCTCATGCAGACTGACAGGAAGGTCAAGGGCTGCAGCCTGTTTCATAGCCTCGAAGCAGATTTTTGCATCTCTCAGCGGGATACCGTCGTCCGTAAAGCCGCAGGCACCGGCGGATTTCAGCTCTTCCATTGGGGTAAGGGTCTGTCCCTTTAGCTTTTGGGATACGGCTGCAGTCTGGTAAATGCGGATATTCTCATTTTTCGCCCGCTCCAGAATATCGTTCAGTACCGGGACGTTGTCGACCACCGGAGAAGTGTTTGCCATGCAGATGACGGAAGTGAAACCGCCTTTTGCTGCGGCAAGGGAACCCGTATGCAGGTCTTCCTTGTAGGTGAATCCCGGATCACGGAAGTGTACGTGTGTGTCAATCAGACCGGGGGCGATGGTAAGACCTTCAATATCCAGAATTTCCTCCACGGGATTTGTTTCGATGGAGCCGATTTCCCGGATGATGCCATCGGAAATGCGGATATCCGCTTTTTTGATTTCTCTGGTATGGGGATTGATAATTGTTCCGTTTTTAATAATCATGCTGAAGTCTCCTTACATAAAGTGTTGTTGTATTGCAGTTGTTGTTACAGTGTCCCTTCCGGCTGTTATCCGGAAAGGCTGCAAAAGCAGGGGCGCAGACCTTTTCTTTGTCATGGCATTCTCTTTGAATTATAATATGAAAAGAAAAAACAGGCAACCATCCTATGAAAACAGACATAAAAGCAGACAGCCGCTGCTTAAAAACAGCAGACAGCCGCTGCTTAAAAACAGTTGACAGCGGCACGAATCAATGATAAAATTTACCAACAATTGAAAACACCCGTGAGGGAGTAGTTAGCATAGAAATATGTGGCAAGTCAACATACTGACCATAAGGTCTGGCTTGTCTTAAATAACGAGACTCATGTATAGCCGATGAGGGTTATGCATGGGCTTTTTTTGACTCGTGTATAGGTTTTGTCGCTGTACCGGGTCTTTTTCATTGTAAAAAAAATGGTTTTATTACGAAAGGAAAAGAAGAAATGGGAATTGTGGAGCTTTTTGTACTTGCGGTGGGATTGTCTATGGATGCATTTGCGGTATCTGTCTGTAAGGGCCTGTCCCTCGGAAAAATTAACGGAAGGCATATGTGCATTGCAGGAGCCTGGTTCGGCGGATTTCAGGCATTGATGCCGCTGATCGGATATTACCTGGGAAGATTTTTTGCAGATATGATCGTACAGTATGATCACTGGATCGCCTTTATTCTGCTGGCGGTTATCGGAGGAAAGATGATAAAAGAAGCATTTGGCGATGAGGAATGTATGGACTGCTCTATGACGGCAAAATCCATGTTTGTTCTTGCGGTTGCAACGAGTATTGATGCGCTGGCTGTTGGTGTGACCTTTGCATTTCTTCGGGTATCCATTGTTCCGGCAGTGAGCTTTATCGGGATTATTACCTTCGTCTGTTCAGCCGCCGGGGTTAAGATCGGGAGTATGTTCGGTGCAAAATACCAGGCTAAAGCGGAAATCTGCGGAGGCATCATATTGATTCTCATTGGTCTGAAAATTCTGCTGGAGGGAATCGGAATTTTATAGGAGCAGTATCAATGCGCCATGTCCTGTCAGAAGGACATGGCGATATTTATTGAATAAACGATACGCTTTATTCTGCTGCTGTGATCATAGCGATTCCGTTTCGCAGAGTGTCTTCATTGACCTTGCCGACTGCTCCGGTGATGAGATACCCTTCTGCATCAATGAAGACCGTTGTGGGAAGCGAAGAAATTCCATAGGCGTAGGCGGCTTCCTGATTCACGTCATAGTAGACCGGGAAGGAATAGTCCTGTTCCTCCATAAAGGCTTTTGCCGTATCTTCGGTCTCCCGGCTTCCGTCGGTGGCATTGATCATGAGAAAGGCTGTGTCTTTGCCAAGCTCCTTGAAAACTGTTTCAAATTCCGGCATTTCTGCCTTGCAGGGCGGACACCAGCTCGCCCAGAAATTGAGTACAACCGGCCGACCGGAAAAATCAGAGAGCTTTACGGAATTTCCCTCTGCATCCATGACTGAAAAATCAGGAGCAGTAATTTTTTCCGGTTCTTCAGATTCCGGAGTATTTGCGGAAGAGTCCGTATTTTCGGAATCGGAGGAAGGCGCGGAGGAAGCAGCGGCTTCCTCGCCTGCTGTTTTTGTGTCTTTTGTGTTTGCACTCCCAGGACTTAAGATATCCTGTGGAGTATAGTCTTTGCTCAGTGACTGGTAGAGCTTCGTGCTTGCGGCAAGAAGCAGCACGAAAGCGAGTCCGCCGAGGGCCAGCTTTAATTTCGTATTCATAGGCTTACCTCCTGTTTAAAATGTGAGCAGGGCAAGGAAACGCCCCATAAGTCCTGTCATCATCAGCAGTCCAACGAGGACCAGGAGACTGCCGGATACGCGGTTGATGATGCGGTAATGTGTTTTCACCCACTGAAAAGCGGATGTTAGCTGATTGATCAAAAGTGCGCTGAGGATAAAAGGGATACCCAGACCCATAGAGTAGCAGAGCAGCATAAAAAGTCCCTGTCCTACGGAGCCCTGCTGTGAAGCAAGCATCAGAGCAGATCCTAAGAAGGCTCCTGCACACGGGGTCCATCCAATAGAGAAAACCATTCCAAACAATACGGAAGAGAAAAACCCCAGCTCTTTGATGCGTATATTTTTCCGGCGCGTCCTGTTCAGGAAATCTAAGCGAATGAGTCCCAGAAAGCTCAGACCGAATAGGATGACGATCAATCCGGTCACAAGGTTGACCAGAGTAGTGTGCTGCTTCAGGAGCAATCCAATGCTTCCGGCAAAGGCGCCGAGCAGCATAAAAACCCCGGTGAATCCGAAAACAAAACCAAACGAATTTTTCAGGGCTGTGCCCCTGTGCGGCTTCTCCGATTGATTTCCTGCAAAATAGGAGATATAGATCGGGAGCATTGGCAGCAGGCAGGGAGAAATAAAGGTGATAATCCCCTCCAAAAACGAAATCATGTATTGCATAAAAGTTCTCCTTATATTTAATGAGTGTTTCCAATAATATGATGGTATATTAGCATAAAAAAAACAGATGCGGTAGTGCTGAAGGACGATTTCAGTATTATAAGTGCTGACGACGATTCCAGTATTATCTTGACGTATGGGCGGCAGGATGATACAATAAATGAAACTTAGTAAACGGGGTGCTTGTGTAAACAGGCTGAGAGTAAGCTGTATTGCTTTAACCCATAACCTGATTTGGACAATGCCAACGTAGGGAACATATAGCTCATGATAACTGCGGTATGCGTCTGGCATACCGCTTTTTTTCGTAGGAATTTTGTTCCCGGCAAAAAGGAGGAAACAAAATGCCAAAATACACTACACAAATGGATGCCGCGCGGCAGGGAATCATAACTCCGCAGATGGAGGTTGTGGCACAAAAGGAACACATGGATGCGGAGGAGCTTCGTAAACTGATTGCCAGGGGTGAAGTTATCATCCCAAGCAACAAAAATCATAAGGCTTTAAGTCCGAGCGGAGTGGGTGCAAAGCTGACCACTAAGATCAATGTGAATCTGGGAGTTTCCCGTGACTGGAAGGACGTGGATATGGAGTATGAGAAGGTCCGCTCAGCAGTGAATATGGGAGCGGAGGCCATTATGGATCTGAGCTCTTATGGAGATACCAGAAGCTTTAGGCGGAAACTGACAGCAGAGTGTCCGGCGATGATCGGAACGGTTCCGATCTATGATGCAGTGGTTTATTATCATAAGGCTTTGGGTAAAATCACGGCAGAAGAATGGCTGGATATTGTACGGATGCATGCGGAGGATGGGGTTGATTTTATGACCATCCACTGCGGAATGAACCGCGCCACTGCAAAACGCTTTAAAGAAAATAAGAGACTGATGAATATTGTTTCCCGCGGAGGTTCTATCATGTTTGCATGGATGGAAATGACGGGAGAGGAAAATCCGTTTTATGAATATTATGATGAGATTCTGGATATCTGCCGCAAATATGATATTACGATGAGTCTGGGTGATGCATGCCGTCCGGGTTGTATTGCGGATGCGACAGATACGGCGCAGATTGAGGAACTGATCACTTTGGGAGAGCTTACAAAACGTGCATGGGAAAAGGATGTGCAGGTGATGATCGAAGGTCCGGGCCATATGCCGATGAATCAGATTGCTGCCAATATGGAAATCCAGAAGACTTTGTGTCATGGGGCACCATTCTATGTGCTGGGACCGTTGGTGACAGATGTAGCTCCCGGTTATGATCATATTACATCTGCAATCGGAGGCGCCATTGCCGCATATGCCGGGGCGGCTTTTCTGTGCTATGTGACTCCGGCCGAGCATCTGCGTCTGCCGAATGCCGCAGATGTAAAGGAGGGGATCATAGCAGCCAAAATAGCGGCTCATGCGGCAGATATTGCCAAGGGAATACCAGGTGCGGCAGATTGGGATTATAAGATGAGTGAGGCGCGCAAAAAGCTGGATTGGGAAGAAATGTTTGATCTGAGTCTGGACCCGGAAAAAGCCCGCCGCTACCGTGCGGAAGCAAAGCCGGAGAAGGAGGATACCTGCAGTATGTGTGGAAACTTCTGTGCAGTAAAGAATACAAACCGTATTCTGGATGGAGAAATTGTTAGTATATTTGATGAATAATTTATTGTTTACATAGTACGTTTTGGGAGGGATTTTGTCAGTCAGCGTCCATACACGGATTTTGGACATCAATGTTTAAACCTTCTTGACATATATGAGAAATACAGTATAATTTTGGGCAGAGAGGACTGTCTGCCAAGGCATGGAGGCTGCCGGGGAAGACAGTAAAATTCAGACGGCTTCTTAAGGAGGTCTGCAAACTTATTATAGGAGGAATACGGCATGAAGATTGCGGTAACTTACGAAAACGGAAATATATTCCAGCATTTTGGACATACGGAGTATTTCAAGGTATATGAGACGGAGAATGGACAGATAACAGATGCACGGATAATCAATACCAACGGCAGCGGCCATGGGGCACTGGCCGGTTTTTTGCAGGAGCTGAAGGTAGAGGCGCTGATCTGCGGCGGTATCGGAGGCGGGGCACGCCCGGCACTTGGCTCAGTGGGCATTCAGATATACGGCGGTGTGTCCGGTGATGCGGACAAGGCTGTAGAAGCTTTGCTGAACGGCGGCCTTTCGTTTGATCCGGATGCGGCCTGCAGTCATCATGGAGAGCATCCTCATGAAGGAAACTGTGGCAGTCACGGGTGCGGAAGCCATAGCTGCAATGAACACTGAAAAAACAGGCTTCAGGAGTAATCAGAGAGGTGATGCCGTCCGAAGAAATGATGTCGGATGTGCATCACCTTATTTTTTCATAAGTTTTTCATACTTTAATTATAATTTTATCACAGGATACGGACTTGCAACCCCTTAGGGTTAATGATAGAATGATGATACGGATATTTGACGGAAAATGACAGATATTTGCTTATTTCAGAAGCGGCTGTCAAAGAAAAGAACAAGGTGAACAGAAGGGAGCCAATGGCAGGCTATGGATCATAAAGAAATGGAGAAACTGGCGGCTATGAAGCTTACGCCGGCATATGTGTTTGACCTGGATGTGCTGAAAACGCGTATCTGCAAAATTCGTGAGACGCTTGGGAACCGTCACGGTATTTGCTTTGCTATGAAAGCAAATTCTTTTCTTGTGCGGCCCCTTTTGAATCTGGTGGATAAGCTGGAGGTTTGTTCTCCTGGAGAATTCCGCATTTGTGAAAGGCTTTCGGTTCCTGTGGAACGTGTCGTGCTTTCCGGTGTTAATAAAGAAGAGGAGGAAATCCTGCGGGTGGCCGGGCGCTATCAGGGAAAGGGAACCTATACGATCGAGTCTGTTTCCCATTTACAGATATTAAACCGGTGTGCCTGCCGCTGCGGCTGCAAGCTGCGTGTGCTGCTCCGTATCAGCAGCGGCAATCAGTTTGGTGTGGACCCGGATGCCGCAGGGAAGATCATTCGTTCCAGAAGTGCTTACCCCAATCTGGAATTTGCGGGAATTCAGCAATATACAGGAACCCAGAAGAAAAAGTCCAAAAAGATTGCTGCGGAGCTTGAGGAGCTGGACATGCTTCTTAAGCGCTGGCAGGAGGAATACGGCTACGAGGCAGAGGAGCTGGAGTACGGTCCCGGGCTGTTTGTTCCCTATTTCAGGAATGAGGAGAAGAAAGCCGGTGAGGATGAACTGAAGGAGCTGGCGGAAATGCTGGAACGCTTGAATTTCCGGGGGAAAATCACTTTGGAAATGGGGCGTTATCTGACTGCTGACTGCGGGTACTTTTTTACCAGGGTGGTAGATTGCAAGGAGAACTTCGGTGAAAAATATGCGATTGTGGATGGCGGTATTCATCATATGACTTATTATGGGCAGTCTATGGCAATGAAGCTTCCTCACTGCGGGCACATTGCTGCGGATCGGGACAAAGCGGGGATTTTGGATCGTCATGAGGAATTATGGAACATATGCGGTTCGTTATGTACTTCCGGAGATATGCTTGCCAAAAAAATGCCCTTTACGAATCTGGCGATTCATGACATACTGGTATTTGAAAATCTGGGAGCTTATTCTGTAACAGAGGCGATGTATCTGTTTTTGAGCAGGGATATGCCGAAGGTTTATTTCTATTCAAAAGAAGCGGGCGTTACTCTTGTCCGTGATACCATATCCACACATTTGTGGAATGGGGAAATATAATCAATCAAAATACAAAAAAGGAGATTATTATGGAACAGATTTTAGAGATTCTGGAAGAGATTGAACCGGGAGTGGATTATGAAAACTGCACCACCCTGATTGACGACGGAATTTTGGATTCCTTTGCGATTCTTTCGATTGTAGCGGAGCTGGAGGATGTATTCGAAATTTCCATAACTCCGGTGGATATTGTTCCGGAGAACTTTAATTCTGCACAGGCTCTCTGGGAGATGGTACAGCGTCTGCTAAAGGAGGATTGATTTCATGGCGCTGACATCCCTTAAGTTTTTGCTGTTTGTGTTTGCAGCAGTGCTTGGGTATTATGTGATACCGCGGCGGTTTCAGTGGATGTGGCTTCTGCTTTTCAGTTATGTGTACTATCTGGCAGGCGGGTATAAAATCGGATTTTTCCTGATATTTACAACTCTGACGACTTACGGCTGTGCCCTGGGGATGGAATATATTGCGGGGAAGGCCTCCGGCAAAAAGGAAGCAAGGAAAAAAAAGCGCTGGCTGGTGTTTACGGGGATGCTGCTGAATTTCGGTATGCTGGCAGTTTTGAAATATACAAATTTTGCCATCATCAATGTAAACAGGCTTTTTGGCTGCGACTTTCGGGCTGTGGATTTTTTGCTGCCTCTTGGGATTTCGTTTTATACCTTCCAGTCCATGGGATATTTAATGGATGTATATTGGGAAAAAGTAAAGGCGGAAAGAAATCCGTTTCGCTTTGCTCTTTTTGTGTCCTTTTTCCCCCAGATACTGCAGGGACCAATTGGCCGGTACAGCCGTCTTGCCTGTCAGCTTTTTGAGCCTCATGCCTTTGGTCTGCAGCAGATTACCCGCAGCCTGGAGCTGATCCTGTGGGGCTTTTTCAAAAAAATGGTGCTGGCGGATAACGCGGCGGTTTTTGCAGATGCGATTTTCGGCGAGCCGGAGAAGTATTCCGGGCTTGCGATTGCGGGAGTCCTTGCATACAGCATACAGTTGTACGGAGATTTTTCCGGCGGAATGGATGTGGTGCAGGGAATCGCAGGCTTGTTCGGGATTACCCTGGATGAGAATTTCAGGCGTCCGTATTTTGCGGTGTCTGTTACGGATTTCTGGCATAGATGGCATATCACCCTTGGAACCTGGATGAAGGATTATGTATTCTATCCGGTTTCACTATCCGGCTTTATGGGTAAATTCGGGAAATCTGCCCGCAAAAAATTCGGGAAGACATTGGGAAGGGCGCTTCCGATCTGCATTGCGAATATCATCGTATTTTTGTTGGTGGGCATCTGGCATGGGGCAGCATGGAAATTCATTGCTTATGGTCTGTATAATGGACTGATCATTGGAGTTTCCGGTATTATGGCACCTAATTACCGGAAATGGAAGTCTGCACTTCATATAAAAAATGACAGCCGTGGTTTTTATGTCTTTCAGGTACTCAGGACCTTCGTACTGGTAAATATCAGTTGGTTTTTTGACCGGGCGGATACCGTCAGGGATGCCGTGTATATGATGAGGCAGGCAGTGACCACCTTTGACTGGTCGCCGCTTTTGACGATTCCGGCAACTGTGGGCGGCAGCCAATATAATGGATTCATTCTTACTGCTCTTATTATGGGAACGCTCATTTTGTTTGCCGTCAGTTTTCTGCAGGAAAAAGGCGTATCCGTAAGGACCTCACTTGAGGCAAAGCCTGCAGCACTTCGTTTATGTCTGTATCTGCTATTGCTGTTTGCCATACCGATATTCGGCAATCCGCCCATGACTTCGGGAGGGTTTATCTATGCGAATTTCTAATAAATGGAGACGGCCGGCGTACGCGCTTATTTTTCTGCTGTGTGTGATTCTGATTGATCAGGGGCTTAAATTCCTTCTGTATCCTTATACATATGCAAGAGTGGATGTACATAGTTTGGAGACGCAGCGGTATGATGATATTTTTGTGGGAACCTCTCATGGAAAATGCGGGATCAATCCTTTGAAGGTGGATGCGGTGACCGGACGAAAAAGCTTTAACTTCTGTATGGGCGGGCAGTTTACGGTAGATTCTTACTATATTGTAAAAGAAGCCTGTCGTGTAAATCCTCCGAAACGTGTTGTCTACGAGGTAGACCCGGCATATTGGATGCTGGAGATTCCGCAGGATACCACTTTTGGGCAGACGTATCTTGAGCTTCCGTGGTCATTGGTAAAGGCAGAGTATTTTTTTGCAAAGTTTACGGATACGGATTTTCGGAATGCGTTGTTTCCCTGGTATGCATTCCGCAATCAGTTGGATGAGATCAGTAAAAATATAGAAACAAAGACCGGCAGTCTTTATAAAGAGTATGGAACCGGATGTTTCCGGGAAACAGGGCAGACCTATGAGGCAGGCGGATTTATACGGCGGTTGTTGGTAAAGGGAGAGCACAAATCCGATGCGGACCTTGTTCTGTGGAATGAGAAAGGCGTCAATCCGGATAGAATCCGGTATTTCGAAAAGCTGGTTAAGCTCTGCAGGGAGCAGGGGATTGAGCTGCTGGCCGTTACAACGCCTGTACCAAAAGAAAATCTGGAAAAGTACGGGGAATATCAGAAAGCGGATACGTATTTTACAAACTACTTCAATGAGGCAGGGGTACCTTATATCAATTTCAATACAGAGAAGAGGCATCCCGGCTACCGCGTGGATACCGATTACGCGGATTATGATGGGCATATGTACGGAGATACGGCAGATGCCTTCAGCGAAATTCTGGGAGAGGCTCTGAGGGAGGACTTATCTTAAAACCGGCAAAACTCAAATGAAAATTACAACTTCACGAAAAAGTGTGCTATAATGAGTACAGCTTATAACAAAATGAAAATGTTAAGGGTTATGGAGGAAGAATTATGAAAAAAAGAAACATTCTTGGCGCCCTGTTATGCAGCGTGTGTCTGGTGGCTTCCAATGCAATGCCTGCAATGGCTGATGCAACAAAGGTGGTGACCCTGGGCGCAGACCTTACACAGGAACAGAAAAATACCATGATGAGGTATTTCAAGGTAGATTCCAATCAGGTACAGATGCTGACCATTACAAATCAGAATGAGAGAGATCATCTGAGCTCGTATGTTCCGCTAGAACAGATCGGTTCCAGAACTGTGAGCTGTGCATATGTAAAGCCAACCCAGTCCGGCGGCATTAAGGTGCGTACAGCAAATCTGAATTGGGTTACCTGCAACATGATTGCCACACAGTTGTCTACCTCAGGTGTGACCAACTGTGAGGTAGTAGCGGCCTGCCCGTTTGAGGTATCCGGAACGGGTGCTTTGACAGGGATTATCATGGCTTATGAATCCGCAAGCGGACAGAAGCTGGATGAAACCAAGAAGCAGCTTGCAACGCGGGAAATGGTGGTAACAGGAAACCTTGCGGAGAATGTGGGCCAGAATGAAGCGACAAAGATCGTGAACCAGGCAAAGATGCAGATTATCGGTGACAACATACAGAATGCAGATGAGATTTACAATATAGTTTATAATATTGCTACACAGAACAACGTGCAGATGAGCGATGAGCAGTTTGATAAGATTGTGTCTCTTCTGGAAGAGATCGCGCAGCAGAATTATGATTATGACCAGATGAAGGAAACTCTGGAAAACGTAGAGCAGAACGTCGATGGAGAAAGCGAAGTAGCGCTTAGCCCTCAGGATGATGATGATGACAGCATTGTCAATGATTTGGATGAGAGCGTGCTGGGTGAGGATGTAATTGCCGATTCCACAGAGGATCCGACTTTGGCTGCCGAGACAAATAAAGAGCAGTCAGAAGAGGTGAACACAGAAACAGAGGTTCCTGAGGCATCTGAGGGAACTATCGAAGGTATTCCGGAGGCATCCGGTGATGGAACCTGGGATGAGACATCATCCGAAAGCGGTGATGGAGCAGCAGAGGAAATCCCGGAGGCATCCGGAGACGGGGCAGCAGAGGAAATCCCGGAGGCGTCCGGAGACGGGGCAGCAGAGGAAATCCCGGAGGCATCCGGAGACGGAATGACAGAGGAAGCTCCTCCGGCAGAAGGTGAGGCTGCAGCCTCCGGTGAATTGAGTACAGATTCTCTGAGCGAAGAATCCCTTGCCCTCTTTAACCGCGCAAAGACATTCTGCAGCGGTGAATATGAAGGGGATGGGGCTGCATTACAGGAAGCTATGGGCGATGGTGTAACGGCTTCTGTTTATCTGGATGCGGAAACAGGAGCAAAGGTATCCAAAGAAGTTCAGAAGGACTATCTGGAGATTCTGAAAAACGGAGCGGCCTCCTATGTGCCGTCGGAGATGGATTCCTATATGACCGCAGAATTGAATATGCTGGATTCCAAATTAAGAAAGCTGTTCGGTCTGGAAGTTGACGAGAGCGGTGCGGAAGATATTCTGGTTAATGTATCCACAGAAGATAAGCAGATACTTTATGATGATACAATGAGATTCTTCGAAAGCCTCTATGGAGAAAGCGGAAAGGCTTATGATGAGCTCATGGATCCTTCCGAACAGTCTGCTGATACGGAGACGCCAGAGGAAATGCCGGAAGAAACAACGGAAGAATACTATTAAGAGATGGAATTTCTGATCAGAAAGGCAGAAGAAAAAGACATTTCGGGAATTATGGGCGTGATGCTGGAAGTATCCGGTGATCACGCACACCCGGATTGGTTTGCAGCAGATGATGAAGCCTTTGTCCGGACGCATTTGAAGGGCAGGGGCTTTGTTATTGCAGCGGAGGCAGCAGATGGAAGGATCGCGGGTTTTTTTCTGGTAAAATATCCGAAACCGGAGGAAAATTTGGGTGTCTATCTGAATTTTACAGAGGCTCAGCTTGCAAAAGTAGCGATTATGGATTCTGCAGCAGTATCCCGGGAGTTCCGGGGAAACGGACTTCAGGGGAAAATGCTGGAAGCGGCAGAGAAAGAGCTGGATACAGAAAAATATACGTATCTGATGTGTACGGTTCATCCGATGAACCGCTACAGTCTTTTCAATATGCAGAAATACGGCTATGAAATCAGGGGAGCTGCCAGGTGTTACGGAGGCCTGCCCCGTTATATCCTTTTGAAAAGTGTTCAAACTGTACCCTAAAAAAATATTATAATTGGACATTGTAAGAAAGACAGTTTTCAGGTATGATTGGCATGAATAAAAGGAAAGGCAGTGAGTCATATGAATAAGCAGAACATGACAATTTTAAAACTGGCAGAGACGGCAATCCTGGCAGCTCTTTGCTTCGTGGCTTTTACGTTTTTACAGATCAGGATTCCGGTACCCGGCGGAGATGCGACCTCTCTTCATATCGGCAATGCATTTTGTGTGCTTGGGGCACTTTTGCTCGGCGGCTGGTATGGCGGACTGGCCGGAGCGATGGGCATGACATTGGCTGATATCATGGATCCGGTTTATATTACGGTAGCTCCGAAGACTTTTGTATTAAAGCTTTGTATTGGCCTGATCACGGGCTTAGTTGCACATAAGCTTGCAAGGATTAATGAGAGCAATGATAAGAGATATGTATTTAAATGGAGCATTTTGGCGTCTGCAGCCGGCCTTGCATTTAATGTAGTGGCGGAACCGATTGTAGGATATTTCTACAAACAGTATATTCTCGGGCAGCCGCAGCAAATGGCGGAGGCACTGGCAAAGCTGAGCGCAGGAGCCACCTTCATTAATGCAGTGGTATCCGTGATTCTGGTAGGTTTCCTGTACAATGCAGTGCGCCCGGCACTGATCAAAATGCAGGTGCTGCAGAATAAAGCAAAAGAAGCGTAAAGGAAAACAGAATATTGAGAGTAGATAGGGTGCTGCAGAGTATTCAGGATGGGAATGCGCTGCAGCATCCTTTTTATTTAATTATGAATTTTTTGTGTTTCGTCCTCTGGATTCAGGGAATGACTGGAAAAATTAAATGTTCTGTGATAGAATGTAGGGAAATGCATGGGAGGCGGTATAAGAAGCCGACTCCGTCTGGAGGGAGAATAAAAATGGGCCTGGCAGTCGTAACCCTGAAAAAAGGAGAAGGACGGATGCTCAAATCCGGAGGAATGTGGGTGTTTGATAATGAAATTGCCAGTATTATGGGCAGTTTTATAAATGGGGATATTGTTCTTGTCAGAGATTTTGATGGATATCCGTTAGGAAGAGGATTTATCAATACAAATTCTAAAATTACCGTAAGATTGTTGACAAGAGAAGAAAATCAGGATATTGATCGGGATTTTCTTTTGCTCCGCGTACGCGATGCCTGGGAATACCGGAAAAAGGTCGTAGATACAAGCTGCTGCCGTTTGATTTTCGGGGAAGCAGATTTTTTGCCTGGATTGGTAGTGGACAAATTTTCAGATATATTGGTCGTACAGTCTCTGGCGCTGGGAATTGATCGCCGGAAGGAGGAAATCCTAGGTCTGCTGAAAATGGTTTTGGCGGAGGATGGAATTTCCATACGGGGCGTTTATGAGAGAAGCGATGCAAAGGTACGCAGACAGGAGGGAATGGAGCTTTATAAGGGATTTATCGGTCCACAGTTTCCAACCCTTGTGGAAATCACAGAAAATGGCGTGAGGTATCAGGTGGATATCAGGGATGGGCAGAAGACAGGTTTTTTTCTGGATCAGAAGTACAACCGTCTGGCGGTTCAGAAGCTGTGCAGGGGTGCAAGGGTCCTGGACTGCTTTACTCATACCGGTTCTTTCGCCTTAAATGCAGGAATCGCCGGCGCTTCGGAGGTTACCGGAGTAGACGCTTCCAGGCTTGCGGTGGAGCAGGCTTCAGAGAATGCAAGGCTCAATGACTTGGAGGGAACTGTAAAATTTCTCTGCAGAGACGTATTTGAGCTTTTGCCGGAGCTGGAAGAAAAGGGGGAAAAATATGATGTGGTGATTTTGGATCCGCCTGCCTTTACGAAATCCAGAAGCTCGGTAAAAAATGCGGTAAAAGGATATCGCGAGATCAATCTGCGTGCAATGAAGCTGGTAAAGGACGGCGGATTTTTGGCCACCTGTTCCTGCTCTCACTTTATGACATATGAGCTGTTTACGCAGACCATCGGACAGGCAGCAAAAAATGTACACAAAAGGCTGCGTCAGGTGGAATACAGGACACAGGCCCCGGATCATCCGATTTTATGGTCATCTGATGAATCGTATTATTTGAAATTTTATATTTTTCAGGTTTGCAGTGAAAAATAGAGAAAGAGAGGAAAAATCATGAGTTTTCAGGAAGTAAAAGCAGAAGAACTGGTAATGAACCCATTTACAAAAATCGGAAGGGAATGGCTTTTGATTACCGCAGGAACAGCAGAGGCGTGCAATACCATGACGGCCAGTTGGGGAGCTATGGGAGTGATGTGGGGTAAGAATGCGGTTACCGTCTATATCCGCCCCAATAGATACACGAAGGAGTTTGTAGATAAGGAGGAAATTTTTACTTTGTCTGTGCTTGGGGAAGAATACAGAAAGGCCCTCAGTTATTGCGGAACAGTTTCCGGAAGAGGAATGGAGAATAAGATCAGGGAGGCAGGCCTGACTCCGTACGCTGTGGATGGCACAGCAGGCATTGCGGAGGCGGAACTGATCCTGGTCTGCAAAACAATGTATCATGATACGATCAAGCCGGAGTGCTTTGATGAGACTGCCAATGATTCCAAATGGTACCCGCAAAAGGATTACCATACCATGTATATTGCGGAAGTGACGAAGGTTCTGGTTAAGAGGGACTGATCGGCAAAAGTGAAGTGACGGCAGGCTTAAGATAAGAAAAGAGGGATTTACGTGAAAGAAAAGTTCATGAGATTTATGCAGGGGCGTTACGGAGTAGACCAGTATGCCAGATTTACTATGGGAGTTGCCCTGGTTCTGATCATTCTGGCAATCTTTGTGCGTGGAGGAAGTCCGGCGGGCGCTGTATTGGACACGGCGGGACTTTTGGTGATCGTTTATACGTATTACAGGATATTTTCCAGGGACATTCAGAGACGCTATGCGGAAAATCAGAAATATCTGAATGTAACAGGCAAGGTGCGTATGCGGTTTAGCAGAGAAAAGAATATTATGGAGCAGAGAAAGACATATCATATTTATACCTGCCCCGGATGCAGACAAAAAATCAGAATTCCGAAGGGTAAGGGCAAAATTGAGATTGACTGTCCGAAATGCCATACAAAATTTGTTAAGAAAAGCTGAGAGTTGAGCGGGCACGTCTGTGCAGAATGGGAGGAAGCATGTTCGGTTATGTGGTAATGAATAAACCGGAGATAAAATTCAAGGATTATGAGGTGTACCGTTCATTTTACTGCGGTCTTTGCCGGGAGCTGAGAGAAAAATATGGGGCTGCAGGCCAGATCAGTCTGACCTACGATATGACATTTGTTATTCTGCTTCTGAGCGGGCTTTATGAGCCTCCTACCCGGAAGGGGACGACGCACTGTATCATTCATCCTATCCGGAAACAGCCTGTGCGCAAAAACGAAATTACGGAATATGCGGCAGATATGAATCTGCTTCTTACCTATTATAAATGTATGGATGACTGGAAGGATGAAAAAAAGCTCCTTCGTTTAGGCTATGCCAAATTATTAGAGGGTCGAAACCGGAAAAATGAGGCCGTATACCGCAGAAAGGCGGAAAGGATCGTTGCTTTTCTGGAGGAATTATCTGCGCTGGAGAATGCGGGAGAAATGGATATTGATAAGATGTCCGGGTGCTTCGGCAAAATTATGGAAGAGATTTTTGCCTATCGGGAGGATATGTGGGAGCCGACGCTTCGCCGTATGGGATTTTATCTGGGAAAATTCATCTATTTGCTGGATGCTTATGAGGATGTGGAAAAAGACGTGGAAAATGAAAATTACAATCCCTTTACCGGAGATTATATAATAAAGGGGTTTGAGGAGCGGGTGCGTCAGATTTTAATCATGATGCTGGCAGAATCCTGTAGGGAGTTTGAGAAGCTTCCTATTATAAAATATGCAGATATTCTGCGGAACATTTTATATTCCGGAGTATGGTGCCGGTTTGAGGAGGTATCCAAAAAACGGAGGGAAGAACGGGAGAGAGAACATGTTAGATCCATATAGTATTCTGGGTGTTTCCAGGGATGCGACGGATGAAGAGATAAAAAAGGCTTACAGGCGTTTGAGCCGCAAATATCATCCTGATGCAAACATCAACAATCCAAATAAAGAGCAGGCGGAAGAAAAATTTAAAGAGATTCAGCAGGCGTATGAGCAGATCATGAAGGAGCGCGAATATGGCTCCAATCCCTACGGAAATGGGGGATTCGGCGGCTTCGGAGGTCAGACTGCGGGTGGATATCAGGATGAAGAGGCAATTCGCCGGCAGGCTGCTGCAAATTATATACAGAACGGTCATTATCAGGAAGCTGTGAACGTGCTGTCTTCGCTTACGCAGAGAAATGGACAGTGGTATTATCTTTCCGCTATGGCCAATATGGGGCTGGGTAATAATGTCAATGCACTGAATCATATACGGGAGGCTGTGCGCATGGAACCGGATAATATGCAGTATCGGATGCTGCTTCAGAGAATGGAAGGCGGCGGAAGCTGGTATCGGGAGCAGCAGAACCCCTTCGGCGGTATGCCTGTGGCAGGGGATGGGTTTTGTATGAAGCTTTGCATAGCGAACATGGCCTGTAATCTCTGCTGTCCGGGCAGCGGTATTTTCTGCTGTTAAAAGGAATGGCTGGTCATTGACAATCCTTTATGAAAATATTAATATAGTAAAGTGATAAACAGACAAAGAGCTATTATATAGGAGGAAGTCATAATGAGTATTCGTATTGGAATTTTAGGATATGGAAATTTAGGGCGGGGAGTAGAGTGTGCGATTAAGCACAATCCGGATATGGAGCTGGTTGCCGTATTTACACGCCGTGATCCGAAGACAGTGAAGATTCTTACAGAAACAGCAGCAGTTTACCATGTGGATGAAGCAGAAAAAATGAAGGATCAGATAGATGTCATGATTCTGTGCGGGGGCAGTGCAACAGACCTGCCGGAGCAGACTCCGAAATATGTGCAGTGGTTTAATGTCGTAGACAGCTTTGATACACATGCCAGAATTCCGGAGCATTTCGCCAACGTAGATAAGGCGGCAGCAGAAACAGATCATGTAGGAATTATTTCTGTAGGCTGGGACCCGGGTATGTTCTCCCTGAATCGCATGTATGCCAATGCGATTCTGACAAACGGCAAAGATTATACATTCTGGGGTAAGGGTGTAAGCCAGGGACATTCCGATGCGATCCGCCGGATCGCCGGAGTAAAGGATGGAAAGCAGTATACCATCCCTGTGGCAGAGGCGCTGGAGGCAGTAAGAAAAGGTGAGAATCCAAAGCTTACGACTCGACAGAAGCATACAAGAGAGTGCTTTGTAGTGGCAGAGGAAGGGGCAGATCTTGCACGTATTGAGCAGGAAATCAAGACAATGCCGAATTATTTCGATGAATATGACACCACCGTACATTTCATCACGGAAGAAGAAATGAAGCGTGACCACAGCGGTATTCCTCACGGCGGATTTGTTATCCGCAGCGGAAAAACGGGCTGGAACGATGAAAACAGCCATGTGATCGAATACAGCCTGAAGCTGGATTCTAATCCGGAATTTACTTCCTCTGTAATCGCAGCTTATGCGAGAGCCGCATATAAGATGAGTCAGGAAGGACAAAAGGGCTGCAAGACGGTATTTGACGTAGCACCGGCTTATCTGAGTGCGCTGGATGGGGCAGAGCTTCGCAAACACCTGCTGTAGCCGCTTTAGAAATACAGCATTGGGATGTTTGTAATATTTCATAATTGTTAAACATATTGGGAAAAGGATAAGGCGTTTTATAACGCTTTATCCTTTTTTGCCGCAGAAAGAGCACTTAAATATTGACGGATACTGGAAGCTGGTATATAATATGGACATAAAGTTGTAACAAGATTGTAAAAAGTAGCAACGAACACCGAATATTTCGGGAAAAGAAAAGGAAGGTATTTATGCGAAACGTATGTAAGAAGGTTCAAATCTGGAGTCTCCTTCTGCTGTTGATGGTTTTTGCAGCAGGACTGACAGTACGCGGAACTACATCAGAGGTACAGGCAGCTACGAAGAAAACAGGCTTTCAGACTATTGGCGGAAAGACATACTATTACAATTCAAATGGAAAAAAACATACCGGATGGCTGACGTTAAACGGAAATAAATATTATTTCGACTCCAAGGGCGTACAGCAGAAAGGCTGGCTGACGTTAAACGGTAAAAAATATTATTTTACCAGCAAGAAAGGTATTATGTGTACAGGCTGGCTGGAGAACAGCAAGAAGCAGAGACGCTATTTTAACAAAAAAACGGGTGTGATGCAGACCGGATGGCTGACGCTAAGCGGTAAGAAATATCACTTCAATGCAAAAACGGGTATTATGCAGACCGGCTTTGTGAAGATTTCCGGCAAGACTTATTATTTTGACCCGAAAACAAAGGGCGCTATGAACATCTACTGGCTGAAGCTGAACGGTAAGACGTACTATATGAATAAGAACGGTGTAGTACAGAAGGGCTGGCTGACAACCAAGAGCGGTAAAAAATATTATTTTACAACCGGAAAAGGAATCATGACCACTGGCTGGCTGAAGAACAGCAAAGGACAGAAGCGTTATTTTGATCCAAGTACCGGTATCATGAAGACGAAGTTTGCGGGGATCGGCGGCAAGACGTACTATTTTTTTGCGGGAAGCGGCATCATGGCCACCGGCTGGTTGAAGAACAGCAAGGGTGAGAAGCGGTATTTTGATGAGTCCACCGGCGTTATGGCAGTCGGCAAAAAGACCATTAATGGAACAAGCTATACTTTTGGCAGTGATGGGGTTATGGTTGTGAATAACTCCAGCGGAGTAACGATTTCTCAGCCGTCTTCCGCCAGAACCATTAAGAACTACCTGCTGGGTGCATTGCAGCCGGTGGGACAGGCACTCTATGTGTGGGGCGGCGGTTGGAATGATTCTACCCGCAAGGGAGTCAGCCCCACATGGAAGCAGTGGTATGACAAACAGAGCAGCAGCTATGATTATAACAATTACCGTGACCTGAGTACTGCAAACAGAGCCAAAGGGCTTGACTGCTCCGGCTTCGTGGGCTGGGCGGCATATCAGGTGATGCAGACGAAATCCGGCGTAGGCTCCGGATATACAGTCGTATCCGGTGACGTTGGTTCCTACTATAAATCCCTGGGCTGGGGAAGCATTCTGACACAGTCCAGCTTATCAAATTCCAATTGGACGCTGAAGGCCGGTGATGTAGGTTATAATTCCGGACATACCTGGATCGTAATCGGACAGTGTGCGGATAAGAGCGCAGTTATTGTACACTCCACTCCGCAGGCGGGCTGCCAGATTTCCGGAACACCGACACCGAGCGGAAATTATTCCAGTCAGGCAATTACGCTGGCGAAAAAATATATGTCCAGATATAAGGGATATACGAAGTATGATTATCATACATCCAGCGGTAATTACATCCGTAATGGAAACTACCTGAGATGGAACAGCAAGACTTTGTCCGATCCGGATGGATATCTGAATAAGACAGCAGACCAGATTTTGGCAGATTTGTTTAAATAAGAAATAAAGTAACGATATTGTAATAAATAAAAAAAGTATTTGGGAGGATACCTCAGACAAGGAGAATCCTCCCTTTTTATTTGCGTAATCATTAACAAATGTTACAAAAATTTAAAATAATTATAGATTAAGGCTTGCATCCTATGTAATCATGTGTTAATATATAAAAGAACTTGAGAAAGATATTTCAAAAATGTTACAAAACATGAAATTTATGAGGTGAAAGTCATGAAAAAAAGAATTGTATGTCTGACATTAGCACTTATAATAAGCGCGGCACAGGTTGCCAGTGTAAGCGCATCAAGAGAAGAGGAATTGAGAGAGGAGCAGGCATGGACCAGTGCTCAGTTGGATGCGACCTATGCGCAGATTGATGCACTCTGGGGCGCAAGAGAGCAGCTTCAGAATGAAATTGCCGTTCTTGATGAGAATCTTGTAAATGTCATGGTTTCTATTGATGTATTAAAAGGTGATATTTCTAATAAAGAAGCAGACATTACGAAGACACAGGAAGATTTGGGAAAAGCACAGAATGCACGTGACAAGCAGTATGAGGCTATGAAACAGCGTATTCAGTACCTGTACGAAAAGGGCGGAAGCGATGCATGGTTTCAGATGATGGTAAGTGCGGAGAATCTGTCAGAGCTTTTGACAAAGGCGGAATATACACAAAAGATGTATGATTACGACAGAGAAAGCCTTGAAAAATACGTAAACACCATTGATCAGGTACAGCAGCTCGGTGAGCGGTATGAACAGGAAAAAGCAGAGCTGGAAGGTATGAAGCAGGAATATGAAGCTGAATCCGCAAATCTCCAGTATGCAATTGATGAAAGACGTGCAGCTTCTGCGGACTGCGACAATGAAATCGCATATGCACAGCAGATGGCTACGGAATATTCAAATCTGATCATGGAACAGCAGGCGGAGATCGAACGTCTGGAGGCTGAGAGAATCGCAGCAGAGGAAGAAACGAGACGTCAAGCAGAGGCTGCCGCAGCCGCTGCAGCAGCAGAAGCCGAGGCCGCCGCACAGCAGGAAGCGCAGAATACAACGGTATATGATGAGGAGGGCAACGAAGTAGACGCAAGTGAAGCTGCTGAATCCGGTGAAGCCGTATATGATGAAGACGGAAATGAGGTAGATGCAGGTACCGTGGCTTCTTCCGGTTCCGGTGAAGTAGAATATGATGAATATGGCAATGTCATTGACAGCGCAAATACTGTAACCGACGTATCCCAGTATACAGGCTCCGGTTCAGGCTCCGGTTCCTCTGTTGTTGATTTTGCAACACAGTATGTGGGAAATCCATATGTATGGGGCGGCACAAGCCTTACCGATGGCGCGGATTGCTCCGGTTTCGTTCAGAGTGTTTATTCTAATTTCGGAGTCGATCTTCCGAGAACCTCTTATGAGCAGCAGAATGCGGGGACGGAAGTACCCTATTCAGATGCCCAGCCAGGCGATTTGATCTGCTACGGCGGTCACGTTGCAATTTACATGGGTGACGGCAAGATCGTACATGCATCCAACTCCAGAGATGGCATTAAGGTAAGCGATAATGCTGCATACAGGCCAATCCTTTCCGTAAGACGTCTTGTTTAATAGTCAGAGTACATAGCAGGGGCTATCAGAAATGATAGCCTCTTTTTGTGTGCCGCAAGGCGTATCCAAAGCCCCATCATGTACAATCCATATATGCTGCGGGGGTCTCTTTGGTTACTGGCATTGCAATGTCGTTATCCAGGGTATCCCCCCGAGCAAAACAGCACTTCAGGTTTGGAAAATATGTGAAAAGATAATAAAATTGCAATGGAAGTTTTGTGAAAATTCATAGTTTTATTGAAAAACGCATAAAAACATTGCGCTTTTCAATAAAATGTTGTAATATCTAAATAAATCCAATGTAGGATGTAGGACGTACTATATTATATTTACGTGTTGGAGGAAAGATATGAAAAAGGAGGATATTTTACATACTTGCCCACAGGTTGACCGCCGGGAAGTGCAGAAGCTGCTTTCCCGGGAAATAGACAAATGCGCCTGCAAGGTCATAGCGCTGGATGACGACCCTACGGGAATTCAGACGGTTCATGATGTTTCTGTTTATACGGACTGGAGTCTGGAGAGCATCCGCCGGGGATTCGGGGAAAAAGAAGCTCTCTTCTTTATTCTGACGAACTCCAGAAGCTTTACTGAAAAAGAAACAGAAGAAATTCACAGGGAAATTGGAGAGAACCTGGAGACGGTAGCTGATGGAAGGCCCTATCTTTTAATCAGCCGCGGAGATTCTACTTTGAGGGGACATTATCCACTGGAGACAGAGACTCTGCGCAGTACCATAGAAACCTTTCATGAATGGAGATTTGACGGGGAAATCCTCTGTCCGTTTTTTGCGGAGGGTGGAAGATATACAATTAGAAATGTACATTATGTAAGGTATGGGGAAGAATTGATCCCTGCGGCAGAGACAGAATTTGCCCGGGATAAAACCTTTGGTTATAAGAGCTCTGACCTTCCGGGCTATATCGAAGAGAAAAGCGGAGGCAGATATAAAGCAGAAGCTGTCATCTGCATTCCTCTGGAGGAATTGAGAGCTATGGAGCTTGATAAGATTGAAAAGCGCCTGTTAGAAGCCGGAGATTTTCAGAAAATTGTTGTAAACGCTATTGAGAATGTGGATGTGGAGGTTTTCTGCATTGCCCTTTACAGAGCTATCCGGAAAGGGAAGCATTATTTATTCCGTACAGCAGCCGCTTTTGTAAAAGCGGTGGCAAAAATCAGAGACCGGCCGCTGCTGGGCAGAGAAGAAATGCTGCCGATAGATACAGGAGTAAATGGTGTGATTATCATTGGCTCCCACACAGAAAAGACCACCCGGCAGATGGAGAAGCTGCGGGAAATGCCGGGAATCCATTTTCTGGAAATGAATTCCGATTTGGTCCTTCAGGAGGGTATGCTGGAGAAGGAGGCCGGCCGGATTCGGGAGCAAATGGAGCAGATTCTTTCGAAGGGCGGTACAGCGGCCGTTTATACGAAAAGGAAACTGCTGGAGATAGAAAACGATACAAAGGAAGCTGCGCTTCTGCGCTCAGTAGAAATTTCCAGATCGGTACAGTCATTGGTCCGCGGGCTTACGGTTCGTCCTGCGTTTATAGTGGCAAAGGGCGGAATTACCTCCAGTGATATCGGAATAAAGGCTCTTGGAGTAAAACGCGCCAGAGTTCTGGGACAGATTCAGCCGGGAATTCCTGTGTGGAAAACCGATGCCGGGAGTAAATTTCCGGATATCCCCTATATTATTTTTCCGGGAAATGTGGGACGGGACGACAGTCTTTTAAAGGCTGTCTCTGTGCTTATGGGAAATACATGAAAGCAAGGTAAAAATTATACGAGGAGTGATGAGAAATATGAAGGTAGGATTGGCATACACCAGTACCACACCGGAGCTTATTGAACGGGTGGAGTATGAGGTGAAAAAGCGGCTGGGCGATGAGGTAGAGATTGTAAGCAGACAGGATCCGGGGATATTAGCAGAAATACGCGAGAATGGCTATGTATCTGCTGTATCTGCAGCCCGCCTGATAAAGATGTACGCAGAGCTGGCACAGGAGGAGGTGGACGCCATTTTAAATATATGCTCCTCTGTAGGGGAGGTGGCGGACTCCATGCAGGATGCAGCCCGATATATGGGAGTTCCGATTGTACGGATTGATGAGGAAATGTGCAGGGAGGCTGTGCGAAAAGGTGAGCGGATAGCAGTTATGGCAACCTTGCCCACCACGCTTGAGCCTACGAAAAATACAATCTACAGAGTTGCCCGTGAAATGGGGAAACGAGTAAAAACTGTGGATGTCCTGGTGGAGGGTGCTTTTGGATTGGATCAGGACAGCTTTCGGGAAAAAATGCGGGAATATGCACAGAGGGCAGTGGGAGATGCAGACGTCATCCTGTTTGCACAGGGCTCTATGGCCTACTGTGAAGAATATATTTCCCGCTTGTGTGGAAAGAAAGTATTCTCCAGTCCCGGTTTTGGAGCAGAGGCCTTAAAATGTGCACTTCAGGCGAAAGGAGTTACGCTATGCTAATCAATACAGAGAAAAGTGCTTACGCCAGGTTAAGCCCCATTCCCGTACGGGATATAGATTGGGATGAGGGCTTCTGGAAGGAGAGATTTGATACCTGTGCGGATGTGACGGTTCCTCATATCCGGGCCATGTTTGAGAATCCTTCCCCGATCTTTCATGTAGTGGAAAATTTCCGGGTGGCAGCCGGACTGCATTCGGGAACCCACGAGGGAACCCCCTTTGGAGATGGAGATTTTTATAAATGGATGGAGGCCGCAATGTATGTTGTGGCCAAACGCCAGGATAAAAAGCTGGAGGAGGATTTGGACGAATATATAAGCCTGATTGCAATGGTACAGCAGGAGGACGGATATATTTCTACAAAGCAGATTATTGCAGATATGCAGGGCGGTAATTCCCGCCTTGAAGATATTAATGATTTTAAGGTCTATAATTTCGGACATTTGTTTACAGCAGCCTGTGTTTATAAACGAATCACCGGAAAAGAAAATTTCCTGGATATTGCCAAAAAAGCTGCGGGATATTTGGAAAAGCTCTATGAAAAATATCTTGCTTGGGGTGTGGCACAGACTGAGGTATGCCCTTCCCATTACATGGGGATTGTGGAGCTTTACCGGGAGACTGGTGAAGCACGTTATCTGAAATTGGCAGAGATGGCACTGGCAGTGAGAGATTTAGTTCCCAACGGGACTGATGATAATCAGGACAGTATTCCTCTTCGGGAGCACAGAAAAATCGTGGGGCACGGAGTGCGTTCGACTTATCTTTATGCAGGAGCTGCAGATTTATATGCAGAAAATGGCGAAGAAGCTCTGAAAACCATGTTGGATGCAGTGTGGGAAAACTGTGTGGATAAAAAACTGTACATCAACGGCGGTTGTGGAGCACTCTATACGGGAACATCCCCCTATGGGCTCTTTCATCATCTCAATGGCGTGACAGTCTATCATGTGCATCAGGCATTTGGTTATGAATATCAGCTTCCGAATATTACAGCCTACAATGAAACCTGCGCGACTCTTGGAAACATCATGTGGAATTACCGAATGTTTGCCATTGAGCCTCAGGTGAAATATTTTGACATTATTGAAAGGTCTATGCTGAATTTGACACTTGCTTCTGTAAGCCTGTCCGGAAATAAATATTTTTATCAGAACGCACTGCGCAGGGTAAAACAACTGGATTACGATCTTATGTGGCCTCTGGACCGGCAGGAAAGCCTGACCTGTTTCTGCTGTCCGCCCAATATGGCCCGTTTTGTAGCAGAATCCAGTGAATATATTTATATGAAAGGAAAAGACAGTCTGTATACAGGTATGTACGGAGCCAGTACAGCTAAAATCAGCCTGGAAAACGGAGCGGAGTTTACGGTTGTCCAGAAAACAGAGTATCCGTGGGACGGCATCATATGTTTTTCTTTCCGGGAAGTGAAAAGCCCCAAACCCTTTAAGCTGAAACTGAGGATTCCGGCCTGGACGGAAAGCGGCAGTATCAGCCGGGGAGGAGAAGAGCTTCTGAAGCTTGGAAAGGAGCAGTGCGGAACCTATCAGGAGGTATTGGTTCAGAATCCTTCAGAGGAAGAAATCATATTAAAGCTGGATATGCCGGTACGTTATACCACCGCTCACTCCTATGTGGAAGAAAATATTAATCAGGCAGCAGTGGAGAGAGGACCGATTCTCTATTGTGTGGAGACACCGGATGTTTCAGTAGAGGCGCTGGGCGATTTAATGCTTCCGGTTAATGCACAGTTTAAGGAGATACTCTTTGAGATTGAGGGAAGAAGTATGGTTGCTCTGGAAACCGAAATGGCTGTTTCAAAGCGTGCGGAGGATTACAAACCAGATGCCCTTTATCAGACAATGAAATGTGAGGGGGTACGTAAGGTGTCAGTTCGGATGATTCCATATTATGCTTGGGATAACAGAGGTAAGGGAGAAATGATTGTCTGGCTTCCTTTATATTGGGGAAATTAAAACACAGGATTTACAGCGAAAGCTATAAAAATAAAAGAAAAAGGAGATTAAGAAAATGAAGAAGGTATTATCAGTTTGCCTGGCAGCGGGGTTGGCAACAACAATTTTGGGCGGTTCTGCAACGGCTGTATTTGCAGATGAGGCAAAGGTGCTGACCCTTGCACAGCACAACAGTAAGGAGTCCACGAATGGACAGGCTACACAGGTATTTGTAGACTATGTAAATGAGCACAGCGATACGATTCAGATTGAGCCCTACTATAATGGAGAGCTGGGCGGCATTCAGGAGGCAGTAGAAGGCGTTGTTATGGGTACGATTGATATTACGCACTCCAGCTTTGCACAACTGTCCAGCTTATATCAGGACATGGAAATTTTTTCCATTCCTTACCTGGTAAAAAACGGAGAAGACAATAAGAAACTGATGGATGTAGAGAACAATAAAGTGTTAAGTGAAATTCTGGACGCTTTTCAGGAGGCCAGCGGCCTTACCTGCTTCGGCACATCTGCATCCTATGAGGCACGTCAGCTGACCTGTAACTTTGAGGTATATTCTCCGGATGACCTGGAGGGACATAAGATTCGTTCCATCACCAATGATGTTTACACATTGGCTGTAGAAGGACTTGGCGGAACACCAGTGCCCATTGACTGGACAGAAACACCTACCGCACTTTCCACCGGTACAGTAGAAGGTCAGGAAAATCCTTATTCCACACTGGTATCCTATCAGTTGTGGGATTGCCAGAAATATGTTATGGAAACAAATCATATCTATGATTCCGCAGTCGGCGTTATTAACAATTCACTCTGGGACAGCCTCTCTGAGGAAGACCAGCAGGTACTGAAGGATGCACAGAAGGCAATGGCAGACTGGACCTATACCTCTCAGCAGGAAAATCAGGAAGAATACCGTAAGACCTGTGAAGAAAACGGAATGACAATCATTACAGAGGAAGACGGACTTGACATTGATGCGTTCAAAGAGCGTACCGACAAGCTTAAAAGTGAAAAATATTCGAAATATCAGGAGTACTTTGACCGTCTGGACGAGTACTTTGGATATTAATAAATGGTGGCTGTGCTGTCAGAAATTCTGACTGAATAGAAGAAATTGATGGAAACCTTTGCCGTGACCTTTGAAGTAATCGGGGACAGGCAAAGGTTTCTGAGTATAGGAAAGGAAAAGCCGGAGTAGCAGGCTCCGGCAGGAGGTATTGTTATGGAAAAAAACTTTTTGCGTCCCATAATGGACAAAATCGAAAAAATTATTTTTCCAATTCAGTCAATTTGTGTGTACTGCTCTGTACTGATGGTATTTATTACAGTAATGGCCAGAGAGGTGCTGCATGTAAGCATCGTGTGGGGATATGAGGTTGCCTGCTTTTTCGTAATTGTGCTGCTCTTTATCGGAATGCCGGTGAATCTTCATCATAATACAAATTTAAAGGTAACGGCATTATATGATGTGATGCCGCGGGCTGTGCAGAAGGTGTTTTCGGTGCTTCATTTTCTTATCATCCTTTTTGTCCTGATTTTGATGGCGATAGGATTCCGGGGATATATGAGCAAGCTTGGTCAGGTAGTGCTGGCAGCGTCCAAATTTCCTAACTGGCTGTATTACGGTGCCATTGGAATTGGAATTTTTCTGTCCCTGGTGGAAATGCTGACAGAGGTACTTGACCTGCTTGTGAAGAAGGAAAAGAAACTTAAAGAGCAGCAGAAAGGAGGAGAAGAGGTATGAGTGGAGTATCTGTAATTATATTATTTCTGGTGCTGCTGGCGACCGGATTGCCGGTGGCATATGTTATGTACGCGACAGCGGGAGTCTATTTCCTTTCAGTGGGACTCAATGTCAGCGTTATGATTCAGAAAATGGGGTCGTCTATGAATTCCATTACCATGGTGGCAATTCCAATGTTCATTTTTGCCGGAACTCTTATGAACAATGTGAATCTGACAGACTCTCTCTTTAAATCTATTCTGGTGACGCCTATTGGACGAATGAAGGGCGGTCTGGCACAGGTAAATGTAGTGGCAAGCCTTGTATTTGCCGGAATGTCCGGTGCGGCTCTGGCGGATGTAGGAGGTCTTGGAAAAATTGAAATTAAGGCCATGACTACAGCAGGGTATTCTATGGAGGATGCTACTGGAATTACCCTTGCATCATCGGCAATCGGCCCGATTTTCCCGCCCAGTGTACCGCTGATGTTATACGCTCTTTATGCGGAGCAGTCGGGAATTACCATGCTTATGGCAGGTGTGGTTCCGGCACTGATACTGACAATTGCAATGATGGCTATTGTTGGCTTTCGGGCAAGAAAGCTGGACTGGCCGACCTATCACGAGGAGGGCGGCTTTCAGCATCTTCTGAAGGTATTCCTGAAGGGAATTCCGGCCTTCTGTGTGCCGCTTATTTTGCTGGGCGGTATGTATAGCGGCTCCTTTGCACCCTCCGAGCTTGCCAGCCTGGCAGCGGTATGTGCAGTTATTGTAGGCGGTATTTTCTATAAAGGAGTGTCTATAAAGGCCCTGGTAAATACAGCGAAGGAGAGCGTGGGAAATATTGCCTCCATGATGTTCATCTGCGGTGCGGCCAGCCTTTTTGCCCAGGTAATCAGCCGTTCGGGAATACCAGCGCTGGTGCAGAACCTTGTTCTTGGACTGACAGATAATTCCGTTATTCTTTTGCTGGCTATTAACGTAGCGTTTTTGGTTATTGGCATGTTTATGGACTCCAACATTGCAATTATGATTTTTACTCCGATTTTGCTTCCTGCGCTTATTTCCCTGGGAGTAAGTCCGGTACATTTCGGCGTAATTGTCTGCCTGAATGTGGTGATCGGAATTTTTACTCCACCCTTTGGCAGCGCGCTGTTTCTGGGGCAGGCTATCACGGGCGTCTCCTTCCAGAAGATGGTAAAGGCCATGATGCCCTATTATGTACCACTGATAGTTGTGCTTTTGCTGGTAACGTTGGTTCCGCAGCTGAGTACCTGGCTGCCGAATATGCTTTATGGGGTATAATGCGGCCGGCATAAGAGGGGAATGGATAAGATGGAAATACAAGTGAAGTTTAAATGTAAACCAAATGTACTGGAAATTTATTCTTATATAATGTATTATAGTTTCAGCGGAACAGCGGGGGCAGTACGAATTGGCATCAGCATTCTGTTTTTGGCAATTGCCTGGTACACAGCCGGAGAGGTGGAAACAATACTCACCCTCCTTCTGGTGCTGGTCGGTCTTCTGAATCCTGCAGTGACGCCTGTCTGTCTTTACCTGCGTGCAGTAAAAATGGAAAAAACGGAAACAGAGATTCAATATGAGATTGATGAGGAAAAGGTTCTGGTCTGCCAGAACGGAGTCCGCCGAAAACTGCCTTTTGCAGTTTTTCCTCAGATTGTGTGGGGCAAAAGGAGCCTGTTGCTGTATGTGGATGGCTCCCATGCCCTGCTGATTCCAAGACGTCAGATGAATGGCGCCGAAGACAAGCTTCTGGAGATATTACGCCATCTTCCAAACTCCGGGCAGGTAAAAATAAAAGACAGGAAGCGGGGCTGAAAAAGGGTGTCACAACGCAAATATGAAGATAAAGAGTGGTCGGTATGGAAGAGAAAAAAACAATATTAAATACAACTTTGCCAAACAAATCCGTAGTGGATTGTGTGATTGACGTGATTATTTCCGCAATTATCAAGGGAGAACTGAAGCCCGGGGATAAGCTTCCCACAGAGCTGGAGCTTTCCAGAGACCTGGGAGTAGCCCGTAATTCCATCCGTGAAGCTATAAAAATATTGGAAGCATATGGTGTGATTTATATTAAAAGAGCGGAGGGGACCTTTGTATGTGATTCATACAATCAGAGGATGCTGGACCCCATGCTTTATGGAATTATCCTGCAAAAAGACATCTGGCAGGATTTTATAAAACTGCGTACGGTTATGGATATCGGAACTCTTTATGTAGTTCTCAGGCAGGAGGATTCCCAGGGACTGCTCGGGCACCTGAAAGCGATTGTAAAGAAAATGGAAGCTGCTTTTACAGAAAAAGCGCCTTCTGTGGATAAAATCATAGCATATGACGAGGAATTCCACAGCGTTATTGCAAAAATGGCGAATAATGTGCAGTTGGTGAATATAACGGATTATATTACCAGAATCACCATCCCTTCCCGAAGGCGTACCGTAGAAAAAATTGCAGACAAGGGTGAAGGAGAAAACTTTATAGAGCTTCATAACCAGCTTATCCGGGTAATAGAAAACAAACAATTCGACCAGATAGAGAAGGCAGTTCTGAACCATTATATATACTGGAAAGAAAAATAAAGCTGCCTCAGTGATGGGGGGATTATATGAGAAAAGTAATTATATCTGTAGCTCCGGTAGCAGGGTCCGAACCGCTGCTTCCTGAGGTACTTGCGCAGGATGTTGCAGAATGCGTGAAAGCAGGAGCATCTGTATGCCATCTGCACTGCAAAACAAGAGAGGGCGGGTTGACCCCGGACATTTCGAATCTGGCAGAGGCTTTTACACGTATTCTGGAAAAAACGGATGTGGTGGTACAGGCGTCTACAGGCGGTGTATCAGAGATGAATATTATAGAAAGATGCTATCCGCTGGAGTATGAGAAGGTGGAAAGTGCTTCTCTCAACGGCGGCTCTACCAATCTTGGGGAAGCAGTATACCGTAATTCCTTTGAGGACATTCGTTACTGTGCCGGGAAATGCTATGAAAAAGGAATTATCCCGGAGGTAGAAGTGTTTGATATCGGAATGATTCATAATGTTGAATTCATTAAAAAGGAAATCCCCATGCGTACTCCTGTGTTATATAATCTTGTGTTTGGGCACAGAGGAGGAATGCAGCCTACAATAGAGGCGCTGATGGCATTCCGTTCTTTTGTTCCGGCGGATGCTCTGTGGGGGGTAACCCATTTCGGAAGGAATAATTGGGCCTTTTTGGCAGCGGCGGTAGCGGTAGGGGCAACTCTTGTGCGCATTGGTTTTGAAGACAGCCGGTATATGGGTGAAGGAGAGATTGCGGCTTACAATTATCAGGAGGTGCAGTATCTGACAGAGCTTATTAGGAAAATGGAACTGGAGCCCGCTACCCCGGAGGAAGCAAGAGAGATTATGGGGATTCATTCAAGTCAAATTCCAAAGATGCTGTGAGCTGACTGGCAGTGAGGCTTTGTTCACTTCCAGTGTCAGTTCGTTAAGATAAATCCGTCATCCCCCAAGAGGGGATGCAGCTCCATTTTGTTCCGAATGCAATGAGAGAAAATATCCCCCTGGGAGGGTTGCCGAAAAGAGCAGTGTTTTTTATAATAGGAAAAAGTATCCGGCTGCGTCTCGTTTTTGGTGCCGGGAAAGAAATAAGGGAGGGATATGATAAAACTATGGAAAAATTCCGTTTGGGAAATATGGAAGTAATGCCGGGACAGTGCCGGAGCGGCTGGCTGGAATTGGCAGAAGGGAATATCCGGCTTCCGGCGGCAATCTTTCATGGAGCAGAGAAGGGAAAGACGGTATTGATTACTGCCGGTGTACATGCCGGGGAGTATGTGGGGATTCAGGCGGCCATTGAATTAGGGCAGAAATTAAAAATCGAGAAGGTTGCCGGAACGATCGTAATTGTAAAGGTGACGAATCTGCCGGCCTTTGAAGCCAGAAATGGAAGTATGGGATTGGAAGATGGCAAAAATCTGAATCGGGTTTTCCCGGGTAATCCGGATGGCACGGAGATGGAGCGGCTTGCCTGGGCGGTGGCGAGGGAACTGCAGCCAATTGCGGACTATTATATTGATCTACACAGCGGTGATGACTATGAGCAGTTAACCTCCTATGTGTATTATGCAGGCAAAGCGTCCGAGGAAGTAGTTGCCATGTCACGGAAAATGGCAGAGCAGGTGGATGTTCCTTATATGGTGAAATCGGACGTGGGATCCGGCGGCTCCTACAATTATGCAGCTTCGAAAGGAATTCCCAGTATTCTGATCGAGCGGGGCGGTATGGGGCAGTGGAGCTATGAGGAGGTTCGTTCTACCAGAAGAGATGTACGAAATATTCTCTGCCATTTGGGCGTATATCGCGGACAGAAGGATTACCGGAAATATTATCCTCTGGAAGTCACGGATCTCTGTTATCAGGTTGCCTCCCATGGAGGATGCTGGTATCCTTTCAAAAATGCAGGGGATATGATACAAAAAGGGGAATCCCTCGGTGAGGTAAGAGATTACGAGGGCCGGGTCAAGGAAATCAGTGTTGCTGAGTTTGATGGCGTAATTCTCTATCAGACAGGCAGCCTGCAGGTTCTGAAAGAGGGTCCCATGATTACCTATGGACGAATCGTGAACCAATATGATGAGCGGAAGGAACGGATTGTCCGTTATTGGGGAAAACGCAGTGAAAGCTTTCTGGCGCAGAGAAAAGCAGAGCTTCATAGTTCCATGGCAGAGCGCTGGCGTGAGGAGATCAGCCGCCGGCTTCCCAAGGACAGAAGGCTGAAAATTCTGGATGTAGGATGCGGTTCCGGGTTTTTCACTATTTTGCTGGCAAAGCTGGGCCATGAGGTGATTGGAACGGATCTGACTCCTGAGATGATAGAAAATTCCATTGAGCTTGCCAGAGAAGAGTGTGCAGAATGCGAATTACGTATTATGGATGCGGAACAGCTTACATTTCCGGATGAAACCTTCGATGTGGTGATTTCCAGAAATCTTACGTGGACACTGCCGCATGCGGAGCGTGCATATAGAGAATGGGTCCGTGTTTTAAAAAAAGGCGGGGTTTTACTGAATTTTGATGCCAATTATGGGTTGGCTGATTTTGCAGATACCTCCGGTCTTTTGCAAAATCATGCACATCACGCAGTTGAAGAAGAGCTGATGCGGGAATGTGAAGAGATTAAGCGTCAGCTTCCGGTCAGCTCCTACAGCCGTCCGGCATGGGATTTGGAAGTACTGGGACGTATACAGCCTATGGAGTTTGTCATTGATCTGGGCGTCAGCAGCAGAATTTATCCGGATAAGGATGAGTTTTACAACCCTACACCGCTGTTTTTGTTATGTGCCAGGAAATAGGAGTGAGGCGGGGCTTGAGCTTTGCATAAGCGGGGGATAGGGATATCATTTTATGTGAATTAAATAAAAAGCTTGAAAAATCAAGGTTTTCAGGATGCGAAAAAAAATAAAATATGAACCCCTGGGGTGGCTTGTATTCATACGGTGATTTGTTAAAATATGATCAATGACACGAACAACAGTGTCTGAATCACTCATATGATTGCACATCATACCTCCACCCAAAATCGATGTGTAAAGACTGGAGATATCCTAGGGATCCCTCCGAAAGGCAGTTATAGGATAAAACTATAACTGCCTTTCCGTGTTGACACCGGATATTAGAAAAGATGTTTGGTTCAGAAAAGTTCGGATTTCCATAAAACATATAAGGGGAAAACTTTTATGAAGGTAAATGTATTTTTATTTGATGAATTTGATACAATGGAGGCGTTTGCCCCGGCGGGGCACGTCGTCTGATCAGGGGAGATGAAAGGCTGTGCTGGCTGCTGGATTGGGCTATCAATGGGATCCGGAAGAGGAGGAGGGTATTTATCGATAATCAGCAAGAGGAAATCGGCTATGACAAAGCGATCAGAAACAGCATATGAGGGAGAAGCTGAACGATGCCGTAAAAAACGGGGATATGGAGAAAGTCAGGGAGGTTAATCGGACTTTGGAGCAGTTTTTTTAAAGAAGGAACAGAAAGAGAGTGGCTATGGGCAAGTATATTATAAAAAGATTATTGCAGTTAATTCCTATTTTGATCGGGATTACCTTTTTATCCTTCGCTATGATGAGGCTGGCTGGAGGAGATGCTGTTACTTATATGTATGAAAATGCGGGAACGGCTGTTTCTCAGGAAATCATTGATGAGGCGAAGGCTGCATATGGATTGGATAAGCCGTTTCTTGTTCAGTATGCGAACTGGTTCGTAGGAATGCTGACCGGTGATATGGGAGAGAGTTATGTTTCTCATAAAGATGTGTTTGAAACATTTGTATCAAAGCTGCCTGCAACTCTGATGCTGACACTTTCATCAATTCTGATGACCGTAGTCTTTGCGATTCCGCTTGGAATCTTATCCGCGGTAAAGCATAATCGTTGGATAGATTACCTGATACGTTTCCTGAGTTTTATAGGAAATTCCATGCCGAACTTTTTTGCGGCGCTTGTGTTGATGTATTTTCTATCTATCAGGCTGAACTGGTTTCCTGTCATTACTTCAGATAATTTAGCAATCAGTCTTGTTCTTCCTACCCTGACGCTGACGATTTCCATGGCATCCAAATATACAAGACAGGTAAGGGCTGCCGTCCTGGAGGAATTAAACAAAGATTATGTGGCCGGGGCAAGAGCCAGAGGTGTACGTGCCCGTGTAATTATATGGAGAAGCGTTATGAAGTCATCAATGCTGACGATTATTACTTTGCTTGCATTATCAATCGGAAGTCTGCTTGGCGGAACAACGATTGTAGAAAATATTTTTATGTGGGACGGCGTCGGTAAAATGGCAGTCGATGCCATAACTATGCGCGATTACCCCATCATTCAGGCTTATGTAGCCTGGATGGCGATTATTTATGTACTGGTGAATCTGATAACGGATATTATATATCATTATCTGGATCCTCGTGTACGGTTGGGAGGTAATGGGGCATGAGCGGAGAAAAACAGGTGACAGTCCGTGTGCAGAAAATCAGGAAAAACCATATCAAAGCAAAGCTGATATTTTTTATTATGCTTGCTGCAGCGCTGCTGTTAATTGCAATTTTTGCCAAATATCTTTGCCCGTATGATCCCTATGAGCAGAGCCTGTTGGATGCGCAGAAGGCCCCGAGCTTTGCGCATCCCCTTGGCACGGACCGTTATGGAAGGGATATGCTGTCGCGCGTCATAATTGGAAGTACCACAAGTATTTTTTCCACGCTTATTCTGGTGACAATCATTACGGTAATGGGAACTGCTGTGGGAATTCTCTGCGGATGGCAGGGTGGTAAAGCAGATACTGTTTTAATGCGCATTTCTGATGTGTTTCTGGCATTTCCGGGACTGGTATTTGCCCTTGCGGTAGCCGGTGTACTGGGAGGCGGTGTCCAGAATGCCATTATTGCGCTGGGGGCTATCAGCTGGCCGAAATTCGCGCGACTTGCCAGAGGGCTGACTCTGGCTCAGAAAGATTCTGCTTATTTAATGGCGGCCAGACTTTCCGGGAGCAGTATGCCAAAGCTTTTGTACAAGCATATTTTGCCGAATATTGCCGGTCCGGTTCTGGTAACGGCTGTTTTGGATATTGGTACGATGATGATGGAGCTGGCAGGCCTTTCCTTTTTAGGACTTGGTGTAAAACCCCCAATGGCCGAGTGGGGAAGCATGATCAGTGACGGACGTGTGATGCTTCAGACAGCGCCGTGGATGGTGCTGGCACCCGGCGCGGCTATCTTTGTTACGGTTATGATTTTTAATTTATTGGGCGATACCGTCCGCGATTATATGGATCCAAAGCAGAGAAATAAGTGAAGCATGGAATGAGGGCGGAGTTACAGGATAAATAACTGAGAAAGTAGAGGAAACGAACATGAAAAAGAAAGTTCTTGCAGCACTTTTGGTATATGCAATGACTGTGTCTGCGGCAGTTACCCCGGTATTTGCAGATGGCGGGACGACATTTGCTTATGGTACTACCGGCTATGGTGTGGAAATGGGAGATGAAGGCCTGAATCCGCACAGCAACTATTCCGGTTGGAGTGCGCTTCGTTACGGCGTAGGTGAGACATTGTTTAAATATAATGACAACATGGAAGTCGAGCCGTGGCTGGCTACCGATTATGAATTTTTGGATGACACGACTGTGAAGATCACTCTTCGTGATGGCGTTCAGTTTTCAAGCGGACGTGATATGGATGGTGAGGCAGTAAAGGAATGTCTGGATCATCTTCTTGCAGTACATGACCGCGCTCCAGGTGATATGAAAATTGACCACATTGATGGGGATGGGATGACCATTACAATTTATACGACAGAACCGTGTCCGGCACTTATCAATTATCTCGGAGACCCGTACGGCGCAATTATTGATATGGATTTTGGCGCCGACGGAGTGGAGGGAGACTCTGCAGGAACTGCCAATGTTGCCGGTACCGGTCCTTATATCGCTGTAAAGGTTACAGATACGCAGATCGATCTTGTAAAAAACGAAAATTACTGGGGCGGAGAGGTAAGTGTTGACAATGTAATTGTTAAAACGATCACCGATCCCAGCTCTCTGGCATCATCTCTTCAGACCGGTGATATTCAGGGAACTTATGGACTGTCTTACGACAGTTATGCATTATTTGAGGAGAATCCGGATTATACGATCAATTCCTGTGCTACAAGCCGCTGCTTCTTTGGCCAGTTTAACTTTGATTCTGAAATCATGCAGGATGAAGCAGTACGTAAAGCGATCACCATGGGTATTGATAAAGAAGGGTTCTGTTCCGTACTGATGGAAGGCCGTGGTATTCCGGCAAAGGCAGCGTTCCCAAGCAGCTTCAGTTATGGCAATGAAGCTGTGACGGCTCCTGATTATGATCTGGAAGGCGCTAAGGCTATTCTGGAGGAAGCTGGCTGGACGGATACGGATGGTGACGGCTATGTAGATAAAGATGGACAGAAGCTCACAGTTCGCTGGCTGACCTATCCGGGGCGTCTGGAGCAGCCGAAGCTTGCGGAATATGCACAGGCTACCCTGAAGGATATCGGAATTGAAGTAGACGTAAACTGTACACAGGATCATTTGAGTATTCTTGAAACCGGCGATTATGATATATATGTAAGTTCTCTTACGACTGCACCTACCGGTGATCCGGAATATTTCTTTACTACATGCTGCCTGGAAAGTGCGGCAAAGAACCGCTCCAATCATAAGATCGAGGAAGTAGAGACCTTGTACGGGCAGCTTCACCAGGAGTTTGACACTGTGAAGAGAGGAGAGCTTGCCATTCAGATGCAGCAGGCAATGCTGGATGAGAGTGCGGTTTTCTTTGTATCTCATCTGAATATGGGTATAGTTACAAAATCCAATGTAACCGGAATGGCCGCACATCCATGTGATTATTATGAGATTACAGCAGATTTGGCAATCGAATAAATGCTCCGCGAAGTTTATTGGAGCTAATGTGCAGATAAGATAAGGGAGGCTCCTCATTATGGAACCATTGTTGCGGGTAGAACATGTGACCATTTCATATAACGGCAAAGATGTTGTAAAGGATGTAAGCTTTACCTTAAACCCGGGAGAAATCCTGGGCGTAGTCGGAGAATCCGGAAGCGGTAAAAGTACCATAATTAAAGCGATTATAGGACTTCTTGGCGGCGGAGGGCTGGTGACAGGAGGCGATATCTGGTATAAAGGAAGGAATGTAGTGGATATGCCGCAAAAAGAACAGAGAAAGCTTCTGGGTCCGGAGATTGGTATGGTATTCCAGGACTGCAAAGCCGCTTTGTGTCCCATCCGTACCGTTGGCGTACAGATTTATGAGAGTATGACAGAGCATGAAAACATAACAAAAGAGGAAACCTATCGGCGTGCAGAAGATGTCATGAAAAAGATCGGGCTGAATGATTCCCGGAGGGTATTAGACAGTTATCCCTTTGAATTATCCGGTGGTATGAATCAGAGGGTTGGTATCTGTACTGCTATGATGATGAAGCCGGCATTGCTTCTTGCTGATGAACCAACCAGTGCTCTTGATGTGACTGTCCAGGCGCAGGTAGTGGAAGAGATGAAGCTGATGCGTGAAGAATACGGAACGGCCATGATCCTGGTTACGCACAATATCGGTGTCGTAGGAGCTATGGCAGATCAGGTTCTGGTATTGCAGCATGGTGAAATGATGGACTATGGACCTACGGACAGGATTCTGTATCACTCAGAAAATGCTTATACGCAGAAGCTGCTGAATTCGGTGCTGCATTTACGGAGGAACTTACATGTCTGAGCTTGTTTTGGAAGTGGAACATCTGAAAAAGGTGTTTGCCGCACATAAAAAATCCTTTACCGCAGTGGATGATGTAAGCTTTACATTGGAACGCGGGGAATGTCTGGGAATTGTCGGGGAATCCGGCTCAGGAAAGAGTACGATAGCGAAGATGATCACACATTTGACCGATATCACCGAGGGAAAAGTGACGTTGCTTGGTGAGGATATCACCAATGTCAGGGGAAAAGAGCTTCGGAAGTCTTACCGGCAGATGCAGATGGTATTTCAGATGCCTATGGAATCCTTTGATCCGCGCTGTACTCTGGGAGAGGGTATAGGAGAAAGCCTTCGGAATCTGGGACTGGGCAGACAGGAGACGAGAAAAAGGGTCGGGGAACTGCTTGTGACCTGTGGATTGACGCCGGAGTTTGCAGACCGTTATCCGCATCAGGTCAGCGGCGGGCAGTGTCAGAGAGCGGCGATTGCCAGGGCTTTGGCAGTGGAGCCGGCAATTCTGATCTGTGATGAGGCGACCAGTGCATTGGATGTAACGGTACAGAAGCAGGTTCTGGAGCTTTTGATCGAATTAAAAGAAAAGGGGAATCTCTCGTTTCTTCTCATCTGCCATGATCTGGCCTTGGTGCAGGCGTTCTGCGATAAGGTTCTGGTTCTGTATCATGGGCAGGCGGTAGAAATGGGGAGTCCGGATGAGATCATCAATCATCCGAAAACGGACTATACGAAGAAGCTGATTGACTCTGTTCTATAATTGACTGGGAAAAGTGTTTTTAGTTACTGCAGCAGAAGCCGCAATACATGAAAAAGTTTTGCGGCATCTATTATTCAACACGCAGATAGTATTTAAAACTATATCATAAGCTATTTATTACTTTTGCATCTTGACTTTATAACGAAAATGTAGTATATCTATGATAAGATATTTTGATAGTCAAATAATTTGAAAGGGATAATAATTTATGAAACCATTAGTAATTGGAAATAAGACAGCGCGTATTCCCATTATTCAGGGAGGGATGGGAGTAGGGGTCAGTCTTTCGGGTCTTGCGGGTGCTGTGGCGGCAGAGGGAGGAGTTGGTGTGATTTCCGCTGCGCAAATCGGATTTACGGAGCCGGATTTTTTGACAAACTGTCATGCAAGTAATCTTCGTGCTCTGAAAAGACATATCATGAAAGCCAGGCAACAGGCACGGGATGGTCTGGTCGGGGTGAACATCATGGTTGCGACGAAGGAATATGCGGCCCAGGTGCAGGCAGCGTGTGAAGCCGGTGCGGATATCATTATCAGTGGAGCCGGACTTCCGGCAGATTTGCCCGGATTCGTGAAGGGTTATGAGGAGCAGACAAAAATTGCTCCGGTTATTTCCTCCGCCAGGTCTGCGCAGGTGATTCTAAAGCTTTGGGACAGGCGCTATCAGCGTACAGCGGATATGGTCGTGATTGAGGGACCAAAGGCAGGCGGACACCTGGGGTTTACCAGAGAGGAGCTGGAGAACATGCCTTCTTTTGATTATGACAGGGAGATACGGGAGATTATTACCATTGTAAAGGAATATGCAGAAAAATATGGACGTGTGGTACCCGTAGTTGCAGCAGGCGGAATTTTTGACAAAAAGGATATTGAGCACATACTTTCCCTTGGTGCGGATGGCGTACAAATGGCAACCCGTTTTGTAGTAACGGAGGAATGTGATGCGGCGCCTGCCTTTAAACAGGCATATTTGGATGCGGAGGCTTCTTCCATTGAAATTATCAAAAGCCCGGTTGGAATGCCGGGGCGCGCGGTGCACAATGCTTTTTTGAATAAGGCTGCGAAAGGTCAGATTCCTGTGAAGCGGTGTCTTGCCTGTCTGGCCGCATGCAATCCGGCAAAAGCCCCCTATTGTATCACACAGGCACTGATTGCGGCAGTTAAGGGAGATATGGAAAACGGATTGATTTTTTGCGGCTCCAGCGCAGCGCGTCTTAAGAAGATGACAACGGTGGCGGAGCTTATGGCAGAGCTGGCTGGCTAAAAAGAAGATTGTACCGCCTGCGAAGAAAATGAGATGTACTATGTGCTTGGTTCCAACAACATCAGTGATGAGGACTATGAGGCTGTTAAGGATAATCCCTGGTTTTTGGGAACCGTTGGCCCTAAGCTGGATGCGGTATATCAGTCCGGAAGGGCTATGGCGGAGCATTTTCTTGAGAAAGATGCCAAATCCTTTGTGATTATGACAGGCGGTGCTTCCAAAGGAAACGCACTGCACGCTTCCAGAACAGAGGGCATGCTGGATGTCTTAAGTGAAGAAGCGGGTCTTGTACTGGGGGAAACCTCTGAAGAACTGGCGCTGTCGGAAGAAAATACTACACTGACCAGTGAAGACGGAAGTGTGTCTGTAACGCTTTGTCCGGATTATACAGAAGAGGGAGAAGGTATTGCGAATCTGGAGGCCGCTTTTTCGGAGGGAACCTGCGACGTTTTGATGAGCGCCTTCCATGCAAGTACTTATTTGGACAGGATTTCCGGGCAGGAAGCTGCACAGGGCTCCAACATTATGGTTGGTGCTATTGATAGTTTTACAGAAGCGAACTTTGAAGCAATTAAGGAGGAGGATGCCTTTGGCAATCCGAAAATCGATTACGTAGAGGGTAAGTATGGTTCTATGGCAGGTCCGGCATTTGCAATGCTCTATAACGCGATATCGGGACATCGGGAAGCCAATACGGAGGATGGCCGGGCAGTTCGTCTGTATCAGGGGTTCTGGACCGCAGACAGCAGGGAGAGCTTCATTGAGCTTTACGGCTACACCACAGGAATTTATGAAAATGCCTATAGCTGTAATGATTTGATGCAGGTGATCAGGGTATTTAATGAGGATGCTTCACCGGAAAGCCTGAAGGAATTGACAGAGGCATATACGGTAGAGGATGTGAAGGAAAGAATCTTAAATCAGTGACAGAGAGGTGGAGCGCCGCAGAGTGCGGCACTCCACCTCTCTGCGCAAGACGGAGACTGCCCCTTCATTGTTGTACATTTCTAATAGCTATTCGCAGACATGTTCCAGGCCCTGGTTCATGATAGTGGCAACGTGATCATCTGCCAGGGAATAGTAGATCGTCTTTCCGTCCCGGCGGAATTTGACCAGGGCGCTCTGTTTGAGAATCCTCAACTGATGTGAGATGGCGCTCTGTGTCATGGAAAGCTTATCTGCAATATCCTGCACGCACAATTCTTCTTTGGAAAGTGTGTGAAGAATCCGTATGCGGGTAGGATCTCCGAAGACTTTAAACAATTCGGCGAGGCAGTATAGTGTTTCATCATCTGTTGGACAATCTATTTTTTGAATATTCATGGCAATCCCTCCGATTGGTGTAAAAAGCAACTGTGACCGCTTCCCTCAGCCGGCAATTGCAAATCTTTTTTTTATTTTAACGCAAATAGGAAATCAGGTCAAATTTTTATTTTATTTGCTGAAATTCGAGAAGGCCGGTTGTTTTAGGCGAATTGCCGAAACTGCAATAAAAAAGGATTTTGATTTCAAAATAAAGCAGGGACGGAGATACTTTACCTCCGTCCTTTTAGATAAGTTCAATTTTGCAAATAAACAGTGCAGTTTTTTTTGTACAAAATCCTGACAGAATTCAGTACACAGAGCATTGCAACTCCTGTGTCGGCAAATACGGCCATCCACATATTGGCGAAGCCGCAAAGTCCCAAAATCATAACAGCTACTTTTATGATAAGGGCAAATACTACGTTTTGTACGGCAATGCGGTTCGTGCTGCGGGCAATGTCAATGGATTGGGGGATTGCTTCCACACTGGAGGTCATGAATACTGCGTCGGCTGCTTCAATGGCAGCATCTGCACCGCTGCCCATAGCGGCGCCAACGTCAGCGCCTGCAAGTACGGGTGCATCGTTGATGCCGTCTCCGACGAACATGACTGCGCCGTGATCGTTGCGGACTCTGTTCAGGATATTCAGTTTATCCTGCGGAAGTAATTTTGCATATACGTCGTCTATTCCGGTTTCTGCAGCAACTGCTTTGGCACTGTCTTCAGAATCTCCTGTCAGCATAATGGTATGAAGTCCAAGGGCTTTCAGCCGGCTGACAGCAGATTTGGCATCAGGCTTAATGGTGTCAGAGATGACCATATATCCGGCAAATTTGCCGTTAATGGCAAGAAATACCTCAGCGCCGTGGGTATCTTCTTTCAGATTTTGCAGCGAAATATGGCAGCGTTCCATTAACTTGCGGTTCCCGCAAAGAATATCGCCTTCCGGCATGGTAGCGGAAATTCCGTGTCCTGCAATTTCCTCCAGAGCGATTGGGGTATCCAGGTTCAGCCCGCGTTCCTTTGCAGCAGTAACGATACTGTGTGCAATCGGATGTGTGGAGTTTTGTTCACAGCCTGCGCAGATACGAAGCAGGTCGTCTTCTTTGTAATCATTTGTGGAAACTATTGTTTGAAGCTGGAAGTTTCCTTCCGTAATGGTTCCTGTTTTATCCATGACAATAGCACCCAGATGACTTAAGGCTTCAATGGAAACTCCGCCCTTAAACAAAATGCCTTTTTTAGAGCCTGCACCAACACCTGAGAAAAAGGCGAGGGGTACACTTAACACCAGCGCACACGGACAACTCATTACCAGGAAGGTAAGTGCCGTATAAACCCAGTAGTTCCAATCTCCTGTTGCCAGAGAAGGAAGAACTGCAGTGGCAAGGGCGATCAATACAACGCAGGGGGTGTATACCTTAGCGAAACGGGTAATAAACCGGTCAATCTTGGGCTTGCTTGCGGCAGCATTTTCTACTGAATCCAAAATACGGGATACCATGGATTCTTCCAATGGCTTTTCTACACGAATTTTTAACTGGCCGGAAGTATTCAGACAGCCGGAGGTTACTTCGTCACCGAATTTTACTGCAACAGGTACCGGTTCTCCGGTAATCGGGGAGGTATCCAGCCGGCTGTCACCTTCAACGATAACACCATCCAGAGGAATTCTGTCACCGGGGCGGACCAGGAGAATGTCGCCTACCTGAGCGTCCCCTGCGGAGATCACTTGTATATCCTCACCAACCAGAAGGTTGACAACCTCCGGGCGCATGTCAACGGCATCCATGATCTGACTGCGGCTTCTGTCTACGGCCTTGTGCTCAAAATATTCACCGATGCGGTAGAAAAGCATAACCCCTACCGCTTCCGGGTATTCCCGAATGGCAAATGCGCCGAGGGTAGCAATGCTCATCAGGAAGTTTTCATCAAAAATCTGTCCATGGAAAATATTGCGCACAGCTTCCAGAAGAATCTTCCCTCCAAGAATAAGATAACCAATGATAAAAACCGGAAGAGTGTAAAGAGTTCCGAAGCCCATATGCCCCATAACCTCTCCTGCAATAAACAGAACAGCGCCTGTGATGATCTGTGCCAGCTCTATACGTTCCGTGGATGCCGGCTCTTTGGAGGAAGTGCGTTCTGTTTCAAGGGGAAGTGTATCAGGACTTTTGGGTGCCGTATCCTTTTCCATGACCTTTACCTGGGATTCGATAGAGGTACAGATTTTGCGGATCTGCGGCAGACAGCGCTCAGGATTTTTAGCAGTTACCCGAAGCTGCTTAGTAGCAAAAGTGATGGTAGCGCTAGTCACACCTTCCAGTTTCCCAATCTGTTCTTCCATTTTAGAAGCACAGTGTGCGCAGCCCAAATTCTCCAGAATATAGGTTTTTGTCCTGTAAGCCCCAGGGAGGCTTCCGTTTCTCGGAACCACCTTTACCTGAGATTCAATGGAGGTACAGATATTCTGGATTTCCGGGAGAAGCTTTTCGTGGTTATCCGCAGATAGACGAAGCTGTTTGGTGGCATAAGTGATGGTAGCATACTTTACACCCGGAAGCTCCTTGATTTTAGCTTCCATCCTGGAAGCACAGTTTGCACAGCCCAGATTTTCCAGGATATATACTCGTTTTTCCTTACCGTCATCGGGCATGCTGCAGGTACAATTAGCCAGGCTCTGTCCGCAGACATCACAGTATTCTGCATGAGGATGACAGAGCTCGCACTGACAGTCCTCAGGATGTCCCGGGGTGTGAGGATGCTCATGGTGGTGACCGCCATGGGAATGGTCATGTCCGCAGCCACAGGAACCGCCGTGCTCATGAGGATGTTCGTGTTTATGTTCACTCATATATAAAATCTCCTTTCAAATGCTCATTTTAATATATGATTAACTGTTCATATGATAATTTAAACATATATAGCTGCACTTGTCAATATATTATTGAGAAATAATGAAAGGAAATTTCATAAGAGCTGTTGCTGGGGTACAATAGATAAAAGAAACCGGATAAGGATAAAGCTCAAAAACCTGCTGATGACAGCAGGTACACATATCACTATGAGGATTTTTAGGACGGATACACTTGCTCTTGAATTTTTTATAAAGAAAAGTAAGGCTTAACGGGTACTATGTGTAAATAAGTAAAAGTTAATTAGGCCACTAAAACGTATAATAGGGCATATATATTGAAACTTTCAAATTATAAATTATAATATTTCAAAAATGAAAGGAGCTTTTACAAATGAAAAGAAATGAAGTAATTAAAATTAATAATGAATATGCCGACATTTGGCTGACATATGAAAACAAGGAAAATGTGGATTATTGCTATGGAGGAACCAGAAGCGTTTCTTATATGGCATCTGATGAAGAGGCAGAGAATATTCTTAATTATTTGGGGTGCTATGAAAGTGGAATAAAAAATTTGCTTATCAATCGAGCAATTAGGGAAAACGTCTTTGATAAATTTAGTGATTTGTTACCGTCTGGTTTCGATGATAGCCAAGTAGGAGGCGGGCGAATGGTGCAAGAACATTGTTGATGACAGCTTTTAACGATGATATTTTTAAATCAGAAGCGTTGCTAAAAACAAATTATATAGAGCAGGAAGAAGTGTGTAACAGATTAGCGGCTAAATATTCAGAAGCAAGCTGGATTCATCTGAAATCTGATAATGGAACAGATTTCACTTTTAAAATAGGGGGAGAAAAAGTAAATATAGTTTCGAGTATTGTAAAAAAAGGAGAGTTGGGGTCTTCTCCCAATATAGAAATTAATGTCGTCCCATTAGAGGGAACAGCTAATGGAATACTTATTGTAGATGGGAGTGTTCCATATTTGGGAATAGGAGTTTTGGAAAAACCCATTAGGATTAAAGTAGAGAACGGATTTATAAGTAGTATAGAAGAAGACACAAAAAATGCAAAAATTCTGTCGGATAACTTAAAATCATTTGAGAATAAAAATGTTTATAACATTGCAGAATTTGGTGTTGGTTTAAATCCAAATGCAAAACTCAGAGGAATAATGCTGGAGGATGAGGGGGTATTTGGAACAATTCATATTGGAATTGGAACTAGCATCTCTTTGGGTGGAAGAACAGATGCACCGATACATTATGATTTAATTATAAAAGATGTAAATGTAGAGTTAGATGGTCAGACAATTCAGAAAGGCAGAAATTTATATATTTAATGGAGTTGTAAATATGATTAAGTTAGGAGAAAAAGCAGACAAAAGTATAGTTTTTATATCGCCGTGTTCATTGGGAATGCTGGATGGTTGTTCAATTAAATACGCAAAAAACTTAGGATATACGACGGCTGTCGCAGTGGATTATAATTTTGAGCATAAATGCAAAACGGATCATACTATCTACACGAATACAAATAATGCAGATACATTGATCGCTGATTTAGCTATTTTTAATCAGAAATATCCGATTGCTGCAATTGTTACATATTCGGATTACCATGTAGAGGTAACCGCATTGGCAAATGAATACTTTCATTTATGTGGTCCGAGTTATTCCGCTGTATTGAGGTGTAAAAACAAATTACTTTGTCGAATGACATTAAGCGAAAAGGAAATGCCGCAGCCCAAAAGTAGGTTAATTAAAAATTTGGAAGAATTTACAAGCGCTGTTTCTTTTATAGGGGTCCCCTGTGTTATAAAACCGATGAATGGATTGGGGTCGGCTTATACAAGGATTATCTTTGATTTAAAAAAGGCTTCGGAACAGTTTAAAATGCTTGACGAGGAAAAGAAAAAGGATACGTTAGGAATTGGAGAGGGGTGGGTTTTAGAAGAGTGTTTGCAAGGGTTTCAGATAAGCGTAGAGAGTTGTACATATCATGGTGAAACGACAGTTATTTGCATACATGATAAATTAAATCCCATATTGCCACCTCTGTTTCGAGTATTGTATTCGGCAACCCCATCTCCGAGGATAACGAAAACTTTGTCTACAGATATTGAGGAGCAGACGAAGCAGGTTCTAAAATTAATTGGATTTGATAATGGAATATCACATACAGAATATAGAATTTCAGAAGATGGAAAAATTCAATTATTAGAAATCAATGCAAGAACAGGTGGGGGACTAATTATTCCTTCAGCATATTATTCTACAAATATAAACCTCTATACGGTAGCGATTGATTTGGCGTTAGGATACAAACCTAATTTTGATATAATGAATCGAAATCCAAATCCCGTTGTATTTAGAGTTTTATATCCGGAAGAGGAGGGGAAAATCAAAGAGTTTACAAGTCTGTTTGCACCAGAGTTTATTGAAAAGTTTGACATAATTGAGCAAAGTGTTGAGGTTGGAGACTTAGTTAGTAGAGGACAACGTTTAGGATTGATATTAAAGTGCGGGAAGCACACTCAGACAATTCCAGAACTTGTCGAATATATTGATCAGGCAGTCAAAAACATCAATATAAAAATTGATCCTATAGAAGAAGGGATTCCTATGCCGAGCCACTTAAATAATTCAGCGCATTAAAGAGAGGAAACGATATGAATGATAAAGGATATAAAAACCATGTATTTAATATTTTTTTATTTGTCATTCTCTGTACTATAGGTGGAACCACATATGCATTTCAAAAAGCCGGATTAGAAGAGGGACTTCCTTTCTGGACCGCAGGAATAAGATTTTTAATTGCGGGATGCTGTATGATGTTTTATGTATATGCGACAAAAAAATTCATATGGATAAAGAAACATTATATACAGCAATACTTTATGGAATGTTTTATTTTGCACTGCCGTTTGGAGCTGTATATTGGGTGGGGCAATATCTTCCAAGTGGATTACTGTCAGTTTTATCAGCAAGTGTAACAGTTTTTGCTATTGGTTTTAATTATATTTTAAAAGGAGAAAAAACTTCTGGTAGGCAAATTTGGGGGATTATATTTTCTATGATCGGTGTAATTGCGATTTTTACGCAATCAGTTATTGTAGACGTTGATTATCTGGTTATAGTTTGCCTAATTATAGCTCTATTAGCATATTTAGGGGCTGCATTTTCAACCGCATTTTTAAAATCCAAAGTAAAAACAATAGATCAATCTACATTTATTGCCGTATCTTTATGCGTTGGAGGTATAATACTTTCAACGATAAGTGTCATATTTGAACGGGGAAGCAGAGGATTTTCAGGAATGTCTTTAATTTCTGTTTTATACTTAGCAGTCTTTGGATCAATGATGACAACGAGAATCACAACGTATTTAATGGGAAAATGGAATATTGCAAAAGTGACAGCATATAGGTTCATTTCCCCGGTAATTTCATTAGTAGTAGGATTCTTGTTTTTTTCAGAAAAAATGTCTTTTAATGAATTAGTTGGTGCAACTTTAATTATTATAGGGGCATATTTTATTAATACAAAGTAATTTAATAAAGCCCAGGAGCTGGCAGACAAGTTTGATTCAAAATCACTCTGCCGCCAGCTTGATTCTCTTGCTCATAAAGTTAATCCATTTCTTGATACCATAGAAAGCGTCTTCCATCAGGGATATTACCGGTGCGTAGACCAATGCGAGTACGCAACCGATGTCATGTTTAAGAGCCGTGAAGTTCTGGAGGATCAAATTCAAAATGAAGTCCAACAGTATCAAGATGTATGATAAATTCAGGGGTGAAGTGTTGCCGGTCATTTTACTGTCAAGGGATTCTCTTTAATGTTTCTGCAGTCAAACCTCCGATAATCAGGCCGGTGATCACTCCCGAGATCAAAAGCGCAGGTGCATAGAAAAGCAGACTGGTATTTTCCACAATAACCATAGCAGCAATGAGCTGGCCGACATTGTGCGTAACACCACCGGCAATACTGATTCCAATGAGACTGAAATCCTCCCTTTTTTTCAAAAGTGTCATAACCGTCAGGCTGAGAACAGCTCCGGCCAGACTGTAAGCAATACTGAAGAGATTGCCAAACATAAATCCAATTACCAGAATACGGACCAGAGATACCAATGCAGCTTCCCTGTATGTATAACGTTCCAGGATAAACAGCACAGCCAAATTGGCAAGTCCCAGTTTTATACCCGGAATTCCTGCAAAAACGGGAATTAAGGATTCTACATAGCCGAGAATAATTGCAGCGGCCGAGAATAATCCGAGATAAGCAGTTTTTTTAGGGGTCATACAAAATTCCTCCTGTCATTTCTGAATATGTTCCGAAGTCTATCGTACCACAATAGAGATCATTTATCAATCACAAGTTAGAAGAATCTAACATTCTGCACCTGGGTAAAAACATAAAGGATGGTGTTGACAATTTTGATGGAGAGTGCTATTATAACGTCAGTATAATTCCATATTGAACATATGAAGTGCTGTTTATTTTCCGCGTAATGAACAGAAGAGGGAATCAGGTGAGAATCCTGAGCGATCCGGTCACTGTGACAGAGGAGCGAAATCTCATATTCCCATTGTACCGTTGGTATGAGAAGGGGAGAAGGAGCGATGATTCTGGAGTCAGGAAACCTGCTTTGTATGGCGAGGTTAAGCTTCCGTGTAAAGTGTAACAACCAATTTTGAGATATCCGCAATCTCAGGATGTTGTCTGCTTTTGGAGCAGGCATTTTTTATGGAATGCGCCTGTTCGTATGAATTATACATGATTAAATGGCAGGCGATACTACTTCGGATGCATCCGTTCCCTCCGCATATTTTTGAACGGATTCATTGTCTACCCCGGAGTAGTACCGCACTCTCGAAGAAGCTCGGCAGTCGGCGAAGGAAACGCCGATTTTTGTTTTATTACAGAAGCTTTTGTATGGCATATATAGGAATAAGGGTGAGGAGGAATTATGGAGAAGCAATATTGGGAGGGCAAGGAATATTCCTTTTTTAGTCACAAAAACTGCGAATTTTTTCCGTGCCACAAGGGTGCGGAACCGGAGAATTTTAATTGTCTGTTCTGCTATTGCCCTCTGTATGCACTCGGAGAAAAATGCGGTGGCAACTTCCGTATTACAGAAAAAGGAATCAAGGATTGTACGAATTGCCGGCTCCCCCATAAACGGGAAAATTACGGATATGTGGTGGGCAAATATGCGCAGCTTGCGGAATTAATGCAGAAAATGAAAGAATTGGAATAGAATACGGCAATGTTTATAACAGGCAGAGCACCGGGGACGTTCCCCGGTGTTTTTGTTTATGCTTCCGAAAGAGTTTTCATTTTTTTCAGTTCTTTTTTGACCAGGATAATGGCAAGGATGCCGGCTGCGCCGTCAGCGATCGGTCCGGCATACATCACGCCCTCAATACCCATAAACAATGGAAAGATGATGACAAGCGGCACCAGGAAGATGATCTGCCTTGTCATGGAAAGGAAAATACCCTTTGTAGCTTTTCCGATAGAGGTAAAGAAATTGGAGGTTACCGGCTGCAGACCGTTAAAGAAGGTACAAAACAGGTAAATCCGAAAGAATTTTACTGCAAAGGTGTAATACAATTCCTCCCCATTTCCGAACAGGCTGATGATCTGCCGCGGAAATACCTGAAAACAGAAAACTCCGAGAAAGGCTACAACTGTTGCGGCTGCGGCAGCCTTCAAATATGCTTCCTTCACGCGCTTATAATTCTCCGCACCGTAGTTGAAGCTGATGATTGGCTGAGCGCCCTGGGATAGTCCAATGACGATGGAAAGGAACAGCATATTTACCTTCATGACGATACCGGCTACTGCCAAAGGAATATCACCGCCGTACTCGGACAGTGCTCCATAGTGGCGCAGGGTGTTGTTTAGCAAAATCTGGACAATTGTAATGGCAATCTGGTTTAAGAAGGCAGCAGACCCGAGAGCAATGATTGTTTTGCAGCAGTCTGCTTTTGGAAGAAAATCTTTTAGACGGAGGGAACCGCCAAGATATTTCGGCAGATAAAAGAGCACCATGCATGCAGAAAAAATCTGGCCCAGGACGGTCGCCCAGGCTGCCCCCTGAATTCCCCAACCGAATACAAATATAAAAAGCGGATCAAGGACTGTGTTGATCAGCGCCCCGGAAAGCATTGTGAGCATAGAGTAAGCAGGCTTCCCATCTGCGCGGATCAAATGATTGCCGCCGGTAGTGAGCATATAAAAGGGAAATCCAAGAGAGGTAATTCCTACATAGGCAAGAGCGTAGCCAAGCGTTTGGTCCGTGGCTCCGCAGGCCAGTACGACAGGTTCCAGAAACAGGCGGATGCAAATACAGAAGCCCAGGCCGAGAAGCACCAGCAGACCAAAGGCCGTGCCTGCAATACGTTTGGCTTTTTCTGTCTGTTTCCTGCCAAGGGCGAGGTTAAAGCCGGCAGCGCCGCCGATGCCTAAAAGCAGGGAAATCGCAACGGTTATGGTAGTCATGGGAAAGGCAACATTTGTTGCGGCATTTCCGAGCATACCAACGCCCTGTCCGATAAAGATCTGATCTACAATGTTGTAAAGAGCGCTGACTACCATGCTGATGATGCTGGGAATTGCGAATTTTTTCAGCAGACTTCCGACCGGGGCTGTACCCAGCGGGTTCTCCGCTGGAGATAAAGGCTGTGTCATTTATCCTTCCTCCACCTAAAAAATGTTTTTTATGGGTTATCGTGTTTGTAAAAGTACTTTCAGCTTTGGAAGCTGGTTGTTGTATATCAATGCTTCAGGAAACATTGCCTGGTGGACAAAATTGGCAGCGTTTGTAAAATCCCCGATGTGTTCGGTGCCATGACTGTCACTGGAAAGTATGACAGGCGCCTGATATTTGATACATAAGCGCAGGATTTCCAGATTGTTGGCCGTAGTATCGCCCCGGTAACCATAAGGGGCAAGAGAGGCTTCGTTGATTTCCAGAAGAACCTGATTTTCTTTGGCACAGGCAACAACTGCATTATAATCCAACGGATAATGGGGATTGTCGCAATGACCAAGGATTTTTACACAGGGGTGCTTCATTACGTTGAGAAAAGCTTTTGTATTTTCTTCTCTTGACCTGTTCTTATAATTCTGCTCATGCATGCTGGCTATGGCGTAATCCAGATGATTCAGCAATTCCTCTTCCAGGTCTGTGGAGCCGTTTGTGTCCAGGATGTTTAGTTCAACACCATACAGCAGATCGATTCCGAAGCGCCTTTTGGGAGAAAAGCGCAGGCTCCGGAAATAAGAAGAGGTACCTGCGGCAAGAGTGGCGGGTCCGTGATCTGTGATTCCGAGCATTTTCAACCCCTTTTGGGCTGCTTTTTTGGCCATATCGGAAATTGTACAGGAGGTTCCGTGACCACTTGCAATCGAGTGTGTATGCATATCGGAAAGGTACATATTTTGTCCTTCCTTTCTTTATATGGATTATTGGGGAAACAATTGTTTTTGTCCTATACCTGCTAGTATGACAGAGGAAAAAAGGCTTGTCAATGAGAACATCAGATCCATTGTCAGAAAAAATACTATATTATTTCTTTTGCAAGGACTTTATATAAATAAAGAAAATGGAGAATAGTGCCAAAAAAAGGCGGGGATTTTTAAGGGAATTACACAAAATTTGAAGGCGCAGCAAAATTATCTTGATTTCTTGTAAGTTCTGATTTATAATTAAAATACTTTATAAAAAGTATTTTATAAAAGTATAGTGGATAAGAAAAAAGTATAGTATTGGAGGTAAAAAAATGGAAGGAAACATGAAGGTAGCGGTAATGGATGGGATTGGGGAAATGAGCTTTACAGAGCGTCCGATTCCGACTCCGAAGGTTAATGAGGTATTGGTGAAGCTGGAATACGTGGGAATCTGCGGCTCTGATTTACATTACTACGAAAAAGGCAGAATCGGTAATTATATTGTGGAGCCGCCGTTTGTACTGGGACATGAACCCGGCGGCGTAGTAGTTGAAGTAGGAAAAGATGTGACGCATCTTAAGGTTGGTGATCGTGTGGCACTGGAACCGGGAAAAACCTGCGGACATTGTGAGTTCTGTAGAACTGGACGTTACAATCTTTGCCCGGATGTGGTATTTTTTGCAACACCTCCTGTTGATGGTGTATTTCAGGAATATGTGACACATGAGGCAGGTCTTTGCTTTAAGCTTCCGGATAATGTAGGCACAATGGAAGGAGCGCTTATTGAACCTCTGGCAGTTGGTTTCCATGCAGCAAAGCAGGGAAATGCCCAGATGGGACAGACGGCTGTAGTTACCGGTTCCGGATGTATTGGCCTTGTATCTATGATGGCTCTGAAAGCACTGGGTGTGACTGAGGTTTATGTTGTGGATATTATGCAGAAGCGTTTGGATAAAGCAATGGAGCTTGGCGCTACAGGCGTCATTAACGGAAATGAAAAGAATGCGGTAGAAGAGGTTCTTAAGCTTACAGGAGGAAGAGGCTGCGACCTTGTAATTGAAACCTCCGGGACAGAAATCTGCGTAAGACAGGCAGTAGGGATGATGGTTAAAAATGGAACTCTCGTACAGGTCGGCTACAGTGCATCCGGTGATATGAATCTTCCTATGGGCCAGATTCTGGATAAGGAAATAACCATCAAATCTGTATTCCGTTATCGTCACATTTATCCCCTGGCAATTCAGGCCGTAGCAGAGGGAAAGGTTAACCTTAAGGGAATCGTTACAAACATTTTTGATTTGGATGATATTCAGAACGCAATGGACAGCAGTGTGAGTAATAAAGCGGATATTGTAAAAGCAGTCGTTAAGATATGCTGATATATAGTCATTTGGCGGACAGACAATAAAGGAGCAAAAAATGGCAAATGAATATTTATTGGAGATAAAAAATATCAGGAAAGAGTTTCCCGGGGTTGTGGCTCTGGACGATGTTTCTCTTTATCTGAAGCGGGGAGAAATTCATGCTCTGGTGGGTGAGAACGGGGCGGGAAAGTCCACTCTTATGAAAATTATCTCAGGAATTTACAGCCTTGACAAGGGAGAAATTCTATATGACGGCAAGCCATTTACGGCAAGGAAGCCAGTAGAGGCACTGGAAAAAGGGATAGCAATGGTTCATCAGGAACTGGACCTGATTCCTGAGATGACGGTGGAGGAGAATGTATTTGCTGGAAGGGAAAAAACGAAGGGGGCGGTAATTGATAAAAAAGGGATGCAGAATCGAACTAAGGAGCTGATGAACAGTCTTGGAATAGCTATCGACCCAAAGACCAAAATTAAGAATCTGAGTACTGCACAGCAGCAGATGGTAGCTATTACCCGTGCCATTGCGTTTGATGCAGAGGTTATCATCATGGATGAGCCTACATCGGCAATTACGGACAGAGAAGTCGAGCATCTTTTTGAGATTATCCGTAAGCTGAAGGCACAGAATAAATCTATTGTATATATTTCTCATAAAATGGACGAAATTTATTTCCTAACAGATATGATTACAGTTTTCCGTGATGGAAAACTGATTGGTAGTGTGAAGACGAAGGATGTGCTTCCGGAACAGTTGATCAATATGATGGTCGGCAGAGAACTGAATGATGTTTATGTAAAAACATCAGAAAAGACGGCACAGTTTGATGAAAAGGAAGTGATACTCAGGGTTAAAAATCTAACCAGAAAAAATGAATTTTACAATGTCAATTTTGAAGTAAAACGAGGGGAGATTCTTGGATTCTTCGGTTTGATGGGTGCGGGCAGGACAGAAGTAATGGATACGGTTTTCGGCCTGCGTAAGGCAGACAGCGGTACAGTTACCATGAAAAGCAAACCGATGGGAACTGTAAAAAAAGCAATAACCAATAATATGGCATACATAACAGAGGACAGAAAGCTGTCAGGGCTGAATTTGATCGCCTCAGTAAAAGACAATATTACCATGGCTTACCTGGACAGGGTAACAAAGGCGCTGGGAATGATTGATTTAAAAAGGGAACGCAGTGTTGCGGATGAGTTAATTAATAAAATCAGAATCAAATGTGCCAGTCCTGATACAAAGGCTGGAACCCTCTCCGGGGGCAATCAGCAGAAAATCGTTATAGCGAAATGGTTTATGGGAGATCCGGATTTGCTGATTATGGATGAGCCTACACGAGGAATTGATATCGGAGCAAAAGCGGAAATCTATAAGCTTATGGATATGCTGGTAAAAAGCGGGAAGAGCATTATTATGATTTCCTCGGAAACCCCGGAGCTTCTGGGAATGAGTGACAGAGTCATTGTTATGCATGAAGGATACCAGACGGGGGAATTCGGAAAGGGAGAGCTTGATCAGGATAAGCTGATGGCTTATGCCATCGGCGAGGGAGATAAGCGTCTTCAGTAATCAATGGTGGTTTAAAGGAGAAGACAAAATGAATAAAAATACAAATACGGATTCTACAAAAAAAATTAAGGCGGGAGCTATATTGGGAAAATATGGCGTGTACATTGCGCTGCTGTTACTGTTTGTAATTATGTCTGTTGCATCCAGCAGTTTTCTTACGGTGACAAATCTGTTTAACATCTTAAAACAAAATGCAGTGTACGGCGTTTTAGCAGTGGGCATGACCTTTGTTATTGTGACAGGAGGAATTGATTTGTCTGTAGGTGCCATTGTGGCAATGTCGGCTTGTTTTGCTACGAAGCTGACGCAGGACGGAAGCTCACTTCCGTTTATTATTGCGATACTCGTAGGGCTTTTTGCGGGCGTTGCCTGCGGAGCCTTTAGCGGGTTTTTCATTGCATATGCGGGTATTCCGGCATTTATTGCAACGCTTGCAAGCTGCACCATGGTTCGTGGTATTGTGTTTGTGTTTACAGACGGACGTCCCATCACAGGTGTTTCAGATGAATACAAATATATCGGCCGCGGCTCCTGGGGCGTAGTTCCGTTAATGGTTATCCTTTATGCACTTTTTCTGATTGTGGGAACATTCCTTCTTAAATATACAAAATATGGAAGACATGTATTTGCAATAGGCGGAAATAAAAGAGCAGCACTGGTATCTGGTATAAACGTAAAGCTGACAGAATTTATGGTTTATGTAATTTGCGGATTTTGCGCAGCGTTTGCGGGAATCATGCTTTCCTCGCGTATACAGACCGGGCAGCCGGCCGGCGGTGAAGGCTTTGAATTGGATGCTATCACTGCTTCCGTTATTGGGGGAGCCAGCCTGTCAGGAGGAAAAGGAAGCATCTTTGGTTCCTTCGTAGGTATTCTGGTAGTCGGTATCTTAACAAACGGTCTTGATTTGCTGGGAGTTTCTTCTTATTATCAGCAGATTATCAAAGGAGCTATCATTCTTTTGGCAGTATTGGCTGACAGAAAGAAAGACTGACAGTGGCGGTAGTAAAAGAGAGATAATAGCTGCATAAGGCAGATATTATAAAAACAAGAAAATGGAGGGTTTTAAAATGAAGAAACAGAAAGTGATGGCAACAGTTGCAGCAATGGGATTCGCACTTAGTATGACAGTGAGCGTATACGCAGCAGACGGAGAGGGATTAAAAATTGTATGGGTGGATGGAAATCAGGCAAATGAGTCGAATGCAGTTTGCGCTGATGCAGCAAAGGCATATGCTGAGGAGCAGGGCGTAGGGTTCTCCATACTTGATGGACAGGGCTCCGGCGAGACACAGGTATCTCAGGTAGAAACCGCAATTTCTCAGGGCGTTGATGCAATTATCGTTCAGCCGTATGATGCAGCGGCACTTCAGGTTGGCGTTGAGGAGGCAATCGAGGCAGGAATTCCGGTACTGGTAACCAAGACCAAAATTGCAGATAACAGTGTTTGTCCGTTCGTAGGACAGGATGATGTAGTTGCCGGACAGATGGAAATGGAATGGATGGCAGAGCAGCTTGGCGGCAAAGGAAATATTGTAATTATCGAAGGACCTACAGGAATTGATGCGGCAATCAGCCGTACAGACGGTATCTCTAAGACACTGGATGAATATCCGGATATTAAAGTTCTTCATTCACAGCCGGCTGACTGGAACCGTGACGAAGCAATGTCTCTGATGGAAACCTGGCTGCAGGAGGGCGAGGAAATCGATGCAGTCGTGGCACAAAATGATGAGATGGCGCTTGGCGCATATGATGCAATCGTTGACGCAGGAAAAGAAGCCGAAATCAAAGTAATCGGTATTGATGCCATTGATGCAGCAATCAAATCTGTTTCTGCAGGTGAGCTGGATGCAACGGTACTTCAGGATGTAGAAACAATCGGACGCAAAACAGTAGAAGTAGCTATTGCTATGGCAAAAGGAGAAAAAGTGGACGATGTTTATGATGTAGCTCCTGTTTTGCTTACAGAAGAAAATGTTGCGGAATACGCAGAATAAAAAGCAGGTAAATAATTATTTATATGCAAAGGCTGTGCGGGCGGCAGCAGAATGCAGCCGCCCTGTGTAAGGATTCAGAAGGAGGTTTTATCAAATGGAAAGAACAATGAAAGCGCTTATGTATGACAGACCCGGACGGGAGAATTCCAGTGTGTGTGAGATTCCATATCCGGTATGCGGCGATGATGAAATTATAATCAAGGTTATGTCCTGTTCAATCTGTAAAGGGGCAGAGCATGATCATGACAATGGAAAGGGTACGGATCTTGCAAAATATCCGGTGGTTCCAGGCCATGAGTTTGCAGGCTATGTTTATGAAATAGGAAAGAATGTCACGTCTTTTAAGGTGGGTGACAGAGTGACTGCGGATAATACAGAATACTGTGGCGACTGCTATTATTGCCGGAAAGAGCAATCCAATTACTGTCCGACTTTTGGTTCGCTTGGACATAACATTAACGGTGGCTTTGCAGAATTTGTCAGATTAAAAAAAGAGAAGGTATTTCATATTCCAGACAGTCTCTCCTTTAATGCAGCAGCATTGTCCGAGCCGGTAGCGTGCTGCCTCCATGCAGTAGACCGCGCAAATATCAAATATGGCGATACGGTTGTGATTTTTGGCGCTGGTTCCATGGCTCAGATACTGGCACAGTTATTTAAAGCATCTAATGCAGGCGTGGTTTACATAGTAGCTTCAAAGAGCACAAAGTTAGATTTTGCGGCAGCACATGGAGTAAAGACGATTGCCATGGATAGAAATGACTATTCTATGCATGAAAAGGCAATTCTTGCAGAGAATCCTCTGGGTGTGGATTTGATTATTGATGCAACAGGAAGCCCGAAGGTGATTTCGGAATCCATGAAGCTTTTGAAAAAAGGGGGAACTTTGCTGCAATATGCAATTGTACACAGTGATGAAAAGGTAGCGATGGATCCAGTCCTGATGTTTAATAACGAATTAACTTATACCGCATCCTTCTGCCAGTCTCACAATTTCGGACGTGCAGTCGATGCTCTGGCTTCTGGTATTGTGGATGGGGACGGACTGGTAACGGGAGAATTTGCGCTGGATGATTATTATGCAGGTCTGGATGAAAACGTGAATGACCGCAATTCTATTAAGGTAATCATTCATCCGAATACAGAAGAATAAAAGGATAGGAAACAGAAGGATAAGGGAAAACGTACGGATGGAGGTATAGGATGAAAAGAAAAGGTGTAATCAATCAGCCTTTATGTAATGCGTTGGCGGGGTTGGGGCATGGAGACACATTTTTGCTGTGTGATGCCGGCTTTCCTGTTCCGAAAAATATGGAAAGAATTGACTTGGCCCTTAGCTTTGGCGTTCCTGATATAAAACAGTGTTTGAAGGCCATTCTGGATGAAATCGTTGTGCAGAAGGTAGTAATTGCAGAAGAAATGATGGAATGGAATAAAGAGGGACATGATTTTATCAAAAATGTGTTTCAGAAGCAGGAATTGAATGAGATTGCGCAGGAGGAACTGGTTAAGTTGGCGGGAAATGCGAAATTTATTTTGAGAAGCGGGGAACTGGGGTGCTATTCCAATGTACTGCTGGAAGCGGCCTCGGGTGTGGAGCGGTTTAAAAAGGATTTTGTAGTGGATTTGCCTGGAGAGTAACAAATATGAAAGAATCTGCAGGATACAATGATTAAAATGAGTGTGAGAGCCGGTAGCGCAGCTTTTCTTTATATACTTCAGATTATAATGTACTACGTTTGAAATCGCACAAAATTAACGCTAGCTATCGTAGCGGCGATTTGGTACAATTAGGAAAAGACGTGGGTAAAGGAGAAAAAGCGAAGTTGGCCAGCACAAAAGAAGTAAAAAGACAGAACAGAAAGAATGTATTCCGTATCATTTATCAGCACGGAAAAATATCGAAGCAGGAGATTGCCGGGAAATTAAACTTAAGTCTTCCTACGGTGAGTCAGAATCTGGCGGAACTATCAAATGAGGGTTTGATTTATGAGAACGGAAGCTTTGAATCAACCGGAGGCAGGAAGGCGAAAGGAATTTCCTGCAATATGGGGGCAAAGCTGGCAATCGGCCTGGACATTACCAGAGGTCACATAAGCGGTGTGCTTGTAGATTTATCGGGAGAAGTGCTTTATTCTGTGCGGCAGCGCTTCTGCTACGAAGCGTCTCCTGCATATTATAGAAACATTCAAAAGCTGGTAAAACAGATCATTGATGAAGGGAAGGCAAAACCGGAAGCAATTCTGGGTGTGGGAATCAGTGCGCCGGGGATTATTGGCGCAGATCACAGGACCATTACCTATGCACCGGTTGTAGATGTGAAATATCTTTTTGATGTACTGAAGGATTATCTAACATATCCTTATGCGCTAATCAATGATGCGAAGGCAGGCGGTTTTGCGGAACATTGGTATTCCAGCCATGCGGAAAATATGGTTTATCTGTCTTTAAGCAACAGTGTAGGCGGGGCTGTTTTTATGAAAAATGATCTTTATTATGGGGATCAGCATTTAAGCGGTGAAATCGGTCACATGACCCTTGTGATTGATGGAAAACCCTGTTACTGCGGTAAAAAGGGCTGCGTGGATTCATACTGCTCGGCGCAGGTGCTGGCAAATTTTGCAGGAGGAGATTTAAAACGTTTCTTTGAACTTGTGGACGAAGGAGATTCTGTATGTGTAAGAGAGTGGGAAACGTATCTGAATTACCTGTCGGTAGTGATCAATAACCTGCGAAACTGCCTCGACTGTGAAGTGATTTTGGGCGGATATGTGGGCAGCTATATGGAAAAGCATATTGACGGGCTTCGAAAGAAAATAATAGAAAGAAGTACATTTGAAACAGATGGAGAATTTGTACAAAGCTGTGTCCTGAAGTTTGAGTCATCTGCAGTAGGGGCGGGGCTTTACTACATTGATGAATATATAAAAAACATTTGAAGTATCTGTGAGATAGAAAATTGTGTCTGAAGATGAAATACAGAATATAAGCTACAGAATACAAAATATGATATATCTGGAAAGCAGAATGAGGAGGTTTGCAGAGTGAACTGGATGGAAAATGTGAAAGGACTGCAGCATATCGGAATTCCCACAAATGATATAGCTAAAACAGTAGAATTTTATAAAAAACTTGGATTTGATGCTGTTCTGGAAACGGTAGATGGGGATACAAAGGTTGTATTCCTGAAACTGAAGGATTTGGTCATTGAAACCTATGAAAATAATATGGTTGCATTGCGTGACGGCGCCATTGACCATATAGCTCTGGATGTTGCTGACATTGAGGAAGCTTATGCGTATGTAACTAGACTGGAAATTAAGATTCTGAAAGAAATTACTTATCTGCCGTTCTGGGACAACGGTGTGAAGTTTTTTATTGCAGAGGGGCCTAATTTGGAACGTTTGGAGATAGCACAGTATATTTGACCCGATGGATGAGGTGAGAAATTTGTTAAAAAAGATAATTGCGGCAGGACATATTTGTCTGGATATTACGCCTGTTTTTATGGAAAATAAGGTAAACCGCATAGAAGAGCTGCTGCGTCCCGGAAAACTGATTAACATGAAGGAAGCCGATGTGCATACAGGGGGTTCAGTTGCAAACACCGGGCTTGCAATGAAATTTCTGGGCGCAGATGTTTCCCTGGCTGGAAAAGTGGGAAAAGATGCATTCGGCAGCATGGTGAAGAACATGCTGGATGATTATCAGGCCGGGGAAGGATTGCTTATAGCAGAAGGGGAATCCACTTCCTATTCGGTTATTCTTGCGTTGGAAGGAATTGACAGGATTTTCCTGCATAATTCTGGGGCAAACGATACATTCCGGGCAGAGGATATGCCGGAGGAGGATTTAAAAGAGGCTGCACTTTTTCATTTTGGATATCCTCCTCTGATGAGAAATATGTATGTCAACGATGGGGAGGAGCTAGTTAAGCTTTTGCAGAAGGCAAAGGCAGCAGGGGCGTCTACATCGCTGGACATGGCTTCGGTGGATCCTTTCTCCGAGGCGGGGAAAGCAAACTGGGGGAAGATTCTGGAAAGGGTAATTCCTTATGTGGATTTCTTCATGCCAAGTATTGAAGAGCTTTGCTATATGCTGGACAAGGAGAATTTTGCACGGTGGCAGAAAAGAGCGTCAGGACGGGATATCACGGAAATACTGGATGTGGAGAAGGATATTCGTCCTCTGGCGCAGAAGTGTATGGAGCTGGGGGCAAAGGTTCTGGTGATTAAATGCGGTGCGCTCGGCCTTTATTATTGTACGGCAGGAGAAGAGGATTTGCTTAACATCGGAAAAAAAACTGAAATAGACTGCAGAGCATGGGCAGATAAGGAAGGCTTCGAAAAAAGCTATGTACCGGAGCGGATTTTGTCCGGAACAGGTGCCGGGGATACAAGTATTGCCGCCTTTCTGACTGCCATGCTTCAGGGCTATAATTTGGAAGACTGCATGCATCTGGCAGCAGGAACAGGCGCTTCATGTGTAGCTGCTTTTGATGCGTTGAGCGGATTGAAAAGCTTTGAAGAATTAAATGCGAAAATCCGATCCGGCTGGAAAAAATGCGAATAAAGGAGTAAAAAAATGTTGGTAAATATGAATGAGGTACTCCTTCCTGCAAAAAAAGGAAAGTATGCGGTAGGTTTGTTTAATGCAGTGAATTTGGAGCTTGCCCGCGGTATTATTGCAGCGGCAGAAAGCACACAGTCACCGGTAATTATGGGAACGGCTGAGGTGCTTTTTCCGTATGGGCCGTTGGAGGAGGTATCCTATTATCTCCTTCCCATGGCTAAAAAAGCCAGTGTTCCGGTTGTCATACATTTGGACCATGGCTTAAACAAGGATACCTGTATGAAGGCTCTGGAGCTCGGGTTTTCGTCTGTCATGTATGACTGTTCTACGGATCCTTACGATGAGAACGTAAAAAAAGTAAAGGAAATGGCAGATATTGCCCATTCCTATGGGGCCACGATTGAAGGGGAGTTGGGACATGTGGGAGACAATGCAGGTTCCGCGGAAGGAAACTCCAGGCTGACGAATCCTTCAAAGTATTATACAGATCCGGCTATGGCTAAGGATTTTGTGGAAAAAACAGGGGTAGATGCTCTGGCGATTGCAGTTGGAACGGCGCATGGTGCATATAAGTTTCCTCCTAAGCTGGATTTTGATAGAATCCGTACCATTGCGAATGCCATAGATGTGCCGCTGGTGCTTCATGGTGGTTCCGGTCTGGCGGATGCAGATTTTAAACGTGCAATTCAGGAGGGCATTAGTAAAGTAAATATTTTTACGGATATCAATGTTGCGGCTGTAGAGGCAGAATTCAAGAAGTTTGAGTACATGGACAAAGGAATTATTGATTTAATTCCTGCAGCTGTGGAAGCGGTAAAGCAGGAAACTGTAAAAAAAATGCAGCTTTTTTCCAGTGTTGGAAAAGCAACGGGCATGGCAGCGCCAAAAGCTGTTTTAAAGGATACGGACATTAGCAAGATTGTAGAGATGGTTGTAAGAGAAATCTGTAGAAAAGACGTGTGAAATAGAAGACAATCAATATCCTCTTGAATTGCTGGAGACAGAATTGATTCAGGAGGATACTTTTGTTTACAGGAAGGTTTGCGATTGAAAACACAATAAAAGAAAAAAATGTTGGAGCCAAAAACAAATGAAATCAACATATATAGGCGATTGTAGTGTTGGCTTTTGTTGACACCATGAGTGTATAGGGGTATAATGAAGATGTATAAGAGTTTGATATGAAGCGTGAAAAAGGCAGTGCATACAGTATATGATATTGGTTGTCAGATAGGAGGGTAAACATGGAATATTCAGAACGTATATCACCGGAGCTGCAGCGCATTGTGCAGGAGCTGGTTCCGGGGAAACAGATTTCCCTGGCGCATATCATTGCGAATCCGGACAAAATACTTTATACAAAGCTGGGGCTTGACCCTGCGATTGAGTATTCCCGTTCTGCTATCGGCATTCTGACGATCAGTCCGGCAGAGACTGCTATTATCATGGGGGATATTGCTATCAAGTCTTCCGGCGTGGAGCTGGGCTTTGTAGACCGTTTCAGCGGAAGCCTGATTGTTACGGGGACTGTATCGGAGGTAGAAGCCGCAGTGAATGCGATTCTGGACTATGTTGGCGAAAAGCTGGGATTCGCTGTTTGTCCGATTACACGGACATAAAAATATACAGTCTCCGGTTCTGTACGAACTGCTGCAAAATATGAAAAAATTAGCTCTTATGGGCCGAAGCGAGGCAGGCAAGACAACACTGACGCAGGCTCTGAAGGGAGAAAAAATCCATTATCACAAAACCCAGTATGTGAATAACTTTGATGCCATCATTGATACGCCGGGGGAATATGCCCAGACAAAAGGTTTGGGACATGCTCTGGCATTGTATACATATGAAGCGGATATTGTTGGTCTTCTGTTTTCGGCAGTCGAGCCGTATTGCCTGTTCCCGCCGTGCTGCACCTGTATGGCGAACAGAGAGGTGATTGGAATTGTGACAAAGATCAATGATCCGCAGGCTAATGTGGAGCGGGCGGCGTCATGGCTGAGGCTTGCAGGCTGCAAAAAGATTTTTTATGTGGATTCTAACATACACGAGGGCGTTGCGGATTTGCTGGAATATCTGCGGGAGGAAGGAGATATTATGCCCTGGGAACGTGGGAAAATGGAATCACAATAAAAACAACATAATAATTGAAAGGAAAACAACAAGAACCAACAAAAACCAGGATGTTTTTCTTGACTTTTCAGGGGAAACGTTGTAGAATTTCCTTAGAAACAAAAAGAAACCAAAGCGCTTAAGGAGGAAGAAAGCATGGTAAACGAATTTGAAATCAAAAAACAGATTTGCGACATCGGTAGAAGAATCTACAACCGCAATATGGTGGCTGCAAATGACGGTAATATTTCCGTTAAGCTCAACGACAATGAGTTCCTTTGCACCCCGACCGGTGTATCCAAGGGCTTCATGACCCCGGAATACATCTGTAAGGTAGATGCCAAGGGGAATGTAATTCAGGCGAACCCAGGCTTCAAACCATCTTCTGAAATTAAAATGCACATGAGAGTATATGAGAAGAGACCGGATGTTGGCTCTGTTGTACATGCTCATCCTATTTATGCAACTTCTTTTGCAATTGCAGGTATTCCGCTCACACAGCCGATCATGCCGGAGGCAGTAATCTCTCTTGGCTGCGTGCCGATTGCTGAATATGGAACACCTTCCACTATGGAGATTCCGGATAATCTGGAAAAATATCTTCCATATTTTGATGCGGTTCTTCTTGAGAATCATGGAGCACTTACCTGGAGCACAGATCTGAACGCTGCTTACATGAAAATGGAATCTGTGGAATTCTATGCACAGCTTCTGTATCAGAGCAAGCTCCTTGGAGGCCCGAAGGAATTTGATGAAAAGAATGTTGAGAAGCTATATGCAATCCGCCGTAAATTCGGTATGCCCGGCAAGCACCCGGCAAGCATCTGCCTGAACAAGGATGGAAAGAACTGCCATAACTGCGGCGGCGCATGCCATAGCGATGAATACAAACAGTTCCCGGGATATCAGTATGATTTTGTGGGTAAAGAAGCAGGCTCCGCGGCAGCTCCGGCAGCAGATGCTGAATTAGTAGCCAATATCACCAAACAGGTAATGGCTCAGTTAGGACTGAAATAAATTGCAACCTGAAAAATAAAGGAGGACAATCTCATGCCAATCAGTGAGAACATGGTACAGGAAATTGTACGGGAAGTTATGGCAAAAATGCAGATTGCAGAAGCTCCGGCCGGGAAACATGGCATTTTTAAAGATATGAACGATGCAATTGAGGCTGCAAAGCAGTCACAGAAAATTGTCCGTAAAATGTCCATGGATCAGAGAGAAAAAATTATTACCTGTATTCGTAAAAAAATACACGAAAACGCAGAGCTTTTTGCCCGTATGGGTGTTGATGAAACCGGAATGGGAAATGTGGGAGATAAGATTCTGAAGCATCATCTGGTGGCAGATAAGACCCCCGGAACAGAAGATATTACCACAACTGCATGGTCCGGGGACAGAGGACTGACTTTGATTGAAATGGGACCGTTTGGTGTTATCGGTGCAATTACACCGACCACAAATCCAAGCGAGACGATTCTTTGTAATACCATTGGTATGCTGGCAGGCGGGAATACGGTTGTATTTAATCCGCATCCGGGAGCAATCAAAACTTCTCTCTTTGCAATCAATCTGCTGAATGAAGCCTCTCTGGAATCAGGCGGTCCGGATAACATTGCAGTATCAGTAGAGGCACCTACATTAGAAACAAGCGCAATTATGATGAAACATAAAGATATCCCGTTGATAGCTGCTACAGGAGGTCCTGGCGTTGTAACTGCTGTTCTTTCTTCAGGAAAGCGCGGCATCGGTGCAGGTGCAGGAAACCCTCCGGCTCTGGTGGATGAAACCGCAGATATCCGTAAGGCGGCGCAGGATATCGTAAATGGATGTACCTTTGACAACAACCTTCCATGTATTGCAGAAAAAGAAATCGTGGCAGTTTCTTCCGTTGTGGATGAGCTGATGCATTATATGGTAAGTGAAAATGACTGTTATCTGGCTTCCGGGGAGGAACAGGACAAATTAACAGCCGTTGTTATGCAGAACGGAAGACTGAACCGCAAATGTGTAGGACGTGATGCAAAAACACTTCTTTCCATGATCGGAGTGAATGCACCGGCAAATATCCGCTGCATTGTATTTGAAGGACCTAAGGAGCATCCGTTAATTACAACAGAGCTTATGATGCCGATCTTAGGTGTTGTAAGAGCGAGGGATTTTGATGATGCGGTAGAGCAGGCAGTATGGCTGGAACACGGCAACCGTCATTCCGCACACATCCATTCCAAGAATGTTGACAATATCACGAAATATGCAAAAGCAATCGATACCGCTATCCTTGTGAAGAATGCACCATCTTATGCAGCCCTTGGATTCGGTGGAGAAGGCTATTGTACATTTACGATCGCAAGCCGTACAGGTGAGGGCCTGACCAGTGCAAGCACTTTCACCAAGAGAAGACGCTGCGTAATGTCGGACAGTCTTTGCATTCGTTAATCAGGAGGAGAAGAACAATGGATATGAATAACATTAATATTGAAGAAATCGTGAAACAGGTTCTCTCCGGCATGACAGGTAACGCACCTGCAGCAGCACCGGCAGCCCAGGCTCCGGCAGCAGGCGGCGCAATCCCGAAAACCGCCAGAGTAGCAATGTTGACAGCATTGGAACACTACGACATTAAGGAATTTCCGATTCCGCCTCTGGGCGATGACGATATCCTTGTAAAAGTAGAAGGCTGCGGCGTTTGCGGTACGGACGCTCACGAATTCAAGAGAGACCCCTTCGGCTTGATTCCGGTAGCTCTGGGACATGAAGGAACCGGCGAGATCGTTGCTATGGGTAAAAACGTAAAAGCCGACACAGCAGGTAAGCCTGTAAAGGTGGGTGATAAGGTTGTTACATGTATGATTTTTAAGGACGATCCGGAAATTACCATGTTTGACTTAAACAAGAAAAATGTTGGCGGTGCCGATGTATACGGACTTCTTCCGGATGATGACGTACATCTGAACGGATGGTTTTCCGATTATATCTTTATCAGAGGAGGAGAGTTTGGTTCCACATTCTTCAATGTAAGTGATCTGGACCTGGATTCCCGTATTCTGATCGAGCCGTGCGCAGTTTTGATCCACGCTGTAGAAAGAGCAAAAACAACAGGCATCCTTCGCTTTAACAGCAGGGTTGTTGTACAGGGATGCGGACCGATCGGTCTGATCTGCATCGCAATTCTCCGTACTATGGGTATTGAGAATATCTGTGCGGTTGATGGAGAGCAGAAACGTCTTGACTTCGCAAAGAGGATGGGTGCAGACATGGCGGTTAACTTCAAGGATCATAAGGGAATTGAAGCACTTGCTGGTGCAGTGAAGGATGCATTTGGCGGACATCTTGCCGATTTTGCATTCCAGTGTACAGGCTCTCCTGTTGCACATGCAAACATTTACAAATTTATCCGCAACGGCGGCGGACTTTGCGAGCTGGGCTTCTTCATCAATGGCGGAGATGCCACCATAAATCCGCATTTTGATATCTGCTCCAAAGAAATCACAACCGTAGGTTCTTGGGTATATACCTTAAGAGATTACGTAACAACCTTTGACTTCCTTAAGAGAGCAAAGGCAATCGGCCTTCCGATGTCTGATCTGATTACAGACAGATTCCCGTTAGAGCAGATTAATGAGGCACATCAGACAAATCTTGCCATGACAGGTTTGAAGATTGCAATCATCAACAAATAATTACCTGGACCATAAAGGAGAAGCAGGATGGCAGAAGCTGTAGGAATTTTAGAGGTGTTTGGGCTGACCACAGCTTTCGTAGCAGGCGATGCGGGTTGTAAGGCGGCCAATGTCCGCCTGGAAGTATTCGATAAGAATAAGCCGGCCAACGCAGACAGCCTGCCGGTACCGCTTCTGGTCTGCATCAAATTCCGTGGAAGCGTGGCAGATGTAACTGCAGCAGTAGAAGCCGGAATAGAAGTTGCAAATCAGATGACTGGTGTGGTACAGCACTATGTAATTCCGAACCCGGAGGAGGGCACGCGGAAAATGCTGAAGATCAGTGCCCTGGATAAAGAATAGAATTTTGAATCCACGGTATCGATACAGAGAATCAACAATAAGCAAATTCAGGAGGAATGAATCATGGCTCAGGAAGCTTTAGGAATGGTAGAAACCAGAGGACTTACCGCTGCAATCGAGGCAGCAGATGCAATGACAAAAGCAGCAGAGGTCAGCTTAGTAGGAACAGAGAAAATCGGATCCGGTCTTGTAACCGTTATGGTTCGCGGCGATGTAGGCGCTGTAAAAGCTGCAGTAGAAAGCGGAAGCGCAGCAGCATCCAGACTTGGCGAATTAGTTGCAACTCATGTAATTCCGAGACCACACAATGATGTGGAAAAGATTCTGCCTTCTATCTGACACATATCGATTTAGAGGAGTTCGCTCATGAGTAAATCATATGGTTTTATTGAAATCACAGGTGTGGTTGCGGCAATGGACGCGCTGGATATCATGTGCAAAACTGCAGACGTTGAGCTGGCGTCATGGGAACGTAAGCTGGGCGGACGACTGGTGACCATTATTGTGGAGGGTGATGTGGCGGCTGTTACAGAGGCTGTGGAAACAGCGGCGGCCAAAGCAATCAAAAAACCGGCGAGTTATGCAGTGATTGCCCGTCCCCATGAAGAAATTGTGAAACTGGTGGAATTGAGCGCAAGCCGTTGGAAGAACAAGAAATAGGGGGATGAAGCATGGCTGAAGAGAAAAAGACAACAGCAAAAAGCACTGCCCCGAAAAAGGCAGCGGCTCCCAGAAGAGCCGCAAAAAAAACAGAAGTAAATAAACCGGAAATAGAAAAGGAAATCATTTATAAGGAGGAAAAAAGAATGACACAGGAAGCTTTAGGAATGGTAGAAACCAGAGGACTTACAGCAGCTATTGAAGCAGCAGACCAGATGTGCAAAGCAGCAAACGTTGCGTTAGTAGGAACAGAGAAGATCGGCTCCGGTCTTGTAACCGTTATGGTCCGTGGCGATGTAGGTGCCGTAAAATCCGCGGTAGAGAGCGGAAGCGCAGCAGCATCCAGACTTGGTGAATTAGTTGCTACACACGTAATTCCAAGACCACACACAGACGTAGAGAAAATTCTCCCGGTTCTGAAATAAAGAACTGCTGAGCCGTAAGGCGAAGCAGTTCGCCCCAGATTGACTCAGTCAATCTGTTTCCGACAGAAACTGAGCCGTAAGGCGAAGCAGTTCGCCCCAGATTGACTCGGTCAATCTGTTTCCGACAGAATCTGAGCGGATTTCCGACAGTGATTTTGCGGAATATGAAAACAGGTTACTATTCACAGCCGCCAGACTGTGAATAGTAACAAACAGAAGGGAGAGCAGGTGTACTCTTGGAAACGAAAAATATTGAATTGATTACAAAAATGGTGATTGATGCAATCAACCGGAGCGAGAGCAAAACCAACGGCTTCGTAGTGCCGATTGGAGTTTCCGCAAGACACATCCACCTGACACAGGAGCATGTAGAAGCATTGTTTGGACCGGGATATCAGCTCACCATGAAAAAGGAGCTGATGGGCGGACAGTTTGCTTCAAATGAGACAGTTACGATTGTTGGGCTGAAGCTTCGTGCGATTGAGAATGTACGAATTCTCGGACCGGTTCGTAAAGCATCCCAGGTTGAGGTTTCTGCTACAGACGCGATCAAGCTTGGCATGAAGGTTCCGGTTCGTGAGTCCGGTGACGTAAAAGGCAGTGCGCCCATTGCCATTGTGGGACCGAAGGGTGCTGTTTATCTGAATGAAGGATGTATCGTAGCGATGCGTCATATCCATATGTCACCGAAGGACGCGCAGGCTGCCGGCGTCAGGGATGGCGATATTGTTTCTGTAAAGGCAGACAATGAGCGCGGAACCATTTTTAATCATGTAAAGATTCGTGTACATGACAGCTTCACTTTGGAAATGCATATTGATACGGATGAAGCAAATGCAGCCCGGATTGCCACAGGCAATACAGTGACGATTATTAAATAAACGGAAAATTCTCCTGATGAAGGCCGGTGACAGCTGCCGCCGGCATGGGAGGATTTAAAAGAAATTGCGGAGGCCCATATGATCGTAGGCAAAGTGGTTGGAAGTGTGGTTTCCACACGGAAAAGTGAAAAATTAATCGGACAAAAATTTATGATTGTGGAGCCAGTGCATCATATGAAGGCTGACCTCAGCCAGATTGTTGCAATCGATATTATCGGTGCAGGAATCGGGGAATATGTATTGGTGGCACAGGGAAGCGCAGCAAGAATTGGCTGCGGCGTAGAAACAGCGCCTGTTGATGCCGCGATTGTCGGCATCATTGATGATGGCGCAGGATTGGAGTAACGCCATGGAAATCAAAGAATTACAGAAGATCATACAGGAGAATGGTGTGGTTGGTGCCGGCGGTGCCGGATTTCCAACGTACGTAAAAATTGATGAACGTGCAAACACGATTCTTATGAACTGTGCAGAGTGTGAACCTTTACTGAAATTACATAGACAGCTATTAGAAAAGCATGCATATGAGATTATGAAAACTTTCCATATGGTAGCGGAAACCGTTGGTGCTTCTGAAGCTATTATCGGAATCAAAAAATCTTATGTACAGACTGTGAAGGCTTTACAGCAGCATATTGAGGAATTCCCTGCTATGAGAATTCATCTCTTAGAGGAAGTTTACCCCATGGGTGATGAGGTTGTTCTGATTTATGAGGCAACCGGACGCGTGGTAAGACCTGGCGGACTTCCAATCGAGCAGGGTGTAGCTGTATTTAACGTAGAGACGATCTATAATATTTACCGGGCTGTTGAAAAACAAAAGGCTGTAACAGACAAATATGTGTCTGTTGTAGCGGAAGTCAGTGCTCCGGTGACTGTGAGAGTTCCTCTTGGCTGTGCCCTGGATGAGGTTGTTGCACAGGCAGGTAATGTGACCGTCAAAGATCCCGTTTACTTTGTAGGCGGGCCGATGATGGGGCGTATCGGCAGCGGCTCAGAGCCGGTAACAAAAACAACGAATGCAATTCTGGTTCTTCCGAAGGACCATGTCATTGTTATGAAGAAGCAGAGAACTTCTTCTATAGATTTAAAACGTGCAGCATCTATTTGCTGCCAGTGTAATACCTGTACAGACCTTTGCCCCAGAAACAACCTGGGACATCCGATTAACCCGGCCCTCTTTATGAGAGCAGCATCCAATCGGGATTTCAGGGATCTGAATCCATATCTGGATGCGAATTTCTGCAGTTCCTGCGGTGTTTGTGAGATGTATTCCTGTCCGCAGAGTCTGGCCCCGAGAAGCCTTTTGGCTGATATGAAGGGCGGACTTCGCAAAGCAGGGGTGAAACCTGCCCAGAATGTACAGGCAGCTCCTGTACCTTCAGGGAGAGAGTTCCGCAAGGTTCCGGAAGAGCGTTTGATGGCTCGTCTGGCACTGACGAAATATGACAAGGATGCACCGATGGACGAAACCCCTGTGGCTGTTCCAAAGGTTAAAATCCTGTTAGGCCAGCACATCGGCGCACCGGCACAGGCAATTGTAAAAGTCGGCGATGAAGTGACAAGAGGACAGATGATTGCAGCGCCGGCCCAAGGCCTGAGCGTTGGCATTCATGCAAGCATCTGCGGCAAAGTAACCGAAGTGACAGACCGCCACATTGTAATTGCAGGTAAGTAGAAAGGACGTGCAGAACATGAGTAGAGCAATCGGAATGATTGAATTTAAAACGACAGCCACTGGCATCACAGCAGCGGATGCCATGGTAAAAACCTCAGAAGTGGAGATTGTCGAGGCACAGACCGTATGTCCGGGCAAATATATTGCAATTATCACCGGTGATTTAAGTGCGGTAAAGGCGGCTGTAGATGCGGCAGTAACGGCTTATGAGGACAAGTGCATCGACAGCTTTGTGCTGGGCAATCCTCATGAATCCATTTTCCCGGCAATTTACGGAACAACAGCCGTAGAAGAAATCAGTGCCCTGGGAATTCTGGAAACCTATGATGCGGCTTCTATTATTGAGGCGGCAGATCAGGCGGCCAAAACTGCCATTGTGGAGCTGATTGAGCTTCGTATTGCAAAAGGTATGTGCGGCAAATCCTATATGCTGATTACCGGCGAGGTTTCCGCAGTGGAAGCATCCATTCAGAGAGCAAAAGAGCTTGTTGCAGAAAAGGGTATGTATCTGGATTCTTCCGTTATTGCCCATCCGGACAGGCGTATGATTGATACTATTTTATAAAATTATGCTCAGAAAAGGGGGCAAAGGACATGCTAGCGTTGGAAAGACGGAATCTGATTCTCGAAAAGCTCCAGATAGAAAAACGGGTAGTGGTCAGCGAACTCAGCCAGCTTTATGATGTTTCTGAAGAAACGATACGCCGTGATTTGGATAAGCTTGAGAAGGAAGGCCTTGCAACAAAGAGCTACGGCGGTGCGGTGATCAATGAGGATGTCAGTATCGATTTGCCCTTTAATATCCGTAAAAACCAGAATGTGGCCGGGAAGCAGAAGATGGCGGAAATAGCGGCTTCTTTGGTTCAGGATGGCGACCACATCTTCCTGGATGCCAGTACAACGGCTGTTTTTGTAGCCAAAGCACTCAAAGACAAAGAGCGATTGACGGTGATTACCAATTCCATGGAAATTTTGATAGAGTTGTCTGATGTCTCCGGATGGAATATTATCTCTACCGGAGGAGTGGTGAAGGAGGGCTATCTGGCATTCCTTGGTTCCAAGACAGAGGAGGCAATCCGTTCTTATTATGTGGATAAGGTGATTTTTTCCTGTAAGGCACTGGATCATGAGTGGGGAATTATGGAATCTCAGGAACCTTTCGGCTCCACCAAGAAGGCAATGATGTCTTCCGGACGAAAGAAAATTCTGGTTGTTGACAGTACAAAATTTGATCAAACCGCTTTTTCCGTAGCAGGAAAACTGCGGGATGTGGATGTGGTTGTAACGGATCATAAGCCTGCCGATAAATGGCTTCATCATTTTGAGGATCTGGGGATTGCATGCAAGTATCCTGTGTTACAGCCATAGAAAAGGAGCATCTGATATGAAAACCTTTGAAATGCAGACAGTCATTCATTTTGGAGATCATGCACTGGATAGACTGAGAGTTCTTCCGTACAAAAGAGTTCTGGTCATTACAGACCCGTTTGTTGTACAGAGTAAAATGCTTGACTTGATTACGGCGCCCCTGGAAAAAGGTGGAATTGAATATGACATCTTCCAGGATGTGGTGCCGGATGCACCGGTAGGAAAGATTGCAGAGGGCGTGAAGAAGTTCCTTCAGTTCCAGCCTGAGGCAATCGTAGCAGTGGGTGGAGGCTCTGCTATTGACTCTTCGAAGGCAATCCGGGAATTCGCTCTAAAAATCAATGACTATGGAAAAGTAGGTCTGATTGCCATTCCTACCACCAGCGGTACCGGTTCGGAGGTAACCTCTTTTGCGGTTGTCAATGACACAGATGCAAAGGTAAAATATCCGCTTGTATCAGACAGTCTGACAGCAGACGAGGCAATTCTGGACGCTGAGCTGGTAAAGAGCGTGCCGCCGGCAATTACGGCAGATACCGGTATGGATGTATTTACCCATGCGCTGGAATCCTATGTGAGTACCGGGCACAATGAATTCTCTTCTGCCCTGGCAGAGAAATCCATTGAAATCTGCGGTGTATTTCTCCTTCGGGCATATCTGGATGGAAGTGATATGCATGCCCGTCAGAAGATGCATGTAGCTTCCTGCCTTGCAGGTCTTTCCTTCAATACGGCAGGATTGGGAATTACACATAGTATGGCACATCAACTGGGCGCAATGTTCCACATTCCTCATGGGCGGGCAAACGCAATGCTGCTGCCTCACATTGTGGAATTTAATGCAAATATCAACAAACACAGCAGAAGCCAGAAGGAATACTTTCCTGCTGTAAAGAGATATGCGAACATTGCACATATTCTTGGTTTAAGTAATTACAATAAGGTCATGAGTGTGCGTTCTCTGGTAAACTGGATTCAGTTTATGCAGAAAGAAATGAGCATTCCGTTGACCATACAGGAGATCGGAACCATTACTCCGGATGCGTATTTTGCTGCTATTGATAAAATGGCAGATGCAGCACTTGCGGATGCCTGTACGGCAAATAATCCGAGAGTGCCGGCCAAGGATGATATTATTAAGATTTATACGAAGCTTTGGTCCTTCTGATAGACGTACGGAGCGAACAGGGATCGGATAAAAACTGAAACTATGATTTTTTCTGAAAAAGGTAGAAGCTATGAAAAGATCGAAAAGAATTGAGGCGTTGGATCAGAGAGCGGTCAATAAAGATGGCTTTATTGACGAATGGCCGGAAATGGGATTTGTTGCCATGAAAAGTCCGTATGATCCAATGCCTTCTGTAAAAGTAGAGAATGGAATTATTACGGAACTGGATGGAAAGAAACGCGGGGACTTTGATTTTCTGGATCAGTTTATTGCGGATTACTCCATCCGGATCGATAGGACCGAGCGTTCTATGGCAATGTCCTCTCTGGAGATTGCGAGAAAAATTGTGGATATTCATACCTCCCGAAAGGAAATTCTGGAAATTATTTCCGGCATTACTCCTGCAAAAATGGTGGAGGTTATCAATTATTTAAATGTAGTGGAAATGATGATGGGCATGCAGAAAATGCGTGCCAGAAGAGTGCCGGGAAATCAGGCACACATCACCAATCTGAAGGATGATCCCGTGCAGATTGCGGCAGATGCGGCAGAGGGCGCACTGCGGGGCTTCAGCGAAGAAGAAACGACTATGGGTGTAGCCAGATATGCACCGTTCAGTGCTATGGCATTGCTGATCGGTTCTCAGGCAGGCCGTCCGGGCGTGCTGACACAGTGCTCTGCTGAGGAGGCTACAGAGCTGGAGCTTGGAATCCGCGGATTGACTACTTATGCAGAAACGCTTTCTGTGTATGGCACGGAAAAAGTATTTATCGATGGCGATGATACGCCGTATTCCAAGGCATTTTTGAATTCTGCCTATGCGTCCCGCGGGTTGAAGGTGCGCTTTACCTCCGGAGCCGGTTCCGAGGTGCTGATGGGCTTTAGTGAGCGCAAATCCATGCTGTATCTGGAGTGCAGGTGCCTGTATGTGACGAAAGGGGCCGGAAGCCAGGGCATTCAGAATGGTTCCGTAAGCTGTATCGGTGTTGCCGCAGGTGTGCCCGCGGGTATCCGGGAGGTAATGGGAGAAAATCTGGTTGCAGCACTTTTGGGACTGGAATGCGCATCTTCCAATGACCAGAGCTTTTCTAACTCAGATATGAGAAGAACAGCCAGGACGATGCTTCAGTTTATGCCGGGCACGGACTTTATCTTCTCCGGATATGCAGCAGAGCCAAACTATGACAATATGTTTGCCGGCTCCAATTTCGATGCGGAGGATTTTGACGATTACAATGTATTGCAGAGAGATATGCAGGTGGATGGCGGCCTGCGTCCGGTAACGGAGGAAGAGGTCATCCGTGTACGCCGGGAAGCCGGCAAAGCAGTGCAGGCAGTCTTTAAATATCTCGGACTTACCGAAGTGACGGATGAGCAGGTGGAAGCTGTGGCTTATGCACACGGAAGCAAGGATACGCTGAAACGGGATGTCGCTTCTGACCTGATGTCTGCAGACGATATGCTCAAGCGCGGCATCACAGGTATTGATGTGGTGAAGGCGCTTGCAGAGAGCGGCTTTGCTGAGCTTGCAGAGAGAATCCTGAATATGCTCAAGCAGAGGGTCATCGGTGACTATATGCATACCGCTGCGATTCTGGATGAGAATTTCCAGGTAATGTCCGGCGTGAATACACCCAACGATTATATGGGACCGGGAACCGGATATCGGGTAGATGGTAAGCGATGGGAGGAAATCAAAGCGATTCCCCACAGAATTGATGTTAACGAATTTTAGGAGGTGCGCCATGGAAGTGAATGAACAACTGATACAAGCCATAACCAAAGCGGTCGTGGAGCAGTTGCAGCGAAATGGTGCGCAGCCGGCCAGGACCCCTTCCCGGACAGGCACACAGAGTCTCGCGGGGAAGACAAGAATGCGTCCGAAACATTCCTATGAGCATGCAGTAAAAGCAAAGCAGGGAACGGACCCCAAGGAAATTGTCATTGGTGTAGGAGCAGCTTTCCAGACTGAGATCAATAAGACGATTTGTGGAATTCCGCTGGATGAAGTACTGCGCAACATCAAAGCCGGTATTGAGGAGGAAGGCATGGTTTCCCGTGTGGTAAAGGTGCTGGATACCTCTGATGTCGCCTTTATGGGACTGCAGGCAGCAAAGCTCTCCGGTTCCGGAATTGGAATCGGGCTTCAGTCCAAGGGAACATCCGTCATTCATCAGAAGGATCTGTATCCGTTGAGCAATCTGGAGCTTTTTCCGCAGGCACCGCTTATGGATTTGGAAACCTACCGGAAGATCGGCAGGAATGCAGCAAAATATGTCAAAGGTGAAAAGGTGACTCCGGTTGAATGTACCAATGACCCTATGGTTCGTGCGAAATTCCAGGTAAAGGCAGCTCTGATGCACATTATTGAGACAGAACAGTTGGAACCGGAGAAAGGCATGATTGTATGGGAGGGCGCAAAATGAGCAGGTATCCTTTAGGGCAGCATGAGGCCGATACCATTACTTCCAGAACAGGGAAAAGGCTTTCTCAGATTACTCTGGAAGAGGTAAAGCGAGGCAACGTGACTGCTGAAGACATTAAAATATCGGAAGAAATGCTGAAACGTCAGGGTCAGGTGGCTGCATCCGCGGACAATCCGCAGATGGAAGCAAACTTTGAACGTGCTTCCGAGCTGGTCAATGTACCGGATGACGTGATTTTACAAATGTATAACAGGCTTCGACCCAACCGTTCCACGAAAAGGGAACTGATTCTCATGGCACAGGAGCTGTTGGAAAAGTACCGGGCACCCCATTGTGCCAAGCTGGTGCTGGAAGCTGCAGAAATTTATGAAAAAAGGGGAATTCTTCTTTGAAGCTGATTGCAGGTGTTGACATAGGAAATTCCACAACTGAAGTATGTATCGGCAGTATCGGAGAGGACGGAGCCTTTCATTTTCTTTCCGGTGCTTCCCGAATGACAACCGGAACCAAGGGAACGCTTCCGAATGTTCTGGGGATCAAGGCTGCATTGGAGGAGGCTATGGACAAGGTCCGCCTGCCTTTGCAGGCCCTTGATCTGGTGCGCTTAAATGAGGCGGCACCTGTCATCGGGGATACAGCCATGGAGACCATTACGGAAACCATAATTACGGAATCTTCTATGATCGGGCATAATCCGGCAACACCGGCAGGTGCGGGGGAGGCAGTGGGCGAGCTGTTGCTTCTCGAAAATATCTGGAAAGGAAAACCGGGCGTGCCGTACATTGTGGCAGCGGCCAGCAGGTTTTCCTATGAGGAAGCGGCCGCAAGGCTGAACCAGCACATTCCGGAATTGGATATCAGGGGCCTGATTCTGCAGGCGGACGAGGCAGTGCTGGTAGAAAACCGCCTGAATAAAAAGATTCCCATTGTGGATGAGGTACGCCGCATCAGTAAGGTGCCGGAGGGAAAATTGGCCGCCATTGAAGTGGCACTTCCCGGAACCAGTATCCGGATGCTGTCTAATCCGTATGGGATTGCCACGCTGCTGGGATTGGATGCAAAGGAGACAAAGGCGGTGACTCCGATTGCCAGGAGCCTGATCGGAAAAAGAAGTGCGGTGGTCATTCGCACCCCTCATGGCAATATCAGAGAAAATGTCCTTCCTGCCGGAGAGATTACTTTCCACGGACAGAGGGAGGTCAATGTGAATATTGATGCCGGAGCAGACAAAATTATGGATGCACTGGCGTCTGCCGGCGATATCCGGGACATTGACGGACAGCAGAATACCAATGTGGGAAATATGCTGAGACGTATTAAGACCAGTATGGCTGATGTGGCGAAGGAGCACGGCAGTGAAATCCGGATTACGGATATTCTGGCTGTAGATACTCTGGCGCCTGTAGAAATTTCCGGTTCCCTGGCGGGGGAAACCTGTATGGAAAAGGCAGTGGGAATTGCCGCAATGGTGAAAACCCAGCATCTTCCCATGCGGAAAATTGCGGAAAGACTGGAACAGGAGCTTCAGGTAAAGGCAGTTGTTGCGGGGGTAGAAGCAGTTATGGCATCCCTTGGGGCAATGACGACACCTGGAACCATGCTTCCCCTTGCGATTCTGGATATGGGCGGAGGTTCTACAGATGCTGCTCTGCTTCAGCCGGATGGCAGCGTCCGCACGACGCATCAGGCGGGAGCCGGAGAATTGGTTTCCATGCTGATTCAGACGGAGCTTGGCCTGCACAGCCGCACAACTGCCGAGCAGATTAAAAAATATCCTATGGGAAAAGTGGAAAGCCTGTTTCATATGCGGCTGGAAAACGGCTCGATGCAGTTCTTTGAGGAATCCATTGACCCGGGATATTATGGTCATGTGGTGCTGCTTGCACCTGGGGAAATGCTGAAGGTGGAAGAGGATATTCCCATGGAAAAGATTATGGAAGTGCGAAGAGAGGCCAAGCGTAAGGTTTTTGTCCGCAATGCAGTCCGGGCACTGTCGATCGTTGCGCCGGGTCATGATTTAAAGAACATACCGAACGTGGTACTGGTGGGAGGCTCTGCGGAGGATTTTGAGATTCCGGAGATGCTTATGGAGGCGCTTTCGGATTACCGCATTGTCTGCGGACGGGGAAATATCCGCGGAACGGAAGGTCCGAGAAATGCCGTTGCCACAGGATTGTTATTATCATACCTTGGAGGTAGGGAGGAATAGATTAGGTTTACAGAAATCTGTTTCTGCCGCATAGGAGGAGACATGGTTGTAAATAAGCCGACGATTATTATATATACCAGAGAGCCGGATGAGGATTTTCTAAGGGAGGTCTGTGCCGGGATAGAGGAAGAAGGCGTTTTGTATCAGATTCATGCCCATGAAGTGGATTTGGATACGCTGGCATATGAAGCGGCGAACGAATCTGTACTGGGTTCAGGAATTGGTATCTGGGGCGCACGGCTTGCCATGCAGATGCAGAGGCTTCCCAAAGGAAAAAATGTATTTGAGCTGCATGCACCGCAGTTTTGGCAGTGCCGGAATCTGGGGGCAAACAGCGCGAGAGCAATTAAGAAAATGCCATTTAAATCAGTGCACGGACAGGAGCTGTTTCATGGAATGAAAACAGGAGCTGCTGTCTGATGTATCAATTCACGGGGGACGAGCCGTTATGAATATTTACACAAAAAACGGAGACAGAGGCACAACAGACCTGATCCGTACCAAAAACGTCTCCAAGTCGGATGACCGCATCCAGCTTGTGGGTACCATAGACGAGCTGACAAGCCATCTGGGGGTGGTCAAAACGATGTTGACTGATAAAGAGATAATCCGTACCCTGGAAAGTATCCAAGGTACCTTGATTACGGTAATGGCTGGTGTGGCAGACCCTTATAACAGAGAATATAAGCTTAATGACGATAAAACAGTGACTCTGGAGGAGGAAATTGACCGGATGGAAGGGCTGTTTGAGCGTCCGAAGAAATTCATTCTTCCGGGAGGCTGCCGTTTGTCTGCTGAGATGGATGTGGCACGTACCGTAGCCAGAAGAGCAGAGCGCGCGCTTGCATCGGTCAGCGTGAAATTTGGCACAGATACCGGGACCAGGAAATACATGAATCGACTGGCAGATTATCTGTATGTACTTGCCAGATATACCGATGCATTGGAAACAGGAAAAGATGTACGGAGCCATAAGCAGGAGGCTTTGACATCTTCAGACGGAGGAAAGACAGCAGCTATGCCAGATAACAAGAATGGAGCAGCAGATGAATCGGTGAATGAAGCAGTGATTCAGGAGGTGCTGAAGCGCATGGGAATTCAGGGCAGAATTACCCTGGACAGTGCGAAACGTCTCATTGAGAGGATTGAAGAGGAGGCAAAACGCCGGGGCAAAAAAGCGGTAATTGCTGTCTGCGGTCCGGATGGAAATCCGATTGCTGTTCATGTTATGGATGGTGCATTTCTGGTGAGTTTTGATGTGGCTATGAAAAAAGCCTATACTTCCGTAGCTGTGCAGATGTCTACAATGGAATTCGGGAAGCTGTCACAGCCGGGGGAAACCTTCTTTGGTGTGGACAAACTGGATGGCGGCAAAATTATTATTTTCGGCGGAGGAATCCCTATTAAGGTGGGAGATGTGATCATCGGGGGACTTGGCATCAGCGGAGGAACCGGAGAAGAAGACCACAGTCTGGCGGAGTATGGATTGTCTGTTTTACATGAGGTTTTGTAAAAAGAGAAAAAATGGAACTGTTGTTCAGGGCAGTTCCATTTTTGCTTTTCTGAAAAAGTATGCCATGGGATGGGACAGTAGTTTAATGCGGGCACGTTGATCTTCTATAGTATCCAGTTTAAGCATTCGATGATCTGCTTCAGATTCTTTATATTGCCCAGGGTATCTCCCTTGCGTTCCAATGAATGATTGCAGCCTTCGAAAATACCGCCGGTTTTGTCCGGATACTGCTTGGCAGCCTTTAGGACTTCTGATTCTGAAATATACGGATCTGAGGTGCCGGAAAAGAAAATACCGTCTGCATCCTTCAGGTATGGGAGTGTGGAGGGAATTGGAGTCATAAGGAAATGCCGCACCTTCCCCTCCAGACGGAGCTGTTTTTCCGCTTCGCAGGCAATAACTGTCCCAATACTTTTGGAAATGAAAAGGATTCGGTCATACTTTTGGAAGTCTGTTTGTTCTAAGTGCTTCAGTGTTCTTTTTAGGGCAAGTCTGATGACCGGAGCCAGGTCTTCCGGGGTTCTTTGGCGGAAGGTATGGATGTCCTGTCCATAATCCAGACGGAGGATTTCGTAGTCATGGTCCGCGGCAGCAGAGGCAGTGTAATATAATAGGGGTTTTGTACAGGTGTATCCGACACCAGGGAATAAAACAGCCAGTTTTTTCACAGTAGCATCTCCTTGTAAAAGACAGACTTAAAAGTAAAAAGTCTGATACGGTGGATGGGTTTTCCTTTTATTTTGACAACAGTGGAAGGGAATGTCAAGGGCTGAAAATATAGTTTACATTTTAGAAGACTTCTATTATAATTATTTTATCTGGTATGTTATCTTGGAATTCATTTCTTTGACCAATTCGGTCAGAAATTCACAAAAAAGCAAAGGAAATTCTATTGTTTATTTACATGAATCTGTATTATAATGAAAGGAGTAATAGATGACCGATGGCAAGCTGCAGTGGCATCCCGCTTTCAGTGCCGTGTTCAGAATTGAATTGGCGCCGGAATTAAAGAGGATGCAGATGGAGGCGGAACATTTGTTGGCTAAGAAGCCCCTGCAGATAGACATCCTGGTGGTTAAGAAAAAGAAGGAAGAAAAAATACAAAAAAATATCGGACAAATATTCAGGACGCACAATATTATAGAGTACAAGTCACCGGATGACTATCTGAGTATTCATGATTTTTACAAAATATACGGATATGCCTGCTTATATCAGTCCGATACTGAGAAAGACTGTGAAATTGATCCCGAAGAAATAACAATTACCTTTGTATGCAACCATTATCCGGGAAAAATGCTGGAGCATATCAGAAAAGTGAGGGGAATGACAGTAAAAAAGCATGAGGAAGGTATTTATTATTTATTGGGAGATGCTATACCAATGCAGCTCATAATTACAAAAGAATTATCAAAAGAAAAAAATTTTTGGATGCAAAGCTTACGCAAGGACCTGAAATCGGGTGGTGAAATCCGTGCTTTATTGGAAAGATACGAAGAGAATAAGGATGAGTCTTGTTATCAGGCTGTCATGGATGTGATTTCAAGGGCTAACTGGAAAGAATTTGAGGAGGAAAGAGCTATGTGTGATGCATTGAAGGAGCTGTTCGCCGAAGATTTTGCCGCATCGAGAGCGGAAGGAGAAGCAATAGGAGAAGCAATAGGTAAGAGTATGGGAATTCAATTGGCCGTAAGGGTAATGAAATTAATTTTTCAGATACCAGACATTTCGGTTCAGGAATTATCGGAAAGATGCCAGTGCAGTGAAGAAGCTGTTTTGGAGATAAGAAAAGCGTTTGAGAATTGACAAAGAGGGCTTGATTTTTCAGGCCCTCTTATATTTTCCCGGTGTCATATTTTTGTATTTTTTAAAGGTACGTATAAAATAGCTCAGATCGTTGAAACCGTTTCGGTAGGCGATTTCCGTAATGGAGTCGTCGGAAGTGGATAATTGATAGCATGCCTGTTCAATTCTTTGGTGGTTCAGATAATCCATGGGAGTCTGATGAGTCATCTCCGAAAAGAATCGGCAGAAATATTTTGGCGACATGGAAACAGAGGCAGAGATCTGCTGTAAAGTCAGGGGAGAGGCATAATTGTGTTCTATGAATTCCAGCACTTGTTTGAGCTGCAGGATACGTTTGTAATCCCGCCGGGTTTTGGTGACGCTGTCCAAATAGTAATGATTACCAAAAACAAGGCCAAAAAAATGGTAAAATTGTCCTATTACAGTCAATTCATATCCGGGCTGTTTCTGCCACATTGAGTTGAAAATACTGTTTACGGTATCGCGGATTTTGCTGTATTTTTCTGTAAAGTGGTGATAGATCATAATATCTTGATGTATGATCTTCTGCATATATCCGGCACAGACAGAGTTGTGCTTCAAAAAGGCATTTCCGTCAAAAACGATACATTGGTAGATGCAGCTCTTCGGAATGCCGCCGTGGAGGATTCCGCTATGGACAAAAATAACATCTCCGGATACTGCTGTGAAACTTTTTTCGTCTAAAGCGACAGTGAGTGATCCTTCCAGAATCCGGATAATTTCATATTCCACATGCCAGTGATAGGACATTACATAACGGGGATGGTTCTGTTCAATATGATGAAATTCAAAAGGAAAATCATAGGTTCCCCGGGGGCGGTCTTCATTACGGTCTAAATCATGCAAAAAATCTCCTCCTTTTCAAAATATATTTTTTATGGGCGAAACTGAAAAAGTGAATATTGTACTATTTTTTGCCATTATAACACAAGTAATTTAGAATTTGCAATCGTATAATGAACGTATAAGCGACGAGGGCGGATTCGAAAGAAAAATCCGAGGACCGGACCCGGTCAGGAGGATTTTTGAGAGAATCCATGTGAGTGCAACGAACACCGAATGTGCGAAGCACATGAGGATCCTGAGAACCGGCCTCTCGTAGGAGAATCGAAACAAATATAAAATCGGAGGTATTTGAAGTTATGGCAGAAAGCAGATTGATCGGAAGTTACCCGGTAATCGGTATCAGACCTACTATTGATGGACGCCGCGGTGTATTGAAGGTTCGTGAGTCTCTGGAGGAGCAGACCATGAATATGGCAAAATCCGCTGCAAAATTATTCGAAGAGAACCTGAAATATTCCAATGGAGAACCGGTAAAGGTTGTGATCGCAGATACAACGATTGGACGTGTTGCAGAGTCAGCAGCATGTGCTGACAAATTCAGAAGAGAGGGCGTTGATATTACTGTAACAGTTACGCCCTGCTGGTGCTATGGTTCTGAAACTATGGATATGGATCCTCAGACAATTAAAGCGGTTTGGGGCTTCAATGGTACAGAAAGACCCGGCGCTGTATATTTGGCATCCGTTTTGGCTACACATGCGCAGAAGGGACTTCCGGCATTTGGTATTTACGGACATGATGTTTGTGAAGCAGATGACACATCTATTCCGGCAGACGTAGAAGAAAAGCTGTTGAGATTTGGACGTGCGGCAGTAGCAGCGGCTTCCATGAGAGGGAAATCCTACTTGCAGATCGGTTCGATTTGTATGGGTATCGGTGGTTCTATCATTGATTCTGATTTTATCGAATCTTATTTGGGAATGCGTGTAGAGTCTGTTGATGAGGTAGAAATCATCCGCCGTATGACAGAGGGTATCTATGACGAAGCCGAATATCAGAAAGCTCTTGCATGGGCAAAAGAAAAATGTGTTATGGGCTTTGATAAGAACCCGGCAGAGCTGCAGATGAGCGATGCGAAGAAAGAGGAGCAGTTTGAATTTGTAGTAAAAATGGCGGTTATCATCAAAGACCTGATGAACGGCAATAAGAATCTGCCGGAAGGCCGTGAAGAGGAAATGGTGGGACACAATGCTCTTGCAGCCGGTTTCCAGGGGCAGAGACAGTGGACAGATTTCTATCCAAACGGTGATTTTGCAGAAGCTGTGCTGAATACTTCCTTTGACTGGAATGGAGTAAGGGAGCCATACATTCTGGCAACTGAAAATGACGTTCTGAACGGCCTTGGAATGATGTTCATGAAACTTCTGACAAACCGTGCACAGATGTTTGCAGATGTGCGTACATACTGGAGCCCGGAGGCTGTAAAAAAGGCTACTGGCTATGATATTGAGGGTGTTGCAAAAGAAGCAGGCGGATTCATTCATCTGATCAACTCCGGTGCGTGCTGTCTGGATGCAAATGGGGCTGCAAAAGACGCTGATGGCAGCGCGGTTATGAAACCCTGGTATGAAGTAACAGAAGAAGACCAGAATGCAATCATGGAAAACACAACCTGGAATTTTGCTGATATTGGATATTTCCGCGGCGGCGGTTTCTCTTCCAGATTTGAAACAAAAGCAGAAATGCCTGCGACAATGATTCGTCTGAATCTTGTAAAAGGTCTTGGACCGGTTCTGCAGATTGCAGAAGGCTGGACTGTACATCTTCCGGAAGAGGTTTCTGATAAGCTGTGGAAACGTACAGACTATACATGGCCATGTACCTGGTTTGCTCCAAGATGTAATGGCGAAGATGGTGCATTCAAGACTGCATATGATGTAATGAACAACTGGGGTGCAAATCATGGCGCAATCTCCTACGGACACATTGGTGCAGATTTGATCACTATGTGTTCTATGCTGAGAATTCCGGTCTGCATGCACAATGTGCCGGAAGAAAAAATCTTCCGTCCGGCAGCATGGAATGCGTTTGGAATGGATAAAGAAGGTGCAGACTACAGAGCCTGCAAAACTTATGGACCTCTTTATAAATAATTTATTACAATATTACAAAACAGTCCCCTGGGAGCTTCCCGGGGGACTGTTTTATGGACATTGGTTACACGTTCGATGGAATGTCATTTCCTGGCCGGTGTTTTTCAATGATCCTGTCGGATTTTCTCGTTAAATTTGTGAAAAAGGGGATTACCAAGCACAAATAGGTATGATACAATGAGAACATAAACAGCGGACACTGAGAAGCTGCGGAGCGGATTCAGGGTGGCGCGTACGGAGAGTATATTTTTTTAGAGATTGAAGGGGAATTTTATGAAAAGGTTAGTGAAGGGCAGTCTGATCTTTTTGCTCAGTATCCTATTTGCAGCAAATGTCCTGGCAGATGAGCCGGGGTCTGCACAGAAGCCGGATTATGTAACCGACTATTATATGATCGTAGAATCGCCGGAAGGCGGAATCAATATTTATGCGGCCGCCGATGAGGAGAAATCCGGGCTGAATAATGAGTTGATTCCCAATGGAACGGCGCTTCATATTGAGGGAGAAGTTGAGACGCAGAATAATCGTACATGGGGATATGTGGAATATCATGGAATGTATGGCTACGTACCGTTGGATGACTGCAAACCCTCGACTATGCGTGAAGCGATCGATTCGGAGCTTTATATCACGGGCCATGAAAATGTGGATTATAATGCGGATTATGATGTAGAAACTGCAGGTGAAGTGTTCCTTTATCGGGGACCCGGAGAAAAATATGGAACGGTGTCCGGTTTGGGAGAGATTCCAAATGGGGAGAAGCTGCATATTACCAGAGATGCAGAGATGAAGGATGGAAGCCGCTGGGGCTTGACACAGTCCGCTGGAATAGAAGGCTGGGTGGATTTGGATGAAACACAGAGGTTGTCGGAAAAGGAGAAGACGTCTGATGTGATAGAGATGAAGGTCAAAGAAGATGCAGAGGATGCTTCCAACGCAAGGCCACAGTCTGCTGAGCCAGCCGGGACGGCCATTGAGCTGACGCCGACAACAGAACCTGCTTCTGCGGCAGCTCCCACGGTTGAGCCCACAGTCACGACAGCACCGGCAGCTACAGCAACACCGACAGCTAAGCCTACGGCCACGTCAGCACCAACAGATGGGCCGACAGCGGAGGTGACACCAACAGCAGAAGCTGCGGCGGAGACAATCCCAACGGAGGAAGCGAAGGCACCGGGGCAAGAGATAAAAGAGGATTCTGCCAAAGAAGCCTCTGCCCAAGAGGTGAAGACAGCCGGTTCATGGATAAGAAATCCGCTAATCTGGATTGCGGTCATCAGTATTCTGATTATAATTCTGTTGCTTTGGTATCATTTTAAGAAAAGATAACATATACAGCCGGGAAGCATTAGGTGCAATGTTCCCCGGCTTTCTTTATTTCCTGTCCAACTGTTTTACAGGTGAGGGCGCCTGCCCCCACAATTGGTGTATATCCTGTGTATCTGCAATACACAGAATAGTTAAGATGCTTTCACCGTAACAGTCCTGGAAGTTTTGCGGAACAGTTTTTTATAAGTACTCAGTCTGCTTTGCGGAACCTTTATAATCATATTTTTTGTTCCATGGTTGATGGCCGTTTTTGCTGTCTTTAGATTTTTGCTTTTTATTGTTATTACACAGCCCTTTTGTGCATAACAGAAAGCATGGTTTCCAATAGTAGTCAATCCTGTTCCGATTGTGACCTTTTTCAGATTTCTGCACTTATAGAATGCATAGTTTCCAATGGTTTTGACGTTGTTTCCAATTGTTACAGAGGTAAGTTTCCTGTTATTTTTAAATGCTTGATTTGCAACATTGGTTACTTTATATGTGATACCTGAATATGTGATTGCTGCCGGTATGCGGATGGTTGTTTTGGTCTTACTGGAGATTCCGCAACAGGATACGGTTTTCTTTCCATTTACCTTGTATTTTAGGTTGTTGGATGCTGTATAATTGGTTTTCCACTGTGCGTAGAGCGTCACATTGCCTTTGATTTTAAATGCCTTTCCGACAGCATAGCTGGTACCTTTGCCGTTTGCTTTTGTGTTCCAGCCTGTAAAAAATTTGGAGGTACAGGTCGGGGCACTTTTTACTTTAACTGTTTGTCCGTTTGTATATTTTGTGGAATCTGAAGGCAGACCGCTTACTTTGGAGCCGGTATTTGCATTATATTTTACCGTATAGGTTTTGGGAACGGCAGTTGCGGTGGGTGCTGCGGTTGGGGTCGGCGTTGGGGTTGAAGTTGGAGTCGGCGTGGGCGTTGCTGCCGGAGTATCCAGGGTGCGGGTGTGCGCCTTGATTCTGGGGGTCAGTTTGCTGGTAGCCAGGTCACTCCATGTCTGGCTGCCTGCATTACGCAGAAAGCCCTGTCCTGCTTCAATTCCTGCATAAGTATAAAACCATGAGGTTTGAGTTGTATCTGCCTCGCAGAAATAGGAAATGGTTCCGCTGTCTTCCGGGTTTTTGAGTACAATCGAATAGGATGTATTCTGTACGATTGTCACCTCCGGGATACGGAGGGTAGCGACTCCGGCTATAGGCTGTTCATATACCAACGGTTCATTGAAGGCGGGGATTCCGCTGGTTGGTTCCGAGGGTTTGCTCAGATTCGTATATACCTGAATCTCATAAACCGCATTATCACTGTTGGCGGCAACCACGATTTCTCCCAGGGCCTCGGCATTTCCGTTTCCTGCCCTGGCAGTAAAGACGTTGGCAATGGATGAGCCGGGTGAGAAATTAAAGCGGGAGTTTCCGGAGGAACCGTCATAGAAATAGTTATTCGGATATTCCGGCTGTGTTGTGGCGGTTGCAGTCACCAGGCCGGTCAGGGATTTGTCCTCATAGGAAATATAAAAATATCCATCTTTTCCCCAGCCTGTACCCCAACTGTTTTTTACAATCCATGCGCCATCGGAAACAACATTGGAAGCTTCCGGAAAATTATCTTTCGAATAATAATCATCCCAGCCGATAATCGTAATGGCATGGTTGATCGTACCGGAATTCGGGCCGCATAAAGCGGCGGTATCCGTGTTGTAATAATTGCTATCAAATAAAACAGAAGCAGAGACCGAATAGTTGAGGGTAATCAATTGTTTGGTGCGCTCAACAGAGTAGGCGGACATATAGGCATTCTCCAGGTAAGCTGCCGTGTTATATGCCAAAGAAGGGGAAAGGGCTGTGGAAAGATTCTGTGTGTGTGTGTCGTTTGTAGGCAAAGGGACAGCTTCTTCTGTAGCCATTCCGGACCATGTGCTCAAAAAGAGAGAGGCAAATACATTGCTTCCGCCCTCGTGATAGGTCGTGCCGCGATGCTCATTACGGTCATTCGGCGTATTGCCGAGAGGATCATTTTCCCGGTTGGCAATAAAATATGCGAGATGCTCTTCTGATAGATCCCAGGTACCAAGTCCCTGAGAAAGCAGAGAGGTTTCCAGTACGGAGGCCATACAGAAGGCCCAGCAGATTCCAAAGGGATTCTGATTCTTTACGGAGGTGATGAAGCTCTCTTCCCGCGCATCATAGGCAGGGGGAAAGAGTGCGAATGTGCTGATATCCAGATTACTTTCAACCTCAGGCTCTGCGGGATATGTAGTCAATGCCCGAATTGGTGCAAGCTGTTCTTCCGTTTCTTCTTCTGTAAGCGGCCGGCCCTTGATATAGTCAAGCTTGTTATTATCTCCTTCGTTTTGTTCCTCCGCTTCTCCGGTTCCGAATATCTCCTCTTCATCAGAAGAAAATGAGTCCGGAGCAGTGCCGCCGCTGAAAGTATTATCCTCAAAATTGTTTGCTTCAAAAGTTTCTTCTTCAAGAGTTTCTTCTTCAAGGGTTTCTTCTTCAAGGGTTTCTTCTTCAAGAGCTTCCTCTTCAAAAACTTCCTGCCGTATTTCCTGGTTTGAGGAAAAATCCGCAGCAGAGGCAGGGAGATTTCCGAAAAAGACCGCAGATGCCAAAAACAGTGCAAGACTGCGCTGAATCAAGCCGTATTTTTTATTTTTCATGCAATTCCTCCTGATATTACGAAACGGACAGTAAAAGTGGTATAAAATGTAACAAATAGTGAAGAAAATATTACATATATCATAACCCAGAGGAGATCAAATGTCCATAAAAAAATCCCCTTCCTTTTTGGGGAAAGGGATTTGCTGTAGCGCTCAGCTGTTGATAACAACGCCTTTTTGCAGCATAACATTTGCGTACAGCGCTTTTTCACCGGTGGAAATGATACAGTAAGCTGTCTTGGCTTCCTCATAGAAGGCAAAACGTTCGATGTTTCCGACAGCATCTGCGCCGCGTTCGTCATATCTTGCAATAATTTCCTTGTAAGTGTCCCAAATAGGCGTTTCCACATCATCGCCAGGCATAACCTCCATGAGGTTTACCGGATGCTTTACATAAGTGTCAAGCGGAAACAGCTTCAGAATCGCATCCAGAAGCTCAGGAACACCATGACCATCACAGCGGATGGTGATTGCGTTTTTGCCCATAGATTCTACCGGGAAGTTTCCATCTGCGATCACCAGGCGGTCACTGTGACCCATTTCACACAAAACCTTTAATAATTCAGGGGATAAAATTTCAGGAATTCCATTTAACATCGTATTTTCTCCTTTCCGAAAACAAAATCTGATCTGATTGATGACAGTCCATTCCGCATGCCTGCCGTGCCGGGCAGGATATGCCATTAAGGCAACCACCTAGTGGTGCGGCAGAAGCCGAATAATAAGTAATGCCATTCGGACAACCCCTATTGGCGCAGCAGCTGCGTCCAATAATAAATAATAAAATACCGTTTTTTTTGCAGGAATACAAGGCAATATTTTCCGAAAAAGGATGAAATTTTTATGGTTGACAGATGCCTTTCAAGAGAGTATCATAATTTAAAACAGAAACGTTTCGGTTTCTGAAAACAGCGTATGAGAATGACGGAATGGAGCAGAAACAGAAAGCCATTTATTTCACAGGAGGAAACAGATATGCCATTGGTTACATCAAAAGAAATGTTATCAGACGCGCAGAAAGGCGGCTATGCGGTAGGTGCTTTTAATGCAGAAAATATGGAAATGGTGAAAGCGATCATTCAGGCGGCAGAGGAATTAAAAGCCCCTGTTATGATCCAGACTACCCCGTCTACCGTTAAGTATGGAACCCTGGAAACCTATTCTGCCATTGTGGCAGCGGAAGCAAGGAAGGCAAGCGTTCCGGTGTGCCTGCATCTGGATCATGGGAGCAGCTTCGGGCTTGCGATGCAGGCAATGAAAGCAGGATATACTTCTGTTATGATCGACGGCTCTAAATTAAACTATGAAGAAAATATCGAGGTCAGCAAAAAAGTGGCTGATGTGGCGGCAGCACTTGATATTCCGTGTGAGGCAGAGCTTGGAAAGGTAGGAGGAAAGGAAGACGATTTAGAAGCAGAGGCGGATACCAATACAGATCCTCAGGAAGCGAAGGAGTTTGCAGAGCGTACAGGAGTGACCTCTCTTGCGGTGGCAATCGGAACCGCACACGGTTTCTATGCAGGGACTCCGGTGCTGGACAAGGAGCGCTTGAGCGAAATTCGTGCAGTTGTAGATATTCCGCTTGTCCTGCATGGAGCTTCCGGCCTGACGGATGAGGATGTCCGTGAATGCGTAAAAAGAGGAATCTGTAAAGTGAATTTTGCAACAGAGCTGCGTGCTGCGTATTCCAAAGCAGCCAAAGAGCTTTTGGAAGAAAAACCGGATACCATTGACCCGAAAGCTTACGGGAAGGCCGGTATCGCAGCAGTCAAAGAGCTTGTTATGGGACGTATGAAGGTTTGCGGCTGTGATGGAAAGGCATTTTAGACAGACCGGAGGTGATTCCAATAGCTGCAACGATGAAGGATATTGCGAAACGTACGGGCCTTGGACTGGCAACCATTTCTTCCTATTTTAACGGGGGAAATGTGAGGGATAAGAACCGGAGAAAGATAGAGGAAGCGATTGAAGAGCTTCACTATGAGGTCAACGAGGTGGCCCGCGGATTAAAAACCAACGCAACCAAAACCATAGGAGTGATAATTCCCGAACTGAATAATATTTTTTGCTCGGAAATTATCACGGGAATGGAAGATATTTTACGGAATCACGGATATGCGACCATTATCTGTGATTGCAGAACCGATAAGAATCTGGAAAAAGACGCTGTAGAATTTTTGACACGTAAGCGTGTGGATGGAATCATTAATATGCCGGTTGATATAACGGGTAATCATTTAAAGGCATTTTTGAAAACCGGAAAGCCCATGGTACTGATTGACAGACGTATTCAGGGGCTGGAATGCGACAGTGTTTTGGTGGATAACCGAAAAGCGGCTCAGAATGCCGTAGGTATTCTTTTGGAAAACGGGCATCGGCAAATCGGAATTATCGGAGGTCCGAGAGATGTATTTACTGCACAGGAACGCTTGGCAGGATATTGTGCGGCACATGAGGCAGCCGGAGTCCGGGTCCGGGAATCTTTGATCTGTCATGGGGATTACACGATTCAGGGCGGGGTACGGGGACTGGAAGAACTGGTACGCCGGAATGCGGATATGACTGCGGTGTTTGTGACAAATTATGAAATGACTATGGGAGCGGTGATTGGGACAAATGAGCTGAATATTTGTATCCCGGAGCAGATGTCCATGATTGGATTTGATAATCTGCAGTTTGCCAGGGCATGCAGCCCGAAGCTGACGATCGTTTCCCAGCCGACGCAGGAGATTGCCCGGAGGGTGGCTAAGATCATGCTCAGGCGCTTAGGCGGAGAGAAGGCCGGGAAAATCACAGAAAAGCTGCAGACAGAAATGATTATGGGAAAATCAATATGGAGGATTACATGAGCAAACCATATTTACTGGGAATTGATATTGGAACGAGTGCCTGCAAGGTTGCGGTATTCGATCGGCAGGGACAGGTCGTGTCTTCGGCAAGCGGGGATTATCCGGTATACTATCCGAAGGCTGGATGGGCAGAACAGGATCCGGAGGACTGGTGGGAAGCCGTGTGCGGAGCGACCCGGGAAGTGCTTCAAAAAGGCGGGCTTTCTCCGGAGAAAATTGCCGGCATAGGCATCGATGGACAGAGCTGGTCAGCGATTGCCATAGATGAAAACGGAAAAGTATTGACCAATACGCCTATCTGGATGGATACCAGAGCACAGGGTATTTGTGAACGTCTGAATAATGAAATCGGTGAGGATGTTATTTTCCGTGTAGCGGGGAATTCCTTACAGCCTTCCTATACAACAGCCAAAATTCTTTGGTACAAAGAAAATCTGCCTGATGTTTACAAACGTATCTGTAAGGTCCTGCAATCCAACAGCTTTATTGCATTTCGTCTGACAGGAGCTGTTACGCAGGATATTTCCCAGGGCTATGGGCTGCATTGCTTTGATATGCAAACGGGTACCTGGAATAGAGAGATGTGTGCAAAGCTTGATATTCCAATAGAATTCCTGCCGGAAATTGTTCCCTGTGATCATATTGTAGGCACTGTGTCCAAGGCGGCAGCAGAGAAATGCGGCCTTTTTGCGGGAACTCCGGTGGTAGCAGGCGGCTTGGACGCAGCCTGCGGAACACTGGGAGCCGGAGTCATTCATCCCGGAGAGACACAGGAACAGGGCGGACAGGCGGGCGGCATGAGTATCTGTATGGATACGTATAAAGCAGATCCGCGTTTGATCCTTGGTTATCATGTGGTGCCGAATCAATGGCTGCTGCAGGGCGGGACGACCGGCGGCGGAGGAGTTATGCGATGGGTTGAACGGGAATTTGCAGATTATGAACGGCAAATGCAGGAATCAACCGGTATTTCTTCCCTCGACCAGCTAAATCTTATAGCGGAGAACGTAGAACCGGGCAGCGGCGGCGTTGTTTTTCTTCCTTATATGGCAGGAGAGCGTTCACCGATTTGGAATCCGGATGCCAAAGGCGTATTCTATGGGTTGGATTTTTCTAAGACCAGAGGTCATATGGTTCGTGCCTGCATGGAAGGGGTTGCTCTTTCTCTGCGTCACAATCTGGAAACAGCAGAAGAAGCAGGAGCGAAGGTGGAGGTGCTGCGGGCTATGGGAGGCTCTGCAAACTCCCTTCTCTGGACACAGATCAAGTCCGATATCACCGGAAAGAAGATTATCGTACCTTCTTCAGATACGGCAACGACCTTAGGTGCAGCAATTCTTGCCGGGGTAGGCGTGGGCTTTTACAAAGACTATGAAGAGGCCGTTGCTCTGACCGTCAAAGAGACCCGCATTCATGAGCCGAATCCGAAAAACAGGGAGGTCTACGACCAGGCTTATGGCACCTACAGGAATCTATACGATTCATTAAAAAAACTTATGCGCAGGTAACCGCCCGGCGATTTATTTTTCCAAATAAGGAGGATGATTTATGAAGGCAGCAGTTGTAGTAGCAAACGAGGATGTTCGTTACCAGGACGTAGAAGAACCGCAGGTAAGGCCAGGCTATATCAAGGTAAAAGTCAGGGCTTCCGGCATCTGCGGTTCTGATATTCCGCGTGTTTTACATAATGGTGTACACTTTTATCCAATCGTATTAGGCCATGAATTTTCCGGCGATGTAGTGGAAATTGGGGAAGGTGTTACCAGAATCAAAGTCGGTGATCGGGTAACAGGGGCACCTCTTCTCCCCTGTATGAAATGTGATGACTGCCAGAATGGGAATTTTGCTCTGTGTAAGCATTACAGCTTTATTGGTTCCAGGCAGCAGGGCAGCAATGCGGATTACGTAATTCTGCCGGAACAGAATGCAGTGCCATTTAATCCCTCGATTTCATATGAGCAGGGCGCGATGTTCGAGCCCTCTACCGTAGCACTGCACGGCCTTCTTAAGAACGATTATCAGGGTGGCCAGCATGTGGCAGTCTTAGGCGGAGGAACGATCGGGATGTTTACAATGCAGTGGGCAAAAATCTTCGGTTCCAGGAAAACCGTTGTTTTTGATATCAGTGAGGAACGGCTTGAGCTGGCCAGGAGACTGGGCGCCGATGAGGTAATCAATACGACAAAAGAGGATTATATGGAAGCGGCCATGGCCATAACAGGAGGAAAAGGCTACGGGTTTGTCTATGAAACGGCCGGACAGGTGCCTACGATGCATATGGCATTTGAACTTGCAGGAAATAAAGCACATGTGTGTTTCATTGGCACACCCCATGCAGATCTGAGCTTTACGCCGAAGCAATGGGAAAATATGAACCGCAAGGAGTTCAAGCTGACGGGCTCCTGGATGTCCTATAGTTCTCCGTTTCCCGGAAAAGAGTGGGAGTTGACAGCACATTATTTTGCGACCGGGCAGTTGAAATTTGACCCGGGTTTCATTTACAGAAAAATGCCTATGAGCCAGGCTCAGGAAGCATTCCAGCTTTATAAAACACCTGGACTTGTAAAGGGAAAGATTTTGCTGATGAACGAGGATTAAGGAAAATGATACTGACAGTAACAGCCAACGCGGCCATTGATAAGCGTTATGTGGTGGAGCGCTTTGGCGTAGGAAATGTAAACCGTGTAAAGTCCTGCTCTGCGAACGCCGGCGGCAAGGGCATCAATGTGGCGAGAGTGGCATCCATTGCCGGAGAATGCATGACGGCAACGGGATTTTTGGGAGGTCATGCAGGAAAATTTATTTCCGAACGTGTGGAGGCCAGAGGAATTAAGAGCGACTTTGTGTGGTGCGGGGGAGAGAGCCGTACCTGTATCAACATTTGGGATGAGGTAGAAAAGAAACAAACGGAATTTCTGGAACCGGGTTTTTCCGTGACAAAGGCGGACTGTGACCGCCTGGTGGACAAATTTACCGGACTGCTTCCCCACTGCAGGGTTGTGACAATATCCGGAAGCGCTCCGAAAGGAGCTGACTCAGACTTATACCGTCGGATGATCCGTGCTGCAAGGGAAGCAGACAAACCGGTGATCCTGGATACCAGTGGAAAGCTTCTGGAGGATTGTCTTTTGGAAAGACCGACGATGATCAAGCCGAATATGGATGAAATCCGTGCTTTGACCGGACGTCCCATGAATAGCCGGGAGAGCCTGATCAGAGCCGCCCGGGATCTCCATGATGACGGGGTTGAAATTGTGGTGATCTCTTTGGGAGGAGAGGGTTCGCTGGTTTCCTGCGGTGAGGGTGCTTATGAGGTAAGGGTGCCGAAAATTGACGCGGTCAACACCGTGGGATGCGGAGATTCCATGATCGCAGGATTTGCAGTGGGGATATCGAGAGGGCTTCCCATGACAGATACTATCCGTTTGGCCAGTGCCGTTTCTGCGGCGAACGCTATGAGAATGGAAACCGGATTTTTTGTAAAAGAGGATATGGAAATGATTCTGCCGAAGGTGCGGATACGAAAGATCAGGTAACAACAGAGAAAAATTTGGGGTGATGTGCGCTCCGCAAAGATAAGGAGGAAATGACATGACATTTATTGAACCCTCTGCAGTTCCGCAGAGAACGTTGTATACCGGTGCGAAAATGCCGGCAGTAGGTATGGGAACTTTTGGGAGTGACCATGCCGATCCGGAAGCAGTATCTGCTTCTGTTGCGGGAGCCATCCGTGCAGGCTATCGTTCCTTTGACTGTGCGGCATGCTATGGAAATGAAGATCAAATCGGAAAGGTATTTGAAGTGGCATTCCATGAGGGAATCGTAAAGCGGGAAGAGCTTTTTATTGCATCTAAGGTTTGGAACGATATGCATGGGGACGGAGATGTTCTGATTGCCTGCGCCAGGACCTTGAAGGATTTGAAGCTGGATTATCTGGATATGTATTATGTACACTGGCCGTTCCCCAACTACCATGCACCTCATTGCGATGTGGATGCCCGCAATCCTGATTCCAGGCCATTTACTGCAGAGCGTTTTATGAAGACCTGGAGACAGATGGAACGGCTGGTGGATATGGGACTTGTGAAGCATATCGGCATGTCTAATATGACGATCCCCAAGCTGGATGCAGTGCTGCCTCTCTGCAGAATTCAGCCGGCTGCGATCGAGATGGAGCTGCATCCCTGTTTCCAGCAGCCCGAGCTGTTTGCGTACTGCCGTGCCCACAAGATCGAGGTAGTGGGTTTTTGCCCGATCGGTTCTCCGGAGCGTCCCGAAAGAGACAAAATGCCGGAGGATGTGGCGGATATCGAGCTTCCGGAATTGAAGAAAATTGCAGAGGCACACGGCGTACATCCGGCAGTGGTCTGCATTAAATGGGCTGTCCAGAGAGGACAGACTCCGATTCCGTTCTCTTTAAAAGAAAAAAATTATATAAAAAACCTGCAGTGCGTAACAGAGGATCCATTGACGGAAGAGGAGATGGAGGTTATCAAATCCCTGGATAAGAATAACCGTCTGATCAAAGGACATGTATTCCTTTGGGAAGGCGCGAATGACTGGCATGATCTTTGGGATGAGGATGGTGTAATCGTAAAATAAATGATAGGTGGAATGTATAGGCGGCTTCCTGTGGAAACACGGGGAGCCGCTTATTGTAAAAGTCATGAAAACATGATAACATATCTATAAATAGATTCGTATGAACGATAAATGACAAACAAAACCAGAGGGAGCTTCAGAATTGTATGTACCGTATATTGCTTGTGGACGATGAAATTTTGGTGCGGGACGCCATAAAAGAAAATATTGATTGGAACGGAATCGGATGCGAACTGGTAGGAGACTGCCAGAATGGACAGGAAGCTGCAGAGTTTGTGAAACAGCATCCGGTGGATATTGTTTTGACAGATATCTGTATGCCGTACATGGATGGAATGGAGCTGAGCCATTTTCTTCATGATAATTATCCGGATATTGTGATCGTGATCTTCAGTGGATTTGGAGAATTTGAATATGCAAAGAAAGCAATTCAGTACAATGTCAGTGAGTATCTGCTGAAGCCGATCACAGCTATGGAACTCACGAATGTCATAAACAACATGAAAGAAAAGGTAGACCAGAGACAGAAGGAAAAGAAGAAAATCGAAAATTTGACAAAAGCGTCCGAAAACTACCGCAAAAATGCCGGAATCATTCGTTCCAAGGCAATCGAGGCGCTTGTGACCTGTTCCCGGGATGTGAATGAGAGTCTGGAACAACTTAAGAATCTGGGAATCGAACTGAAGGCATCTAATTACCGGGTGGCAGTGTTTGATATTGACCTGTTTTCCGATATGTATCAGGTGGACGTGGAAAAGCGTCAGGAGAGTGCGCTTATGGCTTTTGTGCTTTTGAATGTCAGTGAGGAGATTGTCAGCCGTGAACATGCGGGGATTGCTTACCAGGAAGGAAATAATCAGGTCGCAGTTCTTTTTCAGGGAAACAGGACTAAGGATTTTGCTGCTAAGATCAGGGGCATCTGCAGAGAAATCCAACAGAAGGTCAAGGAAGTATTAGGGATTGATGTATCTATGGGAATTGGCTGCTGGGTGAAAACACCGGGAGATTTACTCCTGTCCCATGACATGGCCAAAAAGGCCGTTCAGTACAGATATTTGCTCGGAGGATGCCTTCTTTTGGATATGGAGGAGCACAAAACTGAAAATGGAATTTCCTTGTACGAAACCCTGGAGCAGTTGACAGATGCTCTGAAAACCGGAAAAAAAGAAAGCATGGAGCTTTGCCTGGCCAGGATGGAGGAAGAGATTAAGGGGGCGTTCGTCGATAAAAGCCGTGCGTGCATGTATCTTCAGCAAATTGTCCGTGCCATCGGGAATGCGTGTGAGACGGTACTGGCTGACCAACAGGAGATGACGAAGAAAAGAGAAGGTCTCCTTCAGAGCGTTACGGAGCAAAAGACCTTCCAGCAGGCAATAGGACTTGTGAAGGAATACGCGGAGCAGGTATTTGAGGAATTGTCCAGTATGAACAGCTCCAGCGGGCAGCGCCAGGCATTGCTGGCTCTGGATTACATCCAGAACAATTATATGGATTCGGAACTCAGCCTGAATGGGATCTGTTCTTACCTGAGTATCAGTACCAGTCATTTCAGTACGATTTTTAAGGAAGTAACAGGGGAAACCTTTATGGAGGTACTCATTCGCACGAGAATGCAGAAGGCGAAGGAGCTTTTGGCAAATACAACGCTTAAGAACTACGAGATAGCAGAAAAGGTGGGATTTTCCGATCCTCATTATTTTGGAATCTCTTTCAAAAAAATGACCGGAAAAACTCCCACTGAGTATGCCAGGGAGTATCGTAAATGAAAGAAAAAATATTTAACGGACAGATATTGGGACGTTTCAAGAGTATTCAGAGCGCCATCTTTGCGGCCGTGTCGATTTTGGTCCTGAGTGCGGTCCTGATCGTGACACTGGTTTCCCTCCGATATACCAGATCTTCGATCTTTGAGAATTCTGTCATGTATACGCAGACCATTATCCGGCAGATGAACCAGAATATAGATTCTTATATTGAGTATATGGACAATATCGCCTTGATGGTTGCCGGCAGTGAGGATGTGCAGCGTTACCTTTTCGAGGACAGAGATGGAGAAGAATACAAGAAGCGGGTACAGGAGCAGTTCGGAACAATTCTGAAGGGGCGCGAGGATATTCGGAATCTGGGCGTTTTGAGACTTGGCGGGCCGGCACTGATCAATGATGGCAATAAAAGGGTCAATCAGTATCTGGATTTGGAGGGACAGGAATGGTACCGCAATGCAATAGAAAGCTATGGAAAATCAGCAGTTTCTTCCTCTCATGTACAGCATGTGGTGCAGGGAGAACGTCCCTGGGTCATTACCCTGAGCAGGGGAATTCTTGACTTCACAGGCAGCGGCAGCAATGAAGGCGTGTTTTTTATTGATTTGAATTACAGTGCGATCAGTGAACTGTGCGATCAGAATAGTATGGGGGAAAAGGGATATGTTTTCATCCTCGATGCGGATGGAAATATCGTCTACCATCCCCAGCAGCAGCAGCTCTACAATGAACTGCAGACAGAAAATATTGATATGATTCTGAATGCGGATTCGGATACCGTATTAGCCGGAGAGGGAAACAACGGGAAGATTTATACGCTTTCGCAGTCTGAAAAAACAGGCTGGACGGTTGTGGGATGCATGAATTCCGGTGAACTTCTGCGCCGCAGCAGACAGGCGCAGGTCATTTATATCCTGACAGCAATTGTTTTGGTAGTGATCGCACTGATTTTTTCGGATTTTATAGCGGCAACCATTACCTATCCGATCCAGAAGCTCCGTGATTCTATGGAAAAGGTACAGGAAGGTGATTTTGACACGGCAGATGTGGAGGTTCTTTCCGGAAATGAGATCGGCAGTCTGACGAAATCCTTTAATGTCATGACACACAGGATTGAAGAATTGATGGAACAGAATGTACATGAACAGGAGGAAAAGCGCAAGAGTGAACTGAAAGCTCTGCAGTCACAGATCAATCCTCATTTCCTCTACAATACGCTGGATTCCATTATCTGGATGGCGGAAGGGAAGAAAAATGAGGAAGTGGTTCTGATGACTGCTTCACTGGCACGTCTTCTGCGCCAGAGTATCAGTAATGAGGATGAATTGGTGCCCATCGGTCAGGAGATAGAATACGCCAGAAGCTATCTTACCATCCAAAAGATGCGGTATAAGGACAAAATGGAATTTCAGATTGAGGTGGAACCGTCTATCAAAGGAATCCAGATCATTAAGCTGGTCTTGCAGCCTCTTATCGAAAATGCCATTTATCATGGCCTGAAATATAAAGAGAGCAAAGGGCTTCTGATTGTGAGAGGCTTTGAGGAAGGCGAGAATGCGGTGCTGGAGATTATTGATAATGGAATTGGAATGGATGAGGAAACACAGAAGCACATTTTTGAGAAGCATAAGGTGAATTACCAGTCCAATGGTGTCGGTGTTTATAATGTGCAGCAGCGTCTGCAGCTTTATTATGGAAGTGATTACGGAATTATTTTCCGGAGTGAGAAGGGAAAAGGCACGGCAGCAACGATAAAAATACCGAAAAAGCAGGAGGACAGACATGAAAAGTTATAAAAGATGGATTGTACTCCTGGGGACGGTTTGTTTGGCGGCAGCACTGTTTTTGGGAGGGTATTTATGGAAGCAGAGAAGAGAGAGCAGAAAATGGACATTGGTTTATATTCCGAAGGTAGTGGATGGGACGAATGATTTCTGGACATCCCTGATCTCAGGCGCCACAATGGCCGCAAAGGAGTATAATGTGTCCTTAGAGGTGGTGGCTCCCGAGCGTGAGCAGGATGTGGAGCGTCAAAACGAGATTTTGGCAGAGGTGATCCGCCAGAAGCCGGATGCCCTGCTGATTTCTCCATCCAGCTTTACTGCCTCTACAAAGCTTCTGGAACAGGCAAAGGAGGAGGGAATCCCGATTACCTTTATTGATTCCTATACAGAGGAGAATGTTCAGAATCTGACCGTAGCTACGGATAATCTGGCAGTTGGTAAAAAATTGGGAGAATATGCAGGAGAACTGCTGAGCGATGAGGCCAGGATCGCAGTGGTAGGACATGTACAGGGGGTTTCCACGGCTGTGGAACGTGAGCAGGGATTCCGGGAGGGTCTGGGAGAGAAGGAAAAAAGTATTGTAGATGTGGTATTCTGTGATTCCATATTCGAAAAAGCTTATGAGCTTACTATGGAGCTAATGGAAAAATATCCGGATTTAGAGATGATAGCAGGGATGAATGAATACTCATCTGTTGGAGCCGCCCGTGCAGTTAAGGAAGCGAATGCCCAGGATCGGATCAGGGTTGTAGGGGTCGACAGCTCTCAGGAGGCAGTGGAGCTTATGGAACAGGGGATTTTCCAGGGCTTTGTGGTGCAGAAGGCTTTTAAAATGGGGTATATGGGGGTACGTGAAACAGTACGTATGCTCCGCGGGGAAGAGGTGGAAAAGAATATTGATTCCGGTTCGGAGCTGGTGACTCCTGAAAATATGTACACCAGTGAGAACGAAAAGCTTTTGTTTCCGTTTAATAATATTCGTCAGTCAGGAGAAGGAGAATCATAAAGGAAGCTCTTCGAAAAGAGGGTTAAAAATTTACGGTATCGTAAATTTTTAACCTTTTTTTATAAGATATTCCATTAAAATTTTCATAGATTAGACATATAATATTCACAGTTAAAGGTTGAAGGAAGTGTTTTCAGCCAGTAATTATTATGGAAAGGAATGGAGGGAGAAGAGTGGGAGAAGTAATCTTAACCATGAAAGGAATCGATAAATCCTTTCCGGGTGTCCATGCGCTTGACCATGTGGATCTGGAAATCCGCAGGGGAGAAGTCCATGCGCTGATGGGTGAGAACGGTGCAGGCAAATCCACACTGATGAAGGTTCTGACAGGTATTTATTCCAAAGATTCCGGAACGATTACCTATGAAGGCAAAGACGTGGAGTTTGCCAATCCGAGAGAAGCCCAGGCAGCAGGAATTGTCATTGTTCATCAGGAGCTGAACATGATGAACCATTTGACTGTAGCACAGAATATCTTCATTGGCCGTGAAGTGATGAGCGGCAGGCTGATCAATGATGCGAAGATGAATGAGGAAGCAAGGAAGCTGTTTCAACAGTTAAATATTGACATTGACCCGAATGAGAAAATGGGAAATCTGACCGTAGGAAAGCAGCAGATGTGTGAAATCGCAAAAGCGATCTCCCATGAGGCAAAGGTTATCATTTTTGACGAGCCGTCTGCAGCTCTGACTGAGGCAGAGATTGAGGAGTTGTTTAAGATTATTCGGGATCTGCGGGACAGGCAACTGGGAATCGTATATATTTCCCATCGTATGGATGAGATCAAGGTCATCACAGACCGTGTGACGGTCATGAGGGACGGCGGTTATGTAGGCACGCTGATCACGAAGGACTGTACGAAGGATGACATTATCAACATGATGGTAGGGCGTGTCATCTATGAGGATCCGAAAACAGAGAGTACGGTACCTCCTGGAGCACTGGTGGTGTTGAAGGTAGAGCATCTTAAGGCAGGAAAGATGGTACGGGATGTGAGCTTCGAGTTACATAAAGGAGAAATCCTCGGCTTCTCGGGCTTGATGGGAGCAGGGCGTACAGAGACGGCAAGGGCGCTGTTCGGGGCAGACCCGAAGGAAAGCGGAGATATTTACGTAAACGGAAAAAAGGTAGAGATCAGGAATCCGATGGATGCGGTAAAATACGGAATCGGCTATCTCTCCGAAGACCGTAAGAGATACGGAATCGTGGTAGGGAAGAGCGTGGCGGAGAATTCCACGATGGCAACGCTCGACAGCTTCATGAGCGGGATTTTTATCAATAAGAAGAAAGAGGCAAAGGTAGCCCGGGAATACGTGGAATCTCTGAAAACAAAGACTCCGGGTGTAGACCAGCTGGTAGTGAATCTCTCCGGCGGAAATCAGCAGAAGGTGGTCATTGCAAAGTGGCTGATCCGGAACTGTGATATTCTGATCTTCGATGAGCCTACGAGAGGAATCGACGTAGGAGCGAAAAGTGAGATTTATCATCTAATGAATGAATTGGTAGCAGAAGGAAAGTCAATCATCATGATTTCCTCTGAGATGACAGAAATTTTAAGAATGAGTGACCGCATTGTAGTCATGTGCGAGGGAAAGAAGACCGGAGAAATAGATATTTCCGAAGCGACCCAGGAGAACATCATGCATGCGGCAACCCTTAGAAATTAGTAGGAGGAACGGAAATGGAAAATTTTAAGAACAATCCATTCGTTAAAAAAGTTGGATTTAACCGAATTGTGCTTGTGGGAGTGCTGATTCTGATGTATATTGTTTTTTCTGTTGGAAGTGGCAGAATGCTCGGCTTCGGTACCATTACAACAGCTTTGAATTATGCGTATTTCCTGGGATTTTTGGCACTGGGCGTAACCTTTGTAATTGGTACGGGTGGGATTGATTTTTCAATTGGGCCTGTTATGTTCTGTGCGGCGCTGATTGGCGGCCGTCTTCTGACAAAGGACGGCGTTCCGACAATTGTTGCGCTTTTGGTATGCATTCTTGTCGGATGCGTTTTTGGCATTGCAAACGGGTATCTGGTAGCGTATCTGAAGCTTCCGTCATTTATTTCCTCCATGGCATTGATGATGATCGCAAAAGGCGCGGGTTCCGTATTCACACAGACGCAGTCTGTCAGTTGGCCGCAGCTTGCGGACGAAAGCGGCACGGGTTGGTTCCGCAATCTGATTAAGATATCGGTGGGAGGAACGGATATTCCTATGGGACTGGTGCTGCTGCTCATTACCGCAGTGATATGCGCCATGATTTTGAATAATACGAAGGCGGGACGTTATATTCTCTGCCTTGGCAGCAATAAAGAGGCAGTGCGTCTTTCCGGTGTCAATGTGAAGAAATGGGAAATGCTTGCATATGTTCTTTGCGGCACGCTGGCAGGTATTGCGGCAATTTTCTATGTAGGTGTGTATACGACAGTCAGCCCCGGGCTTGGAGATACCTTTAACAATGAGGCGATTGCAAGCTGTGTAATGGGTGGAACATCCATGTCAGGAGGGATTGCATCAATCGGCGGAAGTATCATTGGTACCTTTATTATTTCTTTCCTGCAGGCAGGTATTCTTGCAATGGGATTCCAGAAGGATTATCAGTATGTGATTACCGGTATCATCGTTTTATTGGCTGTTTATGCAGACATCCGAAGCAGAAAGAGAAAGAACTGATTACATGGAATTAAGAAAGGATGTATAGGTGAAGACATGGGTGAAGTCATTTTAACTATGAGTGGTATAGACAAGTCTTTCCCGGGTGTACATGCGCTTGACCATGTAAATCTGGAGATAAGAAAAGGCGAAGTCCATGCGTTGATGGGCGAGAATGGTGCCGGAAAATCCACATTGATGAAGGTTCTGACAGGTATTTACTCCAAAGATTCCGGAACGATTACTTATGAAGGCAAAGAGGTGGAATTCACCAATCCAAGAGAGGCCCAGGCGGCAGGAATCGTTATCGTGCATCAGGAGCTGAACATGATGAACCACTTAACTGTGGCGCAGAATATCTTTATCGGCAGAGAGATGATGAGCGGCAGGCTGATCAATGATGCCAGGATGAACGAGGAAGCCAGAAAATTGTTCAGACAGTTGAACATAGACATTGATCCGACAGAGAAGATGGGGAATCTGACTGTAGGAAAGCAGCAAATGTGTGAGATTGCAAAGGCTATTTCGCATGAAGCGAAGGTCATCATCTTTGATGAGCCGTCTGCAGCACTGACTGAGGCGGAGATTGAGGAACTGTTTAAGATCATTCGTGATCTGAGAGAGAAACAGTTGGGAATTGTATATATTTCCCACCGTATGGATGAAATTAAGGTCATTACAGACCGTGTGACGGTCATGAGGGACGGCGGTTATGTAGGCACGCTGATCACGAAGGACTGTACGAAGGATGACATTATCAACATGATGGTAGGGCGTGTCATCTATGAGGATCCGAAAACAGAGAGTACGGTACCTCCTGGAGCACTGGTGGTGTTGAAGGTAGAGCATCTTAAGGCAGGAAAGATGGTACGGGATGTGAGCTTCGAGTTACATAAAGGAGAAATCCTCGGCTTCTCGGGCTTGATGGGAGCAGGGCGTACAGAGACGGCAAGGGCGCTGTTCGGGGCAGACCCGAAGGAAAGCGGAGATATTTACGTAAACGGAAAAAAGGTAGAGATCAGGAATCCGATGGATGCGGTAAAATACGGAATCGGCTATCTCTCCGAAGACCGTAAGAGATACGGAATCGTGGTAGGGAAGAGCGTGGCGGAGAATTCCACGATGGCAACGCTCGACAGCTTCATGAGCGGGATTTTTATCAATAAGAAGAAAGAGGCAAAGGTAGCCCGGGAATACGTGGAATCTCTGAAAACAAAGACTCCGGGTGTAGACCAGCTGGTAGTGAATCTCTCCGGCGGAAATCAGCAGAAGGTGGTCATTGCAAAGTGGCTGATCCGGAACTGTGATATTCTGATCTTCGATGAGCCTACGAGAGGAATCGACGTAGGAGCGAAAAGTGAGATTTATCATCTAATGAATGAATTGGTAGCAGAAGGAAAGTCAATCATCATGATTTCCTCTGAGATGACAGAAATTTTAAGAATGAGTGACCGCATTGTAGTCATGTGTGAGGGTAAGAAGACGGGAGAGATTGATATTTCCGAAGCCACCCAGGAGAACATTATGCATGCGGCAACCCTTAGAAATTAGGAGGAGGAGAGAAAGATGGCAAATAAAGAGAAAAAGGGTAATGCTTTTACCAATAATCCTATTGTAAGAGCAATTGGTGTCCAAAAGGTTGTAGTTGTAATCGTAATTGTTTTGCTGGCAGCATTTTTCTGCATGAAGAGTCCTGCTTTCAGACAGTATCCAACGCTGGTCAGTATTTTGGATTACTCCTATTATATCAGCTTTATGGCGATCGGTGTTACATTCTGTCTGATCACAGGCGGAAATGATCTTTCTGTCGGATGCGGAATGGTCTGCTATGCTCTGTTCGGCGGCCATTTGATTACCAAAATGGGAATGCCGGTTGGTGTAGGTATTATCGCAACTATTCTTTTAGGTGTGGCCATAGGTTTGCTGAATGCAGTGCTTGTCGCGGTAATGGATCTGCCGCCGTTCATTGCAACACTCGGTACGATGATGATCACACGTGGCCTGGGGTCGCTTCTGACGGGCGCTATGAGTGTGACCTGGCCGGCATCTGCAGTACCCCAGGGCTGGTTCCGGCAGATTTTCAAAGTAAAAGCTTCCTTCGGTATGGTACCGGTTGGTTTTATTCTTGTATTGGCATGTGTTCTGATCATGTCTGTTTTCCTCAACAAAACAAGACCGGGACGTTACATTATTGCGATTGGAAGTAATAAAGAAGCCACCCGCCTTTCTGGTGTGAATGTTGTAAAATACCAGGGCCTTGCATATGTGATTTCGGGCTTCTTTGCAGGTTTGGCAGGTCTTGCATATGCAGCTACCTTCCAGGCAATCGCGCCTGGTACAGGCGCAGGTCTGGAGCTGGATGCTATTGCTGCCGCGATCATCGGCGGAACTTCTATGACGGGTGGTGTAGGAACGATCACCGGTACGCTGCTCGGCGTATTTGTCATGTCACTGCTGAAAACCGGTCTTCCGTTTATCGGACTGCAGGCAAACTGGCAGCAGATCATTACGGGTATTGTTCTGATTATAGCGATCTTTATTGATGTTCTGAAAAATGAAAAGACTGTATAAAAAGTGTTGGACAAAAAGATTTCATTTGATATAATTACTATATAAAATATAGAATTATATGAAAAAAATGTAAAAATAGTTCAAAAAAACGTATGTTGTGGTATGTACTGTCACCTGAGGAGGAGACGGTTTACATATAAAAACTATATAATCTCAAGGAGGAATAAGAATGAACAAAAAGGCTTTAAGCGTTGCATTGTGCGCAGCAATGGTTGGAACAATGGCAGGGGCTGTCAGTGTACAGGCAGCAGATTACTCAGGAATGACAATTGAAATCGTATCCAAAGGCTTCCAGCATCAGTATTGGCAGGCAGTATTGAAGGGGGCAGAGCAGAAGGCAGAAGAGCTCGGCGCAGATATGCACTTTGTAGGACCGGCTGACGAATCCCAGTATGCAGAGCAGAAGACACAGCTTGATACTGCTATTGAGGCAGCTCCGAGTGCAATCGGTCTGGCAGCTCTTGATACCTCTACATGCCTGGAGTCCATTCAGAAGGCAATGGATGCCGGTATCCCGATCATCGGCTTTGACTCCGGTGTTCCGGATGCTCCGGAAGGTGCTATCTTTGCAAACGCTTCTACAGATAACTATGCGGCAGGTGCTCTTGCAGCAGAGAAGACATACGAGGTTCTGAAAGACAGAATCGCAAATGCAGAAGGTAACGTTCGTATCGGTGTTTTGGGACAGGATGCAGTTTCCGAATCCGTTGTGAACCGCGGCCTTGGTTTCATTGACAAGATTGCCGAGCTGGCAATCGCTGATGGAAACACAGTAAAACTGGAAGGTAATGACAAATATGTAAACGATTCTAATGTAGAGTCTGCAGACGATGGAAATGTTATCATTGAAACCTTGGTTCCTTCTTCTGTTACATCTGAGCTGTCTGCAATTGACTGCCAGACTCTGCTGAACAAAGATGATATTATCTGTGTATACGGCTCCAATCAGCATTCCGCAGAAGCTATGGTAACCGGTAATGAAAACCTTCAGAAATTTGGCCAGGAAGAAGGCCAGGTTATCGCTGTTGGCTTTGACTCCGGTGCTGTTATCAAGGCTGCTGTAGCTGACGGAACATTCTTAGGTGCGATTACTCAGGCTCCTGTAGCTATGGGTGAAGCTGTTGTTGAACTTGCCTGCAAGGCAGCCGCTGGTGAGGAAGTTGAAGATGTTGACACCGGATGCCAGTGGTTCACGGCTGAAAATATGGAAGATCCGGAAATCGCACAGAACCTGTACGACTAAAACGAACGCGAATTTGACAGGGAAATTCATGTGAGCGCAGTGAACACCCCCAGAAGCGAAAGCTTCTGGGGGTTTCGATTGCCAGGAACGGCTTTCCAGCTTTTTTCATAAAAATACCGGCGATATTTTGTGTAATCGGTCACTGCCCATTTCATTGACAAACCCTGCCCTATATCGTATGATAATACCAATAAAAATTTTTTTATTTTCAAATTGGTATTATATTATGATACCAATAAGGAGCGTAAAATGAAACTGAAAGTATTTCAAAAAGGTTTTCATTATTCTCAGGACGGTCAGGGGAACCGTTTGATCCTCCACCTTCAGGGATGTAATATGAAATGTCCCTGGTGTTCGAATCCGGAAGGAATGCCGTTAGAAGGAGTACTTTTTACCGAGAAGGAGTGGCTGAAGGAGAGCTGCTGTCCCAGGGGAGCGGTAAAAAAGGGAAAACTGGACAGGGAAATCTGTTCCGGATGTGCCGACAGGCCCTGTATTCACGGCAGGAGACAAAAAGGCATCCGTCTTTCCTGTAAAGAATATGAGATTGAGGCTCTTGCCCGGGAATGTGCAGCTTCTATCCCCATGTTTTTTGATGGAGGAGGTGTGACTCTTACCGGCGGTGAAATTACTATGCAGTTTGAAGCAGTAAAGAGGCTGCTTAAGCTGCTTGGAGATGCAGGCGTCCACAGAGCAATCGAAAGCAATGGGACACATCCGCGGATGGAAGAATATATTCCGCATGTGGAGCAGTGGATTATGGATGTGAAGCATTATGACGAAACGAAGCACAGAGAATGGCTTGGAATTTCCAATAGATGGACTCTTTGCAATTTGGAAAAGGTTTCCGAAGTACATCCTAATGTGTTGGTGAGAGTTCCCCTGATACCGGGATTTAATGACCGTACGGAGGATGCGGCCGGCTTTGCGAAGCTGTTTAAAACATATATCAAGGGTCCCGGTACAAAAGTGGAATTTTTGACTTATCATGAATTTGGTAAGGGAAAATGGGAGCAATGCGGCCGGGAATATCTGATGAAGGCGGGCAGAGTGAAACCCGGAACAGTTGAGCAATTCGAAAAAATCATGTCGGAGCATGGGATTTGCTGCGTACGTACATGAGGTTCAGGAAAAAGGAGGTAAAGATTGAAAATGAAAATTACAGAGCTCTACACACCGCAGGAAATTACCGGACTTGCGAAGGAGCGTTTCCAGGAGGAGCGTGCATTGAATCATCTGGAGGGGTGGTTTCTGTCCAGAGAGATTGCTATGGAATGTGATGAAACCTACAGGGAGGAGCCGGATTGCCTGCGTATTGCCAAAACACAGCTGGAAGTGATGAAACGGATTCCGCTCACACTGGGCGCTTATCATGTGTTTGCGGGAACCCAGGATGATGCCTTTGCCCGTTCATATGCGCTGATCAATCCCGCCTTTCAGGTCAGCTCCTTTGCCGGATACTGTGATCCGACTGCTGTATTTGGAGATATCGACCCGGCTGGTGATATCACGGCAGAGCGGATTGCCAAAGTGAAGAAATATTATGCGGAAAATGAATTTGCAAAGGTTTTGACAGCCAGCTATGATCCGGCAGAAAAATATACAAAAGAAGCAGTGTTCTTTATTGAACAGGTGACCGGACATGTGATTCCGGATGTACGCCGCCTGCTGAAGAAAGGTGCGTCGGCTGTGCAGGCTGAGATTACGGAAAAGCAGGCGCAGATAGAAGATATACAGAAAAAAGAATATTATGAAGCAATGAAAATTACCCTGGATGCGCTGCTGGTATTGGCAAACAGATATCAGACTATGGCTGAAGAAAAGGCAAAGACTGCCGAAGGAAAAGAAAAAGAAAGTTTTGCATATATGGCAGAGGTTTTGAAAAGGGTGCCGGCTCAGGGTGCCGGGAACCTATATGAAGCGATTCAATCCTTCTTATTGATTTGGCAGACCATGTGTTTGGAGCAGGCGCCGAATCCCTTTGCGTTTTCCGTGGGAAATGCGGATAGAATTTTTGAGCCGTACCGTGCCAGTGAAAATCTGGACAGAGAGACTACCGCAGCGCTTTTAAAGCATATGCTCGTCTTTTATAACGTTGGGGACAGAAGCTGGGCAATTTCGCAGAATCTGATTGTCGGCGGACGTGATGTGGAAGGAAACGATTTGACGAATCCGACTACTTATGCACTTCTGGATGCATATTATGATATGAATCTTCCGCAGCCGATCCTGTCCGTAAAGCTGCACAAAAATACACCGGATGAGCTGTACCGGGAAATGGGACGCTTTTTCTTTACCCCGGGTGTTCTGACTCCGTCTCTTTTTAATGACGACGCATTATTTGAAGTTTTGAGGGCGCATGGAGTGGCAGAAGAGGATTTGCCGGATTATTCCGTAGCGGGTTGTCAGGAACCGCTGATCATGGGAAAGGACAATGGAAATACCACCAATAGCTGGCTGAATCTTCCGAAGGTGCTGGAGCTTGTGCTGCAGGGTGGAAAATCCGAAATTACGGGGAAGCAAATAGGCAAAACAAGGGAAGCGCTTGGCTGTGAGGACAATCTGGAGCTTCTGAAAAACATCAGAGAAATTTTTTACAGAGAATTGGATTTCTATGTAGAGGAAATGGTGAAGGCGGCAAATGGTGCTTCCCGGGCGATTGGTTTATACCAGGTACCCTTCCTGTCCGTAATGATGGGAGGGCTGGAGTCCGGCATTGATATGCGTGATACCCGGCAGCAGGGTACAAAATATAATGGAAGCGGCTGTTTGATTCACGGCCTGAGCGTTTTGGCGGATTCCTTTATTGCAATTGATACCTTGCTTACGGAAAGACCCCGGGATGCGGACAGAATGCTTCTGGCCCTTAAAACAAATTTTGAAAATGATGAGGAAATGCGGCAGTATCTTCTGGAATGCGACAAATTCGGCAACAACATTGAAGCAGTGGATAAAGAAGCAAAGGAAATTGCCGAAAGAGTTTCCGCCCTGGTAGCATCTAAGAAGAATTACCTGGGGAATCCTTTCCGGCCGGATTATTCCACACCTTCGACCCATTTGATGTACGGTTACTGGGTGGGTGCGACTCCGGATGGAAGAAAGTCCGGGGAAATGCTGAATTATGGCGTGGACCCGCTGTATGGAGAGTCATCCGGGGGACTTGGAATGCGAATGCTTTCCAACAGGTATCTGCCTTTTGATACGATGAATGGAGGTTATGCTTCCCATTTTGGTATCAACCCCGGATATTTTAAGGGAAAAACCATGGAAGAAAAGGGATTGGAATTCAAGACCAGGGTTTTCACACCGCTGTTTTTCAATACTTATGATAAAGATACGGTTTCGCCGTTTTATCTGTACGTAAACGTTACGACCCCGGAAATGCTGCGCAGGGTATTGGCCAATCCAAAGAAGTATGCGCCGGGTGGTGTTTATATTGTACGTATTCATGGAACATTTGTGAATTTCCTGGACCTTTCTCCGGAAATTCAGGAGGATATCATCAAACGTCTGGACCCGGATTCTACAGCGCTTGGAGCCTGATTACGGGCCATGTCCGACAAGGGAGGAGCGGTTTGGAGGAACAAAATCTTTATCAGAATGTCAGAAAGCAGATATGCAGAATGATTTATGAGGATATTTACCGGGATGGGGAATATATTCCGCCGGAACGAAGGCTTTCAGAGGAGCTTGGAGTCAGCCGTGTCACAGTCCGGAAGGCATTGAAGCTTCTGGAGGAGGAGCATATCATTGAACGTATCCAGGGCAGCGGAACCAGAGTTGCACTGCAGTATGGAGCCAGAACCGGAAATATGGATATCATCACATTGGTGGCGCCTGCACAGAATTCCTTTTTTTCCAGATTTATTGATGCCTTTCAGACAAATGCGGAGGAACAGGATTCCCTGGTGTTGTTCAAACAGAAGCCCCGCAGGTTATCGCTGGAAAACTGCCTGTATCGGATATACGAAAAGGATCTGCGCAATGTAGTACTTTGGCAGGAGGATATGGAGCTGAGTCAGGAGGTCCTGCGCAAGCTTCGGGGATTAGGCATGAATATTGTACTGTTTGATACGGCTTCTCACAGTACCTATGCGGATGCCGTTTGCCTGGACAATGGGGATGCCGTCCGCAGACTTGTAAGGATTCTATGGAAACAGGGATGTGTGAAGCTTGGGTTTGCAGGCTGGGATGAGCATCAGGTAAGCAGTGTGAAGGCGCGCGAGAGAGAATTCAGCAGGCTGGTGCCGGAAGGACCTGTCTGCAGGATTCCGTGGTCTTATCACAATCGTCTGGAGGAATTGCCGGTAGAGCTGGTGGAGCAGAGTCTGGGAAAATTACGGGTCTGTGACGGAATTATATATGCAGTAGGTGAGCTGGGAATGCTGTTTGAGCGAAGAGCAAAGGACAGAGGTCTGGTGCATCAGGCAGCAATGATCGATGCCTGTCCCGGGGCAGAGGAGCTTGGAATCTGTACCCTGGAGCAGGATTTTCAGGGAATGGCGGAAAAGATTTTTGATTGTCTGAAGCGTCAGAACCAGAATGGAAGCGCATGGACGGCAGGGGTTTATCAGGTAAAGGGACATGCAAACAACAATGGATAGGAGAGCAGATATGCGCGCAATGGGAATTGATATCGGAACAACCACGATCAGTGTGATTTTGGTTGATGGAGACAGCACAGAGCTGTTGGAGAGCAGGACGATCCCGCATCAGGCATTTTTGGAGGGCAGGCTTCTGACCAGCCGGATACAGGATCCCCAAAAGCTGGTAAAGCTTACAGAACAAGCGGTCCGGGAGCTTATTCAGAAATATGGGGCTGTGGACAGCATCGGTCTGACAGGGCAGATGCACGGGGTTCTCTATGTAGACGGGCAGGGAGAAGCGGTCACTCCTCTTTATACCTGGCAGGACGGGAGTGGGAATGAGAAGCTTTTGGATGGACGGACCTATGCGCAGGCATTAAAAGCTGCGGCCGGTACTGCGGCTTCCGGCTTTGGAATGACAACGCATTTTTATTTACAGGAAAACGGGCTGCTTCCGGAGAATGCAGTAAAAATGTCAACGATAAGTGATTATGTAGGCATGAAGCTCTGCGGAAGCACAAAGCCTGTGATTGCAGGGGATATGGCTGCAAGCTGGGGCTGTTTTGATTTGCGGAAAGGAGATTTTTGCCGCAGGGAGCTGACAGAATTCGGTATCGATCTAAAATATCTGCCGGAGCTTCTGCCGGATCATGCGATTATGGGACAAACGGGCGGAACGCTTCCGAAGGGAATTCCGGTCATGGTATCCCTGGGAGATAATCAGGCCAGTATGATCGGTTCTGTGCAGACGCTTCATGATACTGTGCTTTTGAATATTGGAACCGGAAGTCAGGTATCCATGGCAACGGCTGCTTATACGGACACGGAGGGCTCCATAGAGCTTAGACCGTGTACAAAAGACCAGTATCTCCTGGCAGGTTCCGGGCTTTGCGGCGGCAGGGCATATGCCATGCTGGAACAGTTTTACCGGGAGGCAGGCGGGCTGAAGAGGGAGATTTATGAAAATATGGAGCGTCAGGCAAGGGCTTTTCTGAAACAGTATGGAAAAGATGCTGCCTGGAAGATCAGAACAACCTTTTCCGGAACCAGGAGCAATCCGAAGGAAAGGGGAAGCATCCGGGCGATTGGTGTGGAAAATTTCTGTCCGGGGGCTATGACTCTGGGGATGCTGCAGGGGATTTTGGAAGAACTGCATGAAATGTATCTGCAGATGTGCGGGATGACAGGCAGGCGTGGAACAAGGCTGGTGGGTTCCGGAAACGGAATTCGGAAAAATCGGCTGATGCAGGAGCTTGCGGAGGAATTGTTCGGAATGAAGATGGAAATTCCATTATACAAAGAGGAAGCCGCCTATGGTGCTGCGCTGCATTCTCTGGTTTCTGCGGGGCTGGCGGAATCCTTGGAAGAGGTACAGAAGAAGATCAGGTATTTGCAGAAGTGAAAAATGGTGTAAATAACGGAGGAATGTAATATGGAAATTTTATTGGATACGGCGAATTTGGAGCAGATCCGGAAATATACGGAATTGTATGAGATTACGGGCGTGACCTCTAACCCTACGATAATTTCCAGAGAGAAGGCGGAGTTTTGGCCGCTGCTTACGGAGATCAGGGAAATCATAGGAAATAGGCAGCTTCATGTACAGGTGACAGCGGATACCTGGGAGGAGATGCTGCGGGAAGCAGGGTGCATTCAGCGGAGGCTTGGCAAGGACGTGTATATTAAGGTTCCGGCAACAGAGCAGGGAATCTGTGCGATGAAGTATCTGAAGGCAAACGGTTCTAAGGTAACTGCAACTGCCGTGTATACGACACAGCAGGCAATGATGGCGGCAAGCGTAGGCGCTGATTATGTTGCTCCGTATTTTAATCGTATGAACAACCTTAACATAGACAGCAAAAAGGTCATCGGAGATATGGCGAAGCTGTTTGGCAATCACCGGAAACCAACCAGGATTTTGGCAGCCAGCTTTAAAAATACAGAGCAGGTGCTGGATGCCCTGACGGCAGGGGCGCATGCAGTAACTGTCTCTGTGGACCTTCTGACGACTATGGTAGAAAATGCGATCATTGATTTTGCCGTAGAAGGCTTCAAAAAGGACTGGATCAAAACATACGGTGACAAAAAGATCTATGAATTATAGTTTCGTGGATTTCTGAGATTGGAGGGACTTATGGGAAAGTATTTGCTGGCACATGATATCGGCACTTCAGGAAATAAGGCGTCCCTGTTTAACGTGGAGGGAGAGCTGGTGAAAAGCACCGTGGCTTCTTATCAGGTGTATTACCGGGAAGGAGGCAGGGCAGAACAGAACCCGGAGGACTGGTGGAAGGCTGTTTGTGTATCTACAAGAAAGGTTACGGAGGGGATTTTGGCAGAGGAGATTCTGGCAGTATCTTTTTCCGCACAAATGCAGTGCTGTCTTGTTGTAGACAGAGAGGGAAAGGTACTGCGCCCTGCTGTCATCTGGGCGGACCAGCGAGCACAAAAGCAGACCGATTGGCTGAGAGAGTCACTGGGAGACGCATATGCCTATGAATTGCTGGGACACCGCCTGAGTCCGACTTACAGTATGGAAAAGCTGATGTGGATTCGGGATAATGAACCGGAAATTTATGAAAAAACGTACAAGATGCTGCAGGTAAAGGATTATATCATTTACCGTATGACCGGTGAGTTTGTGACAGATTATTCCGACGCATCCGGAACCAATGCGCTGGATTTGGAAGGGCTTTGCTGGTCGAAGGAGGTTTTGGAAGCAGCGGGCGTTCCTTCAGATAAATTTCCCGAACTTCATGTTTCCACCGATGTGATCGGAACCTTGCAGGCAGAAGCTGCCGGAGAGCTTGGATTAACCGTGAATACGAAGGTGGTCTGCGGCGGCGGTGATGGACCCTGCTCTGCCCTTGGTGCGGGCTGTATTGAAAAGAACCAGATGTTTCTGACTTTTGGTACCTCTGCATGGATCGGCGGTACGGCTGAGAAAAAGTTTTTGGATAATGATCAGGTGTTCTTTTGTTTTGCACATGTGATTCCGGGAAGATATATGCCGTGCGGAACCATGCAGTCGGCAGGAAGCGCTTATTCTTATGCCAGAAATCTGTTCTGCAGGGAGGAAATTGCGCAGGCAAGGGCACAGGGATTCAGTAACTGGGACCTGGTGAATCCCATGGCAGCAGGTTCTCCGGCAGGAGCCAAGGGACTGTTGTTTCTTCCATATCTGACAGGGGAACGGGCGCCCCGATGGAATCCAGACGCATCGGGCAGTTTTCTGGGAATCCGCATGTATCATAAGCGGGAGGATTACATGCGTGCAGTTTTGGAGGGCGTTGCCATGAACCTGGAGCTGATCCTTCAATCCTACCGTAAATATTTAAATATTGACCGCCTGATCATGACAGGCGGCGGTGCAAAAGGGGATATTGTGGCTCAAATCCTTTCTGATGTACTGGAAGCGGAGCTGGTACGTCCGAACCATGTGGAAGAGGCGACCTCCATTGCGGCGGCAGTCATTGCAGGCGTGGGATGCGGGGTTTATGAGGATTTTAGTGCCATACACAAATTTCTTGCATTTGGCGAACCGGTTCAGCCGGATCCTTCGAAAAAAGAAATCTATCATAAGTCAAAAAGGATTTTTGACGAAGCTTATTATGCGCTGAAGCCTCTCTACGAAAGAATGTAAACGGGTTTGACGTTTTTGCCCTTCGGCATTGCAAATAAGGACACTTTTTTTGACAAACAAGGTTCTTCACACTTGAAGCAAACCATAGTAATATGTTATTATCAAATATGAAAGAGATGGCAGTAAAACAGCAGTTTGCACAAAGGCAACCGTTTTATCAATCTTACATATTTAGGAGGATTTTACAATGGCTACATATTATTTGGCAGTTGACATGGGAGCATCCAGCGGCCGCTTGATCCTTGGTCATATGGAGAACGGCAAAATACAGCTTGAGGAGGTTCACCGCTTTGAGAACGGAATGGTAAAGAAGGACGGGGAACTGTGCTGGGAATTTGACCGTATTTTCAGGGAAATTGTTACCGGAATGAAAAAGTGCAGGGAAATGGGCAAGATTCCGGTAAGTATGGGTGTGGATACCTGGGGTGTGGATTTTGTTCTTTTGGATAAGGATGAGAAGGTTCTCGGAAATACCGTAGGATACCGTGATCACCGCAATGACGGCATGGATGAAGAGGTTTATAAAACTATTTCACTGGAAGATCTGTATGCAAGAACCGGTATCCAGAAGGCGATTTTTAATACCATTTATCAGTTAATGGCAGTGAAAAAAAGACATCCGGAATATCTGGAGCAGGCAGAGACCATGCTTCATGTACCGGATTATTTCCACTATCTGCTGACTGGAGAGAAGACGAACGAATATACAGAGGCAACTACCGGACAGCTTGTGAATCCGCATACAATGGATTGGGATTACGAATTGATCGATATGCTGGGATATCCGAGAAAAATGTTCCGGAAGCTGATCATGCCGGGAACAACCATCGGGCATCTGACGAAAGAATTGCAGAAGGAAGTAGGCTTTGATCTGGAGGTCGTAGCTCCGGCTACGCATGATACAGGCTCTGCTGTACTGGCAGTACCGGCAAATGACGACGACTTTATCTATATCAGTTCCGGCACCTGGTCTCTAATGGGTCTGGAAAGAAAAGAAGCAGACTGTTCTGAGAGAAGCTGTGAGCTGAATTTAACAAACGAAGGCGGTTACGAAGGCAGGTTCCGTTATTTGAAAAATATCATGGGACTTTGGATGATTCAGTCTGTACGCCACGAGTTTGGTGATAAATATGGATTTGGCGAGATTTGCGCTATGGCAGAAGAAGCCAAGGATTTCCCGTCCAGAGTGGACGCAAACGATGAGTGCTTCCTGTCACCGGATAGTATGACAGAGGAAGTGAAGGATTACTGCCGCAGAACCGGCCAGAAGGTTCCGGAAACCTTAGGTGAGATCGCAACTGTGATCTACTGCAGTCTTGCTGAATGCTATGCAAGAACAGCAAAAGAGCTGGAGGAAATCACCGGAAGAACCTATAGCCGTATTCATGTAGTCGGCGGCGGCTCCAATGCAGGTTACTTAAATGAACTGACTGCAAAAGCAACCGGAAAAGAAGTACATGCAGGTCCGGGCGAAGCGACGGCTATCGGAAATATTACGGCTCAGATGCTGAAAGCAAAAGAATTTGCTTCTGTTGAGGAAGCCCGTACGGTAATTCACGAATCATTTGATATTAAAATTTACAACGCATAAATCATCAAGGAGGAAATAAATCATGACCCTTAAGGAAAGATATGAATATGCCAGGGCAAAATATGCAGAACTCGGCGTAGACACAGACAAGGCCATTGAAACTCTGAAAAATGTCCCGGTTTCTCTTCATTGCTGGCAGGGCGACGATGTAAAAGGATTTGATCAGGACGGCCCGCTGACAGGCGGTATCCAGACAACCGGAAATTATCCGGGGAAAGCAAGAACACCCCAGGAGCTCCTGGCTGATATGGATAAGGTAATATCTCTGGCTCCCGGCAAAAAGAAGATCAATGTTCATGCCAGCTACGCAATCTTTGAGGAAGGCGAGTGGGTTGACAGAGACAAGCTTGAGCCGAAACATTTCCAGAAATGGGTAGATTTTGCAAAAGAAAGAGGCATGGGTCTTGATTTTAATCCGACCTTCTTCTCAAGCCCGAAGGTAAAAGATGGACTGACACTTTCAAGTCCGGATGAAGAAACCAGAAAATTCTGGATCAATCATGGAAAAGCCTGCATTCGTATTGCAAAGTATTTTGCTGAGCAGACTGGTATTCCATGTGTTATGAATATCTGGACCGGTGATGGATACAAGGATATTCCGGGAGACAGAATGGGCCCGAGAATGCGTTATAAAGAATCCATTGAAGAAATCCTTTCCGAGCCGTATGATTTTAATATGGTAAAGCCATGTGTAGAATCCAAGGTATTCGGAATCGGTGTAGAATCCTATACGGCAGGAAGCGCAGAATTTACACTTTCCTTTGCTGCTGCACACAAGGATAAATGCCTGCCGCTTATGGATAACGGTCATTATCATCCAACAGAGGTTGTTTCTGATAAAATTCCGGCACTGCTGTGCTTCTTCCCGGAACTGGCTCTTCATGTAACACGTCCGGTTCGCTGGGATTCTGATCATGTAGTGGCCTTTGATGATGAAACAAGAGAGATTGCAAAAGAAATCGTTAGAAATGATGCTCTGAATCGTGTATATATTGCACTCGATTATTTTGATGCAAGCATCAACCGTATTTCTGCATGGACCAATGGTCTGAGAAATATGGAAAAGGCATTGCTGTTCGCTCTGCTTCAGCCGAATGAAGAACTGAAGGCTCTCCAGGATACCAATAACCTGACCAGGCTGATGACTGTTCAGGAGGAAGTTAAGACCTATCCGTTCGGTGATGTCTGGGATTACTTCTGTGAAGTATGCGGCGCTCCGGTAGGTATGAAATGGTTCGAGGAAGTAGAAACATACGAAGCGGAAGTATTATCAAAGAGAGCATAAAATTATTTGCCCGCTGACCTGTCTTTTATACACATATTCAAGTAAACAGGATACTGCATATGCAGTGTCCTGTTTTCGTTTTGCATACATTTCGTGGCACTGTGTTTGGGGATACATATAATAGAATAAATTCGTTTGGATGGTGAAGGATGTATTTTATTATTATAATATGCCTCTTTTTTATTTGGGGATTTTTCAGAAAGAGGCATGCAGTGACAAAAGTTCGCAGTATGGATGCTTCGGAAAAAAGCCTGGTACTGAATGAGGCGATCAGGCCATTTGGATTTACTTATCTGCCGGAACAGGATATCATTACCTCTGCGTTGGATGCGTGGCAGAGGGAATTTGGATATTGTACATTTTTTGATGAAACAGCTCCGCATTTTAACATGGTATTTGATTGCGAGCCTGTTTATTTTGATTATGATGACCGTACATGGCTGATAGAGTTCTGGAAGGGACAGTATGGGATAAACAGCGGCGGAGAAATCGGGGTTTATCAGGCCGATTCCGTGATAGCTCCCTGGAAGCGCTGGGATACTCTGTTTCACAGTGTACCGGATTCGGAAATGCTGGAGTTTTCTATGGAGCTGCACAAGGGAGGGAAGGAGCTGTTCCGTACAGAGCAGAAGCATTGGTGGCTGACCGGATTTTGCGTAGGTGCATACAGTGAGCCGGATAGGCTTGTGATGAAAAGTACGGTTACTTTTCCGGACAAAGAGATGCTGTGCTGCTTTCTGGATGGGTTGTCAGAGCTGGGATATAAAGAAGAGAATTTTTGTGTAATAGGCAAAACGGTTTATTGGATATTCGATTCTCCGCACTCCAGACAGCCGTGCTGCTTTCTTCCCTCGCTGCTTTGCCGGAAACAGTGGAAAAACAAATTTTTCTGCCGCGTATTTTTATGGGCGGTCAAACCCTTTCAGGATACGGCGGACAGAATGCTGTATCTTTATTTCTTTTTGCCGCCTGTATTCCGCTGTCTGTTCCGGTTCAGAAAAACCGGAGCGCATAAATTTTCGGGGAAGGGGAGAAAAAGATGAGCTGCACTGCCAGGATTTCGGATGCTTTTGAGCATGCGCTGCGGCTTCCGCTGGAGGAGAACTCCAGGTATGTTCTGCTGAGCGATTGTCACAGGGGCTGCGGAAATGCCAATGATAATTTCCTGAAAAATGAATATTTGTATCTGGCTGCACTGGGCTATTATTTTGACAGGGGATTTACTTACCTGGAACTGGGAGATGGAGATGAGCTTTGGGAAAACCGGTCTATGGAATGTATCCGGGAAATGCATGGGAGAAGCTTTGCAATGCTGGAAAAATACCGCCGTGAAAATCGGATATATGAAGTATACGGAAATCATGACCTCGTAAAAAAGTGCCGGAGATTCCGCGAAAAATATTTTCCGGGTATATCCTTTTATTCGGGAATCATTCTGGAAGATGCGGAGAAAAAGAAGGATATTTATCTGACGCATGGACATCAGGCTGATTTCCTGAACAGCAGACTGTGGAGAATTGCCCGTTTCTTAGTCCGTTATGTGTGGAAAATCCTGGAAGGGCTTGGGATACCGGACCCAACAAGTGCAGCAAAGAATAACACAAAGAAAAAAGCCTCCGAGGAAATCCTGATGGAATGGGCCAGAAAAAACGGCCATATTCTGATCTGCGGGCATACGCATCATCCTATGCTCGGTACGCCGCAGTCTCCCTATTTTAATACGGGAAGCTGTGTTCATCCTTCCGGAATAACCGGAATTGAAATACAGAATCGATGCATGACGCTGGTGAAGTGGGGTGTCAGCACCAAAGAAGATCTGACGCTCTATACTTTTCGGGAGGTACTTGGCGATACCGTTTGTATTGATGATTACGGAAGGTGAGGAGAACCGCTATGATTTCTTATTTTCTTTCATAGCTTTATGCTCCCTCGTCAGTTCTTTGTGCAGCTCCAGTGAATTCCAATACTGTGTGACCGGAGTGAGGACAGCCTTCAGTTCAATGGGGGCAAGCCGGTTGTCACGGAAGAAACGAAGGAAGCTGTTTAATTGTGCGTCCGAAAAATCCTTCAGTACGATCATTTCATCCTGGAAGTTTCCGCCCAGATTAAACTGAGGATTCGGTTGAAAGCCGGGGATTTCGAACAGAAATCCCAGAGGATGCAGAAATTCGGGCGCCTGTACGACACGCACGCGGATTTTTTCTCTGGTCAGCCAGCGGCCGAGTTTTGCCGCGCGGTCGTCAATGGTGAAATTGTAGAGCAGAACCTGTGAATTTGTCATAAGTGATAACCTCCATTTATAAGTTGATGACGAAATTAATAATATTTTCGGTATTCGCTTGGTGTCATATGCTGCAGCCGCTCAAAATTCCTGGTATAGGTCAAAACATTTTTATACCCTACAGAATTGGCAATAGCTGTAAGGGAAAGCTTGGAATAGCTGAGCAGCTCTTTGGACTTGGTAATCCGGTATTCTGTCAGATATTGATGAATCGTAGTTCCTGTATGCTCTTTAAATAATTTGCAGAAATAGAATTTGGAAAAACCAACGCTGCTGCAGATGGCATCTACGTCCAGATTGTTTTTATAATTCTTCTCTATGAAATTGATGGCGGTATTCACTGCCGTATCCTGTGCCGGAGACATATTCTTTGCCGACAGGATATCGATGGAAATCTTATACAGACTGAAAAAAAGCTGGTGTATAATCGTACTTGCCTCCAACTGCCCCATAAGAGGATTGGTTTTGTAGTCAATGGAAAGCAGGGCCAGGAACTGATCCAGCATATTGCTGTACTGACTTGTGTAGTATATGCAGTTGTTGGTCCGGATAAAATTATAAAATTGCTGTGCATGCTTTCCTCCGATGATCAGATAAATAAAATCATCGGCTCTCCTGCGGTATTGTACAAACTGGAGAGGTGTGTTGCAGGCGGACACCACGATATCATGCGGACACACAGGATATTTATTTTGGTGCTTTACAAACGACATATGCGTGAGAGAATACAAAAGCAGGTAGTCGGAGTAATTGTTGGCATTTCCCCTGGTAAACTTGTGGTCGTTTGTATAGCCTATTTCTTTTACATAAAAAGGAAGTGCTTCGGCCTGTGAATCCGTGATTGTGGATACTTGAGAGTGACGGTTTGGAAACATCTTTTTTAACAAATTCATAAAAAATACCTCGTTAAAATTGGAAATATATGAAAAATTCCGGGACAAAAGATGTCCCTGTTTTATTGTGGAGTCAAAAAGAATAGTTTTATTATAGCATTTTTTCATCATTATGGCAATTATGTATGAAATAACAATAATTGAATGCTAAAAAGCAAATTATGATATTGAAATTGGAATGATATTTGTTTAAAGTGTACGGTAGTAAAGCAAAAAAATAAGGAAAGGGAAAGGAGATATACATTTACATGAGTGATTATATCTTGGAACTGAAAGACGTCGTTAAGACATTCGGCGGCGTAAGAGCCCTGAATGGTGTACAGTTTCAGTTGAAAAAAGGTGAGATTCATGCTTTGATGGGTGAAAATGGAGCCGGCAAATCCACTTTCATCAAAGTTATTACAGGTGTACATCAGCCAGACAGTGGTATCATGCTTCTGGAAGGCGAAAAAGTGACATTCCGTAACACAGCAGACTCTGCAAAAATGGGTATTGCTGCTATCTATCAGCACGTTACTTCATTTCCGGATCTGACTGTAACGGAGAATATTTTCATGGGTCAGGAAATTAAAAATAAATTTGGCTTTTATGACTGGAAAACCATGAAAAAAAGGGCGGAAGAATTAATTAAGCCCTTAAGCAAAGAAATTGATGTCGATAAGCCGATGGGAACTCTGTCCGTAGCAGCTCAGCAGTTGGTCGAAATCGCAAAGGCCCTTTCTCGTGATGCTCGAATTCTGATCATGGATGAGCCGACAGCCTCCCTGACAAGAAATGAATGCCTGCAGCTTTATAAGATCGCTAAGGATCTGCGTGATAAAGGGGTTTCCATTATCTTTATCACACACAGATTTGAAGATATGTACGAGCTGGCTACCCGGGTTTCTGTATTCCGTGATTCTACTTATGTAGGAACCTGGGATGTGGATGGTATTACAAATGCCGCTCTTGTAAAGGCAATGGTCGGTCGTGAGCTGACTGCCATGTACCCGGAGAAAACCGCTAAGATCGGTGAGGTTGTTCTGGAAGTGGATAATATTTCAAAAGAAGGCTACTTCAAGAATGTTTCTTTTCATGTTCGCCGCGGTGAGATTCTGGCACTGACCGGTCTGGTAGGTGCAGGGCGTACAGAGGTATGTCAGAATATTTATGGTATCATGACTCCTGATTCCGGTTCTATCCGTCTGGAAGGAAAGGAAGTACATATTAAGAGTCCGATTGATGCGTTGAAGCTTGGAATTGGTCTGCTGCCGGAGAACAGGCAGACACAGGGTCTTGTAAATGAGCTTCCCATTTATCAGAATGTTTCTTCTGCAACGATGGAGCAATTTGTAAAAGGCGGGCAGATAGATGTCAGCGCTGAGATGGAAAATGCCATCAACCTGTGTAAGAAGATACAGTTAAAAGCAAATGATATTACAGCACCTCCTTCTTCTCTGTCCGGTGGTAACCAGCAGAAGGTGGTTGTTGCCAAGATGTTAAGTTCTGAACAGAAGGTTCTGATTATGGACGAGCCTACCAAGGGGATCGACGTAGGTGCCAAGTATTCTATTTATGAAATCATGAACGATTTGGCCTGCAGGGGGTATGCGATTATCATGGTATCCTCCGAAATGCCCGAGGTTTTAGGCGTTGCTGACCGGATTGTTGTAATGAAGGGCGGACGTGTAACCGGTGAGTTTGATGATGTGCAGGGAACCACTCAGGAAATGATCCTTGAAGCATCACTGAAAGAAAAAGGAGGAGACAAATCATGAAAAAGCTGCTGAAATCCAGAAATACTGGCTTGGTTCTCGTTCTGATTCTTCTGCTGGCTGTAGCACGAGTGGTTACTCCTGGTATGTTTACTGTGAGTTCTATGCTGAACATGCTTCAGAATAATACGGTGTACGCATTGCTTGCAGTTGGAGAGATGGTTGTTATCCTGACTGGCGGAATTGATATTTCGATCGCTTCCCAGTTGGCTCTTGTGGGAATTGTGACAACAAAATTATCCTGTGACAATCCTGGTGTTCCCGGCATCGTATGGGTGTTTGTTGCGATTCTTCTTGGTATGGTCTGCGGAGCGATCAACGGTTTTCTCGTTGGCTACCTGCACATGGTACCGATGATCTGCACTTTGGGTACCATGTATATTTTCCGCGGACTTGCCTTTGTGGTATCCGGAGGAGAATGGTGGTTCGCCGCACATTATCTGGACAGCTACCGTTTCTGGGCAATCGGTAAGATCGCGGGAATTCCGCTTTTGCTGATCATAACGATTCTGATTATTGTGGCAATGGGATTTTTCCTGGGCTATACGGCTCCGGGCAGAAGAATTTATGCAATTGGTACCAGTCGTGAATCTTCCGCAGTTGCAGGTATCAAAGAACCTACCGTTACCTTTTATTCATTTGTTATCTGTGGCGCTCTTTCCGGTCTGGCCGGCATGATGTATACTGCAAATTATGCAATTGGATATTATGGTATGGCAGAAGGCTTTGAGATGACTGCGATTGCAATCTGCGTACTCGGCGGTGTTTCCATTACCGGCGGCAAAGGACGTATGGATGGCGTGGCAATTGGTATTTTGGTCATGTCGGTTGTTACTTACTTCATCAGTATGATTCCTGGTATGAGTGTATGGCAGAAAGCACTTCAGGGTGGTATCATCATCGTCGCAGTAGCGTTTAACTATTTCACAGAGCGTTCCGCTGAGAAACAGGCTCTGAAGGAAAGGGGTGCTTTGATCTAATGCCAGGAAGTAATTACGATAGGGACCTTACGGTCAAGGAAGGGTTTAAATTATCTAAATTTCTCATCAAATGGGAGATGATTCTGGTTTATATCCTGTTGCTGCTGAATGTGATTCTGGCAGTATTCAGAACAGACTTGTACTTTACGGAAGGCACAGTTCAGTCCATCATCAATTCCGGCCTGGATGTATCTCCGATGGTTCTGGGCATGGTGTTCATCCTGCTCCTTGGTGATATCGATGTATCCGTAGCTGCACAGATGATACTGGGCGGCATGGTGACCGGTCTTATGATGGATGCGGGAATCGCATGGCCGATTACGGTTATTGCGGGAATTCTGACCTGTATGGTTTGCGGCGCTTTCAATGGCTTTTGTGTGGCATATCTGAAAATGCCGGCAGTTATTACCACGATTTCCACATCTATGTTGTTCCGCGGTATTGTGGAGATTGTTCTTGGGGAAAATTCTCTGAAGAATTTTCCGAAATGGTACAATGCAATCGGCTGGAAGAGTCTTGGAAATATTATTCCGATTTCCATGATCCTGTTTCTGATTATGGGTGCGGTCTTTATCTTTGTTCTTCATAGAACAACCTTTGGCCGTAAAGTCTATATTGTTGGTAATAACCCGACCTGTGCGGAATATTCCGGTATCAGCGTAACGCGGATTAAAATGAAAGTATTTATCCTTATGGGATTTATGGCAGGTATTGGTTCTATTTTCTTTATCGGACGCATGGGCGGCGGTGTATCTTCTTCCATGGGTACCGGCTATGAAATGACTGCAATTGCCTGTGCCGTACTTGGCGGTGTGTCTACCAACGGCGGTAAAGGTAAAATGTATGGACCGATCATTGCTACATTTATTATGGCATTTTTGACCTATACACTTGGTCTGCTGGGCGTTGACCCGAATACCAAGAAGATTTTTACAGGCGTTATCCTGATCGTGACAATCCTGATTTCTACGATTAACAAACAGATGATCAAAGATATCAAGCTGCATTTGTTGTATCACAACAATAAGAATATTGAAGCAATCAATGACAGAACCAATGAAGCTGTCAAAGACATGAAGCGTCAGATCAAAGAGCTTCAGAAGGGCAATGCTTCTGATAAGGATGCGCAGATTAAGAAGCTCAATGACAAGATTGTTTCTGCCAGGAAGGAATGTGCAGAGAAATCTGCGAAATGGTGGGCAGAGCAGCAGGAAGACGCGAAGAGAGCAAAAGAAAGATTTGCAAAGTAGAAATATAAACGTAAGGTTTATATATATTAATCCACAAGGAGGAAGAAACATGAAAAATTTAAAAAAGCTTATGGCACTTGGTCTTAGTGCGGCAGTAGCAGGTACCACATTCGGCGCATCTGCAGTAATGGCGGCTGGTGATACTTCTGATGTATCCGGCTCCCACGTATTTATGTTCAAATCTGTAGGAAACGCTTTTGGTGTAATTATGTACGACGGCTTCTCCAGCTATATGGAGCAGGTTGGTGAAAACTGTACGGAGAAATCTCCTGCTGAAACAACCGTAGCTGCTCAGGTTCAGCTGCTTGACGAAGCGATTACCCAGGGCTGCAAATCTATTTCCATTTCTACCAATGGTGATACCGGTTTTGACGAAGTATTTGCAAAGGCTCAGAAATCTGAGATTCCGATCGTATCCGTTGACTCCGCTGCATCTGCTGATTATCGTGTGACGCACAACAATCAGGCATCCTCTGCCGATATCGGTGCTATGCAGGTTCGTGCGGCCGTTATGATCGAGCTGGGTGTTCCGTATGATCCGGAAGACGCAGATATGTCCAAGAGCGTTGAAGCTGCATTGGCTGACTACGATGGAGAAGAGATCAAGATTGGTGTTCTTTCTGCTGGTATCGATACTCCGGTACAGAACGGCTGGATTGCTGAGATGGAAAACGAGCTGTCTAAAGACATTTACGCCGGTAAGGTAAGCCCGGAACTTGACAAGAAATACGGTGATGACGAGGCTACCAAGTCCACTACACAGGCTCAGGCATTCCTGGCAGAAAACAAAGTTGACGTTATCATTTCCCCGACAACGGTTGGTATCGCAGCCGCTGGTGAGGTTCTTACCCAGGCTGGTTCCGACATTAAGCTGACAGGTCTTGGATTGCCTTCCGAGATGAAGAACTACATGCCGGCCAGCGCTGACGATGATGAGTTCGCATCTGTCTGCCCATACATGATGCTGTGGGATGTTACTCATCTTGGCGCTTCTACAGCCGCTATCCAGATGGCTGTTGCGAACGACGGATTTGACGGCTCTGCTGGCTCTACTTTAGATATGGAAGCATGGGGCGAGTATGAAGCAGAAACCTATACTGCTGAAGAAGATGGCGATGGCACAAGCGTTCTGACTGGTATCCCATATGTATTCTACAAAGACAATATGGCTGAGTGGGTTGACAAACTCTAATTTATAATGAGTATGAAGGCATAAATTATGAAATGCCGTATTCAGGCGCCTGTCCGGTAAGGGCAGGCGCTTTTAAATGTATATGGGCAATTCACAGAATGTACATATATATGTGCTAAAGTTGACTCAGGTTAATGCATGAAGGAGGAGACTATGTCAATTGAAGTCAGACATCTTGTAAAAAAATACGGTGATCATTATGCTGTGAATGATCTTTCTTTTCAGTTAGAAAGCGGACGGATATATGGACTGTTAGGTCCCAACGGAGCCGGAAAATCGACCACAATGAATATGATGACAGGGTATATTGCTTCAACCTCAGGGGAAGTGATCATTAACGGCCATAATATTTTAACGGAACCAAGGGAAGCAAAGCGCTGTATCGGTTATCTGCCGGAAATACCGCCGTTATATGCAGATATGACGGTGATAGAATATCTGCTTACAGTAGCCCAGCTAAAGAAGATTCCAAAAGCAGAGCAGGGCAAAATGCTTGAAGAAATTATGGATACCGTAAAGATTTCGCAGATGAGGAACCGTTTGATAAAAAATCTGTCCAAGGGATATAAGCAGCGTGTGGGAATCGCACAGGCATTAGTAGGTTATCCGGAAATCGTGATTCTGGACGAGCCGACGGTGGGACTTGACCCAAAGCAGATCATTGAGATACGGGACCTTGTGAAGGGCCTGAGTCAAAAGCATACGGTAATCATCAGTTCCCATATTCTATCGGAGGTCAGTGCGGTCTGTGATGATATTTTGATCATCAATAAGGGAAGGCTGATTGCTTTTGATCGTGCAGAAAATCTCGGAAGCATGTTCCATGGCCAGAATAAGCTGGAATTGGTTGTAGAGGGTGCGAAGGACAGTATTCAGGATGTGCTGAAGAGTTTTGAGGAAATTCAGTATGCAGATGTGACTCCTGCGCAGGAACAGCCCGGTGCTTTTCGGATCGATCTTAAGATGCGTGAAGATACGGATATCCGAAGAGAGCTGTTTTTCCGGTTTGCAGAAATCGGCTGTCCGATATTGGAACTGCGTAAGCATCAGATTTCTCTGGAGGATATTTTCCTGAAGCTGACGGAGCCGGAGAAAAGGAACGCCGATAGACAGGAGGGGAGGAACAGAAATGATTGGGGTCTATAAAAAAGAAATCCGAAGTTACCGGACATCTATGATCGGATATGTGTTTATTGCGTTTATCCTGGTAGTGGTCGGAGTATATTTTTCTTATATCAATCTGAATCTTTCTTCACCGAAATTTGAGGGAGTTCTGGAGAGTATACAGTTTGTTTTTCTTGTTTTTGTGCCGATTTTGACAATGCGTGTCCTTGCAGAAGAAAAGAAACAAAAAACCGATCAGCTTCTTCTGACGCTGCCGCTGTCTGTAGCAGATATTGTGCTGGGGAAATTTCTGGCGTTAGTGACTCTGTATGCGGTTCCAATGGCAACTGTGTGTCTGTATCCCCTGATTATGGCACAAAACGGCCAGGTTAATCTTACTGCTGCCTATCTGTCTGTTTTGGGGTTCTTTTTGCTGGGGTGTGCGGATATGGCGATCGGCCTTTTTCTTTCCTCTTTGACAGAAAATCCGGTAATTGCGGCTGTGATGAGCTTTGGCCTGCTTTTGCTTTGTTATCTGATGAATACCATTTCGGCAATGGTTCCGAATACGGCCGCTGCGTCGTTGGTTTCTTTTACGGCTGTGATCATTTTGCTGTCCCTGGCAGTTTATCATATGCTGCACAATGTGAGGATCACAGCAGCCGTGTTTATTCTGGCGGAGCTGGTACTTGGGGCTGGGTTTTTGGCGGACAGGCGGTTATTTGAAGGAGCCTTTCAGAAGTTTTTGTCCGTATTTTATATAAATGGACGGCTTACGAATTTCTTTGACGGAATTCTGGATATTTCCGGCATTGTGTATTATCTGACAATTGCCGGTGTGGCTTTGTTTCTTGCTGCACAGACCATTCAGAAAAGACGTTGGAGCTAGGAGGTGGGGAACATGAATGAAAAAATTGAAAAAGACAGGAAACGTCTGAGTCATGGTTCCTATAGTATTCTGCTCACAGCAATCGTGGTCGTGGCTGCGGTCATCCTGAATCTGATTATCAATAGCCTGCCCTCTCAGCTTACTCAATTTGATTTCAGTTCCGCAAAATTATACACACTGACAGATATTTCCAGAAACTTTCTGGATCGGCTTTCCCGGGATGTGACTCTTTATTACATTTGCGAAGGCGGAAAAGAAGACGATACGATTTGGAAGCTGCTGAAGCGTTACGAGGATCTGTCGGAGCATATTACCGTGCAGCAGATAGACCCGGCTCTTTATCCGGGTTTTACAGGCCAGTACACGGATGAGACTGTGGATAATAACAGTGTGATAGCCGTTTGCGGTGATACGTATAAACTTGTAAAAGAAGAAAGTATGTATGTTCTGGGATACAGTTATCAGACGAACGGATATGTGCAGAATGCCTTCGATGGAGAGGGAATGGTGACAAGTGCCATTGATTATGTGACCTCAGATGACAATCCGGTGCTTTATGCGCTGAACGGAAACGGAGAGGCTGAACTTGGAGAATCCTTTGCAGATGCGATCGAGAAAAATAACATAGATGTAAAGGAATTAAACCTGCTTTCGGCAGGCTCCGTACCGGAGGATGCCGCTGCCGTTCTGATCAATGCGCCTACGAAGGATTATTCTGCCGAAGAAGCGGAGGCAATTATCACATACCTGGAAAATGGCGGAAAGGCGATGATTTTTTCGAATTATACGGAACAGACTATGCCGAATTTTGATTCCATTCTGGAAAATTACGGCGTGGAGAGAGAAGAAGGAATTATCCTGGAAGGAGATTCCGGTCATTATATGTCGTATCAGTACTGCCTGATCCCAACAGTAAATTACTCCGAAATCACTGCTGATATTTATGAAAAAACCTATCTGCTGGCACCTATGAGTCAGGGAATCAGACAAATGGAAACATATCGAAGTTCTATTACGATGCAGCCTCTGCTCAGTACCTCCAATGCTGCTTATTCAAAAGTAGATGTGCAGAATATGACAACCTCAGAAAAAGAATCCGGGGATGTGGCTGGTCCGTTTGATATCGGAATGCTGATTCAGGAGGACGTGGACAACGATAAGCAGATAGATACAGAGCTTGTATACTACAGTACGGGGTATTTGCTGGATGAGGATTACAACCGGAATGTGTCCGGCACAAATGCACAGTTGATCGGAAGTACGGCCGTTTATTTATGTAATGGAGAGGAGGCTTCCTCGGCGGTTCCTCCCAAGACTCTTCAGGTACCGTATCTGACGCTGACAGATTTTACAGCAAATTTATGGACAGTGATCTGTGTATTTGTTCTGCCGCTTGCGTTTATTCTGGCTGGTACCGTTACATGGGCAAAAAGGAGAAAACGCTGATGACGAAAAAGAATGCAAGAACGTTGGTGATCGGACTCCTTGTGATCGTTGTGTTTTTGGGGATCTATCTGGGAGTGACCTGGTATACGCAAAGCAAAGAGAACGAACAGTTTCAGTCAGAGAAGCAGCAGGCGGAAAATGCCATTGTGCTGTCATTGGCACCAGAACAGATAGAGAGGCTTTCCTTTCCGGGCGAGGAAGGAGCGCTTGTTTTTGAACAGAAGGAAGGGGTCTGGATAAACCCGGAAGATACGAATTTTGAGATGAATCCGTCCAGGCTAAACCTGCTGCTCAATGATCTGGCGGCTCTGACAGCTACCAGGATCCTTGAAAATGCAGGAGATTCGGAACAATATGGATTGGGAGAAGAGGCAAAAAAGATTGCTGTGACAGATACAGAGGGGGCTGAAATCAATATTTATTTTGGAAGACGTAATAGCAGCAATCATGAATTGTATTTCTGGATAGGGGAAGACTCAGATACGGTTTATCTGACCTCTGCAGCACTGGACAGCCATTTTTCCGGGCGGCTTGAGGACTTTGCCCAATATGAAAGCTTCCCTGAGGCGGCTCCTGAGTCTATGAGAATATTCAGAGTGGATAAGGAGGAAGATTCCTATGTATTGGATATGCCCGGCGATGATAATTGCACCGTGACGGATGAAGCGGGAAACTCCCAGAAAGCAAATCTGAATATCGTAGGAACCATGCAGAACAATCTCTCCAATACGAATTGGGCAAAAAATGTGGAATATTATTGCAGAGACTTTGGAACATATGGTTTGGATACTCCGACTGCTTTGATAGAAGTGGTCTGTGAAGGGGCGGATGGCGAGTCCGAGGAGAGATTTACTCTGTCTGTGGGCGGGCAGGATGAGGATGAGAACTATTACGTCCGGCTGGATGATTCCATGCAGGTTCATACGATCCGGCAGGAATATCTGGCTGACTTTGTGGAGAGTAAGCCGACAACCTTCTGGAGCCTGACATACAGTTTTGTGTCCATCGGAGATATGGAGAAGCTGGAAGTGACGGCGGACGGGGAAACATATACCATGCAGAGAATGGTGGAAAGTGAAGGGCAGGAGAACGAAGAAATATCATGGCTGGTAAACGGCAAAAATATCGCAAAGAATCTGTTTACAGATTTCTATTATGCCTGTGTGAGTGTGACGGCGCAGGAAAGGCTGGATGAGGTGCCGAAGGTAGAGGGAGCGCCTGCCCTGGAGCTTCATTACTATTTGACGGACGGTTCGGAGAAAACGATTCAGTATTATGAATATGACCAGAACTTCTATACGGTTCTTTATGAGGACGGGACAAAAGCAGCCCATACGAATAAGCTGTATGTAAATACAATGCTGGAAAATCTGGATGCGGTCGTGAATGCATTGGAAAGATAAATTTGGAAGAAGGGCAATGAGGTTGACAGATGCAGCAGGCTTTATTGGAACATTTGCGTAAAATTTCTGAAGAAGAGCAGCGGATTCTGGATGGAATCACAGAGGTGGACAAAGAGCTCTATACATCCGGTAAGGACTTTACGGTAGACAGCAGAAAAATGCTGGAGGAGGGGAAGCTGATCGCTGTACGTACTCATACGAGATTTGTGCATTTTCCCGTTCACAGACATAATTTTATTGAGGTGCTGTATGTCTGTGAGGGACAGTTGGTCAACATTATAGATGGCAGAAATGTCACCGTCAATAAAGGGGAGCTTTTGTTCTTGAATCAATTTACAAAGCATGAGATTCTTCCGGCGGGAGAAAACGATATTGCAATCAATTTTATGGTGCTTCCGGAATTTTTTGATGTGGCTTATACTATGGCGGGGAATAACAATGTGCTGGCAGATTTTTTGGTGAATGTGCTCCGGCAGGATGAAGAACGGGGAGAGTATCTGCATTTCAAGGTGGCAGAGGTGCTCCAGATTCAGAACCTTCTGGAAAATATCATCTATTCCATAGTAACAGGAAAAGGTGATCAAAGCAGGATTCATCAGACGACTATGGGGTTGATCTTTCTGTATCTTTTAGATTCTGTTCAATATGTGGAAATGCGCCTTCCGAATCAATATGAAAATATGATTGCTATGACAACCTTGGATTATATTGAACAGCAGTATCGTACGGCAACCCTGACGGATTTATGCCGTGAGCTGCATCTGCCGATGCATCTTTTGAGCAAAATGATAAAGAAGTCCACAGGCTTTAATTTTAAGGAGCTGCTTAAGAGGAAGCGGCTGAACAAGGCAGCGGAGCTGATGTGTGATACGGACTTGCCGGTCAGTGATATCATAGCGGCAGTAGGGTACGAAAACAACAGTTATTTTCATCGGGTATTCAAGGAGCGCTACCAGATGACTCCGCGGGCATTCCGCATAAAAAATAATAAAGAGCTCCGCGTGCGGCTTTGATGCAAGAACTCTCTCTTCCGGGTGCAGGAAGAGAGAGTTTTGGATGGAATCATATATCATGAAACTGCCCGATCATATTTTTGATCCGCAGCATTTCGTTATCCATGTCGATGACTGTCTGGGCGCAGCAGAGAAGCTCCTGACTGATATTTTCGTATCCTTCCATTTCTTCGATGCCCTTTTTATATCGGAGCTGATGCTCCAGAGTTGCCCAGAAATCCATGCCGATCGTGCGGATTTGGATTTCTGCCCGCATAGGTGTTTTGCCTTTGGTAAAAAATACGGGAACTTCGACGATCATGTGATAGCTGCGGTAACCGTTGGACTTGGGATTTTTGATATAGTCCTTGATTTTGATTACAGTGATATCATCCTGACCGGCCAGCAGCCCCGCGACTGAATAAATATCATCTACAAAAGCACAGATAACCCGGATGCCGGCTACGTCGTTCAATTGCTCTGAAATATTTTCTGCTGTAAAATCATAACCCAGCTTTTGAAGCTTCCGGTAAATGCTTTCTGGTTTTTTTATTCTGGTTTTGATCGAAGAGATAGGATTTCTCTTATACTCTACGGAAAATTCGTCGTCCAGAACTTCCAATTTTGTCTTTATTTCCCGGATAACACAACGGTACATCATCATCAGATCATTGAATTTGGCAGTGTTATTGATGAATGTCTGAGGGTCCGTGGTATCCAGCCAGTGCTCTGTATTTCTGGTTTCCATAGGTAAATGTCCTCCTTGGTATATTGGAAACGGTAATGATATCTTTTGTTTATTCATGAATACATTATACAGTAATTTGGAAAAATTATCAAATTGCTATTGTAAATCCGATTCGGTGCGGTTATGATGAAAAAGGGGAATCTTTTTGTGAAAGGGGAGAAAGTCACATGCGGATTGCAGCTTTAATGGAGAACACGGCTTTGTCACAGGAGTTTTCGTGCAGCCATGGGCTCAGCGTTTACATTGAGACAAAAAACCATAAAATACTGTTTGATATGGGACAGGATGGAGGCTTCCTGAAAAATGCCCAAAAACTCGGTGTGGATATCGCTGAAGTGGACACGGCAATTCTTTCCCATGGACATTACGATCATGGAGGTGGGTTGGCTGCCTTTTTGGAGACAAATCAAAAAGCAGACATACATATCCAGAAAAAAGCTCTGGGCGAATTTTATGCACATGATCCGGATGGCAGCAATTCATATATCGGGCTTCCGGTTCAGTGGAAGGATAATCCAAGGGTTATCTGCCATACCGGAGATTACAGGCTGGATACAGAGCTGCAGGTCTTTGCCGGAGTCACGGGCCGGGAATGCTATTCTCCTGCAAATGACAGTCTATATGCGTCTATGAATGGGCGTCATGTCCCGGATCTGTTTATGCATGAACAGAATCTGCTGATTCGTGAAAGAAATAAAGTAGTCCTTTTTGCCGGCTGTGCGCACAATGGAATGGTAAATATTTTGAAAAGGGCAGAAAGCTTTGTGCCTGCGGGAATTGATTATGTGGTCGGGGGTATGCATCTGATGCATGCTTATGAAGAGGAAGAGCCGCAGAGACAGTTCTGCAGAATGCTCGCCAAAAAGCTGCTGGAAAAAAGGGCGCAGTATTATACCGGACACTGCACCGGGATTAAGGAGTATCAGCTCCTGCGTGAAGAAATGGGAGACAGGATTATGTATCTGTCTGCCGGAAGTGTGCTGGAAATTTGATTTACTGACTATATAAAAACGGGATATTCCGAAGGCCGGAGGAAGGCTTTCGGAATATCCCATTACTTTTATAAAAGCCGGTTAATGCATGGATTGTTTTGGGACGGCTTCAGTGAAATTCTCTAAAACTGTGCCGACAAGCTTTTCGCGGTGCGGCTTAACACTGGTCACGACTGTCACCAGGTCATTCGGTCCGGTTCCTGCGTCTGATTTGCTTACAATGGTCATACCGAACGCAAGAATGACACAGCCGATTGCCAGTACAAGGATATTGAGCCACAGCGGATGCTTTTCCATGAATAGTCCGGAAAAAATACCGGTAAAAAAATCAATGATCGGGCCTCCGCAAACCATGCAAAATCATAAGTCTGAGAATCATTTCTTTTGCGGTACGTTTCATTGTAATATTTCCCTCCTGCATTGCATTTAAAGCGTTTAGTCATTATATCATGCGAAAGATTTCGGGGCAATGTTGGCAGCGGGTTATTTACAAGCTGCCGGATATAGGATAAAATAGCTGTGAAATTTTGAGGTGAGGAGAAAATTTTATGCAAATATCAGGTAAGAGTAAAAATTTGACAGCAGGATATTCCTTTATACAGGGATTCTTTTGGATGAATTTTGCCGCGATTATGGGTTTTTCCGGCATTTATCTGCTGGATAAGGGATTCAGTAATACAGAGATTGGCTTGCTCATGGCGGCTGCAGGAATCGTATCAGCAGCTTTGCAGCCTGTGGCAGCAAGTTATGCGGATACACCTTTCAGTCCCTCTCTGAAAAAAATCATAGCAGCCTTTGACGTTGTTCTGGTGGTTCTGGCAATCCTGCTGCTTCTGGTTCCTGAGAAAATACGGATGCTGACCGGATTGGCCTACGGAGGAAGCATTATGCTGCTGCAGCTTTTGACCCCTTTGGTAAATTCCCTGGGAACGGAGAGTATGAACCAGGGAAAAAGATTAAACTTCGGCGTGTCCAGGGGGATGGGGTCTGTTGCATATGCCATTGCCGCATATGTGCTTGGGATCATTGTGGCAAAGGCCGGTGTGGGAACTGTTCCGGCAGCTATGGTTTTGATGTTCGGCGGGCTGTTTTTTTCGCTGCTTTTGTTTCCGTTTGAGAAATGCCGGACAGCAGAGCAGAGAGCAGACCGAAAGGGCAGCAGTGACCCTCTGTACTTTTTTAAACGATATAAAAGGTTCAGTATTGTTTTATGCGGCTGTGTGTTTGTATATCTAAGCCATGTTCTCCTGAACAGCTTTACCTTTCAGATTGTGGACAGCAAGGGCGGAGGAAGCTCGGAGATGGGATTTGCCATGGCTTTGGCGTCGCTCATTGAGCTTCCTACGATGTTTTTGTTTGGATATATGGTAAAAAAGCTCCGTGCTGATATCTGGTTCCGTATTTCCGGCGTCTTCTTTATGCTCAAAAGCCTGGGAACCCTGCTGGCTCCATCGATCCCCGTATTTTATGCGGTGCAGATTCTGCAGATGTTCGGCTGGGCCCTGATCACAGTGTCCTCAGTTTATTATGTAAATTCCGTAATGGAAGAGCAGGATGCGATCAAGGGACAGGCGTATATGACCATGACTTATACGCTCGGAAGTGTTCTCGGCGCGCTGATCGGCGGTACACTGATTGACAAAGCAGGGGTAGAGGCCATGCTTTTGTTTGGAACGGTCTCTGCCTTTGTTGGCATGGGGATCATTCTGGCAGCAGCCCGAAATGAGAAAATACAGGCGGTATAATTTCAGTGCCGGGCGCAATAATCGATCACAAGCTGCATGGCAGGAGAAATCCATTTGTCACGGCGGTAAAGAAGCTGTTTCCAGATATCAATCTCAAAATCCACTACAGGCAGATAGACAAGCCGCTTTGTCCGGACTGCCTCTGCTGTAGCATAGTCCGGTAAAAAGGAAATTCCAACACCCTGACTTACGAGGTTGCAGATCAGCTCTGTATTCCCGATCTCCAGGACCGGTCTCACCTCCAGTGACTGTGCGGCAAAGGCATCATCCATCAGGTGGCGGTAGCTCATGCCCTTTTCTGTGAGTACAAAGGAATGCTCCGCAAGCTCGTTTATAGTCAGCGCCTGCTTCTGTGCCAGAGGACAGTCCGGACCTGCTACAAAATGTGTGCTCATTTTCTCTTCCTGGGCAATGATATATTCTGCGTGGTAAATATGGCGGTCCAGGGTAAAAACCAGGTCCGCTTCATTTTGATTGAGGAGCCGGAACATTTCCTTCGTTCCGGCCGCTGTGATTTTCATGGTGATTCCCGGGTATCGTTTCCGAAAAGCTGAAAAACCTTCATCCAGAATTGTGGGACATAGGGAATCCGCCATTGCCAGACGAATATGCCCGCTTACATTTTTGGGAGCGTGCAGAGTATGCTCCAGCTCCTGTGCCAGTTTTGTGATCTGATTGGCATACAGCAGTACATCGCGTCCTTTTTCCGTTAATGTTACGGTATGATTAACCCGGTCGAACAGACGGACGTTTAATTCTTTTTCCAGTTGTTTGATCTGAAAGGAGACGGTGGATTGGGAATAGCCTAACGTCTCTGCGGCACGGGTAAAGCTGGCAAGCTCCGCTGTATATAAAAAGGTTTTCAGATTGCGCATGTCCATATCGGGCCCTCCCGGATTTAATAATTAGATGCAATAGATTAATACTATTTATTTTACAAATGCTCACTTCTACTATATACTCAAAAGCATAGAAATGCAATCCCTGTACAGAAGAGAGGAGCAGAATATGGCCTTTGTCATTCAGATTATTGAAAGTGTTTACGGATTTTTGTGGGGAGATTTGGTTACGCTGCCTCTTTGGGGCGGTGGAACAGTAAGTCTTCCTCTTTTAGTACTTTTGCTGATTCCTGTGGGAATTTATTTTACGGTTCGTACAAGGCTTCTGCCGGTAAGGCTTTTTCCTGAAATGGTGCGGGTTACGCTTGAAAAACGAGGTGATCGCGGAAGCGGAGCTATTTCCGGTCTTCAGTCATTGATCGTTTCCACCGCCACGCGGGTCGGCATGGGAAATTTGGTAGGGGTGGTTGCGGCAATCTCTGCAGGCGGAGCAGGCGCGGTATTTTGGATGTGGATCACAGCTCTGATTGGTTCTTCGACCGCTTTTATTGAGGCTACGCTTGCACAGTTATATAAAGAAAAGGATCCTCTCTATGGTGGGTACCGCGGCGGTCCGGCATACTATATCCATCACTTTATTGAAGAAAAGCGAGGAGGAAAACCAAGGCGTTATACGCTGATTGCAGTTCTGTTTGCGCTTTCCGGTCTGATCTGCTGGTTCGGCATCAGTCAGGTAATCGGAAACTCTGTTTCTTCAGCATTTGCGAATGCGTTTCACATTCCTCCCCTCTATACGACCATTGTACTGGTCGCACTGGCAGCCGTGATCGTTCTGCGCAAAAATGCAACCGTCAGAGTGCTGGATGTGCTGGTGCCCCTTATGGCGGGCTGCTATTTTTGCTTTACTGTATTTATTATACTGAAAAATGCGGGGCAGCTTCCGGCTGTATTCCGGCGTATTTTTGCAGAAGCGTTTGGATTTCGTCAGGTGGCGGCAGGAGGGTTCGGTGCCGTGCTGATGAATGGTGTGAAAAGGGGACTTTTTTCCAATGAGGCAGGCTCTGGGTCTGCGCCCTGTTCAGCGGCTGCGGCAGAGAGTGATCACCCGGCCCAAATCGGCCTTCTGCAGGCCTTTGGCGTATTTATTGATACCATTGTGATCTGTAGCTGTACTGCTATGATCATGCTGCTGGCTCCGGCAGAAATGGTAGAGGGACTGACGGGAATGGATCTCCTGCAGACTGCTATGTGCTATCACCTGGGAACTTTTGGCATGGTCTTTATTGCGGCAGTCCTTTGGCTGTTCAGTTTTTCTACTTTTATCGGTATTTTGTTTTACGCACGTTCCAACGTTGCATATCTGTTCGGTGACAACTGGATTTCCCAGACGGTCTATAAAGTCCTCGCTCTGGTCATGTTGTTTGTGGGCGGTCTGGCTGCTTACACGTTTGTGTGGGATTTGGGGGATGTCGGCATTGGATTGATGACGATATTTAACCTGGCGGTCATTGTTCCCATGTCAGGGCAGGCACTGGATGCTCTGAATACATACGAGGCGTCTCGCGGCTATGGAAAATAGTTTCCGGATATGTGAGAAATGGACTATAGTTTCCGGATATGTGAGAAATCGGCTATTGACATTGGGAAATGAATTCCGTATACTTAAATTTGTAAATAAGAAAGGGGAGCTTGTGTGCCAGGCTGAGAGGAAGCGGAGGGCTTCGACCCATAACCTGATTTGGATAATGCCAACGTAGGGACGAACATACATTGTGAGATGATGGGAGATGCCTTGGCATCTCCCTGTTACTGTAAAATAAATATGAAAACAGATGAGAGTGAACGGGAGTTCATGAAGGGGTGCACCACCGCGGGTGTATTCCTTTGTGAACTCTTTTTTGTTTCACAGGAGAGTGCTCCGCTTTGTTCTGATTCTTCTGTTTTCAGTAGAAAGGAGAAACTATGATTACGGTAAACGGAAAGGAAATGGAAGTGACAAAGCCTGTCACCATGGAGGAATATCTGGAAGAGAACCACTACAAGATCAATCAGGTCGCTGTGGAATTGAATTATGAAATTCTACCAAAATCCAATTATGCGTCTACTGTGCTGAAGGATGGCGATAGAATTGAAATTGTAAGCTTTGTGGGAGGCGGCTGATGCAAAAGGAGGAAGAGATCATGAGGTTTTCAAAGGAACAGATGGATAAAGCGCTTGCAAAGCGCCATTCACCGGAAACACAGAAGCTTTTATCGAAGGGCAGGGTCGCAATTGCAGGTCTGGGAGGGCTTGGCTCCAATGTGGCGGCTGCTCTTGCGCGGATCGGTGTTGGTCATCTGCATCTGGTGGATTTTGACAGAGTAGATCTGACAAATCTGAACCGCCAGCAGTATTTTTTGGAGCATGTGGGGATGTACAAAACAGATGCGCTGAAAGGCCAGCTTCTGAGGATCAATCCCTATCTGGATATCACAGTGGACTGCGTCCGGGTGACAGAGGAGAATCTGAAGGAGCTGTTCTGCGCGGAAGACATTATCTGCGAGGCATTTGACGATCCCGAGGCAAAGGCTGTTCTTGTGTGCGGCATCCGGGAGCATTTTCCGGAGAAAAGGCTGGTGGCGGCATCCGGACTTGCAGGGTATGAGAGCAGCAATCTTATCCGGACACGGAGGGTTTCACGCAGCTTTTATTTATGCGGTGATGAGACAACGGAGGCGGTTTACGGAAAAGGTCTGATGGCTCCCAGAGCGGCGCTCTGTGCTGCCCATGAGGCAAATATGATTACACGGCTGCTTCTGGGAGAAGAGGAAGCATAAAAAGAGAAAGAAGGAATGAAGCATGAATCAGAGAGAAGATAAATTTATTCTTGGAGGACATGAATTTACCTCCCGTTTTATTTTGGGTTCCGGTAAATTTTCCCTGGAGCTGGTAAAGGCATGCATCGAAAAAGCGGAGGCACAGATCATCACGCTGGCCCTGCGCCGTGCCAATGCCGGAGGACTTGCCAATATTCTGGATTATATTCCAAAGAATGTCACGCTGCTCCCCAATACGTCAGGGGCAAGGAATGCCGAAGAAGCTGTCCGTATAGCAAGACTTTCCAGGGAAATGGGCTGCGGCAGTTTTGTGAAGATCGAGGTCATCCACGATTCCAAATATCTGCTGCCTGACAATTATGAGACGATTAAGGCTACGGAGATTCTGGCAAAGGAGGGCTTTGTTGTCATGCCGTATATGTATCCGGATTTGAATGCAGCCAGAGATATGGCAAATGCCGGAGCTGCCTGCATCATGCCGTTAGGTTCTCCGATCGGCTCCAATAAGGGAATCTGTACCAGAGAATTTATCCGGATATTGATCGACGAAATCGATCTTCCGATTATTGTGGATGCCGGAATCGGCCGGCCATCCCAGGCATGTGAGGCTATGGAAATGGGGGCGGCAGCTATTATGGCAAATACCGCTATCGCAACGGCAGGAGATGTACCGGCTATGGCAGAAGCGTTTAAGAAGGCAATTGAGGCCGGGAGAAGTGCTTATCTTTCAGGATTTGGAAGAACTCTGGATAAGGGCGCCAGCGCATCTTCCCCGCTTACAGGATTTTTACGGGATTAGGAGGCAGGAGCAATGAAAAACGGACAGGAACCGGTCACAATGCGGGAGCACCTGAACAAAAGTATTCTGAATGAAGAAATCCTGGAGAATCAGAAAAAAAACAGGATTGATCATATGACATATCTGCCTGGTATGGAAGTGCTGGATTCGGATGTCATGGAGCAGGTAATAAAGGCTATGAAGGGCTATGATTACAATTGTTATACGCAGGCGGATGTGCGACGTGCTCTGGCAGGAGATAGCCGCACGCCGGAGGATTTTGCAGCCCTCCTTTCTCCGGCGGCACTTCCGCTTTTGGAGGAGATCGCACAGGCAGCGCGGCAGGAAACCAGAAAGCATTTCGGGAACAGTGTCTATATGTTTACACCGCTTTATATTGCTAATTACTGTGAAAATTATTGCATTTACTGTGGCTTTAACTGTCATAATAAAATTAACCGGGCGCGGCTGAATGAGGATCAGATAGAAATGGAAATGGCAGCAATCGCAAAGACCGGACTGCAGGAGCTCCTGATCCTGACGGGAGAAAGCCGAAAAAAATCTGATGTGGAATACATAGGTAAGGCGTGCCGAATTGCGCGGAAATATTTCAAGGTAATCGGGCTGGAGGTATATCCCATGAATTCTGATGAGTATGCGTATCTTCATCAATGCGGCGCAGATTATGTGACGGTTTTTCAGGAAACCTACAATTCCGAAAAATATGAAACGCTTCATCTTGCCGGACATAAACGTATTTACCCGTACCGGGTGAATGCACAGGAGCGGGCACTGCGGGGAGGTATGCGGGGTGTTGCATTCGGAGCGCTTCTGGGGCTGGATGATTTCCGCAAGGATGCCTTTGCGGCCGGATATCATGCGTATCTGCTGCAGAGGAAGTATCCTCATGCAGAGATTGCTTTTTCATGTCCCAGGCTGCGCCCGATCATCAATAATGACCGGATCAATCCCATGGATGTTCATGAACCGCAGCTACTCCAGGTAGTCTGTGCTTACCGGCTGTTTATGCCTTTTGCAAGTATTACCATCTCTACCAGAGAGTGTGCAAGGGTCCGTGACAATCTGGTGAAGATTGCTGCGACTAAAATTTCCGCCGGAGTCAGCACCGGAATCGGCGGACATGTAGAGGATATTGAAGAAAAAGGAGACGATCAGTTTGAGATTTCGGATGGAAGAACGGTGGATGAGGTTTATAATGCTCTTCTTCAAAATGATCTCCAGCCGGTTATGAATGATTATGTATATGTATAGAAAACAGATCATTGCCGTTACAAATCGGCATTTATGCGCAGGAGCTCTGACTGAGCAGATCGAGAGGGTCTGCCGCTTCCGGCCGGGGGCGGTCATACTCAGGGAAAAGGATATGTCGGAGCAGGAATATCTTCCGCTTGCCGGAGAAATCATGGAGATTTGCAGAAGCTATGATATCCCCTGTATTCTCCATACATTTATAAATGCTGCAAGAGCGTTAAATAATAATTCCATTCATCTGCCCCTTACATTGCTTCGGGAGCAGCAGGGGACACTGGAGGATTTTGTGACCGTAGGCGTCTCCGTTCATTCCGTAGAGGATGCCAGAGAGGCGGAGCTGCTGGGTGCTTCTTATCTGACGGCAGGACACATTTACACCACAGACTGCAAAAAAGGCGTTCCGCCAAGAGGACCTGCTTTTCTCAGTGAAGTATGCAGAGCTGTTTCCATTCCGGTCTATGCAATCGGAGGAATTGGATTGAAGGAGCAACAGATGGAAGAGGTGCTTTCCTGCGGGGCAAGAGGCGGATGTGTCATGTCCGCAATGATGAGAGGCCTGTGAATGTGCTCCGCACAGGATAAGGCGGGATATACAGGCGGATGTGTTACCTGCATCATCGATCATTGTATAAATTGCTGTCGGCTGTGCAGAATATAGAAAACGGGATTCCTGATAAAGGGGTCAGAAGGACGGTAATTTATGAATTCGATTTGGACTGAAAATGCTGTGCTGCCGCAGTTTGAAGCGCTGAAAGGCAGCGCAGAGACAGATGTACTGATTATAGGCGGAGGTATGGCGGGAATTTTGTGCGCTTATTTTCTTAAGGAGCAGGGCGTTGATTATATCCTTGCGGAAGGAAGGACGATCTGTTCCGGAATTACAAAAAATACGACCGCCAAAATCACCTCGCAGCACGGGCTGATCTATGACCGCCTTTTGAAAAGCGCCGGGATAGAAAAGGCGAGGCTGTACCTGGATGCAAACCAGAATGCCATAGAAAAATATGCCGGGCTTTGCAGGGATATGGACTGTGATTTTGAAAGGAAAACAGCATATATCTATTCTCTTGATAACAGAAAAAGGCTGGAAGATGAGGCTGAGGCGCTGTACAAAATGGGATTTCCGGCCAAGATTACAGAAACCGGAGAGCTGCCTTTTCCTACGGTCGGGGCATTGAGCTTCGAGGCGCAGGCACAGTTTCATCCCCTGAAATTCATCTCACGGACAGCAAGGGATTTGAAAATATATGAGCACACTTTTGTAAAGGAACTGAAAGCTCATACCGCAGTCACGGACAACGGCATTATAACCTTCCGAAAGCTGATCATTACTACACATTTTCCAATAGACAATAAGCATGGAATGTATTTCCTGAAAATGTACCAGCACCGCTCCTACGTGACAGCGCTGAGGAATGCGGCTAAAATGAACGGAATGTATCTGGATGAGGCAAAAGGAGGAATGTCCTTCCGGAGCTACGGAGATTTCCTGCTGGTTGGCGGAGGAAGCCACAGGACAGGAAAAGCTGGCGGAAACTGGCAGACGCTTCGTGATTTTCAAAAACAATATTATCCTCTGGCAGAGGAAGCTTATTTCTGGGCAGCACAGGACTGTATGACATTGGATGGAGTTCCGTATATTGGGAAATATTCGAAACATATGCCGGAATGTTTTGTGGCAGCCGGTTTTAACAAATGGGGAATGACTTCTTCTATGGTTGCGGCATTGCTTCTTACAGATATGATACTGGAGAAAGAGAATCCGTTTGCGGAGGTATTTTGTCCATCCAGAAATATGCTGAAGCCGCAGCTGCTTTTGAACGGCTGGGAGGCTATGATAAATCTTCTCACCATATCCCGGAAAAGATGTCCGCATTTGGGCTGCGCCCTGAAATGGAATCAGGCCGAGCATTCCTGGGACTGTCCGTGTCATGGTTCCAGATTTGACGGGGAAGGGCGGCTTTTGGATAATCCGGCAAACGGGGATTTGGTGCAGAGGCGAAAATGGTGAGAGCGGCGGAGAATCCTGTTAAGCAGGATTCTTTTTTAATAAACGAAAGATATTTCGATGGATGGAAGCTGACAGGCAATGTGTTTGTTTGATTTAAAGTCAGAGCTGTAATGAATAAAATTAGCACTCGCCTCTTGACAGTGCTAATAAAACGTGTTATATTCCTGATAGAACAAAGAAAACACAGTATTTTTATCAGAATACGATTTTATATTTTAGGAGGAAAGCCTATGAATATCAGTAAATTCACACAGAAATCAATACAGGCGGTCCAGAACCTGGAAAAAATTGCTTATGAATACGGCAACCAGGAAATCGAACAGGAGCATTTGCTGTATTCCCTGCTGACACAGGAAGACAGTCTGATTTTAAAATTAATTGAAAAAATGGAAATCAATAAAGAGTATTTCCTGAATGTTGTAAAGAACGCATTGGATGCCCGTGTGAAGGTATCCGGAGGCGAGCTTCGATTCGGACAGTATCTGAATAAGGCTCTGGTCAGTGCAGAGGATGAGGCAAGAGCCATGGGTGATGAATATGTTTCCGTGGAGCATTTGTTCCTGGCTCTGCTGAAGCAGCCAAGCCCCAGTGTACAGAAGATATTTCGGGAGTTCGGGATTACCAGAGAGCGGTTTCTTAAGGCATTGTCCACTGTCAGAGGTAACCAGCGCGTAGTCAGTGACAATCCGGAGGCTACGTATGATACTTTAAATAAATACGGCGAGGATCTGGTGGAAAAAGCCAGAAATCAGAAGCTGGACCCTGTGATCGGACGAGATGCGGAAATCCGAAATATTATTCGGATCCTTTCCCGTAAGACCAAGAACAATCCCGTTCTGATCGGTGAGCCGGGTGTTGGTAAAACGGCTGCAATTGAGGGATTGGCACAGCGGATCGTCCGGGGGGATGTACCGGAGGGACTGAAGGATAAGAGGATTTTTGCTCTGGATATGGGAGCCTTAGTGGCAGGCGCCAAATACAGAGGCGAGTTCGAGGAGCGTTTGAAGGCAGTTCTGGAGGAAGTGAAAAAAAGTGAAGGCAATATCATCCTGTTTATTGATGAGCTTCATCTGATTGTTGGTGCCGGCAAGACCGACGGTGCCATGGATGCAGGAAATATGCTGAAGCCTATGCTGGCGAGAGGGGAGTTGCATTGTATCGGGGCGACCACTCTGGATGAATACCGCCAGTATATTGAGAAGGATGCGGCCTTGGAGCGGCGTTTCCAGCCTGTTATGGTGGATGAGCCGACTGTGGAGGATACGATCTCCATTCTTCGCGGACTGAAAGAACGCTATGAGGTTTATCATGGAGTAAAAATCACAGACAGTGCGCTGGTAGCTGCTGCAACATTATCCCACAGATATATTTCGGATCGGTTTCTGCCTGATAAGGCGATCGACCTGGTAGATGAGGCATGTGCTCTGATCAAGACCGAATTGGATTCCATGCCTACGGAGCTGGACGAACAAAGAAGAAAGATCATGCAGCTGGAGATTGAAGAATCCGCCCTGAAAAAGGAGACGGACAATCTGAGTAAGGAGCGTCTGGAAGGTATCCGAAAGGAGCTTGCAGAAATGCGGGATGCGTTTAATGCGCAGAAAGCTCAGTGGGATAATGAAAAGCATTCCGTTGAAAAACTTCAGAAGCTTCGTGAGCAGATTGAAGATGTGAATAAACAGATTCAGATCGCACAGCAGAGCTATGATCTGGAAAAAATGGCGGAGCTTCAGTACGGTGAGCTTCCGAAATTGCAGCAGGAATTGGAGATTGAAGAACGAAATGTTAAAGAAGGCGACCGCAGACTGGTTCATGAAGCTGTCACGGATGACGAAATTGCAAGGATCATTTCCCGATGGACGGGGATTCCGGTAACGAAGCTGACGGAAGGTGAGCGGACCAAGCTTCTGGGGCTGGAGGAGCAGCTTCATCAGCGTGTGATCGGACAGGACGAGGGCGTGCGCAGAGTAACAGATGCAATTCTTCGGTCAAAGGCGGGGATCAAGGATCCGACAAAGCCAATCGGTTCCTTCCTGTTTTTGGGGCCGACCGGTGTCGGTAAAACAGAGCTTGCCAAGGCTCTTGCGGAAAATCTGTTTGATGATGAGCAGAATATGGTTCGTATTGATATGAGTGAATATATGGAGAAATATTCTGTATCCAGATTGATCGGAGCGCCTCCGGGATATGTGGGATATGAGGAGGGCGGCCAGTTGACAGAGGCTGTGCGCAGAAAACCCTACAGCGTTGTTTTGTTTGACGAAATTGAGAAGGCCCATCCGGATGTATTCAATGTCCTTTTGCAGGTATTGGACGATGGACGTATCACAGATTCGCAGGGGAGAACCGTGGATTTCAAAAACACAATCCTGATAATGACCTCGAATATCGGTTCCCCGTATCTTCTGGAGGGAATTGATGAAAAGGGTGAAATCAAGCCGGAAGCGGAACAACTGGTTATGAATGATCTGCGAAACCATTTCCGTCCGGAGTTTTTGAATCGTTTGGATGAAACGATTTTATTTAAACCCTTGACAAAAGGCAACATTGGTATGATAGTAGACTTACTGGTGAAAGAGTTGGATAAACGTCTTTCTGACCAGGAACTTTCCCTGGAGCTGACAGATGCAGCCAAGTCACAGGTGATCGAAAATGGATATGATCCGGTTTACGGTGCACGTCCGCTGAAACGGTATCTGCAGAAATATGTTGAGACTCTTGCAGCAAGACGGATTCTTTCGGGTGATGTTCATGCAGGAGGTACGATTGTGCTGGATGTTGAGGACGGGGAATTTACTACAATGATAAAGGATGGGAACCGATGATACCGAAAGATCCGGTCATGCTGTTAAGCTATGTAAACACTCAGCTTCGGGATTATTATGAATCCCTGGAAGCTCTCTGCACCTGCAGAGGAATGAAAAAAGATGAACTGATAGAGAAGCTGAAGACCATTGAATATGAGTATGACGAAAAAACCAATCAGTTTATTTGAATAGAAGTGATATTCCTGCAAAAAAGAGCAGGAGGGAATGCATTCGGTTCCCTCCCGCTCTTTTATAATCCGTATTTTTTTAAAAGTGTTTCCTGAAATGGACGGTCGGTAAGAGAGCATTGCAGTTCCTCGGTTCGGTTGTCACGCAGCAGATATTCATTTAAACGATTTAGACGTTTCCATTCCAGTGTCCGTCCTTCCTCCAGACCTGCCTTCATCCCCCTTTGACGTCCTTCCTCCATAGCTTCTTCGCAGTGGTCTCTGAGAGTAAGCCGCCAGTAGCGTTCATCGTCGGCCGCTTCTAAAAATCCAGCTCCCCTGGTGTTTTGCCAGGAATAAAACCCGGTCCAACAGAAAGGAAATGTCATTTTTATATCCCGGATATATGAAATTTTCCAGAGTATTAATGACAAGATTCTCTATATCCTGATAAGATGATCCGTTAATTTTGAATATAGAAAGGGTGCTGCCGGCGAACTGCCGGTTCAATACAGATAAGAATTACAGGGGAGTCATGCATTGTGGTGAAATCAGTATAGCATGTACAATCTGTTCTGTCACATAAAAATTTCATAAATGAATCAGGAAATAAAAAATAATTAGTTGAATAAACAAAAATAAATAAAAACAGGGGTTAGGAATAAAGCGCGAATTCTTAAAAAAGTATAAAGTATACAAAAAATACTTGCTTTTTTTGTGCAGATACATATTATATAAAATTAGCCGACTAATGAAAAAGGAGGTAAGATGATGCAATCATTAAATTTTGAAGAAAATGGTGAAATGAGTCTGCAGGCACTGTTCATGGATGTGAACAGAAGATATGCAGGCAAGTGCTTTCACCAGATGATGGAGTTCAGGGTTTATCCGGGACAGATCCCCGTATTACAGCTTTTGGCATCAAGGGACGGATACAGTCAGAGGGAAATTGCAGAATTTCTGCATATTAAGCCGCCGACAGTGAATGTGACGGTTCAGCGTTTGGAGAAATCCGGAATTGTATGCAGAAAGCAGGATGCAAAGGATCAGAGAATAACCAGAATCTATATGACAGAAAAAGGGAGGGGCATTATGAAAAGTGCCATGACTCAGCTCCGGGAAAATGAAAAAATTCTGTTTGGGAATTTCAGTGAGACGGAGTTATGTCTGATGCGACGCTTTTTCCGGCAGATGATTCAGAATATTGAAACGATGCCGGATCCTGTGGATAATGAATGTATAAGAAAAGAGGAATGAAACAATGATTAAATTGATGAAATACCTGAAAAAATCAGCGGGATTGATTGTCCTGATCATAGGCCTGTTGCTTTTACAGGCATATTGTGATCTGTCCCTGCCGGATTATACTTCAAAGATCGTGAATGTAGGTATCCAGCAGCAGGGAATTGAAGATGGAGTACCGGAAAAAATCCGTGTATCCACTATGGAGCAGTTGGAGCTGTTTATGGATGAGGAAGCACAGAAGTGTGTTTCGGATGCTTACAGGAAGGAAGGGGAAGTATATGTCCTGAAGAATGAAGCATCCAGAGAGTCAAGGGAGGAATTGAATGAAGCTTTCAGTAAGCCCATGATGCTGCTTGAAGGACTGACCTCAAACAGTGAAGAAGCAAAAGCAATGCCGGAGCAGATGCAGATTCCCCAGGGGGCTGACCCCGCAGAGGTATTGGGAAAGCTTCCGAAAGAGGTACTTGCTAAGATGATGTCAGGCATGGAGGAAAAGCTTGCAGATATGCCGGAATCCATTCTGGCCCAGGCTGCAGTGTCCTTTGTACGGGCAGAGTATGAGGCTATGGGAGAGGATGTGGATGTGATCCAAATGGATTATATCAAGGCCACCGGGGTGCGGATGCTTCTCATGGCCCTGGTGATTATGCTGGCATCTATTTCTGTTACTTTTCTCTCTGCAAGGGTGGCTGCCACCCTGGGGCATGATATCAGAGGCGAAGTATACCGAAAAGTAATCGGGTTTTCCAGCAATGAATACCACAAATTTTCCACAGCTTCTCTGATCACGAGAAGTACCAATGATGTGCAGCAGGTACAGCAGACTATGGCAATGATGTTCCGTATTGTTCTGTATGCGCCGATTCTGGGTATCGGAGGAGTGATCAGGGTGCTGCAGACGGATTCTTCCATGACATGGATCTTAGGAGTCGGCGTGGCGCTGATCCTTATGGTGATTCTCGTTCTGCTTAAAATTGCCATGCCGAGGTTTACAAAGCTGCAGACCTTAATTGATCGGCTGAATCTTGTAACAAGAGAAATTCTGACGGGGATTCCGGTTATCCGGGCGTTCAGCCGCGAAAAACATGAGGAGGACCGTTTTGAACGGGCCAATCTGGATCTGACGAGAACAAACTTGTTTGTAAACCGCTGTATGACATTTATGATGCCTACCATGATGCTGATCATGAATGGTATTTCCGTACTGATTATTTACAGCGGGTCTTATGCCGTAGATAACGGGACGATGCAGGTGGGAAATGTTATGGCATTTATCCAGTATGCAATGCAGATCATTATGTCCTTCCTGATGATCACCGCCATGTCCATTATGCTACCGAGGGCAAATGTGGCTGCGCTTCGTATTTCAGAGGTTCTGGAAACTAAGAACAGCATCAATGATCCGAAGCAGCCTTTGAAGCCGGCGGCAGATGAGAAGGGAACCGTGGAATTTGATCATGTTTCATTTGCTTATCCTGATGCGGGAGAAAATGTTCTGACCGATATTTCCTTCAAAGCACTTCCAGGGCAGACGGTGGCAGTAATTGGAAGTACAGGAAGCGGTAAGAGTACGCTGGTAAATCTGATTCCGAGATTTTATGACGTGACGGAGGGCACGGTACGGGTGGACGGCGTGGATGTCCGCGATATGACACAGAAAGATTTGAGGGAACGTCTTGGATATGTGCCTCAGAAAGGCGTTTTATTCTCGGGTACGATTGATTCCAATATCCGTTATGGAAAAGGTGATATTTCAGAGGGCGAGGTAAAAGAGGCCGCGGCAGTAGCTCAGGCAAGCGGCTTTATTGAGGCAAAGGCTGAAGCTTATCAATCTCCTATTTCACAGGGAGGAACCAATGTCTCGGGCGGACAGAAGCAGCGGCTTTCCATTGCAAGAGCAATTGCCAGGCAGCCGGAAATATTTATCTTTGACGACAGCTTTTCCGCACTGGATTTTAAGACGGACAGTGCATTGCGCAAGGCATTGAAGGAGCATACAAAAGAGGCAACGACGATTATCGTGGCGCAGCGTATCAGTACGATTTTACATGCGGATCAGATTCTTGTACTGGATGATGGGCATATGGCAGGAATCGGCACACACAAAGCACTTTTGAAAAATTGTGAGGTATACCGCCAGATTGCAATGTCACAGTTATCAGAGGAGGAATTGGCAGATGAGTGAGCAGAAAAAGAGGGGCCCTATGGGAGGTCATGGTATGCGCCCCGCAGAAAGGGCCAGAGACTTCAGAGGGGCAATGGGGAAGCTGTTCCGTTATATGGGACGGTATAAGGTTCGTTTTATGCTGATGTTTTTGTTTGCAGTAGCAGGAACCGTATTTAATATTGTGGGACCGAAGATTTTGGGAAAGGCTACGACTGCTCTGTTTGAAGGGCTTGTGGCTAGGGTGAATGGTACAGGTGGAATTGATTTTGCCAAAATCGGCGCGATTCTTCTCTGGACACTTGCCCTGTATTTGGTAAGCGCATGCTTTTCCTATATTCAGGGATTTGTGATGACGGGCATTTCCAATGATGTTACCTATAATCTGAGAAAGGATATTTCCCGGAAAATCAACCGGCTGCCCCTGAATTATTTTGAGAGCCGTACCAATGGGGAAATCCTTTCCCGCGTGACCAATGATGTGGATACACTTCAGATGAGCCTGAACCAGAGCATGACTCAGATGATCACCTCGGTAACTACCCTGATCGGCGTTCTTGTTATGATGCTGTCCATAAATGTGTGGATGACCTTGGTGGCGCTTTTGATTCTCCCGGTATCTATGGTGATCATTCAGAGTGTCATGAAGCATTCTCAGAAGTATTTCCGTGACCAGCAGAAGTATTTGGGTGAGGTTAACGGACAGATCGAAGAGAATTTCGGCGGTCATAATGTAGTTAAGGTTTTTAACAAAGAAAACGACGTGATAGAAGAATTTGAGAAGGACAATCAGAAGCTCTATGAATCCGCATGGAAATCGCAGTTCTTTTCGGGGATGATGATGCCGATCATGCAGTTCGTAGGAAATCTGGGATATGTTATGGTGGCTTTTTTGGGCGGATTCTTTGCAATTAAGGGAGCAATCGAGGTCGGAGAAATCCAGTCCTTTTTCCAGTATATCCGTAATTTTACCCAGCCGATCCAGCAGATTGCCCAGGTGACAAATCTCCTTCAGTCCTCAGCAGCGGCTTCGGAGAGGGTGTTTGAGTTTCTGGAAGAGCCGGAGGAGGATCAGAAGGTAGAGCATCCTGTGGATATTACAGATTTAAGAGGAGATGTTCAGTTTGAGCATGTAAAATTCGGCTACAATCCGGAGCATGTGATTATTCATGATTTTTCGGCAGATGTGAAGGATGGACAGAAAATTGCAATTGTCGGGCCTACAGGTGCAGGAAAAACTACGATGGTAAAACTTCTGATGCGTTTTTATGAGGTAAACGGCGGTGCAATCAAAGTAGACGGACACAATGTGAAGGATTTTAACAGAAGCCAGCTTCGTGAGATGTTTGGTATGGTTTTGCAGGATACATGGCTGTTTTCGGGCACCATAATGGAAAATATCCGTTACGGGCGCCTGGATGCAACGGATGAGGAAGTAATAGCGGCGGCAAAAGCGGCGCATATCCACAACTTTATCATGCAGCAGCCAGGAGGTTATCAGATGGTGCTGGATGAGGAAACCAGCAACATTTCCCAGGGACAGAAACAGCTTCTGACCATTGCCCGGGCGATTCTGGCAGACAATAAGATTCTGATTCTGGATGAGGCAACCTCATCCGTAGATACCAGAACAGAGGTGAGGATTCAGAAGGCCATGAATAATCTGATGAAGGGCAGAACCAGCTTTGTGATTGCCCATCGTCTGTCAACGATTAAGGATGCGGACCTGATTCTTGTTATGAAGGACGGGGATATCATTGAGCAGGGCTGCCATAAGGATTTGCTGGCGCAGAATGGATTCTATGCGGACCTTTACAACAGCCAGTTTGAGAGTAAGGCAGCCGGGTGAAGCGTCTTCCCCTTGTCAACGGACTGTGTTTCAGGGTATAATGTGAACACTTGGAGAATGCAGGCTGGCGGCGCGGCATGAGTTTCGTGAGAACGTATGCCCGGACACTTCGTGAATACAAGCCAGGGGCGCAGCCGCTTTCGGCCAGGGCACCGTGCAGCAGGGCACAGGAAATCAGACAGAAAATCAGGAGGTATGGACATGATCATCACAACAACACCGACCATAGAGGGAAAGACCATTCAGGAGTATAAAGGAATTGTTTTTGGAGAAGTGATTTCAGGCGTCAATGTATTCAAGGATTTTGCTGCGGGAATGAGAAACTTCTTCGGCGGCAGATCGGCTGCTTACGAGGAGGAGCTGATGAATGCCAGACAGGAGGCGCTTCACGAGCTGGAGCAGAGAGCAGCGTCAATCGGTGCGAATGCAGTAGTCGGCGTGGATATAGATTACGAGGTTTTAGGCGCGGATAATGGGATGCTAATGGTAACAGCCAGCGGTACGGCTGTGGTAGCAGTATTAAACAGATGATGGATGCAAAAAAGAGCGGCAGAGAATATCTGCCGTATGTAACAAAACATCTGAAGCGCAGAATCGAAGAAATCAGCCTCTCTATTGCAAAGGGCCGGGAAGAGATTGAGGGAATGCATGAGTATTACTGGGAAAATTACACGGAAATGGACCAGTACGGCTATGAAAGCTTCGATAATCAACAGGCGCTGCTGCATCAGGTCAATGCAAACCAGGAACAGCTTGTTCTGAAACAGCGTTTTCTAAAAATGCTGGATTCCCCTTTTTTCGGAAGAATTGATTTTCTGTATGAGGGAGACGAAGAGGCGGAGATATTTTATATCGGAATTGGAAATTTTGCAGAGAGGGCAGGAGGCGTTCCTTTAGTCTATGACTGGCGTGCTCCTGTGAGCGGCTTATTCTATGATTTTGACAAAGGGCCGGCCTCCTATACTGCTCCTTTAGGCGAACTGACAGGAGAAATTCTTTCCAAGTGGCAGTACAAGATCCGCAACGGAAAAATGGTATATGAATTTGAGAGCGATATTAAGATTGATGACGAGATTCTGAAGGCAGAGCTTGGCGGCAACGGTGAGGTACAGCTCAAAAATATCATCCGAACGATTCAGAAAGAGCAGAATACCATTATCCGGAATACACAGGACAAAATCCTGGTGATTCAGGGAGCGGCAGGCAGCGGAAAAACATCCGTTGCCCTGCACAGGATTGCTTATCTTCTCTATCACGACAGACAGAATCTGAAGTCCTCCAACATTCTGGTTCTGTCTCCGAACGGCGTATTTGCAGACTATATTTCCCATATTCTTCCGGAGCTTGGAGAGGAAAATATCCGGGAAATGAGCTTTGATCTGTTTGCATACCATCAGCTAAAGGATACGGCCGCTGACTGCGAGGACAGATACGATCAGGTAGAAAGAGCCTTTCTTGCACCGGGGCTTGAGCAAGAGTACAGAGAAAAGCAGACTCAGGAATTTGTTAACCGGATGGAACGGTTTATTCTGTCGCTGGAAGATGAACTGATGAATTTCCGGGATGTGGAATACAGAGGATTCTGCAAAAAAGAATCCGAAATTATAGAGCTTTTCTATTACAAATTTATGGAGCTGCCCTTGCTGTGCAGAATGGAAGCGATTGCAGAATATTTCATTGATGAGGTGGAGACTCTGCGCGGCAATGATCTGCCTGAGGAAGAACGGGAATATGTCATGGGAAAATTTCTGGACATGTACGAAACCAGAGATTTATATGTGCTGTATAACTGGTTTCTGAAAAACGAAGGATACCGGGAGCTGCCGGATGTACCGCCGGAGAAACGCAGACTTAAATATGAAGATGTTTATCCGGTACTATACCTGAAGTATTGTCTTCATGGCCAAAAAGAACACAGTGGAATCAAGCATCTGGTTGTAGATGAAATGCAGGATTACTCCTGGCTCCAGTATTTGATTCTGAAAAAGCTGTTTCCATGCAAAATGACGATTTTGGGAGACAGGGCGCAGACTATGGAAGAACGGCAGCAGGATGTCTCCGCATTTCTGCCCAAAATATTCGGTAAAAATATCCGCAGGATCGTCATGAATAAGAGTTACCGGAATACTGTGGAAATTGCGGTATATGCGAACCGGATTGCAGGAATCACGGATATGGAGCTGTTTGAGCGTCATGGAAGGCCTGTGGAGGAAAAAACGTTCGCAGATATGGAGAACGCGCTTGATGAGGTTCTGGAAAATCTGAAGCTTGGAGAAGCGCAGTTTGAGACTTCGGCAGTGATCTGCAAAACAGAGGCGCAGGCATTTCAGGCATCCTGTTATCTGAGGAAAAAGCTGGATCAATCCGGTTACGATATAAAGAAAAAGTTCTCGTTTCTCGACAGAAACAGCCGGAGCTTTCAAAAGGGGCTGACTGTGACGACCTTTTATCTTGCGAAGGGCCTGGAATTCGACCAGGTATTTTCCGTATTTCCGAAGGAGGATGAGGATGCACTGAGCCGGCAGGCAAGATATATTACGGCAACCAGGGCGCTTCATGAGCTTTTTATGTATAAATGCAAAGATATTGTATAAAATAGGAAATATATAGCAACTGCGCACCTTATCAGGCATACCGCTATTGTTGCGGCCACTGTGCCGATGGATAAGTAATATTACAGATTTGCCAGCCGGGGACTATATACTGTAAAAAAGTTCCTGGTTGTTTAGAATTACTTCATAGGATTTTCACATTCCGAAAAGGAAAATTCATTGACAGATTTGTAATAAAATTGTAAAATATACAGCGAGGGACACCAGATGGTAAAATAAGGAGGACATTATGAAGAATAAAAAGATACTTGCATTAACAGCAATGGCGATATCTCTTTCCTGTTTTATGACAGCCTGCGGCTTCGGCGGGGATGACCCTGATGAACAGGTTGTAGTAGAAACGACTCCGACCCCGGAACCAACGAAGGCTCCGGATCCGACACCGACGATTGCGCCGGATGCACAGTCCACAACCTATGTATCGAAGGATAAATCCATATCCATAGAGCTTCCGGATGCAACCTGGGCATATAAAACAGATGAAGAAGATATGGTGAGCTTTGAATCACCGGATCAGGGCAAGATATTAATTCTCCACGGGCAGGGTGAAGAGGATATGTCTGTAGCCGTGATCCCAAGTTCAGAGGATATGGCAGTTTCTCTGGAGCAGGCGGCCGACCTGGAACAGGGTACGGATTTTGAGGTTCAGGACTACACGGCAAATGATGTAAACGGTATCGGAGTTTACAGCTATGTAACCAAGATGCTGAATCCGGAGAAGAACGGTGGATTTGCATACGTAGTGAATAAGGTATTTGCTAATGATGGGGAGTTTTACAGCATTGCAGGTTCTGTGAAGACGGAGGAAGCACTTGCGAAGATTAAGAGTGCAGTGGACAGCTTTAAGATTCTCGGCAGCTCTACTCTGAAGGAAGCGGCACCGGGAAGTGCGGCAGACACAGAGACGAACGGAGATACGGGAGCAGCGGGTACGGCTGGCCAGGGTAACGAGGGTCAGGGTACGGATGGACAGAGCCCGGAGAATACCACCTCTTCCGCAGGCGAAATCAGTGATGCTGCAATGAGTGATACCAGTCAGACCAGAACGATTTACCGCAACTCTGACGGACATTCGCTTGTTATCCAGGCAGATGGAAACGGCAATTGGGTAGACTTCGATGGAAATACCTATGAATTTGCTACAGACGAGGATGTTTATGATCAGGCTGGCGTTGACTATTACTATCATGGTGAAGCAGCGGATGTATATTATATGCCGATGCCTTCTGAAGATGATTATGACGGCGGAGATTATTAAGAAGAATAAAAAAGCATGCGAAGGCTGCGGTTTATGGACCGCAGCCTTTTTGCCCTGTGGGAGGGTGCTATGGAGGCATACGGAGAATTTGCAAAGGTTTATGATATGTTCATGGATAATATAAACTATGAGGAATGGAAAAGCTATCTCATAGGGCATCTGAAAGAGAATGGAATTACGGAGGGGCTTGTGCTGGAACTGGGCTGCGGTACGGGAAGCATGACGGAATTGCTTGCGGAGGCAGGTTATGATATGATTGGAGTGGATAACTCAGAAGAAATGCTCGCAGAAGCAATGGAAAAGCGGGTGGAATCCGGCCATGAAATCCTGTATCTTCTGCAGGACATGCAGGAGTTTGAATTATATGGAACTGTCCGGGCAGTCGTCAGCGTATGTGACGGTCTGAATTATATAACAGAGGAAGAGGAGCTGCTGCAGGTTTTTAAGCTGGTAAATAATTATCTGGATCCGGGCGGTATTTTTTTGTTTGATATGAATTCCGTATATAAATACCAGGAGATACTTGGAGAGCGTACCATTGCGGAAAACCGCGGGGATGGAAGCTTTATATGGGAAAACAGCTATGATAGAGAGAGCGGCATCAATGTTTATGAGCTGGCGCTTTTTTTGCCGAGAGAAGATGGTTTGTATGAAAAATTTGAGGAGGTGCATTATCAAAGGGCATATTCTTTGGAACGGATCAAGGACCTGCTTGCACGGTCCGGCCTGGAGCTTTTGGCAGTTTATGATGCATATACCACGGAGCCGGTCAGAGAGGACAGCGGAAGGTGGACCTTTGTGGCAAGAGAGCACGGGAAACAGAGAAGACAGGAGAGAAAATAATGAAGGATTATATTGTGAGAGCAGTTGCGGCAAACAGTCAGATTCGGGCGTTTGCCGCCGTGACAACAGAATTGGTGGAAACAGCCAGAAGAGACCACAATACCAGTCCGGTTGCAACTGCGGCGTTGGGACGCCTCCTGACCGGAGGCGCTATGATGGGTGTGATGATGAAAGGGGAGAAGGATATTCTGACCCTGCAGATTCAGGCGGGAGGCCCTCTTAAGGGCATTACGGTAACGGCAGACTCCAAAGGCCGCGTGAAGGGATATGTGGGAAACCCGAATGTCTGTATTCCGGCAAATGCAAAGGGAAAGCTGGACGTTGCAGGAGCCGTAGGCGTCGGATTTATGAATGTGATCAAGGATATGGGGCTGAAGGAGCCGTATGTGGGACAGGTTGCGCTGCAGACCAGCGAGATCGCAGAGGATCTGACCTATTATTTTGCAACCAGCGAGCAGGTGCCATCGGCTGTTGGCCTGGGTGTTTTGATGAATAAGGATAATACCGTGCGTCAGGCAGGCGGGTTTATTGTACAGGTCATGCCTTTTGCTGAGGAGGAGACCATTGCAAAGCTGGAGCAGAATGTCAGGAAGATCGATTCCGTTACAACGCTTCTGGAGGAAGGTCATACACCGGAACGCCTTTTGGAAAAGGTTTTGGAGGGCTTTGACATAGAGATCAATGAACGTATTCCTGCGGAATTTTACTGTAGCTGCAGCAAGAGCCGCGTAGAGAAGGCGCTGATCAGTATCGGAAGGAAAGAGCTGAACGAACTGATCCGGGAAGGAAAAGAAGCAGAGCTGAATTGTCATTTTTGTAATACAAGCTATGTGTTCAGTGTGGAAGAACTGAAAGAAATTCTGCGTAAATGCAAATAAACAGTGTGTGCGCACAGAGCTGATGTATGCACGGAAATAGAGAGGGAACAGTTATGAGAGACGGATTTATCAAGGTGGCCGCATGTACGCCACAGGTACAGGTGGCAGACTGTGAATACAATGCTTCCCAAATCATTGGAATGGCAAAGGAGGCGGGCGGTCAGGGAGCCAAGGTGATTGTAATGCCGGAGCTGTGTATTACTTCCTATACCTGTGGAGATCTGTTCTGGCAGGAGCTTCTGCTTGAGGAGGCCAAAGTGCAGCTTCTGCGCATTGCAGAGGAAACAGAGCATGTGGACGCTGTGGTTTTCGTGGGACTGCCGCTGGAATACAGGGGAAAGCTATATAATGTGGCGGCAGGCATCTGCCATGGCGAAATTCTGGGCTTTGTTCCGAAGCAGCATATTCCCAATTATAATGAATTTTATGAAGGACGTTATTTTGCCTCAGGTAAGGGCGTAGACGGCATGATTCGCCTGAAGCCCGAGCCCCGGTGGGAGGAGCTGCCGGATGATGAGACGGAAGAGGACTTTTGCAATTGCGAGGTATGTATTTCTCCGTATCTGCTGTTTACCTGTCCCCAGGTTCCGAATCTGAAGATTGCTGCAGAAATCTGTGAGGATCTGTGGGTGCCGAACCCGCCCGGTATTGCCCATGCATATCATGGGGCAAATCTGATTGTCAATCTGTCTGCCAGTGATGAGGTAGTGGGGAAGGATTCCTACAGAAAAAGTCTGGTAAGCGGCCAGTCTGCGCGCTTAGTCTGCGGCTATATTTACGCAACGGCAGGAGAGGGAGAGTCTACCCAGGATGTTGTTTACGGCGGCCAGAAAATGAACGCGGAAAACGGTGTGATTCTGGCAGAGAGTACACGTTTTGTCAATGGAACGATCTATGCGGATTTGGATATCCGGCGTCTGGAAAATGAAAGAAGGAGAATGACCACCTTCTGTTTTTCTTCGGATGATGAGGACGGAGAAAAGGAGCCGTTCTATAATACGGCGGAATTCTCTCTGGAGAAGGAAGAGACTGTACTTACCAGGAAGTTTGATTCCAGACCTTTTGTTCCGAGTGCAAAAGAGGAAAGGGACAGACGCTGTAACGAAATCTTAAATATTCAGGCAATGGGACTGAAAAAAAGACTGGCACATATTCATTGTCAGAATGCGGTGATCGGACTTTCCGGAGGACTGGACTCTACACTGGCGCTGCTGGTGACTGTCCGGGCATTTGATATGCTGGGCATGCCGAGGGATAGGATTACCGCAGTTACCATGCCGTGCTTTGGCACTACGGACAGAACCTACAACAATGCGTGTGCCCTGAGCGGGCAGTTAGGAACGGCCCTGAAGGAAGTGAATATCAAAGAGGCGGTTAATATTCATTTCAGGGATATTGGACATGATCCGCAAAAACAGGATGTCACCTATGAAAACGGGCAGGCAAGGGAACGTACGCAGATTCTTATGGATATTGCAAACCAGTCCGGAGGAATCGTTATCGGAACCGGGGATCTGTCAGAACTGGCGCTTGGCTGGGCAACCTATAATGGGGACCATATGTCCATGTATGCAGTAAATTGTTCTGTACCGAAGACACTGGTACGCCATTTGGTACATTATTATGCAGATACCTGCGGAGAAGCGTCCCTTTCGGAGATTCTCCTGGACATTCTGGATACGCCGGTGAGCCCGGAGCTGCTTCCGCCAAAGGACGGTGTGATTTCACAGAAGACAGAAGATTTGGTTGGGCCGTATGAGCTGCATGATTTCTTTTTGTATTATATGCTGCGCTGGACCTTTCCTCCGAAGAAAATTTACCGTATCGCGAAGATCGCATTTGAAGGAGAATACGATAATGGGACGATTCTGAAATGGCTGAAGATCTTTTACAGACGTTTCTTTACCCAGCAGTTTAAACGTTCCTGTCTTCCAGACGGACCGAAGGTGGGAAGTGTGGCAGTTTCTCCAAGAGGGGATCTGCGTATGCCGAGTGATGCCTGCGCAAAAATCTGGCTGGAGCAGTTAGAGGAAATAGAATGTTAAGAATGTGACAGACGTAAAAAGTAAGACCGCACAGAGAAAGAGCATGTGCGGTCTTTGCCGTTATATGAATCAGATGCAGATGCCGCGTTAAAAGAACCCGGCCAGGTATCGATTTATCTGGCTTCCGCTTTTTGGAGAGCAGACTCGATCGCATTTACAAGCATCATAGAGGTATATTTCTGATCGCTTGGATATTGAAGATTTTCCAGGGACTGAGTGGAATAAATCTGGCTTGCAAGAGATTCCAGGGCAGGTTCCATGAGTGGGAACATGGCTGCCGTACTCTCGCTGAGGTTGGACAAATGGATAGCTTTGATACGGTCCGCATCCACCGTGACTTCCACATCAAAGGTGTTGTCGTTCAGTTCAATGGATGTGCGGTAGACGCCGGCAGTATATTTGGATACGGCATCGGAAGAGGTTGTCATGGATTTTCCCGGACCGAACATGAAGAACATCAGGATACCGAGAATCAGTGCAAGGATCAGGAAAATGGCTGTATAAACCACTTCCTTCATATGTAGGACGATGATTTTTGTTTTGGAACTCATGGTACGCGCCTCCTGGTTTACTTTCTATATCCTATTACGAAGCCGGAAGATTTATTCGGAAATATGTGTTATACTGAAAATAATTATTTTATGTAAGCATTCACAGCCGTGCTGTGAGGTACAATCTTTTTATTTCGTGGAGGCAGTTATGTCATTGCAGTTTATTATCGGCAATTCAGGAGCCGGAAAATCCTGGTATGCATATCAAACGATCATAGAAGCATCCGGTAAGCATCCGGATACGCTTTATTACGTGGTTGTTCCTGAACAGTTTACTATGCAGACGCAGAAGACCCTGGTGGAGATGCACCCAGGTAAGGGAATTCTGAATATTGATATCCTGAGCTTTGAGCGCCTGGCGTACAGAGTGTTTGAAGAAGTGGGGGGAGATAACCGGAAGCTTATGGAAGAAACAGGTAAGAGCATGGTCCTGCAGAAGCTGGTACAGGCACATAAGAAGGAACTGCCTTATCTGGGAAATCAGATGAAAAAGCCCGGGTATCTGAATGAGGTGAAATCACTGGTTTCCGAGTTCATGCAGTATGATGTGCAGGAAGAGGAGCTTACTGAAATGCAGGAAAAGGCAGGAGACAGACAGTTGCTTCAGATGAAGCTTCAGGATGTAGGCACCCTGTACCGGGCATTTCGGAAATATCTGGAAGGGCATTATATGACAGGGGAAGAGGTCATGGATGTGCTGATGAACATGCTGCCCCTTTCGGAAAAAGTAAAAAACAGTGTTCTTCTTTTTGATGGCTTTACCGGGTTTACGCCTGTGCAGATAAAGGTCATCCGGGAGCTGCTTGCCATATGCGGCAGGGTGTATGTGACCGTTACCCTGGATACACGGGAAAACCCCTTTTCCGTAGGAAAACCTCATCAGTTGTTTTATATGAGCCGGAAGATGATCCATACTCTTATGGGGCTTACCAGGGACGTGGAGGAGCCCGTGATAATTCCTTCCGGAAAAAAATCCAGGTTTTCAAAAGCCCAGGCATTAGAATTTCTGGAAAAAAATCTGTTCCGCTACAGAAGAGCAGCATATGAAAAGGAGCAGGAGGAAATCCGGATTTTTTCTGCCGGAAGCCCGCAAAGAGAAATGGAGGAGACTGCCAGGAGGATGAAACGCCTTGTCCGGGAAAAGGGATACCGCTATGGAGAAATCGCGGTGATTACCGGTAATCTCAGTGAATACGGCAGCATTGCCAGACAGGTATTCGAGGAGGCGGAGATTCCGTATTTCCTGGATGAAAAGCATACGGTGCTTATGAATCCTTTCGTGGAATATCTGCGTGCGGCTCTGGAAATGGCAGTGCAGGGCTTTCCGTATGAAAGTGTGTTCCGCTATCTGCGCTGCGGGATGTCCGATATTGGACGGGCAGAGACGGACAGGCTGGAAAATTATGTGCTGGCGCTTGGCATCCGCGGATTTAAAAAATGGACCGGGAAATGGGTGCGGATTTATCCGGGAATGCCGCCGGAGTCCATTGGGGAGATGAATGAAATCCGGGAGCGCTTTGTAAAAGAGGTCCGGGAGCTGGCAAATGGATTTGCGGGAGGGAGGAAGACGGTTGGAGAATACTGCCGCTGTCTCTATGGATTTATTGTAAATAGCAGAATACAGGAGAAGCTGAAAACACGGGAGATGATGTTTCGGTCCCGGGGCGATAAGGCAATGGAAAAGGAATACGGACAGATTTATGGGATTATTATGAATTTGTTGGATAAAATGGCAGAAATCCTGGGAGAAGAAAAAGTGAGCAGCCAGGAGTTTCGGCAGCTTCTGGAGACAGGCATGGAAGAGGCAAAGGTGGCTTTGATTCCGCCCAGTATGGATCAGGTTCTGATCGGGGATATGGAGAGGACCAGACTGAAGGACGTACGTGCTTTGTTCTTTGTGGGGGTTAACGAGGGCAGTATTCCCAAGAATACGGAGACAGGCGGGATTTTGACGGATATGGACCGCGAATTTTTTAAGGCTCAGGGAATGGAACTGGCGCCCGGCCCCAAGGAGCTGATGAATATCCAGAGGTTTTATCTGTATCTGAATCTGACAAAGCCGAAGGAGCTTTTGTGCTTATCCTACAGCCGGTCGAACGGAAAGGGGGAAGCAGTCAGTCCTGCGTATCTGATCGGCTCTATCCAGACACTCTACCCTCTGCTTTTGATTGAGCGGACAGAAGAGAGGGAGGAGGGGCTGGAATATCTGGAGACGCCAGGCATCAGTCTGGATTATTTTCTGGAGGGATTGTCAAAGGGCGGGGAAGAAAATGCAGATCCGATTTTCCGGGAGCTTTACAGTTGGTATTTAAGGAGTCCGCAATATCATGTGGTGATTCAAAGGCTGGTGGATGCGGCATTTTATAAGAAGCCGGCGGACTGCATCAGCAAAAGCGTGGCAAAGGTACTTTACGGAGAAGTATCTCCCCACAGTGCCACCCGGCTGGAACGCTTTTCTGCCTGTGCTTTTGCACATTTCCTGCAGTATGGTCTGAAGGTGACGGAGCGTGCGGAATACGAATTTCGTGCAATGGATATGGGAAACGTTATGCACAAAGCTCTGGAGCAATTTGCAGTGGAGATTCGCAGCGGAGGGCTGGAATGGAAAGAGCTGACTGAGGAAACCAGAAATACCCTGCTGGATAAATGCCTGGATGATATCTGTGGGGATTATGGAAATACGATTTTAAAAAGCAGTGCCAGAAATGAGTACATGATCGAACGAATCCGAAGGCTGCTGCGGCGTACGGCCTGGGCGCTTCAGGAACAACTGAAACAGGGTGAATTTCATCCGGAAGGCTTTGAGGTGGCGTTTCAGGGCGGAAGGATTGACCGTGTGGATATTCTGGAGGATGACAAGAAGGTGTATGTGAGAGTCATTGATTACAAGACCGGAAACACTTCCTTTGATCTGGTATCCCTGTATCATGGACTGCAGCTCCAGTTGATGATCTATCTGGATGCGGCTCTTACGGTGGAGCAGAGAAAATATCCGGACAGGGATGTGGAGCCCGCCGGCATTTTCTACTACAATATCAAAGACCCGATGATTAAAGAAACAATAAAAGCAGATGTGGATAAGGTGAGCCGCAGAATTCTGGATGAGCTGAAAATGAACGGTCTTCTGCAGGCAGACCGTGACATGATCGCCAAAATGGACCGAAATCTGACAACGGTACCAGTATCCTATAACAAGGATGGAAGCTTCAGCAAGAAGTCCTCTGTGGTGACGAAGGAACAGTTTGAGATTTTGGGACGATACGTGAAGAAAAAGATTGCAGGGATTCAGTCTGCAATTCTGGAAGGAGAGGCAGAGGTGTCACCCTATGAGCTTGGGAGAAAGGAAGCCTGCACCTATTGTCCCTATCAGTCTGTATGCGGGTTTGATAAAAAGCTGCCGGGCTATGAATACCGGAGATTGAAGCTGTTTGCAGATGATGAGCTGTGGAAGGCTTTTGCAGAGGAGGTACAGTGAAATGGGCGTGACATGGACAAAGGAACAGCAGCAGGTCATTTCCCTGCGTGATAGAAATATTCTTGTCAGTGCGGCAGCAGGCTCCGGTAAGACTGCTGTGCTGGTGCAGCGGATTTTAAGTAAGATTCTGGATAAAGAGCATCCGGTGGATATTGACAGGCTGTTGATCATGACCTTTACGAGAGCGGCAGCCGGGGAAATGAAGGAGAGGATTTCCAACGCCCTGGAGCAGGCATTGTATGAGGAGCCGGATAACGAGCATCTGCAGAGGCAGACTACGCTGATCCATACGGCGCAGATTACGACCATAGATGGATTTTGTTCCTATATTATCCGGAATTATTTTCATCTGATCGGTCTGGACCCGGGATACCGCACTGCAGATGAAGGGGAATTGAAGCTTCTGAGGGAGGATGTACTGAAGGATCTGCTGGAGGACTCCTATGCATCCGGGAGCACGGAATTTGGGGAATTTGTGGAATGCTATGCATCCGGCAAAACGGATGAGGGGATTAAGGAATTTATTCAGCAGGTTTATGATGCGGCCATGAGTCATCCATATCCAAAGGAATGGTTGAAGGAATGTTTGGATACTTATAATATAGACGGAATTGAAGAGCTTCGGAATACAAAATGGATAAAATTGTTATGGGGAGCAGCAGAGCAGGAGCTTATGGAGGCGGAAAATCTGACGCATGAGGCAATTCGCATTTGTCTGGAGGAGGGAGGGCCCTATCTGTATGAGGATGCGCTGAACAGTGACCTGCTTCTGATCGGACAGCTTTTGAAGACCGTGGAGCAGAAGGATTACAATACGCTTGCGGAGCTTTTGAGGAAGCCCGTCTTTGCAAGGCTATCGGCCAAAAAGGCAGAGAATGTAGAACATGCCAAAAAAGAGCAGGTCAGGGAGCTGCGAGGAGAGGTCAAGGGGATTCTGGAAGAGCTGGGAAGCCGGTATTTCATCGGAACCGAAGAGCAGCATTTGGAGCTGCTGCACGTCTTAAGAGTGCCTATGGAGTGTCTGGTGGAGCTGACGCTTGCTTTTATGGAGCGCTTTGCAGAAAAGAAGAGGGAGAAGAATCTTCTGGATTTTACGGATATGGAGCATTTCGCCCTGGAAATGCTGATGACAAAGGATGAGAAGGGTGTTTGCCATGTGAGTCAGGCTGCGGGAGAGCTTTCCGAAAAGTACGATGAGGTTCTGGTGGATGAGTATCAGGACAGCAACTTTGTGCAGGAGCTGCTTACCAATTTGGTTTCCGGTTGGGTGAATCACCGGAAAAATGTTTTTATGGTAGGAGATGTAAAGCAGAGTATCTACCGGTTCCGTCTGGCAAGACCGGAGCTGTTTATGGAAAAATACAGAAGCTATTCCCTGGAGGAGGGTGAGGAGCAGAGGATAGACCTGCACAAAAATTTCCGAAGCCGTCCCCAGGTGCTGGAAAGCGTCAATTATATCTTCCGTCAGATTATGGGTGAGGATTTAGGTGGAATTGCCTATGATGATGCGGCTGCTCTGTATCCGGGAGCTGTGTTTCCTGAGGGAGCAGATGAGAAATTCGTTAAGACAGAGGTGCTTCTGATTGAGAAGGACCATGAAGAGCTGGCGGATGAGCAGGGCGGCCGGAATGCCCGGGAGCTGGAGGCACTTGCCATTGCACAGAGGATAGCACAGATTGTGGGACAGGAGCAGGTGCTGGACAGGGAAACCGGAACCTACCGCAAGGCGGAATACGGGGATATTGTGGTGCTGCTGCGGACGGCCTACGGTTGGGCGGAAACCTTCAGCCAGGTATTTGCTTCAAAGGGAATTCCTTCCTATACGGCGTCCAGGACCGGATATTTTTCTGCTCAGGAGGTGGTGACGGTTCTGAATTATCTGCATATCTGTGACAATCCCCTGCAGGATATCCCACTGGCAGGTGTGCTTCATTCTCCAATCGTTGGCTGTACCTCCCAGGAGCTGGCAATGATCCGGAGCGAATGTCCCGGTGGATTCTTATACGACAGCGTGCGCAGTTATGTGGATAACGGACAACTGGTGCTGTTTCCAAAAGAAAATGAAAAAGAACGGCTTAAGGAAAAGCTGAGAGGATTTTTGGAGCTTTTGGAGGAAATCCGCGATATGGCAGCTTATACACCCATTCACCAGCTTATTCTCCATGTGTTGAAGGCAACCGGTTATGGAGATTATGCCAGAGCCTTGCCCGGAGGGGAGCAGCGGAGTGCAAATCTGCGCATGCTGGTGGAAAAGGCAATGGATTATGAAAAGACCAGTTATCGAGGACTGTTTAATTTTATCCGTTACGTGGAAAAGCTTCAGAAATATGAGGTGGATTTCGGAGAGGTGAATCTTTCGGGAGCCGGACAGGGCTCCGTACAGATCATGACCATTCATAAAAGCAAAGGTCTGGAATTTCCGGTTGTGTTTGCGGCAGGTATGGGAAAGCAGTTCAATTTTCAGGATATGAATGCCGGGCTTTTGATTCATCCGGAGCTTGGACTGGGAGCGGATGCAATCTTTCCGGAACAGCGTTTGATCGTGCCGACTCTCCAGAAGCAGATGCTTAAGAGAGAGCTTCAGAAGGAGTGTCTCGGTGAGGAGCTGCGTGTGTTGTATGTAGCCCTGACCAGGGCGAAGGAAAAGCTCATTATGACGGGAACCATTGGAAAAGTGGAAAAACAGGTGCTTTCTCTGGCACGTTATCAGGACAGGGAGGAGGTGCTCCTCCCGATCGGGATGCGTATGAAGGGAAAAAATTACTGGTCCTATGTGCTTCCGGCACTTGCACGGCATCGTTGTGTGGATGCACTCTATGCAGAATATGGGATTCCTATAAAAGGCAGGTCTGGCCTTCATGATGCAAAGGCTGAATTTGAAGTGAAGCTTCTTACGCCATTGGATCTGGCACAGGAGGATGTTCTGTACCAGGCAGACAGTCAGATACAGGAGGAAATCCTGAAAAACTGGGATTGTGAGAAGACCTATGATGTGCAGATCAAAGAGGCATTGGAGGAACGCTTCGGGTTCGTGTATCCCTATGAATATTTAAAAGAAATACCTGTGAAGGTCAGTGTTTCCGAGCTGAAGAAGCGAAGCTATGCAGGAGACTCAGAAAGGGAAGAGAGCCTCTTTTTTGAGCCGGATATCATTCCTCTGATCCCGAAGTTTATTGCGGGAGAGGAAGAGCGTTATAAGGGGGCTGCAAGGGGAACGGCATATCATAAGCTTATGGAGTGCCTGGATTATCACCGTGTTTCTTCCGAAAAAGAAATAAAGGAGCAGTTGGAGAAGCTTCTGGAAGCACAGAAAATGGAGAGAGCGGAAGCAGAGAGTATTTTGCCTGAGGATATCCTGCTGTTTGCAGAATCCCCTATTGGGCAGCGTATGGCAGCGGCCTCTCTCTTGGGTAATCTGTTCCGGGAGCAGCCCTTTGTGATCTCAAATCCGGCCTCTGCACTGAATCCGGCATGGCCGGGTGAGGAGACGGTACTGGTGCAGGGTATCATTGATGCCTACTTTCTGGAAGAAGATGCCATTGTCCTGGTGGATTATAAGACAGATAAGGTGTCTGCCAACGAAGAACAGCGGCTGGCGGACCTGTATCATATACAGCTTGAGGGTTATGCGGAGGCATTGGAGCGCATGACAGGCAAAAAGGTGAAAGAGAAGTATATTTATTCCTTTACGCTTGGAAGAGCGATTGAGGTATGACAGGAGTCTGGTGAAAATGAGGCCGGAGGGTCACACCCTCCAGCCTGCGGGATATTTGTTTTTTAATGTCCGGTTTACCAGCTTTCCGAAGCCAAGAGGATAGCCGTCAGCGCAGAGCACATGCCAGCCCTTTGCGTGAGCAGCCTCGTGAGGCTTTATCAGGAGTGTTTCGCCTTTCAGATAGCGTGTCAGGCGTTCGTCGGAAACTGGAAGGGATATGACTGCCCCGACATCATTTTTGTGGAGCGCCAGTGCCAGAGGCTGGCCTGGCTCAAAGCGGTTTTTCTTTAAATCACCCAGATACAGACCATTCCGGAGAAAGGCAAGCCCCCGGAAGCTGCTGTTGACAGGCGGAAGATAGTATACTTTGTCTCCCCGGGTTTCCACGCGGTTCCAGTCGAAGGGAACACCGCCTAAGGTTCTTAAGCCAATTTCCCGGAAAAAGGCTTCCAGCCATTTTTGTGTATGTTTGTCGGGCTTTGGCAGAGGAGGCCGGACTTCTGTGAGGGTATTGCCGGGCTTCTGAAGAAGAGCCAGAAAATGGCCCTCTCCGTTCATTTTGTGCGGGAAAATGCGTATGCAGTTTGTAAGACGCCCATCACCGTTTCCCCATGCCGGAACTCCCTGGGAAAAGCCTTCGTATCCGGGAATCGGAAGCAGCTCCATATCCGGCCGGTTCTCTAATAAAAAGGAAATACAGCCTTCATCTTCCTCCGGAGCAAAGGTGCAGGTGGAGTACAGAAGCAGTCCGCCCGGGCGGAGCATGTCCGAGGCATTCAGGATCAGTTCTTTCTGGATGTCTGCCAGTTCCCGGGATTTTTCCAAAGTCCAGTCCCTTGCAAGTGCTTCTTCCTTCCGGAACATACCCTCGCCGGAGCATGGGGCGTCCAGCATGATTTTGTGAAAGAATCCCGGAAAAGCTTTTGCAAGTTTCGCGGGTGCTTCATTGGCAACAAAAACATTGGGGATTCCGAACAGTTCCAGATTCCTAAGAAGCGCTCTTGCCCGTGAGGTGCTGATATCGTTGGCAACCAGAAGCCCTTGCCCCTGTAGATTGGCCCCAAGTGCGGTTGCTTTGCCGCCGGGAGCCGCACAGAGGTCAAGGATGTATTCTCCCGGAAGGACCGGAAGTCTGGAAGCAGGCGTCATAGCGCTGGGCTCCTGCAGATAATATAAGCCTGCCTGATAATAAGGGCATCTGGCCGGGCGGCTTTCTTCCTGATAGAAATAACCGTTTTCTACCCATGGGATTTTTTCTATTGGAAACGGCGCGATTTTTTCGAATTCTTTGCAGCTTATTTTCCGGGTATTGACGCGCAGGCCATAGGTGCGCGGATTTTTATAGCTTTCCAGAAAGGAATCGTATTCGGTTCCCAGCATTTCTTTCATCCTGTTTAGAAAAGCCTCAGGAAGTTCTCGTTCTCTTGTCTGTTGATTCATAGCTCCTCCGAATAAATTAGAAATCAAAGCATCTCTTGGGATGTTTCCTGCTTCATTATAATTGATAATATAATTTTGCAAAATACTATTGACAAACCTATATTATATAATATATAGTATTATCAATAAAACAATATTGGAACTTCGTATAATAATACAAGTAAAATAATAAGGAAGTGAGCATATGGTATTTAATACAGGTGCAGCCCTTCTGGATGCTATTGTTCTGGCTGTTGTTTCCAAAGAACAGGAAGGAACCTATGGTTATAAGATCACACAGGATGTGCGCGGAGTGCTGGATGTTTCGGAATCTACTTTGTATCCTGTTCTTCGGAGGCTGCAGAAGGATGAGTGTCTGGAGGTCTACGATATGGCGTATGCAGGAAGGAACCGGCGTTATTACAAACTGACAGATAAAGGCGCCGCGCAACTGCAGTTATATAAGGTTGAATGGAAAAATTATTCATCTAAGATATCTAAGCTGTTTGAGGGAGGAATAAAAGTATGAACAGAGCGCAGTTTATGGAACAATTAGAAAAATTGCTTTCCGATATCTCTGAAGCTGAACGGCAGGAAGCGCTTGATTATTATAACAGTTATTTTGATGATGCCGGAGAGGAACAGGAAGACGCAGTTATCCGGGAGCTTGGAAGTCCCGGCAAGGTCGCAGCGATTATTAAGGCAGATTTAAATGAAAGCAATGATCAGTATGCGGAATATACAGAGCGTGGCTATGAGGACTCCAGGACACGGGAGGATGTACAGATGCCTGAGACGAGACAGCAGAACAGTGAGTCTTCTAAGCGGGCGGAAGGTGCTTCCGGGGGCAGGCGGCAGTTTTGCAGAGACAGGGCCGGCTGGGAAAACGGCCATTACGGGAGAGGCAGAAGCCGGGCGGAGAGAGGATATCATGCAGATAAAAAGAAAAACAATGCCGGGTTAATATTGGTGCTGATTCTTCTGGTCTTTGTTTCACCTTTTGTGAAAGGGGCAGTTGGAGGAATTCTGGGTGTAGTTGTGACCATTGCAATGCTTCCGTTTCTGATCGTGTTTGCTCTGGGAGCTGCGGTATTGGGACTGGTGATCGGCGGTATTGTGTGCGGCATAACAGGAATTGGCCTTTGCTTTTCCAATCCGGCCGCAGGAGTTTTATGTATCGGAATCGGATGTATTCTGGTAGCAGTGGGTGTACTGCTTCTGGCGCTTTTGGTATATGCCGCAGGCAAGCTTCTTCCCAGGCTGCTCAGAATGTTTACGGATTTCTGTTATAAGCTTCTTCACAGGGGAAGAAAGGATGGTGCGAATGCATGAAGAAATTTATTAAGGCAATGTTGATTCTGGCTTGTGTGTTTGGTGTTGTCGGCATCGGATTTTCGCTGGGCGGGGTTGCTATGGGAGCCACTATGGAAACAGTAGATATTGTGCAGAAGATGCGTGAAAAATATTACGACCTGAGAAATATGGACTGGGAGGACGATGACTGGGAGGACGATGACTGGGAGGACGATGACTGGGAGGACGATGACTGGGAAGAAAGTCATCACACAGAGACCGGCAGCACTGATTCGAATGGGAAGAGAGTGCATACGACAGCTCCTGCAAATGAGGTAGAAATCAATCTCAGATATGATGAGCTGATCCTTGAGGCATATGATGGCGATACCATGAGAATAGAAATAGAAAATGATAAAACCGGGAATGTAAGGGTAAAATATGAAAAAGGAGAGCTTAAGATCAATAGTTCTTCAAAGGTAAGTCACAGAAGCGTGACCGTATTTTATCCAAAGGACGCACAGTTTGATAAAATGGAAATTAACGTACATGCAGGGAACGTAGAGCTTCTGAGTGATCTTTCCGTACAGGAGCTGGATGTCAATGTCGGAGCAGGAACATTGGAGAATGATGCTTCTCTGACTGTACAGAAGGCGGGCATTGAGGTGGGGACCGGAACTGTGGATCTGCAGGGACTGACGGCAGGAGAGATTGACGGGGAGTGCGGTCTTGGCTCTATGTCATTGGAATTAGCAGGGAGAGGAAGCAATTACAATTATAAATTGGAATGCGGACTTGGTGTAATTACGATTGATGGAGAGAATTTTACCTCACTGGCAAAAGAGAAGAAGATCAACAATCCGGGAGCATCCGGAACAATTGAACTGGAGTGCGGAATGGGAAGTATCAGTGTGGATTTTGAAGATGCAGAATAAAAAGAAAGAGAGGATTTCTTATGAGTAATAAAAGGCTTTATAAATCATCAGTAAATTGTATGCTGTGCGGCGTTTGCGGAGGTATTGCGGAGTATTTTGATATCGATCCGACGCTGGTACGTCTGGCATGGGTAGTATTTACCTGCTTCGGAGGTGCTGGAATCTGGGCTTATATCATCGCAGCCATAGTTATCCCGAAGTAAGAATACGCTGTATATTTTTACCGGAATTGGTCCATACTCCAAAGGAATCAAAAAAAGGAGTGTGAGGACAATGAACAAGGATAAGGAAGTGGAGGCTTATCTGAAGGGTGAGCTTTCTTCGGAAGAAAAAATGAAATATGAGATTGCAGAGGAGCTGGGGGTCTTGGATAAGGTGCTGGAAAGCGGCTGGAAAAGTCTGTCGGCAAAGGAAACCGGACGTATCGGGGGTCTCATGACACGCAAAAGGAAAAATAGAGAATAGACAGAAGGCATTGCCCGGAACGGATTCCCGGCAATGCTTTTTGCTTGTCCTCCTTGTCTTGTTATACTATAATAAGTATAGAAAGAAGGTGTTTACTGTGGAAGTATCGGCAAAGGAACTGGTCGGGAAGGCTTTTGCCTCTGGGCTTTACGGGCAGTGCACTGGAAGCAAGGGGATAGTCCCAGGTGTCCCGGCGGCAGGAAAAGGAGGCGTTTATGAGAGTTTATGACTGCATCAGAAAAAAAAGAGATGGAGAAGAATTGACGGATGAAGAAATCCGATATATGATTTCCTTATATGTGGTGGGAGAAATGCCGGATTATCAGATGGCGGCCTTCTTGATGGCAGTGTATTTCCAGGGGATGACGAACCGGGAAATCTCTGTTTTGACAGACGTGGTGGCACATTCCGGGGAAATCGCCGATCTGTCAGGTATTGAAGGAATCAAGGTAGATAAGCATTCTACAGGCGGCGTAGGAGATAAGACAACTATGGTGGCAGGACCGATCGCTGCTGCCTGCGGGGCAAAAGTGGCAAAAATGTCAGGAAGAGGTCTTGGACATACCGGAGGGACTATTGATAAGCTGGAGGCAATTCCCGGATTCCGGACAACCCTGACGCAGCAGGAATTTTTTGACACGGTAAATCAAACGGGCCTCAGCATTATCGGACAATCCGGAAATCTTGCACCTGCGGATAAGAAAATGTATGCGCTTCGGGATGTGACGGCTACTGTGGACAGTATTCCTCTGATTGCGGCTTCTGTTATGGGGAAGAAGCTGGCAGCAGGCAGCGACAGCATTCTGCTGGATGTGAAGACCGGAAGCGGGGCTTTTATGAAGACCCTGGAAGGCTCCATAGAGCTTGCAAAATGCATGGTGGCTATCGGGGAAAATGCAGGGAAGCGGACAGCAGCGCTGATTACAGATATGGATGTGCCTCTTGGCAATTGTATCGGCAATTCCCTGGAGGTTATGGAAGCTGTGGAAACTCTGAAAGGAAACGGCCCGGCTGATCTGACCGAGATTTGCGTCCGGCTTGCCGGAAATATGCTGTATCTTGCTGATAAGGGACCGGCAGATGCGTGTGAGAAAGCTGCATGGGAGGCAATACGGAACGGAAGCGCTCTGAATTGCTTTCTTGCAATGGTAAAAGCACAGGGAGGGGATGCTTCCTGCATTTTGGATACAGGGAAGCTCCCGCTGGCGTCACTTACCAGGGAAGTAAAGGCTGAAAAAGGCGGATATATTGTGCATATGGATACGGAGGCCTGCGGCATTGCATCTGTGATGCTGGGAGCCGGACGGGAGACGAAGGAAAGCCGTCTGGATTACGGTGCGGGCATTGTTTTGAGAAAGAAACCGGGAGACTGGGTGGAGGCAGGAGATGTACTTGCAGTGTTATATGCTTCAAAAGAAGAACTTTTTTATTCGGCAGAGCGGAAGCTTATAGAGGCAATTGTGATGAGCGGCGAACCACCTGTGAAAAAACCATTGATTTATGCAAAAGTACAGAAGGACAGGATAGAAAAATATTAAATTCATTTAAGGAGCAGAAAGGAGTGTATCATGAATACATCAGAAATTTTGACACATGTGGATCATACCCAGTTAAAAGCATACGCAGGCTGGGAGGATATTATCAGGCTTTGCGAGGAGGCAATACGGCTCAAAACCGCGTCTGTCTGTGTTCCGCCCTGCTATGTTCCAAAAATCCGGGAGTCCTTTGGAGAGCAGGTGCGTATCTGCACAGTGGTGGGTTTCCCTCTGGGCTACAGTGTGACGGAAGCAAAGGTGGCTGAGGTCAAAAAAGCGCTGGAGGATGGTGCTGACGAAATTGATATGGTTGTCAATATCTGTGATGTCAAAAACCACGATTTTACGGCAGTGGAGGAGGAAATCTGCAAAATTCGGGAGGCCTGCGGCGGTCATGTGCTAAAGGTGATCGCAGAAACCTGTTATCTTACGGAGGAAGAAAAGCTCCAGCTCTGCCGGATCGTGACAAAGGCCGGTGCTGATTACATCAAGACCTCCACCGGCTTTGGTACGGCAGGAGCTTCGCTTGAGGATATTCGTCTGTTTAAAGAAAATATCGGACCGGATGTAAAAATAAAGGCAGCGGGCGGAATCCGCACAGAGAAGGATATGGAAGCATTTCTGGAAGAAGGCTGTGACAGGATAGGAAGCAGCTCAGCGGCGCTGCTTGCAGAATAAAAACCGGAATATCAGGAGAAAAGCATGAGGGAACATAGAGAAGCTTATGTAAAACTGGAAGGTGTCTCCAAAATATATGGTTCAAAAGAGGTAAAGATTGTAGCGGTTGATGAAATCAGCTTTCAGATTGCGAAGGGCGAATTTGTAGTAGTGGTCGGACCAAGCGGCGCCGGAAAAACGACGGTTCTGAATATTCTGGGCGGTATGGATAAAGCGACTTCCGGAAAGGTATGGGTGGATGGCAGGAATATTGCAAATTATTCCAACCGTCAACTGACAGGATACCGGCGGGAGGATATTGGATTTGTATTTCAGTTTTATAATCTGGTGCCTAATCTGACTGCTTTGGAGAATGTGGAGCTTGCGCTTCAGATTTGCAGGAATCCTTTAGACGCAGGGACTGTGTTGGAGGAGGTGGGCCTCAGGGACAGACTCTCGAATTTTCCTGCGCAGTTATCCGGCGGGGAGCAGCAGAGGGTATCCATTGCCCGGGCGCTTGCCAAGAATCCGAAGCTTTTGCTCTGTGATGAACCGACGGGAGCGCTGGATTATCAGACAGGTAAGGCAATACTGAAGCTTTTACAGGATATGTGCAGGGATAAGGGGATGACAGTCATTGTAATCACCCACAATTCCGCGTTAACACCTATGGCAGACAGGGTCATCCGGATCAAAAACGGAAAGGTTTCACAAATGACGCAGAATGAACATCCAACTTCCGTAGAAGAAATCGAATGGTAGGTGAAGCGGATGAAAAAAGCATTACATAAAGATTTCCGGATGGAAATACGCAAAAGCAAGGCAAGATTTATTTCCATATTCTGCATTGTGGCATTGGGAGTCGCTTTTTTCTCCGGAATTCAGGCTGCATCTCCTGATATGCGGTTTTCCGGAGATGCTTATTATGATTCGAGTAAGCTTATGGACCTGAAGGTAGTCGGAACTCTGGGTTTGACAGAGGCAGATGTGCAGGCCCTGGAGGAAGTGGATGGGATTCAGTCTGCAGAGGGGGCCTATGCCGCAGATGTTTTGTGCGGAGAAGAAAGCTCCCGGAAGGTGCTGCATATTGAGTCTCTCAACGAAACCGTGAATCAGATTACAGCCACGGAGGGAAGGCTTCCGGAAAAAAGCGGGGAGTGTTTTCTGGATTCTGCATTTGCAGGTAATGAAGGATACCAGATCGGTGACAGTATTTCGTTTCGTCAGGAGGAAGACAGTGAGCTCCTGAAAAAAGATATCTATACAATTGTGGGAATCGGGAGCAGCCCCCTTTATATTTCTTTTAACAGAGGAAATACGACGCTTGGTTCCGGAGAAATCAATGGTTTTGCCTATGTGCTTTCGGAGGATTTTGACCAGGAGGTATATACGCAGATTTATCTGCGGGTGCATGGCGCGGAAGGGTTGACGAGTTATACGGATGCCTATGAGAATTTGATTGAGAAGCTAAAAAAGCGTGTAGAAGGAATTCAGGAGGAACGGTGTCAGTACCGGTATGACGAGGTTGTGTCAGAAGCGAATGAAAAGCTCGCGGATGCAAAGCAGGAACTTGCAGATGGAAAAAAGGAAGCGGATGAGAAGCTTACCGATGCGAAAAAAGAAATTGAAGATGGAGAAAAAGAGCTGGCTGATGGCAGGAAGGAATATGAAGATGGCGTGAAGGCTCTTTCTGATGCAAAAAAAGAAATTGAAGATGGCAAAAAGCAGCTTGGCGATGCCAAAAAAGAAGCGGCGGATGGGTGGAGCCGGTTAAATGATGCAAAGCAGCAGGTTTCCCAGGGAAGGGAACAGCTTCAACCGGCTAGGGAGGAGCTGGCTAAAGGCTGGAAACAGTACAACAGCGGCAAAAAAAAGCTGGAGGAAAGTGAGAAACAGCTTACGGATGCAAAGGCGGAATTAGCAGCCGCAAAAGAGGCCATTGCACAGGGAAAAGCCACTCTTGAAGCCAAACAGAAGGAATTGGATGATGCCAGGTCAAAGACTGCGGCAGGAAAGAAACAGATAGAGGAAACCATTGCCGGTCTGAATGCAAAGAAGCAGCAGTGCGAAAACGGATTGGCGGAGGTGGAAGCAGCCGAGGGGCAGATTCCCGGGAAACAGGCAGCCGTAGATGCGGCAGCGGCTGCTGTTGCAGAAAAACAGGCGGAAGCAGATGGGAAGCAGACAGCCGTGAATGAAGCGCAGGCAGAATGTGAACGTATCCGTCAGGAAGTGGTGGCCGGAAATCTTAAGGAGGAAGATCTGGCCGCTGCAGAAGCGCAATTACAGGAAGCACGGCAGGGATTAGAGACTGCAAATGAGCAGTTGGAGACTGCGAATGCAGAGTTTGCGTCAGTCAGTGCAGAATTAGAGGGCCTGCGTCAGCAGCTTGCGGCACAAAGGGCAGAGCTTGAAGCGGGAATTTCCGGGATAGAAAGCGGCCTTGCGCAGGCTGAGCAGACAAGAGCCAGTCTTGCTGCAGCAGAAGCACAGTTTGGTCCCGGGCAGCAGGCCATTGACCAGGGCCGGGCAGAGTTGGAAAAGGAAGAGACGAAGATTGCGCCTGCAGAAAAGGAAATTGCAGCAGGGGAAAAAGAGCTCTCCAAAGGTAAGGCAGAGCTGAAGGCAAGCTATAAGAAGCTTGCCGCAGGACAGGCTGAGGTTGATGCAAACGAGAAGAAGCTGGATTCTGCAGAAGCAGAGATCACGGCTAATGAACAGAAGCTGGTCGCCGGTGAGCAGGAGATCGCGGAAAATGAAAAGAAGATCAGGGATGGCCAAAAGGAAATCATAGAAAACGAGCAAAAGCTTGCAGATGCAAAAGAGGAGATCGAAAAAGCAGAACAGGAGTTAAAGGAAGGGAAAGAGGAATACGAGGATGGCAAAAAAGAGGCTGAGGAAGAGATTGCGGATGGGGAACAAAAGCTTGCAGATGCAGAAAAGGAGCTGAAAGAGCTGAAGGTTCCGGAGTGGTTTGTCACAGACAGAAATGACCTGCCGGAGTATTCGGATTACGGTGACAATGCGGAGCGTATCCGAAACATCGGTGAAGTATTTCCGGTCATCTTTTTCCTGGTGGCCGCTTTGATCAGTCTGACGACCATGACCAGAATGGTGGAGGAACAGAGAACCCAGATTGGTACGATGAAGGCTCTTGGGTACGGAAAATTTGCCATAGCCTCCAAATATCTGAATTATGCGTTTCTGGCAACTGTGGGCGGCAGTATCCTGGGGGTTCTGATCGGAGAAAAAATCCTGCCTTATATTATTATCAAGGCCTATGGGATTATGTACCATAACATGGCGACCAGTTTGAGAATCCATTATGAATTCAAATTTGCCATGATCGCTTCTGTAGCTGCGGTAGCCTGCACAATGGGAGCGACGATTTTTTCCTGCTACAGGGAGCTTGCGGAGACACCGGCCTCGCTGATGCGTCCGCCTGCGCCAAAAGAGGGAAAGAGGATTCTGATCGAACGGATCGCCTTTTTGTGGAAACGTCTGAATTTTACGTGGAAATCCTCACTGAGAAACCTGTTCCGCTATAAGAAGCGTCTGTTTATGACGGTTTTCGGTATTGCCGGAAGTATGGCACTGATGCTGGTAGGGTATGGAATCAGAGATTCGATTATGGACATTGCTGCGCGTCAGTATGAACTACTGCAGCATTATGACGGAACGATCATCGATGATGAGGATGCTGCGGATGAGGAACGGCAGGAGCTTTGGGACTACCTGGAAGATAACCCGAAAATCAGCCGTTTTACCAGAATCCAGCTTGCGAAGATGACCGCTCCCCGCGGAAAGTCCAAGGTAAGTGTATATGTATATGTTCCTGAGAATCAGGAGAATTTTCGTGAGGATGTTACGTTGCAGAATCGTGTGACGAAGGAGCGTTATGAACTGACGGATGCGGGAGCTGCAGTCAGTGAGAAGACTGCTGCGCTGCTGGGGCTGGAGGCGGGAGATACGCTGACCCTGAAGTGGGAAAATAAAAAGTATGAGACAACGATTGCCGTTATCACAGAAAATTATATGGGACATTATGTTTATATGACACCAAAAGTATACGAGGAAACCTTCGGAAGGGAACCGGAATATGCGGATGTGGTATTTACTATGAAGGAAGAGTACCGGAATGAAGCTGAAGAAACCGGCCAAAAGATACTGGAATTTCCGGCAGCATTGAGCATCAGCTATACCACAAGTCTTGCGGCACAGATTGAGCGGATGCTGAGCAGTCTGGAAACAGTCATTATCGTGCTGATCATTTCTGCGGGCATGCTGGCTTTTGTCGTGCTGTATAATCTGAATAACATCAATATTACTGAACGGCAGAGGGAGCTGGCTACTCTGAAGGTTTTGGGATTCTATGACGGAGAGGTATCGCAGTATGTATTCCGGGAAAATATACTGCTGACACTGGTTGGCGTACTGGCAGGAGCTGGTTTCGGAGTTTTGCTGCATCGCTTTGTCATTGTGACGGTAGAGGTGGATGCAGTTATGTTTGGAAGGGATATTCGTCCGGTCAGCTTTTTGTACTGTGCCCTTTTCACCTGTGGATTTTCTGCAATTGTCAACGCAGCGATGCATTATAAATTAAAGAAAATTGACATGGTGGAATCCCTGAAAAGTGTGGAATAACTGTGAATTTCCGGCAATCACGCTTGACAAGGAGCAAAAATCCAATTATAGTAAAAGCCAGAACAAAGGCAGAGAAGAAGAGGAGTAGGCAGTTGCCCCTGAAAGAGAGAGATGTCCGCTGGCTGGAAGACATTTTGAGGAAGAGATTGCCGAAGGTAGCTTTGGAGCCGGGAAGCTGAAGTGTGAGTAGGCTTTCACGTAATCCTGCGTTAAAGGAGAATGAGATGTGCGGAAGTTTCTGCATAACGAAGGTGGTACCGCGGTATGAATCGCCCTTCACACGTAAGTGTGAGGGGCTTTTTTAGCAAAGCCCTTCACATGGGAACAAAATGGTGATGATAGATACAAGGAGGAAAGTATGAGCAAAGAACTCGCAAAAACTTATGATCCGAAAGGCATTGAGGAACGCCTTTATCAGAAATGGATGGACAACGGTTATTTTCATGCAAAGGTAAATCCGGATAAAAAACCATTTACCATTGTGATGCCGCCGCCGAATGTAACCGGGCAGCTTCATATGGGACATGCATTGGATGAGACGATGCAGGATATTTTGATCCGTTTCAAGAGAATGCAGGGCTATGAAGCCTTGTGGCAGCCAGGAACGGACCATGCAGCAATCGCTACAGAGGTCAAGGTCATTGAAAAGCTGAAAAAAGAGGGCATTGATAAAAATGAGATCGGCCGTGAGGAATTTTTAAAGCATGCCTGGGCATGGAAAGAGGAGTATGGCGGAAAGATCATCAATCAGTTAAAAAAGCTGGGTGCATCTGCTGACTGGGAGCGGGAACGCTTTACTATGGATGAAGGCTGTTCCGGGGCAGTACAGGAGGTCTTTGTCAAATTATATGAAAAAGGCTATATCTATAAAGGCTCCAGGATCATCAACTGGTGTCCGGTATGTCAGACCTCTATTTCCGATGCGGAGGTTGAGCATGAGGATCAGGAGGGGAATTTCTGGCACATCAATTATCCGGTTGCAGGAGAAGAGGGCAGATTTGTAGAAATCGCTACCACGCGTCCGGAGACTCTTCTGGGAGATACGGCGGTTGCTGTCAATCCGGAGGATGAACGTTATCAGGAGCTGGTAGGAAAGATGCTGAAGCTGCCTCTGACAGACCGGGAAATTCCGGTGATCGCGGATGAGTATGTAGATAAAGAATTCGGAACAGGCTGTGTAAAGATTACACCTGCACATGACCCGAACGACTTTGAGGTTGGCAGACGCCATAACCTTCCGGAAATCAACATCATGAATGACGATGCGACCATTAATTCTCTGGGCGGCAAATATGCAGGGATGGACCGCTACACAGCAAGAGCTGCAGTGGTAGAGGATCTGAAAGCGCAGGGGCTGTTGGTGAAGGTGGTTGGGCATTCCCATAACGTAGGAACGCATGACCGCTGTGGTACTACCGTAGAGCCGATGATCAAGCCTCAGTGGTTTGTAAAAATGGATGAATTGGCAAAGGCAGCCATCGAAGTACTGAACACAGGAGAGCTGGAATTTGTTCCGCCGAGCTTTGGAAAGACCTATCTGCACTGGCTGGAAAATATCCGTGACTGGTGTATTTCCCGACAGCTCTGGTGGGGACACCGGATTCCCGCATATTACTGCGATGAATGCGGTGAAGTTGTGGTAGCGAAAGAAATGCCGGAAAAATGTCCGAAATGCGGATGCACACATTTACATCAGGATGAAGATACCCTGGATACCTGGTTCAGCTCCGCGCTTTGGCCGTTCTCTACACTTGGCTGGCCGGAAAAAACGCCTGAAATGGAATACTTCTATCCCACAGATGTGTTGGTAACCGGATATGATATCATCTTTTTCTGGGTGATCCGTATGGTATTTTCCGCATTGGAGCAGACAGGGAAATCTCCTTTCCATCATGTATTGATTCATGGGCTGGTTCGTGATTCCCTGGGACGCAAGATGAGTAAGTCTCTTGGAAACGGCATTGATCCGCTGGAAGTGATCGACAAATATGGTGCGGATGCGCTGCGTCTGACTCTGATCACAGGAAATGCACCTGGAAATGACATGCGTTTCTACTGGGAACGCGTCGAGTCCAGCCGTAATTTTGCAAATAAAATCTGGAATGCGTCCCGCTTCATTATGATGAATCTGGAAGGTAAGCATGTGACAGAGCCGGAGAATCCGCAGGCGCTTTGTCCGGAGGATCAATGGATTCTCTCTCATTTGAATACGGTGATCCGTGAGGTGACAGAAAATATGGATAAGTACGAGCTGGGTATTGCCGTACAGAAGGTTTATGATTTTCTGTGGGATGAGCTTTGCGACTGGTATATTGAGATTGCCAAGGTACGCCTGTGGAAAGCTGAGGAGAACCCGCAGGCAGCAAACGATGCCCTTTGGACACTTCGCACAGCGCTTACAGAAGGCCTGAAGCTGCTTCATCCATATATGCCGTTTATTACGGAGGAAATCTACTGTACACTTCTTCCCGGGGAAGAGTCTGTTATGATCTCCCAGTGGCCGGTATACAGAGAGGACCGGAATTTTCCGGAGGCAGAAAAGGCAGTCGAAAGCTTTAAAGAAGTGGTAAGAGGTATCCGAAATACAAGAACAGAGATGAATGTACCGCAGAACCGCAGGACAAAGCTTTATATTGTAGGAAAAAATGCGGATATTTGTAAGATGTATGAAGAAAGCAGGAAGTCTTTTGTAAACCTGGCATTTTCCAGGGAAATCCATGTACAGGAAACCAAGGAGGGCATTGGAGAGGATGCCGTATCAATCGTAGTTTCCAATGCAGTGGTTTATCTGCCGCTGGAGGATCTGGTAGACAGAGAAAAAGAAATGGAGCGTCTGACAAAAGAATGTGAGCGCCTGACAAAAGAGATCGCAAGGTGTGAAGGGATGCTTGGCAATCCGAATTTCGTAAATAAGGCTCCGGCGGCAAAGGTGGAAGCGGAAAAAGAGAAACTTCAGAAGTACGGAGAAATGCTGGAAAAAGTAAACGTTCAGCTTGAACAAATGAAGAAATGAGAAACGCGCAGATGCGCGAAATGGCCGCTGTTTTGGAAAAAACAGCGGTCAGACAATAAAGGAGCGTTAGGATGAAGTGGTATAAGATATTTAACAAAGTTTCCCTGATACTCCATGTTTTGGGCAGTGCGGCAGGATATTTTCTGATTGAAGCAATGAGCCGTCACTCTTTTTTAAAAGCATGGGATTACATGACGGGAAGTCCGCTTGTGTTCGCTTATAACACAGCGTTTATTTTTACAACCACGTTACTTGTTTATTTGTTCCGCAGAAGATGCTTTGTCAGAGTGCTGATTACGATTTTTTGGATGACGCTTGGGATTATTAACGGTGTGCTGCTTACTACCCGTGTCACACCGTTTACAGGTCCTGATCTGCATTTGATTACAGATGCGCTGAAGCTTGCAAAAAGATATCTGCCTATGGCAGGAGTAGTGGCGGTGTGTATTCTGTTTGCTGTTTTCCTTCTGCTTTTGCTGTGGCTTTTTATCAAAGGACCGAAATACAAAGGTAAGCTGAATTACCGCTACAATCTGCCACTGGTGCTTGTTGGCTTTTTGGCGTTTGCAGGTGTGACGCAGTTGGCTTTGGAGAAGCGTGTTCTTTCGAACTATTTTGGCAACATTGCTTTTGCATATGAGGATTATGGTTATCCGTATTGCCTTGCCACGACGATTTTTAATACGGGAATTAGCTGTCCGAGGGATTATTCCGATAAGGAAATCACCAGAATCCAGAAAACAGAAGAAAATCTTCCTGAGACAAAGGAGGGGAGCCATCCGAATATCATATTCCTGCAGCTCGAATCCTTTTTTGATCCCACATTGGTGGAATATCTGGAGGTTTCCAAGGACCCGATACCGACCTTCCGAAAGCTTATGGAGGAATATTCTTCCGGATATTATAAGGTGCCGTCTGTTGGTGCGGGAACTGCAAATACGGAATTTGAATCCATAACCGGAATGAGCATGCATTATTTCGGTCCGGGGGAGTATCCGTATAAGAGTATCCTGACAGAGACGACCTGCGAGAGTGCGGCATACGTACTGAAGGCTCTGGGATACTCCACTCATGCCATACATAACCATGAAGCTAACTTTTATGGAAGAAAGACAATTTTTCCGAATCTTGGTTTTGATACCTTTACATCAGAAGAATATATGCCTCAAGAGGATCAGAAGAATTCACTGGGGTGGGTGAAAGACAGTGTTCTGACAGATGAGATTCTGAAATGTCTGGATTCCACGGAAGAACCGGATTATGTTTACACAATTTCAGTGCAGGGACATGGAGCGTATCCGGAGGAGCCGGTTCTGGAGGACCCGGAAATTATGGTCAGCGGCTCACCAACAAGAGAGAAAGACTATCAGTGGGAATATTATGTCAATGAAATTTATGAAATGGATCAGTTTGTCAAGGAGCTGACAGAACGTCTTGCAGATTATCCGGAGGACGTAGTTCTTGTGATGTATGGAGATCATCTTCCGACTATGGGATTGACTGTGGAGGATTTGGAGAACAAATATCTGTTCCAGACACAATATGTGATTTGGGACAATTTCGGACTCCGGAAAAAGGATGTGAATCTGGCGGCATATCAGATGGCCGCGGAGGTTATGGATCGTATAGGGATTCATGAGGGAACAATTTTCCGTTATCATCAGGCAAGAAGAAATACAAAGAATTATCAGGTGGACCTGGAAACTCTGCAGTATGATCTGCTCTATGGTGAACGATATGCGTATGGCGGGGAAAATCCTTATCCACGTTCGAAGATGCGGCTGGGGCTGTATGACGTGACTCTTGATTCTCTGGAATTGGTTTCCTCCTTTGATTTCACCTATCGGATTACAGGAACGAACTTTACGCCCTCCAGCCAGGTGAAGCTGAATGGGGAATGGTATGATACGGTATATATCAGTCCAACCACCCTGATGATTACCGGTACAGAGCTGAATGATTTTGACAGGCTTGCTGTGATTCAGCGAAGCAACAGTTCCACAAGGAAAGCTTTGAGCAAAAGCTATGACAGATCCTGTTATGCACTGTACAGCGAGAATAAATGGAAGCTTCAGAGGGAAGAATAGAAGAAAGGCGGATGTATGATGACAGGCATCCGCCTTTTAAATATGAAGTATACTGTCGAATAAAATATTACGATTGGTACTGGACATCTTTCACCACTCATATATAATGATATCGTAGCGGTTTATTTTAGATACAGGTTTTGGGCCGCTGCGAATACATTAGATAAGTGGTGATTTTTTTATATGAATTACGAAGAAGCAGTGGCTTATATTGAGGAAACCCCGAAATTTACAACAAAGAATAGTCTGGAACATACCAGGGAATGCTTAAGGCGGCTTGGAAGTCCGCAGGAGAAATTTAAGGTCATTCATGTGGCCGGAACGAACGGAAAGGGAAGTACCTGTGCCTTTTTAACCTCTGTTTTGAGAGAAGCAGGGTATTCCTGCGGGCTGTTTACTTCTCCGCATCTGGTGGAAATTAATGAGAGATTCCAGATTAACGAGGTGAACATTGACAACGACACCTTCCTGAATGCTTTTCTGAAGGTGAAGAAACTTTCAGAAAGGCTGGTAGCAGAAGGAAGCTATCACCCCACATACTTTGAAATGCTGTTTTTGATGGGAATGGTAATTTTTGCAGATGCAGGCGTGGATTATGTAACCTTGGAGACCGGACTGGGAGGACGTATGGATGCGACGACCTCAATCGAGAATCCGGCGGCATGTGTGATCACTTCTGTCAGCTTTGATCATATGCAGTATCTGGGGAATACTATTGAGGCGATTGCAGGAGAGAAAGCAGGCATCATTGTTCCGGGTGTACCGGTCATTTATGATGGAAACAATCAAATCGCTGCTTCAGTCATCCGAAAAAAGGCAGAGGAGCTGCAAAGTCCGGCATACGAGATGAAGCGGGAGGACACGGAAATTCTCCAAAATACTTCTGCAGGCATTGATTTTTCCATGAAGAATGGGTATTATGGGGATACGGTATTCTCTATTCCGTTTATTGCGCGGTATCAGGTTATGAACAGTGCCTTGGCATTGAAAACCATGGAAGTGCTTAAAGAAAAGCTTCCGGTGAGTCTGAAGGAGATTCAGAACGGATTGAAGAAAACCCGCTGGCAGGGCAGAATGGAAACAGTTTTGCCGGGCGTGATCGTAGATGGCGCCCACAATGAAGATGGAGTGGAAAAATTTGTGGAGACTGCAGCGCATTTCCAGGAGGAATACCCGCTGACCCTGCTGTTTTCCGCAGTCGATGATAAGGACTACACGGATATGATCCGTACCATATGCGGCAAAATACATTTCCGCAGCGTAATTGTTACGCAGGTTGGCGGTTATCGCGAGGTTTCTGCAGAAACATTGGCAAGGATTTTTGAGGAGCAGGGCTGCACCGGCGTAAAAGCATACAGAGAGATTCCGGAAGCCTTTGAACAGGCTTTGGCTGTCAAGGGTAAGGAGGGACTGCTGTTCTGTGTCGGGTCCTTATATCTGGTGGGAGAAATTAAGAGTGTCATCCAAAAGAGAGAACAGTGTTAAAACAAAAGGTGCGGCAGTGATGCCGCAGGAGGAAAATATGATTGATTACGAAGAGGAACTGAAGAAATTTGAGCCGTGCCTGGATGTGACAGATGCGGAAAGTGCCATTTACGACAGGGAGCTGACAGATATTCTGGATGTGCTTCAGGAGGTGCTGAGAGAAGCGAAGAGCAACAGACGGACAAGATAAGGAGATACGAATGAATTGTATGAACTGCGGCGCATTTCTGACCGATATGGATTTGGATTATTGTACCCATTGCGGCTGTAATGTGCTGATTCAGAAAAAGGTGGATTACCTGTCAAAATATTATTACAATCAAGGACTGGAAAAGGCCAGCATCCGTGATCTGTCAGGCGCGATCACCTGTCTGAAACACAGCTTGACATATAATAAGCGTAATATCCAGGCCAGAAATCTTTTGGGTCTTGTTTATTTTGAGACAGGTGAGGTGGTGGCTGCCCTCAGCGAGTGGGTCATCAGCAAAAATCTGCAGCCCAACAGGAATCTGGCTTCTGAGTATATCGACAAGCTGCAGGCAAATCCCAATAAGCTTGGCGCGATCAATGAGACGATCAAAAAATACAATCATGCCCTTCTTTTGTGCAGAGAAGGACATGAGGACATGGCAGCTATTCAGTTAAAAAAGATACTTACTCAAAATTCGAAACTGATTAAAGGCTATCACCTTCTGGCTTTGATCCTGATCAGGGAGCAGGAGTGGAACAGGGCACGCAGAATTCTGAAAAAGGCTGCCAGAATTGATAAAACGAATACAACAACGCTGCGTTTTCTGCGTGAGGTGGACGAGCAGACAGGTGTTACTACGAAACTGGAACATCAGGGCAAGGGCTTTTTCCGTTCCGGAGGCAGAGAGAAGGAAAGGGATGATGTTTTAGGGAGTGGGCTGGCAGTGCAGCCTCCTGCTTATAAAGAAAGGTCCGGAATTTCTCTGTTTTTCACGCTGATGTTTGGAATTGCCGCCGGTGCGTTGGCATTTTGGCTTCTTGCGGTACCTGCCATCAAGCAGGGAATTTATAAGGAAGCGAACAGCCAGATTGTAAAATACAGTGAATCTCTGGCAAGTCAGGGGGCCGAGTTATCTAAGGTCCAGGGAGAAGCGCAGCAGTCCGGCGATACGGCACAAGCGGCTGCACAGCAGATCGAAGAGGAAAAGAAGCGCAGCGAAAGCTATGAGGCTCTTATAGAGGCTTATGCGTATATGCTTCAGGAAAACCTGGATGAGGCCGCTCTGGCTGTGCAGAAGGTTCATGCAGATGTGTTATCGGACAGAATGAGAGAAATTTATTCTGCGGTCTGCAATGCAACTGGTGTGACAGGCATAGAAGACGGAACATCAGGGGAGGCGGGGACGACAGGAAACCCGGAATCAGATGATCAGGGGAGCGACGGCCAGGAAGATGAGTCAGAGAGCTATGAGGAGACTGGCTATGAAGAAACCGGCTACGAAGAGGACGGCTACGAAGCGGATGGTTATGATGAAGAGAATTACTACTAAGAAGAGTATTATGAATAACTGATGAGTAACCTCGTAGAAAGGGGATGTGCGTGAGCACATCCCCTTTTTGACTCAGGAGAGAGGCTTTTGGTGAATTTTGGCCGGTAGCTTTCGCTTTTGTCACTTTATGAGGAGAATGATAAATAAAAATCAGAAAATGAGGGGAGAATCATGTATGAATCCAATGTTTAAGACGGAGGGTGCATGTCTGACAATTATGATACCACAGGAGCTGGATCATCCGGTTTCAGATAAAATAAGAAAGGAATCCGATAAGATCATGGAAGGGACGTATATACGAACGATAGTATTTGATTTTAAAGAGACCGGTTTTATGGATAGTTCGGGGATTGGTCTGATTATGGGCAGATACCGGGCGCTTGGAATGCGGAATGGGTGTATCAGGGCAGTTCATGTGAACAGTCATATTGACAAGCTGCTGCATTTATCCGGGGTTCATAAATATGTGGAAATTGATGAGAAGGGAGTATTCTGATGGAAAATACCAATGAAATGACAATCATTTTTGACAGCAGGCCTGTGAATGAGGGTCTGGCGAGAGTAGCGGTGGCATCCTTTTGTACGCAGTTGAATCCTACACTTGAGGAGGTTGCGGATTTGAAAACAGCCGTTTCAGAGGCTGTGACAAACTGTATTATTCATGGGTATGAGGGAAAGATACATAAGATTCGGTTAGAGTGCCGCTTGAAGGACAGAGAATTATATGTAGACGTAATTGATGAGGGAGTAGGGATTCCCAATATAGAAAAAGCTATGGAGCCGCTGTATACGACTAAGCCGGAAACAGACCGCTCCGGCATGGGTTTTACATTTATGGAGGCGTTTATGGATGAAGTAAGTGTTGAGTCCGGAGTGGGCTGTGGAACTACCGTGCACATGAAAAAGATCATCAGGAGGTAAGAATGGAGCATACTCTTGCCCTGATCGGGCGTGCGCACCAGGGGGATAAAGCGGCAAGAGATACTTTATTTGAGGAAAATGTAGGGCTGATATACAGTGTGGCAAAGAGATTTTTGGGGCGCGGTGTGGAAATGGAGGATCTGTTTCAGATTGGAAGCATTGGTCTTTTAAAGGCCGTAGATAAATTTGATATGACCTATGATGTCAGGTTTTCCACCTATGCGGTTCCCATGATCGCAGGGGAGATCAAACGTTTTCTCAGGGATGACGGCATTGTGAAGGTGAGCCGTTCCTTGAAGGAGAATCAGTATAAGGTTTATCTGGTACGGGAGGCCATGGAGAGGAGACTTGGGCGGGAGCCGACGCTTTCAGAGATTTCGGAGGAAATGGGACTGCCCATGGAGGAACTGATTCTGACTCTGGAGGCCGGAAATGAGGTGGAATCCCTCCATAAAACAATTTACCAGGGAGAGGGGACGGAAATCTCTCTCATAGATAAGCTTCAGGAAAAGGAGAACCAACAGGATATACTTTTGAATAAGATTTTTCTGGAGGAGATGCTTCAGACCCTGAAGCCAAAGGAACGCCAGTTGATCTACATGAGATATTTCCGGGATATGACACAGACGGAGGTTGCAGGAGAACTGGGAGTATCACAGGTGCAGGTTTCAAGAATGGAGAAAAAGATATTGGCCGGCCTGAGAAAACGGGCATAAAAATAAGGAGTGCGCAGATATCCCAAATGGTTTCTGCCGCACTCCTTGTCTGTTTGGAAAATCCTTTTCTTTAAAAGTACTTAGAATCTGTTATCCGGCAATGGGTTTGTTACCGCCGAAAACGACGTTTCCGTAACGGGATAATGCAGTCAGAAGCACCATTCCTATGATTCCGCAGGAGACTACTTCTCCGGCACCGACCGTCAGCATCATAAATGGAATCGGAAGGTTGACTCCATATCCGTAGTAAAGGACAAAGGGAACGATTACGGTGTTTGCTGCGATTGGAGGCAGAGGCGCCAGCCATTTGCTGCCGCGCAGCCTGTAAGTAAAAATTGCTCCCAATAAGGTGGCAATACTGCCGAACAGGATATCTACCGGGAGTGCTCCGCCAAGAAAATTGGCGATGATACAGCCTACGAACAATCCGGGGATTGCCGCTGGTGTAAAATACGGAAGAACCGTCAATGCTTCCGCAAATCGAATCTGCACCTCTCCAAAGCCAAGCGGCGCAAATACTAGTGTCAGGACAACATAAATTGCTCCGATAGCTGCTGCCTGCACAAGAAACAGGGTACTCTTGTTTTTCATTTTTTCTCTCCTTTAGTTTTGTTTTACGTGTGGAAGGTCTCGAACACACGATTCATTTTACGCCGGAAATCGGCGGAAAGCCCGAAAAAGACCTTATTTTTATAGGCTTCGCAACGGTTTATAGTGTAGCATAGTCCGAAAAAAAATGCAAGCCGTACTCACAATTACCCACAATGATTTTGGTATGGCGAAAAAGATGCTTTAACGCATAGAGACCACCCTCTGATCTTTGACCGGGAACCGGGAGTCAATGCTGTAATGGTGTGCAGCTTACCGGAATTTGTCCGGGATGGACACGGGGGTTCATAGACACCAGGGTCATGCTGTCTGATAATTGCAAACAAAGGATTTGTATGATATAATAACTGCTAAGTAATTGTATACCTGGTCAACAAGCAACAATAAAGAGAAGGAACCGTAGTTTAAGAAAGATGGCGAGTATCAGAGATGTGGCACAGAGGGCCGGAGTGGGGATCGGAACGGTATCCAGGGTCCTGAATGGAAGCGGCTATGTAGCCCCCGAAACACGAAAGAAAATTGAAGATGCGATTAAGGAGCTTGGTTATATCCCAAACGAGCTGGCCAGGAATCTTTTCCGGAATAAAACAGGAATTATTGGCATTATTATTCCCGATCTGGATCATGTTTTCTTTTCCAGGTTAGTCAGAGAGACGGAAATTGCTCTTTATAAGCTTGGGTATAAGACCATGGTCTGTAATACGATCGGCATCAGTAACCGGGAAAAGGAATATCTGGACATGCTGAACCGGAATATCGTAGACGGGATTATTACAGCGGCCCATACGCTGGATGGGGAAGAATATCTGAAGCAGAGCAAGCCGATTGTTTCCCTGGATCGTGATTTTGGTCCCAAGATACCTATGGTAGGCTCAGATCATCAAACGGGAGGTAAGCTTGCCGCAGAGATTCTTTTGAAAAATCGCTGCAGGAAAATACTGCATATTACGGGTGTGGCACCTGATATTGCAGCCGATGACAGGCATACGATTTTTGAAAGTATTATGACGGCCCATGGGGTAGAGCTTGTAGATGTGGTGATGGAATGGAATCAGTTTGATTATGCGTCCTATTGGGAGATGGCGAAGAGAGCACTGCTGAGATCGGATGGTATCGACGGAGTATTTGCAGCCGATGAGGCTGCGCTGTCTTATATGCATCTGGCTATGGAAGCAGGAAAGCGCGTGCCGGAGGATTTAAAGGTGTTGGCCTATGATGGGATGCCGATAACAGCGCTGTGCAACCCGGAAGTGACGTCCATCTGTCAAAATGTACAATTGTTGTCAGAGATCTGTGCAAATACCATTGTTGATATGATAGAAAATAGAAAACGGGTTCCACAAAAACAGCTTATTTCCGTCGAGGTGAGGCAGGGCAAAAGTACATATCCAATAGAATTCGAGTATAATTTATAAAAATATGTCGACGACGCGGCCCGTTGCAGACGGAAAGCCCTTCCGGACAGGATTTTGTTTTATGATTGGCGGATAAAAAATAAACAGCTCCTATTTTGGAATAAATCAGCAATGGAAACTACCGGAATATGTGAAATATATACAATAAATTACTTGAAAAACTAAGTGTATTGCACATATCGTTGCCCGGAACCATTTTTTTGCCAGAAGGGTATTGACAGATGAATAGGTAAGGATTATTATATAGACACGATATGAAACGGGTTCCACAATTTGTCGTGCACAGCCTGGGATGTCTGTGCAAAAATATCCGGAACATGGAACGGGTTTCACAAAAAGCGGTATTTCTTTTTGCGGAGAGAAATATAAGAGACTTCATTATTATTCTAGGAGGTAAAGAAAATGAAGAAAAGACTTAGTATCATTATGGCAATGGCGCTGGCTGCATCTACATTGGCAGGCGTACCGGTAATGGCAGAGAGTGAGGACGTTATCAATCTGTCGATTTGGAGCCCTACCGACAGAGAACAGGTTGAAGAGTGGTGGGTTGAAAAGCTGGCAGAGTGGAATGAGGAGCATCCTGAGATTCAGGTAAGCCGTGAAGCGATTGACCGTTCTGATTCCTATGCTTATGATAACAAAATTGCGACGGCTGTAACTTCCAATGATCTTCCGGACATCTTCTATGTTGACGGACCGCAGGTTTCCTATTATGCGGCAAACGGAATTACGATTCCGCTGTCTGATTACTTCACCGGGGAGGAATTAGAGGATTTCGTTCCATCCACAGTTGCCCAGTGTACATATGACGGAAGCCTGTATGCAATTTCTGCTACGGAATCTTCGGTTGCCTTTTACTATAATAGAGATATCCTGAAAGAGTGCGGTGTTGATGTGGATGATCTGGATTCCCGCACACTGGAAAATCCGATTACCTGGGCCGAAATGGCAGAAATTGCTGAGAAATGTACAACCGATGATTATGTAGGCGCTCACATCATTATGGATCACGGAGAAGGTCTTCCTTATGCGCTGGAGCCAATGTATCTTTCTGCCGGTAAGGATTATATCAGCGAAGACGGTTCTGAGGCAGAAGGCTATGTAAACAGTGAGGAAGCGGTGGCAACTACTACTTACCTGGCTGACCTGATTGCAAAAGGCTATGCAAATGTTGATCCCATTGAGAACGAATTCCTGAACGGTGCATGTGCAACTATGATCGGCGGTTCCTGGGAGGTTGCGACTCTGGAAGCAAACGCTGAGTTTGACTGGGGTGTAACCTACTATCCGGTGAATGATGACACGAAGGAAGCAGTTTCTCCTTGTGGCGACTGGTCAGCAGCAATCAGCAAGGACTGCAAAAACGTAGAAGCAGCAGGTGAGTTCCTGCAGTGGCTGATGAATACGGACAATGTTGCTACTTATGCAGCAGCAATTGCAAAACCGGCTACCCGTAATTCTTCTTATGAGACAGAGTCTATGGCTGAATATGCGGACGGCGCCCGCGCTCTGTTCGTAGAACAATTGAACAATACTGCAGTTCCCCGTCCGAGAACACCTTCCTATGCAGTATTCTCTGCAAACTATGCAGAAGCGATGACAAATATCTTTTCTGATGCAGTTACAAACGAAGAAGTGGATACCGATTACATCCAATCTGAGCTTGATACAGTAGCAGAGAGCTTTACAGAGGATTACGAGACATATTATGCTGAATAAAACAGGGAGATTTTGAGCTTTGGCCGCATCGCTCTGGAGGTGCGGCCATTGCTTTATAATTTTTTACTCTTTTAGATTTAGAAAGTGCTTTATAAAATTCTGTTTTTTGAAAAGGGGGAAGGGACTATGGCGAACACCAAAAAGCTTACCGGCCGGAAACGCGATGAGCGTATGGCAGCGTATATTTTTGTGGCTCCTGCCGTCATTCTTTTGATTGCATTTCTGGTAGTTCCAATGATTTATACCGTTTATTTCTCCGGCTTTAAATATCAGATCATGAGGCCGGATGCAATAGATTTCATTGGATTGCAAAATTATACCAAGCTGTTCCAGGACAAGAACTTCTGGCTGGCATTTAAAAACACCGTTTATTTTACAGTAATCGTTGTACCCTGTCAGTGTGCCCTTGCGCTTGCGCTCGCATTGCTGGTTTCCAAGAAATTCCGGGGAGTAGCTGTTTTCAGAACCATGTATTTCAGCCCGCAGTTAACCTCTATGGTTGTTATTTCCGTTCTGTGGTCTGTTCTTTACAATGCCAATCCAAGTACCGGATTGATTAACTCCATTCTGGTGTCCCTGGGGCTGTCACCGATTAAATTTCTGAATGATGCCGGCACAGCTATGAATTCAATTATATTCATGTCCGCATGGCAGGGCGCAGGTTATCAGATGATGATTTTTCTGGCAGGTCTGCAGGGAATTCCGAGAGACCAGTATGAGGCTGCTTCTGTTGACGGGGCAACAAAATTCAAACAGTTTCTTTATATTACACTGCCCGGTCTGAAGGGCACGATTAAATATGTCGTTATGATTACTATGATTCAGGCCATGAAGCTGTTTACACAGCCATACATCATGACCCAGGGTGGTCCGAAGAACTCTACAAAGACACTTGTATACTATATTTACACACAGGGCTTCCAGAAAGGCAACTTTGGCTATGCATGCTCCATTGCGGCTGTATTCTTTGTGATTGTTGTATGTATGTCCATGGCTATGAAAAAGATTACCGCAGCAACGGATTAAGAAGGGAGGATGCGATTATGACAAAATCAATGAAATTTTCTGCTAAATTTTCAAAATTTATGTTTTACTTTGGCAATATCGTGATTGGCATTATCTTCGTATCACCCTTGATCTGGATGATTTCCGCTTCCCTGAAGCCGGAGGCAAAGATTTTTGCCGACATGAATTCCCTGATTACTTTTTTTCCGGTACAGGCATCCCTGGATAACTATGCAGAGGTATTTTCCAGATTGAATCTGCCTGCAGTGTTTAAGAATACACTTCTGTACATCGCGCTGATTCTGGTCCTGGATCTTCTGGTAAACTCTATGTGCGGCTATGCATTGGCAAAATTTGAATTTAAGGGTAAGGGTGCAATTCTGAACCTGGTTATCGCCCTGATGGTACTTCCTATGGAAGCAATCATGCTGCCGCTGTATATTGAAATGTCCCAGCTCGGATGGGTAAATACCCTGGCAGCACTTGTTGTACCGTTTGTTGCTAAGTGCTTTTCTATCTATATGTTCCGGCAATTTTTCTGTGATATTCCGGACGATTTGATCGAGGCTGCGGCGATTGACGGCTGCAGTCCTGCGGGAACCTTCTTTAAGATTGTTGTGCCGATTTCCAAAACCGTATATGCAACTGTATTTATTCTGGACTTTGTATCCCACTGGAATGACTTTATGTGGCCGTTCCTGGTTATGACAGGCGAAGATAAACGTACGATTCAGCTTGCTGTTCAGTCCTTCTTCGGCACTCAGCCGGTACATTATAGTGCGATCATGGCAGCACTTGTTGTTTCTGCGATTCCGATGATCATTATGTTCATCTTCATGCAGAAGTATTATGTGGAAGGTATCGCATCTTCCGGCATCAAAGGATGATCGGAAACAATATTTCAAACCTACTATAAAGCGTTCGCAGAAAATTCACTTGAAAGGCAGGTACTTATATGATTAGTGGACAATTACAAAGGGCTCGTAATTTTGAGAAAGAAAATATCAAAAAGATCAGTCCGACGGAGCGGCCCGCTTATCATTTAACGGCTGGCGTCGGCTGGCTCAATGACCCCAATGGATTTTCTTTCTATAAAGGGAAATACCATATGTTTTATCAGTATCATCCTTATTCCAATGAATGGGGTCCGATGCACTGGGGACATGCTGTAAGCGCGGATTTGCTTACATGGGAGAGACTTCCGGTTACGATGGCGCCGGACGAAGACTATGATAAAGATGGCTGTTTCTCCGGAAGTGCATTGGAATTGGCGGATGGACGTCATTTGCTAATGTACACCGGAGTAAAGTCTGTGCAGGGGAAAGACGGCAATATGGAAATGTATCAGACGCAATGTATCGCAACAGGAGATGGCGTCAATTATACAAAATATGCCGGTAACCCGGTGATTAAAGCTGAAGATCTGCCTGCGGGAGGGCTGGTGGCGGATTTTAGAGATCCGAAAATCTGGCAGGATGCGGATGGAGCTTTTTATTCGGTTATTACCGACATGCAGGAGAACGGCGATGGACAGGCTTTATTATATAAGAGCCGGGATGCACTTCACTGGGAATATTGCAGTACACTGGACAGCAGCCAGGGAAAGCTGGGAAGGATGTGGGAATGTCCGGATTTCTTCTTCCTGGACGGGAAACATGTGCTGGTTGTCAGTCCCATGGCTATGCATCCGGATGGAGTCCAATTCCATGTGGGCCACAATGTGGCAGGTTTGATCGGCACTTATGACAAAGACACACATCAGTTCACCAGAGAGCACGTACAGCAAATAGACTGGGGAATTGACTTTTATGCACCGCAGACAACGCGGACACCGGATGGACGCCGGATTATGATTGGATGGATGCAGGATTGGAGCAATTCGAAATTCGCTCCGCCCGGAGTGAAATATTTTGGCCAGCTTACGGTACCGCGGGAATTATCTGTCTGTAAAGGAAGAATCATACAGAACCCGATCAGAGAACTGGAGAATTATCGCGGCAAACAGGTCAAATACGAAGGAGTCGCCGTTTCCGAAGAAATGAGTCTGGAGGGAATTCAGGGCCGGGTACTGGATATGACGGTACATATTCATGCAGACGGGGATTTCAAAAATTTTTGCATGAAGCTTGCCTGCAATGAGGACTATCATACTTTTGTCAGATATACGCCGGAATCAGGCATCCTTCGTTTGGATCGGAGCTTCAGCGGTTATTTGTATGACATTGTACACAGCAGAGATATTCCTGTAAAAACAGTAAACGGGGTACTGAAGCTTCGTATTCTTCTGGACCGCTTCAGCCTGGAGCTTTTTATCAATGATGGAGAGCAGGCGGCAAGTCTGACCATTTATACACCGTCGGATGCAGAAGGCATTATTTTTTCCGCAGAAGGCAATGCTGTCATTGATGTGGAAAAATATGAGCTTACCTTTCAAAAATAAAAAGAAAAACGAAAAAAGCCATGTAATTGTGCGGATGTAACTGCAAATTACATGGCTTTTTTGTGATGAATGTCTGAGGCGGATAAAAAACCGGATTAAGCTTTATTTTGGTTTTCCATCTTCCGGTTGATATCTTCAATGATTGTTGTGTTTACATCGTTTTCATAATTACGCATCTGTACCTGCATAGGCGTAGGGTCGGACGTGATTTTCATACGGCCGAAATGATTGAAGAAAAACAGGACTCCGATGCCGAGACCAACGGAATATGCGATTTCCAGGATCGTGAATCCGTTTGAGGACTGGCCGGTTACCTGAGTGTAGATCTGATTGAAAAGTTTTCCTACGTCTACGTCATTATTAAAGGTCATAATAGAAAATGCTGCGCCGAAAAAGGTGGAAAGCGAGACAAAAATAATTTTTGTCCAGCGCCAGATCAAATTCGGCGGAGACTCTTTTTCATAAGTGATGATGAAATCCGGCTGCCCCAGAGGTGTGATGTCCAGATCGGGCTCTTTTTTCTGAATCAGCTCTACCAGGTCCATGACTGACATGACGTAACGGCCGGGATTGTCCGGCTCCAGATTGATTACGGGAAGAACACGCAGACGGTTTAGTATCTTGGAGTTGCTGCACGCAAGCTTGGCAATATCCTGCAGGTAAACGTGAGGATGATGAACTTCCACATTTTCGTCAAGCTGTAAATATAAAGTATCACTCAAATCTATCACATCCTTTCGCGTTTTCAGCTCTTCATTTTAGGCTTGAAGATCCAGCTTGCAATATAAGAGAAGATCAATGCAGCGGATACACCCACAGCACAGGCCGTGAAGCCTCCGGTAAAAAGCCCCAGCAGGCCATCCTGGTCAATGGCTTTTTTCATACCTTTCCAGAGTACCTGTCCAAAGCCCAAAAGCGGAACAGATGCACCTGCACCCGCATAGTCGGTTAATGGCTGGTAAATGCCGACGGCGCTCAGAAGAGCACCGGAGCATACCAGGAGCACCATGACCCTGCCGGGCAATAATTTGGTTTTATCGAGTAAAATCTGGACAAGCGCACAGATAACTCCGCCTACCCAGAAGGCTTTGATATAATCCATAAATTCCTCCGTTCTGATTGCGCCCCCGTGATATTTGAGACTGACGCCAAAGGGACATATGTGGGACGCAGTCAAGTATTATGCAGTTTCTACATGTTCAATGACTATCCCGTGTGCAATACCCGGTACTGAGTCACCCTCATTAAAGCTGACCTTAGACAGCATTGCTCCGGTGGGAACAAAAAGAATCCGCTGCCATTTGCCGGACACAACTTTCGGAAGAAGGTAAGAGGATAGTACCGTGGCAGCACAGCCGCAGCCGCTTCCGCCGGAATGGGTATCCTGTGCGTCATTGTCATAGATGAGAAGCCCGCAGTCCTGATGCAGGTCTGCGATATCAATGCCTTTTTCCAGGAGCAGGTCTTTGAGGATTTTCTGACCGATAAGACCAAGGTCTCCGGTAACGATTGCATCGTAATCTGCAGGGACTCTTCCGAAATCAAAAAGATTCTGATAAATGGTATCACAAGCCGCAGGTGCCATGCATCCGCCCATGTTCAAAGAATCCTTGAGCCCATAATCAATGACCTTGCCTGTAGTGATTCCGGTAATTGCGGCACAGCCGTTTCCTTCGCGGAGGGGGAGTGCGTTTCCGGAAACCTCGGATAATGGAGGCTGGCATCCGATGACACAGGCTCCGCTTCCGGTAACTGTCCAGGTAGCGGACAGGGGGCGCTGGCATCCGTAACCCAACGGATAACGGAATTCCTTTTCCGCGCTTGCGAAATGACTGGAGGTGGCACAGAGAATGTGCTCCCCATAGCCTGCGGCAATTGCCATAGAGCCCAGGGACAAGGATTCTCCCATAGTCGAGCAGGCACCGTAAAGACCGTAAAACGGTACGCCCAGTTCTGCGATGCCGAATGAGGAGGCAATCGTCTGGGCCAGGAGGTCACCTGCAAAAATCATGCGGATTTCTTCCGGTTTAAGGCCGGCCTTTCCGATCGCCAATGTCGCAGCCTGCTTCTGCAGGGTGCTTTCTGCGGCCTCCCAGGTATCGGCTCCGAACATGGGATCCTCGCATATCATATCAAATGTATTTCCGAGCGGCCCCTCACCTTCCTTTTTGCCTACAATGGAAGCAGTGCTCTGGATGTAGACCGGTTGTTCATAGGCGACACTTGCCGCGCCTTTTGTGTACTGCTTTTTCATGCGATCACCCCCATAAGCTTCAGCAGGTAATAAATCACTCCAAGAATCCAGGAGCTCATGATACCGTATAGGATGACAGGACCTGCAATTGTAAAAATCTTGCAGCCAATGCCAAAAACCTGCCCCTCTGCCTGGAATTCTATTGCAGAGGCTGCAACGGAATTGGCAAATCCTGTGATAGGAACCAGGGCACCGGCCCCTCCGAATTTGCCGATTTTGGGATAAATGTTAAAACCAGTTAAAATGACACTGAGCAGGATCAGGATTAAGGAGCACCAGCTTCCGGACATTTCTGTATCCAGACCGCGGCTTTTTGCGAAGTTCAGGATTATTTGCCCGAGGACGCAGATGATACCTCCTGTCAGGAATGCTTTTGCCATATTTAACGGGAGGCTGTGCGTAGGCGTGATTTTTTTTACATATTGTTCATATTGCTTTTGTTTCTCTTTTTGCTGTGCGGTTGCCATAATAAACCTTCCTTTCCGGCTTTTTTCTTAGTCTGTGGAAAAATTCGGGGAATATGCTTCCTTTTTTTGACTTTTTTATTTTTTCTACGTATAATGGAGAATATAGTTATAAAATGGTGCGGAGCACAGAAGGAGAATATGTGAATGAAGGACTTTTATGCAGGGCGAAATGTATGCCGCATTCTCAAAGGGAAAAACAGCCACGGTATGGAAATTTGGCGTATGAACCTGGAAGAGGCGGAGTTTGGACATATGTCTGCCAATATGGAAAACGAGCTGCATTTTCTATGTGTGCTGCGGGGAAATCTGATCTGCCAGGTCAATCAGGAAAAGGCGGAGCTTAGAGCCGGAGAGGGACTTTTTGTTAATCAGGGAAGCCTCTTTCGTCTTCTGAGGAGCGGTAAGGGAGGCGGTGAGTTCCTGTTGTTTGCATTGGAAAAGGGATATGCCGGTGATGGAGCAGAGGGGTATTTGACAAATAAATATATAGCTCCGATTACCGAATCAGAGAATTTTCCTTATTTAAAATTAGGTGAAACAGGAGCACAGGCAGAAATAGTCACCGTTCTTTGCCGTATGGAGGAATTGGCCGTAAGGAAGCCTCTGTGCTATGAGATGGAATTAAAAAGCGCTGTTTGCCGGATTTGGGCAGAACTCTACAGAGAATTTGTCCGTCTTGCTCCTTCTCTGAAGAAGAGTACCCTGAGAGAAACTGCAAAGCTGAATAAAATGCTGAAGTACCTTCATGGCCACTATAAGGAGAAGCTCACTCTGGGAGAAATGGCAGAAGTCTGTCAGGTGAGCTGCGGTGAGTACTGCAGATTTTTTAAAAAGCATATGGGGCAGACGCCATTTGAATATCTGCAGGCATACAGAATTGAGCAGAGTCTTCCAAAGCTTTTGGAAAAGCCCGGCAGTATTACGGATGTGGCACTGCAGCATGGTTTTGGAAGCTCCAGCTATTATGCGGAGACATTCAGAAAAGAGATGGGATGTGCACCGGGAGATTACCGCAGGTGGTACCTGAACAGGACAGACACCGGTTGTCCCCTGAAGAAAAAAGCAGAAGAGGTACCGGAGCAAAAAAAGCCTGTGAAAAGGCAGGAGTCTATGCCGGCACATCTTCTGTAAGCGGCAGGGATATTATGGAGAGCGGAAAATCATTGCCACCCATAGTAATAGAAGAGCATGGAGCCGAGCAGTTTGCCGAGGGCCACAGCGATAATGATGACAGGCATGCCCTCCGTAAGACGTATACGTCTCGAAAAAATTGGAAACACGTCTGCCATTTCTGCAAGCGCAAGAATCCATCCGCCGAGGAAAATACCGGAAAATGTGCCGTAGAGTATCAGGAAAGGTTTTCCAAGAGGTATTGGAAAACGGAATAAAAAATAGAGATTGCCTAAAACTGTGCCCAAAAGGGATACATCCTCATACAGTAAAATATGGTCCGAGGTGTGGGTGATGCCTGCGTAACGGGGGACAATAGAAAGACCGATGAGCAGGCCGACCAGACCTCCGGCTACGATAACCCCTGCGCATAGTCCTAGAAATCCAAGAAAAATCTGCTGCCACATGAGATGGTTCTCCTTTCAGGTTGAATTTTTTATAACATATTATTTGGAATATCCGTTGCTTTGATGCCGATATGTCTATGCATATATTTTAGTATCCGGAAATTATAAAAAAATATGCGGTAATTCTAAAAAAAACAGGAATACCTGTACATTTACTCCGGCAAATAGTATAATTATAAAAACTGTTACAAAATAATGGTTCTAGGAGGTTTGCGTATGCAGGACGCATTTTCCCGTATGGAAATACTGCTTGGAGAAGCAGGAGTAGATAAATTGAGCACGGCCAGGATTGCCGTATTTGGTCTGGGAGGTGTGGGTTCTTTTGTTGTGGAAGCTCTTGCGCGCTGCGGTGTGGGAAGTCTGACACTGGTGGACCATGATGCGGTATCCTTGACGAATATAAACAGGCAGCTTTTGGCATTGCATTCTACTGTCGGCAAAAGCAAGGTTCAGGTTGCGAAGGATCGGATCTATGATATAGACGAGGAAATTCTGGTGCATACCTATGAGACTTTTTATAATGAAGATACAGCGGGGATGTTTGATTTTCGTTCGTATGATTATATTGTGGATGCGATAGATACGGTTTCGTCCAAGCTGCTGCTGATCGAGAAGGCGAAAGCCTGTAATACGCCGATTCTTTCCTGTATGGGAACAGGGAATAAGCTGAATCCCTCCAGATTTGAAATCGCAGATATTTCGAAGACGAGTGTCTGCCCGCTGGCAAAGGCTGTTCGTGTAGAGCTGCGAAAAAGGGGAATCCGTAAAGTTAAGGTGCTTTTTTCGAAGGAACGTCCGATTAAAGGTCTTGATAATGGAGAACGCAAAGGAAATACGGACCGCCCGGTGCCGGGAAGCATTTCTTTTGTGCCGAGTGTGGCCGGTCTGATGATTGCGGGAGAGGTTGTAAAGGATTTGCTGGCAGATATTCCGAAAAAATAAAACTGCCAAAAACAGGATGCATGAAAGCCCCGTGTTTTCAGCATATATATCATTAAAATGGAAAGATTGAGGAATAAAATCTGTGAATCAAAAAATAAAACAGAAATTTTGTGAATTGCTTGGAGAAGAACAGGTACTTGTGGATGAGCCTATGAGCTGCCATACGACATTCCGGATCGGGGGACCGGCAGACTATTTTCTGATTCCTAAGAGCTATGAACAGATCGCCCGGATTTTGGAAATCTGCAGAGAGGAAGCCCTTTCGTATTTTATCCTGGGAAATGGAAGCAATCTTCTGGTGAGTGATGAGGGATACCGCGGAGTGATTATACAGTTATACCGTAATATGAGTCATGTGAGAGTAGAAGGGACGAAGGTATATGCTTCCTGCGGTGCTCTTCTGTCGGGAATTGCGGCGGCTGCTAAAAACGCATCGCTGACAGGCTTTGAGTTTGCAGGAGGCATTCCGGGAACCCTGGGCGGAGCAGTTGTGATGAATGCAGGTGCATACGGCGGGGAAATGAAGGATGTTCTGGAAGAGGTTACGGTCATGACCAACGCCGGAGAAATTCTGAAGATACCTGTCAAAGATATGCAGATGGGATATCGTACCAGTATAGTAAAAACTGCGGGATACCTGGTGCTTGGTGCTGTGATTTCTCTTTTGGAGGGAAATATAGAGGAGATTAAGGCCCGCACCCGTGAATTGACGGAAATGCGTACCAGCAAGCAGCCGCTGGAATATCCGAGTGCGGGAAGTACTTTTAAGCGGCCGGAGGGATACTTTGCCGGAAAGCTGATCATGGACAGCGGGCTTGGAGGTTACCGTGTGGGCGGCGCGCAGGTTTCTGAGAAGCATTGCGGCTTTGTGATCAATGCCGGAGGTGCGAGCGCTAAGGATGTCAGAGATTTGATGGAGGCTGTCACCAATAAGGTCTACGAAAAGTTCGGCGTAACATTGGAGCCGGAAGTAAAATTTTTAGGGGATTTCAACAGGAGATAACATATGCGGCTTGTTATTGTGACGGGAGTATCAGGAGCGGGTAAGACATCTGCGTTGAAGATGTTGGAGGATGCACAGTATTTTTGTGTGGATAATTTACCGATTCCGTTGATAGAGAAGTTTGCATCCCTGATGGCAGGGATGCAGGGCGAGGATGTACAAAATGCGGCTATAGGCATAGATGCCAGAAGCGGCCGGGCATTGGATGAACTGGAAGTGGTTCTGGACCGGATGAAGGCTGCAGGATATAATTTTGAAATCTTGTTTTTGGATGCGGAGGACAGAGTCCTGGTGAAGCGGTACAAGGAATCCAGGCGGAGTCATCCGCTTGCCATGTCCGGAAGAGTGGATGATGGAATTCGCCTGGAGCGGGAAAAAACGAAGTTCCTGAAAAAAAGAGCGGATTATATCATCGATACGACGCATCTTCTGACAAGGGAACTGAAAAAAGAAGTGGATAAGATTTTTGTGGACAATGGAAAATTTCACAATCTTGTGATTTCTGTGTTGTCCTTCGGTTTTAAATACGGCATTCCGGTGGATGCAGACCTTGTGTTTGATGTCCGTTTTTTGCCGAATCCGTATTATGTGGACGAGCTTCGGCCTTTAACAGGGATGGATGAGGGTGTGTTTCGCTACGTTATGGAGAATGAAACTGCCGGGGAATTTGCAGCCAGGCTTGAGGATATGGTGAAATTTCTGATTCCCCATTACGTCAAAGAGGGGAAGACAAACCTTGTGATCGCAATCGGATGTACAGGCGGTAAGCATCGGTCTGTGACGCTTGCGCGGGTTTTGTATGAACGGCTTTTAGAGACCAGGGAATACGGGCTGCGTCTGGAACACAGGGATATTGAAAAAGATTCTATTTTAAAGAAATGAGAGGTCGGGAAATGTCTTTTTCAGGGATGGTGAAAGAAGAACTTTCCAGGCAGATTGGTACTGCGAGACACTGCCGAATTGCAGAGACTGCCGCTTTTTTGAGTGCCTGCGGGAGGATGAAAGGGCCGCAAAAACTGTGTTTGCAAACGGAAAATGCTGCAGTGGCAAGAAAGTACTTTACATTATTACAAAAAACATTTAATATAGAGACAGAACTATCCATTCGCGAAAAAAGTCACGTGAAGAAAGGAAAGGTATATTTTGTGGAAATAGCGGATCCGGAGCAGATACAGGCTGTACTTCAGGGGACGAAACTTTTGGTGAATGGGACGGATGGAGGAACGCTTTTTTTTCGGAATGCTTTAATTACACAGCATAGCTGTTGTAAAAGAGCGTTCATCCGAGGTGCCTTTTTGTCATCCGGTTCAATCAGTGACCCTGAGAAGGGATATCACTTTGAAATTGTTTGTGCGGATGAACAAAAAGCCCAACAACTGCAGGAGATTATCTGTAGTTTCCAAATTGATGCCAAAATAGTGCGGCGCAAGAAATCATATGTGGTCTATGTGAAGGAAGGTGCGCAGATTGTGGATATGCTTGCGATTATGGAAGCGAATGTGGCATTGATGAACCTGGAAAATATCCGGATTTTGAAGGAAATGCGTAATTCTGTCAACCGGAAAGTAAATTGTGAAACGGCCAATATCAATAAAACGGTAAATGCAGCAGTTAAGCAGATTGAAGACATAAAATTAATCCAAAGGAAAGTTGGCTTTCAGAGCCTGAATGAAGGTCTTGCTGAAATCGCGGAACTAAGGCTGCAGTATCCGGAGGCTACATTAAAAGAATTAGGTATGATGTTAACCCCGCAGGTGGGTAAGTCTGGAGTGAATCACCGTTTGCGTAAGCTGAGCGGTATTGCAGATGAATTGCGGGAAAACAAGGAGGAGTTATTATGATTAAAAAACCAATCACAATTAATTTATCCACTGGACTTGAAGCTCGTCCGGTAGCACAATTGGTGCAGGTGGCAAGTCAGTTTAACAGTGAGATTTATGTAGAGATTGGCAAAAAGAAAGTGAATGCTAAGAGTATCATGGGTATGATGACATTGGGCCTGGATTCAGGAGAGGAAATTACTCTTTCTGCAAATGGAGAAGATGAGGAAGCTGCAATGTCCAGCATTGAAAAATATTTAAGTAATCAATAATTCGATCATGGGTAGCTGAAAAACAAAAAGCATTGCCGGGAAGGAAGACCGCTTCCGAGGCAGTGCTTTTTTATTTCAAAATAATATATATAATAGGAAGGAACCCATTCAGGTCTTCCGTAAGAACTGCTGTTTTGCCGCTTTGGGAATTTTGGAAAAGAGCAGCGGATAAAACATCAGAATCCAAGCCACAACAAGAAAATAGCGAAAGAAGGATGCCCACAGTGAGCTTCCCAGGACCGGCTTAAGACCTTGCTGCAGAAGAAGCGCTGCTGCAAGACCGATGATCAATCGAAGGAGCTTTTCTTTCAGAGTATGCGGCAGGTCAAAACGGATATATCTTTTTTCCGTATAATAGCCAATGGCAAATGCCGTGCCTGCACCGGATGCTTTCAGGCAGTCTTCGGCATAGGCGATGTCAATGATTTTGTTTCTTTCCAGAACGGCCGCATATGTACAGAGCAGCAGACATGCTGCGGCCATAAGTACGGCGGTGATCCCTTCTTTTCCATTCAGATTTCCCCTTATATGGAAGAAATAGTAATTCAGTAGAACACAGGCCATAGTAACAGCAAAGGAAACACATACATCCTTTGGTGTATGGCAGCCCAGGTACATGCGGGAGAACATGACTGCAAATATCAAAAGAAAGCACAAAATCCTTCCGGCGGTTTTCTTCAGATATACGGCGACAGTACCGAAAAGTGCGGTGATGCTCTGGGTGTGTCCGCTTGGGAAGGAATATCCGGTGGCTCCCGGAAGCGCGGAAGGGACCGCATGGAAATCAGGATTCAGAACCCATGGCCGCGGAATCCGGAAGGTAATTTTGAAGCCTTGAATCAAAAGTCCGGAAGTGAAATAGGTAAATCCCAGAGAATAAGCAAAGCGTTTGTTGGAACACCAATACATCCAGCAGATGACAGCCACTACGAAAATTTCCTGTGCAAGATAGGTGATTCCCTGGAAGAGTATGTTACCTGCAGGGGTTCTGTATTGTGCTAAAAATTGCAAAAATTCCATAAAATCAGGTCCTTTCTTCGTATACTAGGGATATTATAAGTTGACCGAAAGAAAAAAACAAGGTATAATGAATGCATAAACGGCAAACGCAGTTTGTCAAAACCAGTAGTTTTACATTATTAAAGCAGAAGCGAGGAATATACGAATGTCGAGGTTTTTAAAATTTATTGTACATTTCGTTGTGATATGTACCATCATTTGCGTTTTAGGCTTGGCCCTGCCGCCGTTTTGGGGTATTACAACTGTGATCATGGACAGCTCTGATAAAGCAACGAATCTCCCTGTGGGTTCCGTAACCTATGCAATTCCGGTAAAAACCGAGGAAGTAGCCATTGGTACTCCGATTCTTGTGCAGGAAGATTCTAAGGTATACCGTTATAATATTGCGAGTCTCGATCTTGAAAACCATACAGGTACAGTAGTGGATCCAACCGTGTCCGGTTCCGATACGATTACTGTTGCAGTGAAGAACCGTGTACCGAAGGTTGTGATCACCATCGGCTACCTGGGTTATCTGCTTGTGGCGACACAGAGCATTGAAGGTTTGATTATCTTGGGACTTGTTGTTTTATTCCTGATTATTCTGTATGTGATTGCAGAGCTTTGGAAAAAGGATCCCGGTGATGATTATGAAGACGATGATCTGGAGCCTGGCTATGTGAAGAGTGCAAAAGAGCTGAAGCGTGAAGAAAAAGCACGTGAAAAGCGTATGCGCGAAGAGGACAGAGAGCTTCTGAAGGGCGAAAAGGGCCGCAAAAAGGAGCAAAAGAAAGAAAAGAAAAAAGCAAGAAAAATTGTCAAGACCGGTGGGTTTGTAGATGAGGTTTATGAGGACGAGGACGAGTTTGAGTCTGAGGAGCAGGAGGAGCGTCCGGTGAATGTGCAGGCAGCTACCAGTGAGGCGCATGAACTGCTGAAAAAAGAGATTGCTGCCGCAACAGCAGAGGAGCCAAGACCAACAAGAAAGGCTTCGGCAAAGACCAGGACCCGTATGGCGGAGGAACTGCCGAAAGTAAAGCAGCCCGGAAAGCCTGTTGCCGAAAAAAAACCGGAGCCCGTCGAGATAAAGAAAATGGCAATTCCGGTATGGTCTGCTGCACAGTTGGCTGACAAGGCCAAGAGAGAGGGCGATGCTCCGGAAATTGTCAGAGACTCTATAACAAAGGTCACGTTATTTGATTATTCCGATATTATCGGAGGCGATGATGAGGAATATGAAGACGAAGAATAAGAACTGCGGGGAGCTGTCCTTGGACAGCTCCTTTAGATTTTTGCGGGAAGGGGATGCTTTATTTAAAAATTTCTAAAAAATACAAATTTTTTAAAAAAAACACTTGCAAAGGAAAATGACTTTGTGTATACTAATACATGCTGTGACATGATAGCAATGAAGCGTGAGGTTGCTGCCAAATGGCAGGTTTTCCGTGGAGCGAATGTCAAGTTAGGAAACTGACGACAAGTCACTGTA
>URVB01000001.1 GCA_900551075.1 uncultured Blautia sp. | reverse complement strand
TTTCTGGATGGCATCAATGACAGTCTGAAGACGCCGAATCCGATTGAAACTATGGATGAGAATACAGTAGTAAATCTTGGCTTTGATAAAGAACTGCTGTATAAGAATATGGTAGATGCAAAGGCGGACTGGCTGTATGAGCTTCCCCAGTGGAAAGAGATTTTCTCAGATGACAAGCGTAAGGAATTGTATCTGGAGCAGAAGAAGTCCGGTACAATCGTGAAACCGCATAAGGTTGGACGCAATGATCCGTGTCCGTGCGGCAGCGGCAAAAAATACAAACATTGCTGCGGAAGATAATGAAGGTAAAAGAGAACCTGGATTATATCATCGTGTTGGGTGCCCATGTGGACGGGACACGGCTGACCTTAGCCCTTCTGGAACGAACCAGAAGGGCATTGCAGTATCTGGAAGAAAATCCGGAAACAAAAGCCGTACTCTCCGGCGGAAAGGGAGCAGGAGAACAGATGAGTGAAGCAGAGGCCATGTACCGGTATCTGACTTCACATGGGATAGAAGCAACACGGCTGATCTTAGAAGACAGATCCACGAATACCAAGGAAAATCTCACATACAGCCTGAAAAAAATCGGCAGCCCGGACGCATCGGTAGGCGTTGTCACAAATAATTTCCATGTATTCCGCGGAGTTGCCATAGGACGGAAATGCGGCTGCCGTAATATTTATCCTGTTCCCTCCAGATATCGTTCCTGGAGGCTTTTGATCTATGTTCCCAGAGAAATTCTCGCGGTCATCAAAGATAAGCTTTTGGGGAATTTATGAAAAAATAGAAAGAGAATTTTTCTTTGCATTGACAAACCGGGTTTCCGCATATATAATGAGGAACATGAATAAAATAAACACGTTGACGAGACGAGTAAACTGCGGAACGTTCCAGAGAGAGTCGCAAATGCTGGAAGCGGCTTATCGGGAAACAGTTGAAAACTACCTCCGAGTGGCCCTGATCCGGTCCGGTGATTCCGTTATCATCAAATAAGTGGCCAAATCCCCTGTGAAGAAGTACGGTTTGGCAAGCAGGGTGGAACCGCGAGCAAAGATCACTCGTCCCTTACAGTATATATGCTGTAGGGGATTTTTTTATTTCATAGGTTAGTATTCCGTTTTGTTCTGGATACAAACCGGTTATCTATGAAACAAAAATGCCCTCCGGGCAGGAACTTTTATATTGAAATTAGATAAAAAGAGAAGGAGATTAATATGATTATTACGTTAAAAGATGGTTCAAAAAAAGAATATTCTGAAGCAAAGTCCGTGCTTGAGATTGCTGCTGATATCAGCGAGGGCCTGGCAAGGGCTGCATGTGCGGGAGAAGTGGACGGAGAAGTGGTGGATCTCCGCACAGTAGTAGAGAAAGACTGTGGATTAAATATTCTGACCTTTGACAGCGAGGGCGGCAGAGGCGCTTTCCGCCATACGGCATCCCATATTATGGCGCAGGCGGTCAAACGACTGTATCCGGAGGTGAAGCTGGCAATCGGCCCTTCTGTTGCTGACGGCTTTTATTATGATATTGACAGCGAGATTCCGCTGACTGCAGAAGATTTGACCAAAATTGAGGCAGAGATGAAAAAGGTGGTAAAAGAAGCCCTGCCGATCACAAGATTTACAAAATCCAGGGAAGATGCAATTGCATATTTTAAGGAGAAAAATGAGCCGTATAAGGTAGAGTTGATTGAAGACCTTCCGGAGGATGCCATAATCAGCTTTTATCAGCAGGGAGAATTTGTGGATCTTTGTGCTGGTCCGCATCTGATGAGCACGAAGCCTGTCAGGGCATTTAAGCTGACAAGCCTTGCAGGTGCTTATTGGCGTGGCAGCGAGAAAAACAAAATGCTTACCAGAATTTACGGAACTGCCTATACCAGGAAGGCAGATCTGGAAGAATATATCACACGTTTGGAAGAGGCGAAAAAACGTGACCACAGAAAGCTTGGAAAAGAACTGGGACTGTTCATGATGCGTGAGGAGGGACCTGGCTTCCCGTTCTTTCTGCCGAAAGGAATGGTATTGAAAAATACACTTTTGGATTACTGGAGAGAAATTCACAACAAAGCTGGCTATGTGGAAATTTCCACTCCGGTTATGTTGAGCCGTCATCTTTGGGAGACATCTGGTCATTGGGACCATTACAAAGAAAATATGTACACAACCGTGATTGATGAGACGGATTTTGCGATTAAGCCGATGAACTGTCCGGGCGGAATTTTGGCATATCAGTCCGAGCCCCGTTCCTACCGGGACCTTCCTCTGCGTATGGGAGAGCTTTGTCTTGTACACCGCCATGAAAAATCCGGTCAGCTTCATGGTTTGATGCGTGTGCGCTGCTTCACTCAGGATGATGCGCACATCTTTATGACACCTGAACAGATCCGCGGCGAAATCAAGGGTGTTGCGAAATTGATTGATGAAGTTTACCAATTGTTTGGATTCAAATATCATGTTGAGCTGTCTACCCGTCCTGAAGATTCCATGGGAAGCGATGAAGACTGGGAAATGGCAACAGATGCACTCCGCGGTGCTCTGGATGATCTGGGTCTTGATTACGTAGTAAATGAAGGAGATGGCGCATTCTACGGACCAAAGATCGACTTCCATTTGGAGGACTCCATAGGAAGGACCTGGCAATGCGGTACCATCCAGCTTGATTTCCAGCTTCCGCTGCGTTTCAACTGTGAATATATCGGCGCCGATGGAGAAAAGCATCGTCCGATCATGATTCATCGAGTTGCTTTTGGCTCTATTGAGCGTTTCATCGGTATTTTGATCGAGCATTTTGCGGGTGCATTTCCGACATGGCTGGCTCCTGTTCAGGTAAAGGTACTGCCGATTTCCGAAAAATATATGGATTATGGCGGCAAGGTACTGGCACAGCTTAAAGAAGAGGGAATTCGTGCAGAAATTGATACACGTGCGGAGAAAATCGGATACAAGATTCGTGAGGCGCGGCTTCAGAAGATTCCTTATATGCTGGTAGTAGGTGCGAAAGAAGAGGAAGAAGCAAAGGTTGCTGTCAGAAGCCGTTTCCTGGGAGATGAAGGTGCAAAAGAACTTCCGGAATTTATTGCTGCGGTCAAAAAGGAGATCAGGAACCGTGAAAACCGTAAGATAGAGGTTCAGGAAGCTTCCAAATAAGAGATTTTTTTAATCATTACGCCCCGGATATTGTCCGGGGCGGGTTTTTGTACCGGCTATTTTGAAAAATATTTTTCTTTGATCAGATTTACCGGCATATCCTGTCCTGTCCAAAGGCGGAAGGCCTCGGCCCCCTGATACAGAAGCATATACATACCATTGAAGGTCTGGCATCCGGCCTCCCGTGCCTGACGAAGAAGAAGGGTTTCCCGAGGATTGTAGATCACATCTGAAACGATTAAATCCGGACGAAAAACAGAGGTATCCGGGATGATGGAGCTTTGGGTGTCGGGAGCCATTCCCACAGAGGTTGCATTCAGAAGCAGTGCACTTTCAGCAATCGCCTGTCGAAGCGCCTTTTGGTCATCGTTTTCGTGGAGAATTGCCCTGCACGGGAGCGATGTGTTGATGGTGCCGACAAGCTTTTGCGTACGTTCCCGGAAACGGCTGGCAGGACGGGCAAAAATGTGGATTTTTTCTACGCCGTCCAGTGCGGCCTGTGCACAGATTGCCGTAGCGGCGCCTCCGGCGCCCATGACAGTGATGGTCTTTCCGAGGATATTATGGCCGGCATCCCTGACTGCCCGCATATATCCGATTCCATCGGTATTATAGCCAATCAGATGTCCCTGATCGTTGACGACTGTGTTTACAGCGCCGATTAATCTGGCTGCGGGAGTGAGCTCGTCCAAAAGGCTGACGATTTTATTTTTATTCGGCATGGTGAGGTTAAAGCCCCGGATGCCGCAGGCTTTCAGTCCGCAAACAGCTTCGGACAAGGTATCCTCCGTGACCTCAAAGCACAGATATACATAATCCAGTCCGAGCTGGCGGAAGGCTTCGTTGTGCATAAGAGGCGAAATGCTGTGTGCAACTGGGCTGCCGAGAAGGGCGGTGAGACGGGTATGGCCGGTAATTATATTCATAAGAGCTTCCTCCGGGATTATAGTTTATGATAGTATCTATTTTATTAAAGAAAAAAGGAGATGTCAAGAAATGACAAAACCCATTCAGATAAAAGGCTTGATGATAGGTGAGGGTATTCCCAAGGTTTGTGTTCCACTGACAGGAAAGACGCAGGAGGCGGTGTGCCGGGAAGCGGAGGATGCCAGAAACGCAGGAGCAGACCTGGTAGAGTGGCGTGCGGATTTTTATGCCGGGCTGCTTCAAAGCAGCCGGATGCAGGAACTGTTGGAGCGGCTTTCCGGCATTTTGGGAGAAATCCCGCTTTTATTTACGATTCGCACAAAGGAGGAGGGCGGTAACCTTAAGCTTGCACCTGAAGAATACGAAAGGCTGAATCTTGCGGCAGCGAAAAGCGGATGTGCAGACCTTATTGATGTGGAGGTTTTTGGAAACAGGAGTGAGAAAAAGGCTCTGATAGAGCGAATTCATGCAGAAGGAGCAAGGGTGGTTGGGTCCAGCCATGATTTCGAAAAAACGGATGATGAAGAAACGCTTTTAAAACGGTTTCAGGAAATCCATGCTTCCGGTGCGGACATTCTGAAAATGGCAGTGATGCCGGAGGAGTTTGAGGATGTAGCGGCAATTATGCGTGTGACCCACGAGATGACGAAGAAATATACGGAAAAGCCGGTAATTTCTATGGCTATGGGAAGCCTTGGGTCGATCAGCCGTATTTCAGGAGAGAATTTTGGTTCCAGTGTTACTTTTGGAACAGTAGGAGCTGCCTCTGCACCGGGACAATTTCCGATAGCGGAGCTGCGTCTGATGATGCAGTCTCTTCATTCAAAAAATACAGAGTAAAAAACGAAAGAAGCGTAGAGCCATTATGGGGGAAAAGGGACTTAAGAGGAAAAAGAGAGTTTCGGATGTATTGCCGTATTTAGGGGCAGTATTTCTGGTTGTATTTCTTGTATATTGCAGCGTGACACCTGATTTTTTCTGGAAAATCCGAAAAGGTGTCCGCCATATTTATTATGGAAGGATTGTTTTGACGGGATTGGTGGTCCTTCTGGGCTTTTATACCTGCTTTGGCAGGTTTCACAAAGAGGGAGAAAGGGAGAAAAAGAAGGGAGCTCTGATTTTTCTTTTGACACCGGTTGTTTCCTTTTTGATGCTGGAGTATGCAAGCACAGCAGGGCCCTCTTTGATCTGGCATAGTTTTAAGCCGGTACCGGTACTGCGGACAATTTTTACCTTGATCATTTTGGTGATTCTTCTGTTTATATTGTACGTGGTGACAAACAGCATGTTTGCTTCCGGGAGTCTGATCTGTATTGCCGTGATTGTTTTTGATCTGGCCAATTATTATACCTATACATTCCGCGGCATTCCGCTTCTGGCATCGGATCTGACCGCCATTGAAACGGCGGTGAGTGTAGCCGGAAATTATGAATATACGCTGGATTACCATCGGTTGGTTATGGTAGTCTGCATGGTGGAGTGGTGCATTCTGCTTTTCCGTATAAAAAAGATAAAAATTGCGCCAAAAAAGCACCTGAAATGTGCCATAGCCGGAATTGCAGTGTTTGCAGTCTGTGCGTTTACCGCATTATATTCACCGATTATTCCCAAGGTTGCACGTGTTTATGTAAGTACCTACCGGCCGAACAAATCTTACCTCAAAAACGGTGTGATCCTGACCTTTGTGCGCAGTATCCAGTTGATGTTTATAGATGAGCCGGAGGGATATTCAGCAAAGCGGGCAGAGGAGATCGCGGCACCGTACAGGAATTCAAAAGAATCGGAACAGGAATCTTGTACGCCGAACGTGATTGCGATTATGGATGAAGCGTTTGCAGATCTGCAGGCCGTGGGCGATTTTGAAACCAGCGAGGATTTGATGCCGTATTACAGGAGCCTGACGGAAAATGCAGTAAAAGGGTTTGTCCATGTGTCTGTGTTTGGCGGGCAGACAGTGAATACGGAATTTGAGTTTTTGACCGGATTGTCAAAAGCATTTTTGCCGGAAGGTTCTACAGCGTACCGCCTTTATATCAAGGGGCCGCTGCCGAGTCTTACGACCGCATTGAAGAAACAGGAGTATCAGGGACTGCTGGCTCTGCATCCGTATTTGGCGAATGGATACAGCAGGCAGACGGCATATCCCTATCTTGGCTTTGCAGACTTTATCAGCCGCGAGGATATGACGTATGATGCTTCCGATAAGATCAGAACCTACATTTCCGATGAAAAAGATATGCAGACGATTATCGAAGAGTATGAAAAGGCTAAGGCTGTCAGTGGCGCACCATTCTATTTGTTCAATGTTACCATGCAGAACCACAGCAGCTATGCTAAGGATTATCCGAATTTTGAACAGACGATTACTGTGCAAGAGGGATATGATTTCCCGGAGGTGAAACGATATGTAAATCTGGTCCGCAAAACGGATGAAGCGCTTGAACATTTGATCGCGTATTTCAGCAAGGTGGAAGAGCCGACCGTGATTGTATTTTTTGGGGACCATGAACCGGGACTGCCAATGGAATTTTATAGTAAATTGTTTGGAAAAGACGTGGAAAAGCTGAGCCGTAAAGAGACGATGGAAATGTATAAAACCCCATTTCTCATCTGGGCAAATTATGAGATAGAGGAAAAGGAGGATGTACATATCAGCAGCAATTATCTTTCTACCTTAATGATGGAAACCGCAGGCATGGAGATGCCTCCTCTGAACAGATTCCTTGCACAATTGTGCGAAGAAGTTCCCATTTTGACCTCCAATGGCTATTATGGAGACGATGGAAAGCTGTATATCTTAAACGATAAAAAGTCTCCATATTACGAAAGAATCTGTGAATATCAGATTTTACAGTACAACGACCTGTTCGATACAAGGAACCGAATCAATGATTTTTTTGATTGAGAAATATATCAGATGGGAGATGCTCCGACTTAAACAATAATTGCCGGTCGGGTGACATATTCGTCTCGATTTTCTTTACCATTGAACATTTTTCGGAGCTTTGTGGTATAATAGTTTAAGACAACGAACGAAAGGAGGGCGCTTATGCCGGAGCACAATGATGCAATCAGGCAATTAGCGAAAGAATTCAAGAGCTGTCAAAAAATATTGCTGGCGCTTGGGGATGAGAGCCGCCAGCATATTATCTTTGAAATGTTAAAGATGGGGCACTGCTACGGCGCAAGAGTCGGTTCGATTTTGATGCGGACACGGACGCCATGAACAGCCTGCTGCAAATGATAGGACATGCGAAGGCCATTATGGAATCACTGCCGGACAGGAGCGGTGAGCCATGATCGAATCTGAAAAAGTACAACTGTTTGAAAAAACGCCGATACCAAAGGCGGTGGCAACGCTGGCTGCACCGGTTTTGCTGGCGTTCAACGCTGTCAACAACCTGTTCGGTGTGGGAAGTTCCAGCATGATGAGCCGGGCGATGGGAAAAAAAGATTACGATACAGTGGAGCGGAGCTCTGCCTTTGGCTTTTACAGCGCACTTTTTTGCGGGATTCTTCTTTCTCTGCTGTATTCGGTTTATCATACGCCCTTTCTTCATATTCTCGGAGCGGACACAGAGAACATAGCCGTAACCGGCGAATATCTGAAGTGGACGACCGCCTTTGGAGCGGCGCCGGCAATACTAAATGTGGTTATGGCATACCTTGTGCGTTCGGAGGGATTCGCACTTCATGCCAGCATCGGTACGATAAGCGGCTGTCTTCTGAACATGATACTTGATCCTGTGTTTATTTTACCCTGGGGCCTTGATCTGGGCGCTGCGGGGGCGGGCCTTGCAACCTGTCTCTCCAATTGTGCTGCCTGTCTCTATTTTTTCATTCTCCTTGCAGTAAGGCGCGGGAAAACACATGTATGTGTCCATCCGGGCAGATTCAAGCCAACCAAAGCAATCGTGCTGGGTATCTGCGGCGTCGGTATACCGGCGGCGATCCAGAATCTGCTGAATGTTACGGGGATGACGGTGCTGAACAATTTTACTTCCGCTTACGGCTCCAATGCAGTGGCGGCAATGGGTATTGCTCAGAAAATCAATATGATTCCGCTCTATATTGCGATGGGGCTGGGGCAGGGCATTATGCCGCTGATCAGCTACAACTATTCTTCCGGAGATACCAGAAGAATGAAAAAAACGGTCACGTTTTCCGTAGCGGTCTCGGTCGGTTTTTTGGCGGTGCTTACAATTGGTTATTATGTTTTTGCAAATGGCCTGGCGCCGCTGTACGGCCTGGCTTATGCCCAACTGACGGCGGAGTAGCTTCTGGCAATCGCGGCGGCTGTGATTTTGATGCGCCTGTTCAAAAAGCTGGAGAAAAGAGGCGAAGCAGCATGATTAAGCTGCATGTTGACAGTCAATTTTTGCAAATGCGCGGCAGATTCATACTGTGTGGAGCTTTTGGCAGATCACGATCCGGAAGTGAAGCTTCATACGATAGAACTATAAGGAGGTTAACATGGATATTTTAGAAGTAATGAAGGCAAGGCACAGCGTCCGTCAGTATCTGGACAAGCCCCTGGAGCAGGAACTGATTTCTGAATTGGAAAAAGAGATTGCCGCCTGCAACGAAGAGGGCGGGCTGCATATCCAGCTTGTTACAAACGAGCCGAAAGCCTTTGACGGCTTTATGGCACGCTATGGGAAATTCAGCGGCGTGAGGAATTATATCGCCATGATTGGCGCAAAGGGATCAGACCTGGAAGAAAAATGCGGCTACTACGGTGAACGGCTGGTCTTGAGGGCACAGGAACTCGGACTTAACACCTGCTGGGTGGCGATGACCTACAGCAAAATCAAATCCGCCTATGTTGTAAATTCGGGTGAAAGGCTGTGTATTGTGATTGCGCTGGGGTATGGAAGCACACAGGGATTTTCCCATAAGATAAAATCCCAATCAGATGTGATGAAGGCATCGGCACCTGTTCCGATGTGGTTCCAAAATGGAATTGCCGCCGCACTGCTTGCGCCCACGGCAATGAACCAGCAGAAATTCGTTTTTCTTCTGGACGGAAACAGGATATCTGCAAGGGCCGGGTTCGGCTTTTACTCTAAGATTGACCTTGGCATTGCAAAATACCATTTTGAGATTGGCGCAGGAAAAGAAAATTTCAATTGGGCGTAGTTGGTCTGCAAAAACGATAACGTGCAAAAACAGCGACGGAAACGCGGCTTAGGGATGCGGTTCTGCCGCTGTTTTTGGTTCTGAAGCTACGATAAAGCAGTGCTGGCGGTGATGAGAATTTGCCCTCAGCATGTCGAAATGCAACGAGAAATTCTGGGGACTGGCTCCCTGATTTTGACAAAATCCGCACCCCCTATCACCTATAATGATTTCACTTACCAAAGTGAAGGATTGACAGGTCATAGGGGGTTTTTATGTATTACGAGGTATACATAGATATCGTCTTTGTGACGAATCTCTTGATGGATTATATTCTTCTGCGTTTTGTGGGGATGATGTTCCGGTGCAGGGGAAGCCGTAAGAGATGCCTTCTTGCGGCGGCCATAGGCGCCCTGTTTTCCTGCCTCATTCTCTATATACCGACGGATAGCAGTTTGATCGTACCCATTTTGCTTCATGGCGCATGCGCCATGGGTATGGTGCGGATAGGATGCGGACTGAAAAAAGGAGGATTGCTGATAAAGGCAATGATCATGCTGTATCTGACAGCATTCTTGTGCGGAGGTTTTTGGGAAGTCATGTCTGCGGACAGCAGCATTACCCTGAAAACTTTCTTGCTGTTTGCCTTATGCACTTATCTTGGCTTGAGCACTCTGAATTATTTATCCGATTCTGTCCGGACGCGGATGAAGAACATTTATCCGATAACCCTGTCTTATCAGGGCAAAGTACAGTCTGCCTATGGATTTTATGATACAGGCAATCTGCTTATAGATTCCATAGGCGGCGGACCGGTTTCAATTATGAAGCCCGAGCTTTTGGAAACAATGCTGTCAGGAGAATTGGTAGACAAATTGAAACACCTGCAAGAGAACCCAGGGGAGCTGAAAAGTACAGAGCTTGCCGGCCTCAAGCCTCATTACCTGCCCTATCAGACTGTAGGGCAGAGGGAGGGACTGCTGCTGGCGATCACGTTAGAGGATCTTTGTATTCACACTCCCAGAGAAGCGGTTCACATTTCAGGCCCGGTGTTTGCCTTGTCCTTTGAACCCTCCGCTTTGGGAAAAGAGTACAAAGTACTGTTAAATTCCAGATTATTGCATTAGGAGGGGTCACATTTATGAGCAGAGCAGCAGGCTTAAACTATAGTCCGTTCCAGGTTCTTCAGAGATTTGTATTCTCGGGGCCGAGGGAAATTTATTATATCGGGGGGACAGATGTCCTGCCGGCGCCTTTGGAGCCGCAGAGAGAGGCATATGTCATAGAAATGCTGGGGACGGAACAGGAAAAGGAAGCGAAAGCACTTTTGATTGAGCATAATCTTCGGCTCGTCGTTTATATTGCCAAGAAATTTGATAATACAGGTGTGGGTGTGGAGGATTTGATTTCGATTGGGACAATTGGGCTGATCAAGGCCATCAATACCTTTAATCCTGTGAAAAAGATCAAACTGGCAACCTATGCTTCACGCTGCATTGAGAATGAAATTCTCATGTATCTCAGACGCAACAGCAAGACAAAAATGGAGGTTTCTATTGATGAACCCCTGAATGTAGACTGGGATGGCAATGAGCTGCTGCTTTCGGACATCCTTGGTACAGATGAGGATGTGATCTCCCGGCATCTGGAGGATGAAGTGGAAATTGCGCTTCTTGGAAAAGCGATCAGTAAGCTTTCGCCAAGGGAGCAGACCATCATTAAGCTCCGCTTTGGTCTTAACAATGCGGAAGGCAGAGAAAAAACGCAGAAGGAGGTTGCGGATCTTCTGGGAATCTCCCAATCCTATATCTCCCGCCTGGAAAAAAGAATTATGAAGCGCCTTAAAAAAGAGATTGTAAAATACGAGTGACGAACAGAAAGAAGCATGAAAGAAATTTGTTCGATGCGGATTAATACAAAAAACAGGTCAAACAAGGCCGCGGCTGTTGGGAGGGATATATTCCGGCAGCCGCGGCTTTGCTGTTTACACTGTTTTTTACTTCCGTAAAGGATAATCAGAAGAAAAACTGTACATACTATAAAAAAAGGAGTATACATTATGAATGCAAATACGGAGCTGTTAAATTTTGTTTATCAGAATTCTCAGATGGGTGTGGGTACGCTGCAGCAATTGATAGAGATTACAGAGGATATTTCCTTCAAAGGATTTTTGGAGAATCATTTGGAAGGCTATGAAAAATTTCATAAGCGGGCAAGAAAAATGCTGAACCAAAACGGCTACGATGAAAAAGGACTTAGCGCGTTTGACAAAATCAAAACTTATCTTATGGTAAATATACAGACCGTGAATGATCAGTCTGCTTCCAATATAGCCGGAATGCTGATCAACGGAAGTACTATGGGAATTATCGATGCGGTAAAGAAGCTGCATCAATATGAGGGAAATGTGGAAAAGGATATTAAAAAGCTTATGGAAGATTTGCGGGAGTTTGAGGAGAAGAATGTGGAAGAATTAAAAGAATATCTGTAGTATATTTCCGGTACAGGGATTTACGTTCCGGGGAAAGGAAGAGGAAGGGATGAGCCCTGTACCGAATATTGAAAAATCTTTCATTTTACAGGCAATTTGACAAATTTTGCGGCAGCTTTGAGCTATAATAAGAGTACATAGTAATTACATTTATTTGCAGTCTTAAGAAGTCCGTGAATGGTTTTGCGCAGACCATTTCCAATACGGTTCACGTCTTTATGATACATAATGCGTATGTATTGTCTTGCATTCTAAGGAGAATAACTCCGAAGTCTAGTCTTTTATATTCTGAGTGAGGGCTGGAAACAGCCCTCATTAAATGTATACAAAATAACTAAGAAAACTCTATATTTTCAGCAAAAAATTGTTTACGTTGAAGTAATAAAGTGATATAGTAATGTCATATGAATGCCCGTGCCGGCAAAACGTAAAGAAAGGATTAAAAATATGGAGAGATATTATCAGCCAGAGATTGAATGCGCTTCCAGAGAGCAGATTCGGGAGTGGCAGAGTGAACGACTGGTAAAACAGGTGCAGAACGTGTGGGACAATGTGCCCTACTATAGAAAGAGAATGGAAGATGTAGGGCTGGAGCCGGGGGATATCCAATCTATTGATGACTTACATAAGCTGCCGTTTATTACGAAGGATGACCTGCGCGACTGCTATCCGTATGGATTGTTGGCGCGTCCGTTGAGTGAGTGTGTACGTATTCAGTCCACAAGCGGAACGACCGGAAGAAGAGTAGTCGCATTCTATACGCAGCATGACGTTGATTTGTGGGATGAATGCTGCGCAAGAGCGATCATGGCGGCAGGCGGAACCAATGAAGATGTATGTCATGTCAGCTATGGATATGGACTGTTCACCGGAGGACCCGGGTTAAATGGCGGTTCCCATAAGGTTGGATGTCTGACACTGCCGATGTCCTCCGGCAATACAGAGCGTCAGATTCAGTTTATGACAGACCTGGGTTCCACAATTCTTTGCTGTACTCCTTCGTATGCTGCTTACCTGGCGGAAAGTATTTATGAGAAGGGTGTGCGTGACCAGATCAAGTTAAAAGCGGGTATTTTTGGTGCAGAAGCATGGACTGAGGAGATGCGCCGTGATATTGAGGAGAAGCTCGGTATCAAAGCTTATGATATCTATGGACTGACAGAGATTTCCGGTCCCGGCGTATCCTTTGAGTGTTCTGCACAGTCTGGTATGCATGTAAATGAGGATCATTTTGTTGCGGAAATTATTAATCCCAAGACAGGAGAAGTTCTTCCGGATGGCGAAAAAGGAGAGCTGGTATTTACAAGCATCACAAAGGAGGCATTCCCGCTGATCCGGTATCGTACCCGTGATATTTGTATCCTGAGCAGAGAAAAGTGCTCCTGCGGCAGAACGCACGTGAAGATGACGAAGCCTCTGGGACGAAGCGATGATATGCTGATTGTCAAAGGCGTAAATGTATTCCCATCCCAGATTGAGACCGTTCTGATGAACAAAGGATATCCGGCCAACTATCAGATCATCGTTGACCGTGTCAACAACAGTGATACCATTGAGGTTCAGGTAGAAATGACTCCGGAAATGTTCTCTGACAGTCTGAAGGAAGTATCTGCAAGGGAGAAGGAGCTGGTGGATGGCCTGAAGGCAATGCTCGGAATCTATGCTAAGGTTAAGCTTGTGAATCCGAAGGCGATTACCAGAAGTGAAGGTAAGGCTGTTCGTGTAATCGACAGACGTAACCTGTATCAGCAGTGATCAAGAAGGAGGGTTTTTACCATGACAGTGAAACAGATTTCCGTGTTTTTAGAGAACAAACCGGGCAGATTGGCGGATTTTACGGATATTCTTTCCAGAAATGCAATTGATATGCGTGCATTATCCCTGGCGGAAGCAGAGGATTTTGGGATTGTGCGGATCATTGTAGACGATGTTTATAATGCATCTACCGTATTGAGGGATGAGGGGTATGTTTTCTCTATTACGAAGGTATTGGCGGTTGCTATCCCGGATGAACCGGGCGGACTTTCTAAGGTTATCCGCATTTTGGGAGAAAATGATGTGAATGTGGAATATATGTATGCATTTACGACCCGCAAGGCAGGTGTTGCTTATATGATTTTCCGTGTAGAGAATAATCAAAAGGCAACAGAGGTGCTCAAAGCCAACGGAATGAAGCCGGTATGCCAGGACGAATTGGCAAATTTATAAAAAAGTTATAAACGAAGCTATAAATAGTTTACAAAAAATATGAAATTATGATTTGTCTTTTGGTGAAAAAGGTGGTATAGTGGCTTTGGGAGAATCCCTGACTATGGCAGATTGACAAAAAACGTCAGGAGAGAAGAGTATGAAAGTAAGTATTCGCGACCTAAGTAAAATGACCGGCTTTTCACCTGCAACAATATCGAACGCTCTGAATCACAAAAAGGGAGTAAACAGGGAGACTGCTGAAGAAATCTTCCGTGTGGCGAGAGAGACCGGATATCTGAGCGCTAACGCAGTAACAAAGATTAAGCTTTTGATTTTTAAGAAAAACGGACAGATCATTGATGATACGCCGTTTTTTCAAAGCCTGATCGAGGGCTTTGAAGAAGAATGCCACAGGCTTGGCTATGAGATGGTAATATCTCGTGCAGATCAGAGGACTCCGGATTATGAGCTCCAGGTCCGGGAGCTTTTGAATGAACAGGGAGCTGCTGTGGTTGTTCTGGCTACGGAGATGATGGATGGCGATCTGGAACCCTACAGAAATGCACCTTGCCCGTTGGTGATTCTGGATCATTGGACAGAGTCCATGGAGTTCAATTCCGTATTGATCAATAATGCTGATGCGGCCCGCATGATGACGGAGCATTTGCTGGAGAATGGTCATACAGAGGTGGGATATTTGAGAGGCGCTTTCCGTATCAAGGGCTTTCGTTCCCGGTTTGTGGGCTTCCAGACCGCACTTAAGAAACGGAAAATACCTTATAAAGAGGAGTATACCGTAACGCTGGGGACCTCCTCCAACGGCGCTTATCAGGATATGCTCCGGTATCTTCAGAAAAACCCAAGGCTTCCGACTGCATTTTTTGCAGACAATGATATGATTGCCCTTGGCGCAATGAAGGCATTGCAGGAAATGGGGATGCGTATTCCGGAGGATGTTTCTATTGTAGGCTTTGATGATCTGCCTTTCTGTGAAATCTCTTCTCCGCCGCTTACGACGCTCCGGGTTCCGAACAGAGAAATGGGTAAGATGGCAGTGCGCCGGCTGGCAGAGATGATTGAGGGGATTGCGGCGGATGCAGTGATTAAAACCCAGGTGTGTCCGAGGATTGTATACCGCAGTACAGTAAAAAAGATGTAAGATTATTTGAGAACGCCATGCTGTGTCAAGCATGGCGTTTTACTGTTTCATAGAAAAGTACTCCGTTTAGTTCTCTGATATTTCTTTTGTTTCATTGATTTTGTTTATGAATGTTTATATAAACGTTTATAAATATAATGTCTTAAAAAATCTCAACAATCCTTAAAATTAGTATAAAACACACAAAAAATGAACTGCAAAATTGTGAAATATCCTGTTTTATAAACATACAGATAAATTTATATTGAAAAAATATATAAACAGTTTATAATGATGTTTAGAAACAAATAAGTCAATCTGCCTGAAAAGAAACTATATGATGAAGGAGGAAACAAACATGGATCACATCAAATTAGGATATGCACCGACCCGAAGAAGCATTTTCAGTGCGCCGGATGCTATCAAGTACAGAGGTCTTACTGCAGACCGCCTGAAAGAGCTGGGTGTTGATTTTGTGGACATTACGGACATCAACGAAGAAGGGCTTCTTTATAATGATGATGACAGAATAAAAATCGCTGAGAAATTCAAAGCTGAAAAAATTGACGGCCTGTTCCTGCCGCACTGCAACTTTGGAACAGAGTATGAATGTGCGCGTCTGGCAAAAGAGCTGAATGTACCGGTTCTTCTCTGGGGGCCTCTGGACGAACGTCCTGAGCCCAATGGAGTGCGTCTTCGTGATACGCAGTGCGGTCTGTTCGCAACCGGAAAGGTATTGAGACGTTTCCGGGTTCCGTTTACTTATATGACGAACTGCCGTTTGGATGATCCTGTATTTGAGAGAGGTCTTCGTGATTTTATGGCAGTATGCAATGTTGTAAAGAGATTCCGTAATATGCGTATTCTTCAGATTTCAACAAGACCGTTTGACTTCTGGACGACTATGTGCAATGAAGGTGAATTATTGGAGAAATTCAATATCCAGCTTTCTCCTGTTCCGATGCCTGAGCTTACGGATGAAGTAAAGAAAGCCAAAGAAGAAGGTACAGAAGTAGCTAAGGTTATGGAGTACTGCAGAGAAAATATGATCATTGATGTGGAAGAAGAGGAACTGGAAAATATTGCGGCACTGAAGGTTGCCATGAAAGCTCTGATTGACAAATACGGGTGTCAGGCCGGCGCTATTCAGTGCTGGAATCAGTTGCAGTCTGAGTTGGGAATCATGCCGTGTGCGGCAAATGCACTTTTGAATGAGGAAGGTATTCCGATTGTCTGTGAGACAGATATCCATGGCGCAATTACCGCTCTTATGGCAGAAGCTGCCGGAATGGGCGAAACGAGAGGCTTCTTTGCAGACTGGACGATCCGCCATCCGGATAATAAAAACGGTGAGCTGCTGCAGCATTGCGGTCCATGGCCGATTTCCGTTGCTAAAGAAACTCCGAAGATTACATATCCGCTGGCATTCGATCATCCGGGTGCGATTACGGCAGAAGCAAAGCATGGAGAGATTACCCTTGTACGTTTCGATGGTGATAACGGAGAATATTCCCTGCTCCTGGGCAACGCAAAGGGTGTGGAAGGCCCGAAGGGTATGGGAACCTATCTCTGGGTGGAAGTAGAAAATATCAAACGTCTGGAAGCAAAGATCGTAGAAGGACCGTACATTCATCATTGTGTAGGTATTCACAAAAACGTTGTCCCGGTATTGTACGAGGCATGTAAATATATCGGTATCAAACCGGATTTATATGATCCGGTTGAAGAGGATGTAAAGGCATATCTGCGCGGTGAATGAAGCAGGGGCCGGTTTTTATATCTGCAGTGCGGAGTAGAGAAAAGGAGAATAAAATGGAAAGTCTGACCGCTTTATCTTACGATTTAAGAAAAGATGTCATTGAGATAATCTGTGCAGGAAAAGCAGGACATATCGGCGGTGACATGAGTGTAATTGATACACTGATTGCATTATATTTCAAACAGATGAATATCAGCCCCCAAAATATGGATGACGAAAACAGGGACCGTTTTGTTATGAGTAAAGGTCATTCTGTAGAAGCATTGTATGCGGTTTTGGCAAAAAAGGGCTTCTTTACACTGGAAGAGGTTCTGGAAAAATTCAGCAAATTCGGTTCCAAATTTATCGGACATCCGAACAACAAGCTGCCTGGGATTGAAATGAATTCCGGTTCTCTGGGACATGGACTTCCGGTTTGTGTGGGTATGGCGCTGGCCGGAAAAATGAACCATCAGGATTACCGTGTATATACCGTTATGGGTGACGGCGAGCTGGCAGAGGGTTCTGTATGGGAAGGTGCTATGGCAGCCAGCCATTACAGGCTTGATAATCTCTGCGCAGTAGTTGACCGTAACCGCCTTCAGATTTCCGGAAGCACAGAGGATGTGATGCATCATGACGATCTCCACGAAAGATTCAGAAGCTTTGGCTGGAATGTCATTGACGTAAAAGACGGCAACAGCATTCGGGAATTGAATGCTGCCTTTGACGGGGCAAAGACAGTAAAAGGCATGCCGACCGTACTGATCGCCAATACAGTAAAAGGCTGCGGTTCTCCGGTTATGGAAAACAAAGCAGGATGGCATCATCATGTACCGGATGAAGAAGAGTATGCACAGATTATGAAAGATTTGGAAGCAAGAAAGGAGGCCGCCCTTCATGAGTAAAATTGCCAATAAACAGATGATTTGCGCAGCCTTAATGGAAGCAGCAAAAGCAGATAAAGATATCGTCGCTCTTTGCAGCGATTCCAGAGGAAGCGGTTCCTTCACTCCTTTTGCTGATACCTATCCGGAGCAGTTTGTGGAAACAGGGATTGCAGAGCAGAACCTGGTAAGTATTGCAGCAGGTCTTGCAAAATGCGGCAAAAAAGCGTACGCCGTATCTCCGGCATGTTTTCTTTCCACCAGAAGCTATGAGCAGGCAAAGGTTGATGTTGCTTACTCAAATACGAATGTAAAACTGATCGGTATCAGCGGCGGCGTCAGCTATGGCGCCCTGGGGATGAGTCACCATTCTGCGCAGGACATTGCGGCAATGTCCGCAATTCCGAATATGCGTGTCTATATTCCCAGTGACCACCTTCAGACAAAAGAGCTGGTAAAGGCTCTCCTGAAGGACGAAAAGCCTGCATACGTCCGTGTAGGACGTAATGCAGTGGAACCGGTCTATGAGGAAGGAAATGTACCGTTTGAAATGGATAAGGCAACCGTTGTCTCAGAGGGGACGGACGTGGCAATTATTGCCTGCGGCGAAATGGTAAAACCGGCAAAGGATGCAGCGGCAGTCTTGAAGGAGCAGGGAATCAGTGCGTCCGTAATTGATATGTACTGTGTGAAACCCTTAGACAGAGATGCAATTATAAAAGCTGCTCAGAATGCCAAAGCAGTGGTGACGGTAGAGGAACATGCACCATTCGGAGGACTTGGTTCCATGGTAAGCCAGGTTGTGGGAGGCGAATGTCCGAAAAAGGTTGTAAATCTGACACTTCCGGATGCACCGGTAATCACCGGGACATCCAAAGAAGTATTTGATTACTATGGACTCAATGCAAAAGGAATTGCAGAAACAGCAGCAGAATTGGTGAAATGATATGAGCAGATATGTATTGGGAATTGATCAGAGCACACAAGGCACGAAGGCACTTCTTTTTGATGAAGAGGGAACCCTGGTCTGTCGTGCAGATGTACCTCATAAGCAGTATATTGATGAGAGGGGCTGGGTGGAGCATGATCCGGAGGAAATTTATGCCAATACGGTTTCCGTTGTCAGGATTTTGGTGAAAAAAGCCGGAATTGACAAAAAGGATATTGTAACGCTGGGTATCAGCAACCAGAGAGAAACGGCCCTTGTATGGGAGAGGACAACCGGAAAACCTGTATACAATGCAGTTGTTTGGCAGTGTGCCCGCGGTGCCCAAATCTGTGCCGGTATTGAGGCGGAGGGACAAGGTGAAATGATCCTCTCTCATACAGGACTTCAGCTTTCTCCCTATTTCTCCGCTGCGAAGATCGCATGGGTGCTTCAGAATGTGGAAGGGGCACAGGAAAAGGCGGAGAAAGGTGAGCTTTGCTGCGGTACCATTGACAGTTGGCTGGTTTATAAGCTGACCGGAGGGAAAGAATTTCGTACGGATTATTCCAATGCTTCCCGTACCCAGATGCTTAACATCTCCGCCCTTGCCTGGGATGAGGAAGTTTGCGGATTGTTTAAAATTCCGGTATCCTGTCTGGCTGAATTGACGGATTCTGACGGACAGTATGGATATACGGACTTTGAGGGATATCTGGATGCGCCGATTTCTATCCGCGGCGTACTCGGAGACTCACACGGTGCATTGTTCGGGCAGGGCTGTATTGAAAAGGGCATGATTAAGACAACCTATGGTACAGGTTCTTCTGTCATGATGAATATTGGCAGGGAACCGGTGTTCAGCAAACGTGTGGTAACGTCACTTGCATGGAAGCTGGGCGGTGAAGTGAATTACGTTCTGGAGGGGAATATCAACTATACCGGTGCAGTCATTACCTGGCTGAAGGATGACCTGGAGCTGATCACTTCTCCGGCAGAAACGGAAGGGCTTGCGCTTTTGGCAAATCCAAAGGACAGAACTTACCTGGTACCTGCGTTTACAGGGCTTGGTGCGCCTTATTGGGACAGCGAAGCGGCGGGGATCATCAGCGGCGTGACAAGGACGACCAAACGAGCGGAGGTTGTCCGGGCAGGTTTGGACTGTATTGCTTATCAGATCACAGATATCATCGAGGCAATGAGTGAAGAATCCGGTATTCAGATAGGGGAACTTCGGGTGGACGGCGGTCCGACCAGAAACCGCTATCTGATGCAGTTTCAGAGCGATATGGCTCACGTGACCGTACAGGTTCCCTCAGCGGAAGAATTGTCTGGAATCGGGGCGGCCTATGCAGCAGGCATTGCAGAAGGAATTTATAACCGGGACGAAGTATTTGCAAAAATGAGCCGTACAAAATTTGAGCCGCTCATGAGTAAAGAAATGCGGGATGAAAAATACTGCGGATGGAAACACGCGGTATCCCTGGTGCTGACAAAGCAGCGGTGACGTCACTGCTGAAAAAGGTGTCTCTGATAATGGGACATCTTTTTCTTTTCATGAAAATAATAATCCGGTAAAATAAGGGTATCAGATATTTGCACTGATTTGTGCAACAGGAGGAGGGATGTTATGTCGGAGCTGTTGAAAAAACTGGAGTTTTTGTGGGGACTGCCGATTTTTTATATGAATGATGAAACGGACCGTCCCAAAAGCTTTGGAGCTTTTATGGAGGAAGGGAATCCTCTGGTGCATGCAGAAGCGTTCGTGCAGAAGCTGCTGCAAAGAAGCAGGAAGCAGAAAGTACCGGTGGTGTTTAAGGATGAATACCATCTGTATTTTGTCTGTGTAAAGGCAAAAGATGGGTTTTATTTTACCGGACCGGCAGGCACGGAGGAATTGAATTATCATCAGATGCATCAGTATTATAAAACTTATGGAATTTCATCGGCATCCGAGACGCGTCCGCAGAAAATTGCTATGATGAAAATATTGACGTTTGCCGGCTTTTTGTATGAAATGCTGGAAGGAATTTCCTGCAGTACGGAGGAATTGCTTCAGGCGAATGGACTGGTGGAGGAAAACACCGACGCCGCCGAAAAAGAAAATGCGGTTATGGAAATGAGGCGGATTGATGAGCAAAGCTATCACCACACTTACAGTGAAGAGCGGTATGTGATGGATTGCATCCGGGAGGGAAATACGGAGGATGTCGTACACAGAATGAATGCGCTGATGGGCAATGCCGGAACGCTTTCCAGTAAGGAGATGAATCACCAGAAAAATCTTGCGATTGTTTCCGTGACTATGGCTACCAGGGAGGCAATCACAGGCGGGATGTCTCCGGCGGAAGCCTATCGTCTCAGCGATCTGTTTATCAACAGGATCGACCGGTGTGTCCGTACAGAGGAACTGATTGAATACAACAGAAAAGCTGTTTATGAATTTACCAGACGGGTAGCAGAGATCAGGGAGAGAAAAGCTTCCTCAAGTTACACAGAGCAGTGTAAGGATTATATTCACAAAAACTATCATGACAAAATCCGGCTTGAGGACGTGGCAGCAGCCATAGGCGTCAGCCAGGGGCATTTGTCAAGGGTCTTTCACGAAGATACTGGAATGAGTATACAGGATTATATCCAGAAATTCCGGGTAGAGAGGGCGGCAAACCTTCTGAAATATTCGGAGGCAAGCCTGACGGAAATCAGTGATTACGTATGCTTTCATTCCCAGAGCCATTTTGGGAGTGTATTTAAGCGTTATATGCAGATGACACCGAAGCAGTACCGTGATTGGTATAAACAAAAAGAATTTCGTTCTGAAAGCGAACAGGAGAAAAGGGATTAGAGGATATTTGACAGAAAACAAAATCATGTCAGGATTTCGATAAAAACATGATGATTTTGATATAGAAAAAAGAGATTTGCCGTTATATTTATACCAGCAAAGGAAATCATGGACCGGCCGGAAGTGAGGACCGGGGTAGATGCCCCGAAAGGAATCTTCTCAAAAAACATTCAGATAGAAAGGAAAAAACTATGAACAATCATACGGCAAACACTTACAGCAAAAAATTTCTCTGGTGTCAGAGAATCGGCTTCGGAATTTCCGACTATGCCTGCAACCTGGCTTACCTTATGGTAAATACCTATCTGCTGATCTTCTATACGGATGTGGCAGGTATTCCGGCAGCTTCTGCTGCATTTATGTTCCTGATCACAAAGTTTATCGATGCAGGTACGGACTATATGGTCGGGACACTGGTAGACCGTACGAATACGAAAATGGGACGTAACCGTCCGTGGATGCTGGCGGGCGCACCCGTACTGGCAATCGGTATGGTGCTTGTATTTACGACTCCGGACTGGTCTGCGGGCGGAAAGCTTGCATGGGCATATGTTACTTACATTATTTTCTCTTTCGGTTATACACTGGTAAATATCCCCATGGGTTCTATTCTGCCGACCTTAAGCTCTGATCCGGTAGAGCGTACGAATATTGTAACATCCAGAACCATTTTCTCCAACCTTGGTTCCCTGACCTCGGCTTCCATGGCTTTGTGGCTGATCGAAAAGCTTGGACACGGCGATCAGGCAGTGGGATACAGAAATACGAACATTGTATTCGGCATCATTGTCGTGGTCATCATGGTGATCTGTGTAGCGAGCATCCGTGAAATTAATCCGGCTCCGGAAGTACAGAAGTCCAGCATCATCAGGGATTTGAAATTCCTGGTAAATAACAGGCCCTATATGCTGATGCTGGCATATACCTTCTTCCTTTTCGTAGGATATCTGGGAATGTTTGCTTCTATTGCGTATTACTTCAAATACATCGTAGGCAATGAAATGGCAACCTCCGTAGCGGTTACGATCGCAACCATTGTACCGATTGTTTCCATGCTTCTGGCAGCACAGCTAAACAGACAGATATCAAAACGAAACATCAGTATTATGGGGTGTCTGATTCAGACACTTGGATTTGCAGTAATTGCATTTGCAGGTGCGAATGCGTCCATGGTTTATGTGGGAATGGCAGTTATGGGCTTCGGCATGGGCTTCCGCCAGAATATGTTCTTCTCTATGCTGGCCGATACCGTAGATTTTGGTGAATGGAAAAATGGAAAAAGCCTTGCGGGAACTCAGACAGCAGTCAGCGGTTTTGTAAATAAAGTGGCAAGTGCTGCAGCAACGGGCGTTGTCGGTATGCTGCTTACCTGGGGTGCTTATGACGGTGCCGCAGCAGTGCAGACTGCATCTGCAAACAGAGCGATTGTTCTGGCATTTGTCGGCGTTCCGATCGTATGCAATCTTCTGTCAGGCGTAGTCATGTTCTTCTATGACCTGGATAAAAACTATGCACAGATTAAGAAAGAAATTGATGCAAGGAGAGCGGGAAAGCAGGCATAAACAAAAAAGCAGAATGCTGTGATGCAGAACGGGAGGGCTTGTACATGTGGAATTATGAATATACAGTTCCGGAAAATAAAAAGGTGCGCGTGATCGTACATACGGATTGCAAAAATGAAGCAGATGACCAGTATGCGGTTGCACATCATCTGATGACTCCGAGATTTGAGGTAAAAGGACTTATAGCGGGACATTTCTGGAAAAACCCGCAGACGTATGGAGAAGAGGGTACTGCAAAAGCAAGCTATGACGAAATTTTGAAGGTAGTGGAGCTGATGGGGCTGTCCGGCCAGTATCCGGTTCTTATGGGAGCTGCCGCGGGACTCGCGGATGAGCGCACACCGATTGATTCTGAAGGAGCAAGGTTCATTATCAGGGAGGCAATGAAGGAGGATCCAAGACCTTTGTATATTGCCTGCCAGGGGGCGGTGACAGATGTTGCCTCCGCCCTTCTGATGAAGCCGGAGATCGCAGAGCGTATGACGGTTATCTGGATCGGCGGCGGGGATTATCCAAAAGGAGGCTTTGAGTTTAATCTGATGATGGATATTCATGCCGCGAATGTGATCTTTGCATCAAAGGTACCGCTGTGGCAGGTTCCGGTGAGTCTCTATAAGGTTATGGCGGTGTCTCTGGCGGAACTGCAGTTAAAGGTACGCCCATGCGGGAAAATCGGTGAATATCTGTTCAGGCAAATGGTAGAGTTCAACCATTATGCCGCAAAATATGAAATGGCATGGCCGCAGGGGGAAATCTGGGGGTTGGGTGACCAGGGAACCATTGCCGTGCTTATGGAGGAGCTGGAAAAGGTCAGCTATGATTTGGTGCCTGCACCAAGAATTGCAGAGGATATGACTTATATTCACGGACAGGATAACCGGGAGATCAGGGTATATAAATATCTGGATGCAAGATTGACATTGGAAGATTTTTTTGCAAAGCTTGCCATTAATTACGGAGGCGGCAGATAAGCCTGTGAAAGGACAGAAAAATGAAAAATTATCTTGTATTTGATGCAGGGGGGACCTTTACAAAGTATGCCCTGATGGATGAAAATGCGGTCATTCTGGAGAAGGATAAGGTTGGGACTCCTTCTTATCAGGAGCATACAAAAGAGGATTTCTATCAGGTTCTGGATAACATTGCAGAGCAATATAGAAATCAGATTTTGGGCATTGCAGTCAGCATGCCGGGAATGCTGGACAGCCGGAATGGCTATTGTGTGACGGCAGGGTATCTTCCATACTTAGCCGGAACGAGTGTGGCAGATGAGCTGAGTGACCGTTACGGGATTCCGGTTACTGTGGAGAATGACGGCAAATGTGCAGTCCTTGCAGAATACTGGAAGGGCAGTTTGAAGGGCTACACCAATGCTGCAGTCGTAGTGCTTGGCTCCGGTGTTGCAGGAGGAATCATCCTGAATGGGATGCTTTACAGGGGGAACCGGTTTTCCGCAGGGGAATACAGCTATATTTGTGTGAAGGAAAACCAGGCATCGGAAATGGAAGGATACTGGGGGATGTCAGGCGGTGCGCAGGGACTTGCCAGATTTGTGGCGGCACACACAGGGGAAGACTGGCACAGCTATGATGGAGTGAAGATTTTCCGGAGAGCCAATAACGGCGATTTGGAAGTACTGAAGGGACTGAAGGATTTTACAGATTCGCTGGCAGTACAGATCTATAACCTGAATATTCTTCTGGATCTGGATATGATTGCTATTGGCGGGGGGATCAGCCAGCAGCCGCTGCTTTTTAATTATCTGGAAGTGAGCCTGAAGGAATATCTGGAGAAGATTCCGCTCAGAAATATCAGTCGGTATATTCCGGAACCGCGTATTACCAACTGTAAATACTACAATGACGCCAATCTGATCGGCGCGTTATACCATTATATGAAAATGAAGGGAGAGCTGGCGTAAGATGACATTTCCAAAAGAATTTCTCTGGGGCGGCGCAGTGGCCGCCAACCAGTGTGAGGGAGCATATAACGAGGACGGAAAAGGCCTGAGCACGCAGGATGTCACTCCTCACGGGATTATGGGACCGAGAACAGAAGAGCCGACATCTGATAATATGAAGCTTGTGGGCATTGACTTTTATCACCGTTATAAGGAAGATGTGAAGCTGTTTGCGGAAATGGGCTTTAAAGTGTTCCGTACTTCGATTGCATGGAGCCGAATTTTTCCGAATGGAGATGAAGAGTTTCCCAATGAGAGGGGCCTTAAGTTTTATGATGATCTGTTTGACGAGTGTCTGAAATATGGAATGGAACCGTTGGTCACCATTTCCCATTATGAAACACCGCTCCATTTGTCTAAAACCTATGATGGCTGGGTCAATCGGAAAATGATCGGTTTTTATGAGAATTATGTCCGGACTATTTTTGCCAGATACGGCAAAAAGGTAAAGTATTGGCTGACCTTCAATGAGATCAATTCCGTATTGCATCAGCCGTTTTTGAGCGGTGGTATTTATACAGAAAAAGAAAAGCTTTCCAGGCAGGATTTATATCAGGCGGTGCATCATGAATTGGTGGCAAGTGCCCTTGCGACAAAGATTGCCCATGAGATGATGCCGGAGGCAAAAGTGGGATGCATGATCCTGAGTATGCCGACGTATCCGCTGACTCCTGCGCCGGACGATGTGATCAAGGTTATGGAAAGCGTACATATGAATGATTTCTTTGGAGATGTTCATGTGCGGGGCTATTATCCCGGCTATATGAAACGCTTCTTCCTTGAGAACGGGATAGAGATACGGTTTGAGCCGGGAGATGAGGAAATTCTGAAAAATACGGTGGACTTTGTCTCCTTCAGCTATTATATGAGTATCTGTGATACGGCAGATGCAGCGAAACAGATCAAGGGTCAGGGCAATCTGATGGGCGGAATTCCGAATCCGTATCTGGAAGCTTCCGAGTGGGGCTGGCAGATTGATCCGCAGGGACTTCGCTATGTTCTGAATTATTACTGGGACCGCTATCAGAAGCCGCTGTTTATTGTAGAAAACGGTCTTGGTGCAGTGGATTTGCTGGTAGAAGGCACGGATGGAAGCATGACCGTAGAGGACGATTACCGTATTTCTTATTTGCAGAAGCATCTTCTGCAGGTAGAGGAGGCCATAAAAGATGGGGTTGAGGTCATGGGCTACACCTCCTGGGGATGTATTGACGTAGTGAGTGCTTCTACCGCAGAATTAAAGAAACGCTACGGATATATTTATGTGGATCGGAACGACGATGGAACCGGTACATTGAACCGGTACAAAAAGAAATCCTTCTATTGGTACAGGGATGTGATCGCGACTAATGGAGAGGCCCTTCATAAGGAGGTAGGAGAATGGGAGAAGCGGCGGTAAGCATTATTCCGGATATGAAACGCAGGACCGTGGACGCCTTTGTAAAAAAGGCAGTGGAGTTGGATGCTCCTTTGCTGGAAACAAAAGTAAGCCCCGTATCTCTGGTTCGGATAGAAAAAAATGAAAAGGGCAACGGGGTGATTGCAGAGCGGGAAAGCATGGAGGAATTGCCCAATAAACGCTTGAAAAAGGATGACAGCATTTGCCTGGATTTTGGGGATCATTATGTAGGCTATGTGGCATTGAAGCTGAATTCGGCAGGAAGTCCGCAGGATGCGCCTGCATTCCTGCGCCTGAAGTTTGCAGAGATTGCCGGTGAAATTCTGGATGATTCCTCCGCCTACGAGGGCTGGATCAGCAAAGGCTGGATTCAGGAGGAATTTATCCATATTGATGTGCTTCCCTGTGAATTGAGGCTGCCGAGACGCTATGCGTTCCGTTTCCTGGAGATTTATGCAATAGATACTTCACAGAAATTCCAGGTAGTTGTGGAGGATGCGGAATTGACTGCCGTATCCGCAGTGTCTATGGATTCTGTAAAGCCTTTGGAGGGGGCTCCGGAAGATATTAAGAGAATAGACCGTGTAAGTCTGAAAACCCTGCAGGATTGTATGCAGCATGTATTTGAGGATGGTCCGAAGCGTGACCGCCGTCTCTGGATCGGTGATCTGCGCCTGCAGGCAAAAGCAAATTATGCGACCTTCCGCAATCTGAATCTGGTGAAGCGGTGTATGTATTTGTTTGCCGGACTGACCAGGGATGATGGAAAGGTAGGTGCTTGTCTGTTTACGGAGCCTGTGATGCAGGTGGATGATACCTTCCTGTTTGATTATTCTCTGTTCTTTGTTTCGATTCTCTATGATTATTATCAGGAGACGAAGGATTTGGAGATTGTAAAGGAATTGTGGTCTACTGCATATTGTCAGATTACTCTTGCGCTCCGGGATATGAAGGAGGGCATTCCGGATACGGAAAAAAATTCTCTTCTTGCCTTTATTGACTGGAAGGAGGGACTGGACCGCCAGGCGGCAGCGCAGGGAGTGTGGATTTACTGTCTGCGTCAGGGCAAAGCTCTGGCAGAGCTGATTGGAGAGACGGAAGCGGCGGAACACATTGCTCACTTGCTTACGGATGCCCTGAAAAATGCAGTTTCTCATTTCTGGGATGAGGAGCAGGGCTTCTTTGTAAGCGGAAAGGGCCGTCAGGTTTCCTGGTCCAGCCAGGCGTGGATGGTGCTTGCGGATGTGCTTGACAAAGATAGGAGCAGAGAACTGATGCTGCACCTTCTGGATGTAAATCCAAAAGTCAAAGTTACGACTCCTTATGCGTATCACCATGTCATCGAAGCACTGCTTCATGTGGGAGAAAAGGAGAAAGCCCTGGAACTGATGCGTACCTATTGGGGAGGCATGCTGGAGCTTGGGGCAGATACGTTCTGGGAAGCCTTTGACCCGAAGGACACCAATGCATCTCCATACGGCAATGCACAGGTAAACAGCTTTTGTCATGCATGGAGCTGTACGCCGTCATGGTTGTTAAGAGAATATTTCTAATATGGATCGGGATAATAATAATAACCCAGTTGCTCCCTGTATTAGCCGCACATAAGATTGACCAGCATCAATTTTTCCCTTTTTGGAATCAGAATTGCGAACTTGTTTCGCAATTACCTAAGATGTATCAAAAATTTATTGATTTTTTTTTGATAATTTAGTATGATTAAGCTGCGAAAGGGGATGCTGCAATGTCATTAAAGGCAAAGGATATAGCCAAAATGCTGGGCGTATCTACAGCAACAGTGTCATTGGTGCTGAATAATAAGCCGGGCGTGGGTGAACAGAAAAGACAGGAGATCATAGAAAAAATTAAGGAACTGGACTGTGGGTATTTATTAAAAGACACGCCGGTGAATAGCGGGAATATTGGTTTTGTCATTTATAAATCAATAGGAAAAATAGTCGATGAATCCCCCTTCTTTACATATATTCTGGAGGGGCTGAATCAAAGCCTGAGTGAGTATGGCTATAATTTGAGTTTTATATACATGAATAAAAATACCCCTTTGGAAGCACAGGAAATGCAGCTTCGTTCCGCGGACTGCAAGGGCTTCATTATATTTGGTGTGGAAATGCGGCGCGGGGATCTGCAGGTATTTATAGACACAAATCTGCCGTTTATGGTATTGGATAATTCTTTTCAGGACAGTGACGTTGATTCTGTTGCAATCAATAATTTCCAGGGGATCAGCAAGGCGATGCATTATTTGTATGATATGGGGCACAGGAATATCGGATATTTCCGCTGCAAGGACAGGATTACCAGCTTTGATGAGCGCTTTTTGGCTTATAAGCAATTACTGCAGTATTTTGGGCTGCCATATAATGACTTGAATATCTGTGATGTAGATTATTCTGAAAGCGGGGTGCGCAGGGATGTAAAAGGATACCTGAGGAATCGAAAAGAGTTTCCCACGGCTTTTTTGGCAGACAATGATTTTATTGCGTGCAGTGCGATTCAGGGAATAAAGGAGCTTGGATATAAAGTGCCTGATGACATTTCTGTCATGGGGTTTGATGACCGGCCGATTTGTCAGATGATGCTGCCCTGTGTGACTACGCTCAATGTTCCGAAATATGCTTTTGCGGAAACTGCCGTAAATCTGCTGATGTCAAAAATGAAAACAAAGAGAGAGCATTCCTTGAAGGTAGATATTGGAACGAGATTGGTTGTACGGGATAGCGTGAAGAAAATCAATGCTGAAAAAATTGAATGAAGAGAAATGAAATGCCGTTTTGCAGAGAATTTTCTGTGAGACGGCATTTTTTATGTCTGTGAGTGATATTGATATATAATTAACTAAATTGACAAATAAATATCACTAAATATGTACTGAAAAATATAAAAAAATTAATTAAAATATTTAAAAAAATTGACAAAAAAATAAGAAAATGATATAGTGGATTTAGCGAAGGAACTAAATGTTCTGTTAAAATTAAGCATTGCTAAATGACATAGAAAGGGGGATTTTATGATCAATTTACAAGCTCTGGCATATGAGCTGAGAGAATATGTAATTGATATGATTGCAGGGGAAAAGGCCGGACATATCGGAGGAGATATGAGTGTTATGAAAGTCCTTACAGAGCTCTGTTTCAACCGGATGAATATCGGCCCGGAGAATATGGATGATCCTGACAGAGATAAATTTGTGATGAGTAAGGGTCATTCCGTAGAGGCATATTATGCGGTTTTAGCCGGAAAAGGATTTTTTGACATTAAATATGTCAGAGAAGAATTTAGTAAATTTGGTACAAAATTTATCGGACATCCGAATAATAAGCTTCCGGATATTGAAATGAATTGCGGGTCTTTAGGACATGGTCTGCCGATATGTGTGGGAATGGCGCTTGCAGGGAAAATGAGTCATTGACCAGAGTACGCAGGGAATAAAGGATAAGAAAAGAGGGAAAAAATGAAAGGTAAAATGAAAGTCTGTGTATTGACAGGCAAAAAGAAGCTGGAATGGGCAGAGCGTGACATTCCTCAGCCTGGAAAGGGCGAGTTGCAGATCAGGTTGGAATATGTAGGTGTGTGCGGTTCGGACCTTCATTTTTATCAGGAGGGACAGCTTGCAAACTGGAAGCTGGACGGTCCTTTGGCGCTTGGACATGAGCCCGGAGGTGTGGTAACCGCAATCGGAGAAGGGGCGGAAGGTTTTCAGGTAGGCGATAAGGTTTCTATTGAACCGGCGGTACCCTGCGGAGAATGTGAAGATTGCAGAAAAGGCAATTACAATTTATGCAGGAACATTCGGATGCTTGCGATTCCTGGAGAAAGGGACGGGGTAAATGCAGAATACTGCGTACATGATGCGAGCATGTGCTATAAGCTTCCGGAAAACATGGATACCCTGGAGGGTGCTATGATTGAGCCTTTGGCAGTAGGTATGCACGCAACAGAGCTTTCAAATGCAAAAATTGGTGAAACAGCCATTGTGCTGGGCAGCGGATGCATTGGCCTCTGCACGATCATGAGCTTAAAGGCCCGTGGCGTCAGCGAAATTTATGTGGCGGATGTTATGGATAAGCGTCTGGAAAAGGCTCTGGAAGTGGGAGCAACAAGGGTATTTAACAGCAAACGGGAAAGTATCGAGGAGTTTGCCAAAACGCTTCCGGGAGGCGGCGCGGATCAGGTATATGAGTGTGCGGGAAACCAAATTACCACACTGCAGTCCTGCAAACTGATCAAACGCGCAGGCAAGGTAACTCTGGTAGGAGTCTCACCGGAACCCATCCTGAAGCTGGATATTGCCACGCTGAATGCAATGGAAGGAACACTCTATTCTGTATACCGTTACAGAAACTTATGGCCAAAAGCGATTGCTGCGGTTTCTTCCGGATTGATTCCCGTAAAAGATATTGTTTCTCATCAGTTTGATTTTTCGGATTGTATTGAAGCGATTGATTACAGCCTGAATCATAAAGATGAAGTGATCAAGGCGGTTGTGAAATTTCAGTAGGCCGTAAAATGATTTTATAAATTTGGTGTAATAAAAAAATATAATATATAAGGGAGGAACTTATTATGTTCAGAAAAAAATTAGTATCTTTATTAATGGCAGCGGCTTTTGCATGTACAATGTGCGGAGGGGTAACAGTATTTGCTGATGCAAAGGCCGGAGACAGTGCAACCGGAAAGACTGAGCTGGCAGATACAGGCTTTGATACGGATTATGAGCCAAAAGCTGACAGTTATGAGGTTTATTGTACATATAAAAACATACATAGCTGGTATGACGCGATTAAATGCGGCGTTGACGCAGCGGTAGCAGATTTTGCCGATAGGGGCGTTATTGTTGACTACGAGTGGTACGGACCGGCAGAACCGGATGCAGTTGACCAGGTGAATTCTATTGAAACAGCGGTAGGACAGGGCTATGATATGATCGCCGTTGATGTCAATCAGCCGGAATCTACGGCCAAAGCAATTAACGATGCAGTTTCTGCCGGAGTTCCTGTAGCAACCTTTGCAAGCAGTGATGTTGAAGGCTGCGACCGTACCTTCTTTGTAGGAAATACAGATAATTACGGTGACGGATGTGCACTGGCAAAAGCGGTTTGCGAACAGATGGGCGGTAAGGGACAGATCGCAATCCTTTCCGGGACGATGGGAGCAGCTTCCCACGAAGAACGTCTGCAGGGCTTTAAGGATACAATCGCAGAATATCCGGATATTGAAATTGTGGATGAGCAGAGAGATAATGACGCTGTAGAAAAAGCGATCAGTATTACGGAATCCTGGCTGCAGGCATATCCGAATCTGGGAGGAATCCTCTGCAACAATATGTCCAATCCTGTAGGTGCATGTCAGGCGGTAAAAGATGCGGGCAAATCTGGTGAAATCGTAATCGGCGGTATGGATCATGACCTGCGTACTCTGGAGTATTTAAAAGATGGCACCCTGTATGTTGCTCAGGTTCAGAACTGCTATGATATGGGATATAAGCTGATTTATAACGCAGTAAAGACCATTGACGGGGAAACCGTTGAAGAATCTACAGCGGTTGGTTCTACATCCGTATATGCAGATGATGCAGATAAATATATTGAGATGTTATATGGAGATAGTGCAGATGCAGAATAATTCAGAGAAGCTTTTAATTGAAATGCGGGACATTGTAAAAATTTTCCCGGGAACAAAAGCTCTCGACGGCGCTGCTCTGAAGCTCAGAAAAGGTGAAATTCATGCTCTGGTTGGCGAAAACGGAGCGGGAAAAAGTACATTAATGAATATTCTTACAGGACAGTTCATGATGGACAGCGGCGAAATATTTATGGAAGGAGAACCAATCAGGTTCTCCTCTCCAAGAGAAGCTATGGGAAAGAATATCGTTCTGGTTCCGCAGGAATTAAATCTTGTTCCGGAAGCCAGTGTGGCAGAAAACATTTTTCTGGGCAATGAGGTTGTCGAAAAAACTCTCATTAGCTGGAAAAAGACAAAAACAGAAGCGGAGAGGCTTCTGGGGCTTCTGAATGTGTCTGTTGATGTTTCACAGCCGGTAAAAAAAATGTCGGCTGCCTACCAGCAGTTGATATCCATAGCCAGAGCATTGGCATATGATCCCAAAGTACTGATTCTTGACGAACCTACGGCTGTGTTGACAAACAGGGAAACCGAAAGTCTTTTTGTTTCTATGCAGAATTTGAAGAAAAACGGCACGGCAGTGGTTTTTATTACGCATCATCTGGATGAGGTCATGGAACAGGCGGACCGGATAACGATTATGAAGGATGGATGTCTGGTAAAAGAGGTTCTGGTTTCAGAAATTACAAAAGAAGAAATGATCAATCAGATGGCTGGAAGAAACGTGCAGATTACCAGCAGAGTAAATCGTTCCGTGTCGGACGAGGTGTTTTATGAGGCGGCAAACCTTACAAGACCCGGAGAATTTGAGGATGTCAGTTTCCAGCTAAGGAAGGGTGAGATTCTGTGCGTTGCGGGTCTTGTAGGAGCCGGACGTACGGAAATCTTTAAGTGTGTTTTTGGCATAACGCAAAAAGAGCCGGGCGGTAAGACTTTCATAGAAGGAAAAGAAGTCAGCATTAAAACTCCAATGGATGCAATTGGCTATGGAATGGGCTATGTATCAGAGGAGCGCAGACATGATGGGATCGCTCCGGACATGTCGGTTATGGAAAATATGATGCTGCCTTCTTATGATAAGATCAAAAAGAATGGTCTGATTGATTATAAGCAGGCTGTGGAGATTACGGAAAAGTACATTGATTCCTTTAAAATCAAAACGGCTTCACGGGAAACTCTTATCAAAAATCTATCCGGTGGTAACCAGCAGAAAGTAATCGTCGCGAGATGGATGGCAAAAGGAATTAAAATGCTGATTCTGGACGAGCCGACCCGTGGCATTGATGTCAATGCAAAAGGTGAAATTCATCAATTGATACGTGAACTGGCTGACAGCGGTGTATCTGTTGTAGTGATTTCTTCGGAAATGGAAGAGGTTATGGCTCTGGCTGACAGAATCATGGTCGTACACAGGGGGAGAATCAGCGGATATGTTACAGATGTTGAACTGACCACGCAGGAAGATGTTTTGAAAGTGGCTTTTCAGTAGGGAGGTTTAGGGAAAATGGATAAGGTTAAAAAGTTTTTTAAATCCACAGCCGGAATGGTATTGCTTGTAACAATTCTGGTCGGCATCATTGTACATGCTACTACTGGAAACTTTTTCACGGCATATAATATCAGTACTTTAACAAGAGCAGCATCCTTTGTGATTATCGTTGGCTTTGGACAGACCATCGTACTTCTGACAGGAGGAATCGACCTCTCTGTTGCCACGATTGGTTCCGTATGCGGTATGTTCGGTGCGATCTTTATGGTGAATTATGGAATGAACCCATATTTAGCGATTCTTATCGCAAGTCTTTTGGGAATCCTTTTGGGTGCTGTGAACGGCTTTTTTATTGCATATTTTAAGATGACACCGTTTATCGTTACACTGGCTACCATGCAGATTTACAAGGGTATTGTTTATGTTATCACGAAGGGTATGCCGATTACGGGAATGCCGGAAGCGGCAGAAAAGCTGGCGAATGGCGTGATAGGAGGGATTCTTCCGAATATCGTTATCATTATGGTGCTTATTTGTCTCATTCTGACGATCATGCTGAAAAGAACAAAATTTGGCCGTTATATTTATGCAATCGGCGGCAACCGCAGTTGTGCTAAGATTGTAGGTGTTCCGACAGAGCGTATTGAAATGCTGGTATATTGCCTGAGCGGACTACTGTCAGCTATTGCAGGCGTTCTCATGTCCAGCAAGCTTGCGTCTTTTCAGGCAAGTATCGGTGAGAGCTGGCAAATGGATTCCATTACGGCGGCAGTGCTTGGCGGTACATCCATGGCAGGCGGAATCGGAAATGTTGTAGGTACGATCATCGGCGGTGTGCTGAGCAGTGTTATCAGTACCTGTATCACATTGCTTCGTATTTCTTCTTATTGGGAGACGATTGTTACGGGAGCAGTAGTTTTGATTGCAGTTTTGATTGATGCGATCAAAGATAATCCAGTGATTCAGGCAAGGATGAAACGGACTTTTGTAAGGAAATAAAGAATACGGGTTCCCCATGAGAGGGGGACTCGTATTCTTTGTTTCCAAAAGTGCCGTATTCTTTATTTCAGAAAAAAGTGAATCCATTTGTTATTAATGGTTTTGTATGGCTGGTATCTCATGGGGAGGTCCGGCCATGTTTTTTTGTCTACGATACTCTTATCGTGAGAGAAGGTCATAAAACCATCCTTTCCATGATAGGAACCCATGCCGCTTTCTCCAAATCCTCCGAAGCCCATTTCACTTGTGGCGAGATGAATGATGGTATCGTTAATGCATCCTCCGCCGAAGCCGCAGCGGGCGGTAAACTGTCTGGCTGTCTGTCTGTCGCTGGTAAAGAGATAAAGGGCAAGGGGATGTGCCATTGAATTGATTTTTGCAATGGCATCCTGCAGGGTATCATAGGTCAGCACAGGAAGCACCGGTCCAAAAATTTCCTGCTGCATGACTGCATCCTCAAAGCTTACATGATCCAGGACTGTCGGTTCGATTTTTAGTGAGGAGCTGTCTGTTCTGCCCCCGTGCACAATCTTTTCTGACTGAATCAGACTGCAGATTCTGTCAAAATGCTTTTGATTGATGATCTTGCCGTAATCCGGATTTTCCAGAGGATTTCCGCCGAACTGTCTTTTGATCTGCTTTTTGATTTCTGCGATCAGCTCATTCTTGATTTCCTTATCGCAGAAAATATAATCAGGTGCGACACAGGTCTGCCCGCAGTTCAAATATTTGCCGAAGACGATCCGTTTGGAGGCAAGCCTCAGGTCAGCGGTCTTGTCTACAATGCAGGGGCTTTTGCCGCCGAGCTCCAGGGTCACCGGCGTCAGGTATGCGGAAGCATGTTTCATGACCTCTTTACCCACTGACTGGCTGCCCGTAAAGAAAATATAGTCAAAATGTTCGTTCAGCAGACAGGTGTTTTCTGTTCGTCCTCCGGTAATGACAGCAACATACTGCGGATCAAAGCATTCCCTGATCAGAGATTTGATAATTTTGCTGGTATGCGGGGAGTAGGCACTTGGTTTCACGACTGCCGTATTACCCGCAGCAAGCGCATCTACTAACGGCTCCACTGCCAGAAGGAAGGGATAGTTCCAGGGGCTCATGATCAGCGTAACTCCATAAGGAGAGGGTTTCTTATAGCTTCTGGAATGAAACTGTGCGAGCGGGGTATGGACGGTTCTTTCTCTGGAGAATTTTTTGATATGCTTCAGCATATAGCTGATTTCACTTAAAACCAGTCCTGTTTCGCACATATAGCTTTCCAGGCTGCTCTTACCCAGATCCTTTTGGAGCGCTTCACTGATTTCTGTTTCATGGGCAAGGATACAGGCCCGCAGTTTTTTTAATGAGCGGATGCGATGCTCCACATTCAGGGTGGCCCCGGAGAAAAAATAGTTTCTCTGGCGGGACACAATTTCTTTTATTTCTGCTTCTTTCATAAATGAATCGTCCCTTTATCTTTTCTTCTTATCTATTTTAATATATCTATTTTGAAAATCAAGACATTTCGGGATGTTTTATGCTTTTTACAATTATACTTTATCGTATTGCTAAAATTTTTACAAGGAGTAAGAAATTTCTAATGAGACTTGCCAGAATTCCTTGCTTTCTTTATAATGGACAGCAGATAGAGAAAACAGGAAAGGAAGGTAAGCGATGATACATAAACAAATTCCTATTCGGACCGAAGGCTCAAAGCCATATGCAAGACTTGTAACATATCTGTGGGAAGCGTCTCCGGAAATTCCCATTGAGAAGCGTTCTTTTGTCCTGATCTGCCCGGGAGGCGGCTACGAGATGACTTCGGACCGGGAAGCAGAGGCTGTCGCGGTCAGTATTATGAAAATGGGATTTCACGCTGCAGTGCTGCGTTATTCTGTGAAGCCGGCAGAGTTTCCCACAGCGCTTCTGGAAACGGCAAGGGCAGTACGGATCATTCGGGAAAGTGCAAAAGAGTGGCAGGTTGATTCGGAAAAAATTGTAATTATGGGCTTTTCTGCGGGCGGACATCTGGCAGCAAGTTACTCTGTTTTCTGGAATCAGTCCTGGCTTTTGGAAAAGACGGGAGCAGAAGCAGAGCAGCTCCGTCCGAATGGTCTGTTATTGGGTTATCCGGTGATTACTGCACAGAAAGCGTTTATACATGGGGCCAGCTTCCGTAATTTACTGGGGGCACAGTGGAGTTTGGAAATGCAGGAGAGAATGTCTGTAGAAAAGCATGTAGGAGCTCAGGTACCCAGGACATTTCTGTGGCATACGTTTGCTGACGAGACAGTCCCGGTGGAAAATTCCCTTCTGTGGGTACAGGCATTGTGCAGATATAAGATTCCGGTAGAATTTCATCTATATGAAAAAGGCTGCCATGGGCTTTCTCTTGCTAATGAACTGACAGAAAGTCAGGCACGCTGCTGCATACAGGAGGAATGTCAATCGTGGTTAAAGCTTGCAGAGGTGTGGCTGAAGAATTTATGAAAAGCAGGGATAGATGGAAGGAGGCCGGTACTTTCGTACCGGCGCGTATGAAAAAGAAAAATATTTAATAGAAAGCATATGGCTTTCTATGGTCTATACTATAATAGGTAAATGTGAATATTCTGTGATGACCATTTGAAAAAAATGTGAAAATCACTTGACTTTTTATAAGCGGGGCAATATGATTTTATTAGAGACAAGGACGTTTTGCGGGAAGCAGAGCGTCCTTGTCTGCGATTTAAGGGAGGGATGATAATGAAATTTCATGAAAAAGTCAGTACCGGTATGCCGGGATTTGACAAGACAATCGATATGCTTCGTATGGGTGATAATGTAGTTTGGCAGATTGATAAACTGGAAGATTATCTGGAGGTTGTGAAGCCATATATCAAAAAGGCACGGGAAGACCATAGAAGGATCGTGTATTTTCGGTTCGGCGGACATGCGCCTGTTCTTAAGGAGGCGGATGATATTCAGGTTTACTATGTAGATGCTGCACAGGGCTTCGAACAGTTTGCGACGACCATTCATCAGATCGCGGAGAGGGAGGGCCGGAAGGCGTTTTATGTATTCGACTGCCTGACTGAGCTTTTGAAATTCTGGTATTCAGATCTGATGATCGGAAACTTTTTTAAAGTTACCTGTCCGTTTCTGTACATTATGGATACGGTGGCGTATTTTGCGATTATGCGGAATTGCCATGTATTTGATACCATTGCCAGAATCCGTGAGACAACACAGTGTCTGTTTGACCTGTATATGATCAGGGGGAGTATGTATATTCATCCGCTGAAGGCAGATGGCCGTTATTCTCCCACCATGTTTTTTCCGCATAGGATTGAAGGAGACAAATTTGTGAGCATTACCTCCAGCGCTCAGGCAGCGGAGCTGTTTTCCGGATTTGACTGGGACAAAAAAAGACTGGATTACTGGAATGTGACTATGGGGCATGCCAGGGAGCTTCTGCATGCATCTGAGGATGAGCAGGAGGAGATGAAAAACCTGCTCATCAGCCTGTTTATCGGGCGTGAAACCAGAATGCAGGAACTGTACAGAAAGCATTTTGAGCTGGGGGATCTTTTGAAGATTGTTTCCCGGGAGGTTGGTACCGGATATATCGGCGGAAAAAGTGTTGGTATGCTGCTGGCGCGCAAGATCATTAAAAATGCAGACGGGGCAATGGCAGATATTCAGCGTTATCTGGAACCGGATGATTCCTTTTTTATCGGTGCAGACGTGTATTATACCTATATTGTACAGAACGGCTGGTGGGAGCTGAGGGTTCAGCAGAAGACAGTGGACGGCTATTTTTCCATGGCAGAGCAGTTCCGGGAAAAGCTGCTTTGCGGCAGCTTTCCGGAAATCATAGAGGAAGAATTTGTTCATATGCTGGAATATTTCGGGCAGTCTCCGGTAATCGTACGTTCCAGCTCCCTGCAGGAGGATAATTTCGGAAATGCCTTTGCCGGAAAATACGAGAGTGTATTTTGTGTCAATCAGGGAACGCCACAAGAACGTCTCCGGGCCTTTGAGGATGCGGTACGGCGCGTTTATGCCAGCACCATGAACCCGGATGCTTTGCAATACAGACGCCAGAGAGGTCTTGCTCTGAAGGATGAGCAGATGGCAATTCTGGTGCAGAGGGTTTCCGGTGACTATTACGGTGATTATTTCTTCCCGCATGCAGCAGGCGTGGGAAATTCCGTCAACCTTTATGTGTGGGATAAAAATATGGATATGGATGCGGGCATGCTGCGTCTTGTATTCGGTCTTGGAACAAGAGCTGTGGACCGGGTGAGCGGGGATTATGTAAAAATCGTTGCGCTGGATGATCCGTCACGTCTGCCTCTATTGGCAGCACAGGATGAAAGAAAATATTCTCAGCATAAGGCAGATGTACTGGACCTCCGTAATAATACCTGGTGCAGCAGGGAAATCGGTGATCTGATCAAAGAGGATATTAAGGTACGCAAAACATTGTTCCTGACGTTGGATTATGCGGAAGCAGACCGCCTCAGGGAACTGGGCTATACCAACCTTCCAATACCTTTTACAGTGAATTTCCGCAGGATGCTGACTGATACGGAATTTCCGGCAGTTATGAAAAAAATGCTGCATCTTTTGTCAGAAGCCTATGACTATCCGGTGGATGTGGAATTTACGGTGAATTACCGTAATGAAAAGGAATTTTTCTTTAATCTGGTACAATGCCGGCCGCTGCAGACGAGAGGGCTTGGAAAAACAGTGGAAATTCCGAAGCTTGAAACAACGGAGGACTGTCTGTTCTATTCAGAAGGAAACTTCATGGGCGGAAACCTGAGAGTGCCGATCGATAAAGTGGTTTTTGTGGATATTCATCATTATCTTGCCTGCCAGGAACAGGATAAATATCAGGTGGCAAGATATATCGGAAAGCTGAATCAACTGCTAAAGGAGGAACATGTCCTTCTTATGGGACCTGGACGCTGGGGAAGCACCACGCCTTCGCTGGGCGTTCCGGTGCATTTTACGGAAATCAGCAACATGATTGCCATGTGTGAAATTTCCTATCAGTCTGAAGGACTGATGCCGGAATTGTCCTATGGCAGCCACTTTTTTCAGGATCTTGTGGAAGCGGGGGTTTTTTATATTGCTCTTTTTAAGGAGCAGGCAGGGGTTCTCTTCCATGAAGAACAGTTGCAGGGAGAAAATCTTTTGGAGACTCTGCTGCCGGAGGCCGCAGCGTTTACGGAGGTGCTCCGGGTTGTGGATGTAACAGGAAGAGAGCTTTATTCGGATATTTCCTGTCAGAGAGTTTTCTGCAGGTAAAAAGCATTTAGGCAGAAAAAGCCGCCCAAAAATCTTCAGGGGATTTCGATTACGAAATCCCCTGTCTGTTTGCTGGCTTATGGTATACCTTATCAGGTATACCACTATTGGCGCGGCAAGTGCGCCGGGCGATAGGTAATGCTTCAGAATTTTTTCCAGGAATCCCTCACGAACAAAAGAAGAAGAGGGAAAATTTCCAACCTTCCGGCCAGCATATCAAAAATCAGGACAAGCTTGGAACCGTAGGAGAACATATCAAAGTTTCCGGTAGGTCCCACCAGCTCCAGGCCGGGGCCGATATTGTTTAGGGTGGCAGCTACGGCCGTAAAATTCGTAGTAAGATCAAAATTGTTCATCCCCACAATCAAAACAGAGATTGCAAAAATCAGAATATATGCACTCATAAAAATATTGGTGGAGCGAACAACCTCATGGGCGATGGTCTTGCCGTCCATCTTGATCTTTTTGACCGCATTGGGATGAAGATATAAATGCAGCTCCTTACGCAGCGATTTGATCAAAATCAGGAAGCGGGATACTTTGATGCCTCCGCCCGTGCTTCCCGCACATGCACCGATAAACATCAGCATGATTAAAATGATCCTGGAAACCTCGGGCCATTGGTTGAAGTCCGTAGTGGCGAAGCCGGTGGTCGTAATAATGGTAGCAACCTGGAAGGCTGCATGGTGAAATGCCATACCGATTCCGGAAAACATATCCTTAATATTAAAGGTGATCACGGCGGCTGCCAGTATGATAATGCCCAGGTAATACCGCAGTTCTTCAAGCTTTAATGCCTGTACAAACCTCCTGGTAAGCAGCAGGTAATAAACGCTGAAATTGACACCGAATAAAATCATAAAGACAGTCACAACAGCCTGGAGATAAATGCTGTATCCGCCTATGCTGTTGTTCTTAATACCGAAGCCTCCGGTTCCGGCAGTACCAAAAGCTGTACATATGGTATCAAATAGAGGCATGCCTCCCGCCAAAAGGAATATTATTTCGGTGATCGTAAGCCCGAAATAAATTGCATAGAGGATTTTGGCTGTGGACTGTACTTTCGGAGCAAGCTTGCTGACTGAAGGTCCCGGGCTCTCCGCACGCATGAGGCTCATGTGGTAGCCGCCTGTCAGGGGAAGCAGACACAGAAGGAATACCAGGACGCCCATTCCTCCGATCCAGTGTGTGAAGCTTCGCCAGAGAAGCATACAGTGTGGCAGGGCTTCCACATCAGAGAGGATACTTGCTCCTGTTGTGGTAAATCCGGATACTGTTTCAAAAATTGCGTCAATCGGATGCGGAATACAGCGGCTGATTACAAAAGGAAGTGCGCCTGTAATACTGAGCGCAATCCAACTCAGAGCAACGGTAATGAAACCTTCCTTTGTGTAAAAAACCTTATTGCCGGGCTTTTTCAGAGTAAGCGGAATTCCGATCAAAAGGCAGACGGCCATGCTGATCAGAAAGGCAAAGCCGGAGCTTTCCTGGTAAATAACTGCAGTAATACCAGGAAGCACCATAAAGACAGCCTGGAATTTCAAAATCCATCCAATGATAAAAAGGATAATGGAATAATTCATAATCTGTCTCCTTATTTTGCCAGAATGTCCCGGATATCACGAAGGCCCTTGTTAGTAGTTACAATGATTACCGAATCACCTACCTGAATGGTATCATGTCCTCTTGGAATGCGGACGGTACCATTGCGGTGCAGACAGCCGACGAGGATATTTTTCTTCAGGTCCAATTCAGAAAGTGGTACGCCGACCACAGGTGAAGTCTCATGAATTGCAAATTCCAGAGCCTCGGCCTGGTTATCCAGAATGTGATACAAAGTTTCTACATTGCTTCCGATACTGTTCTGGGCTGCGCGGACATATTGGAGAATGGAATCCGCAGTAAGATATTTCGGGTAAATGACGCTGCCGATGTCAAGGCTGTCAATAATATCGTCGTAGTATAAGCGATTGACCTTGGCTATCAGTTTTGCCTTGGAAACTGTTTTGGCAAACATGGACAGAAAAATATTTTCTTCATCCAGGTTTGTCAATGTGACAAAGGACTCTGTCTTAGGGAGTCCTTCCTCCATCAAAAGGGCACGGTCTGTTCCGTCTCCATTGATGATGGTGGCGTCCGGAAGCATATCGCTTAACGTTTCGCAGAGCTCCTTATTCTTTTCTATAATTTTTACATTGATTTTCATGGCAAGGAGGGCGCGGGCCAAATAATAGGAAATAGTTCCTCCTCCTACCAGAATCGTATTCCTGACCTGATTGGTTTTTAAGCCGATTTTTTTAAAAAATAAAGCGGCGTTTTGCGGTGAGGCAATCAGGGAAACGAAATCGCCATCCTGGACAATGTGATTGCCGCCTGGAATAGATACGGTGCCTTTTCCTTCAATCGCGCAGAAAAGAATATCACAGCGGAATTTGTCGGTGATTTGGGAGATGGACATTCCATTCAGTCCAAATTCCGGCATTACCTTGAATTTCAGAAGTTCTACCCGCCCTCTCGCAAAGGTGTCAATTTTAATGGCGGAAGGGAATCGGAGCAGGCGGGAGATTTCCTGGGCTGCGGCAAGTTCCGGATTGATGATCATGGTGATTCCCAGCCGGTCCTTAATAAATCCGATTTCTTTGCTGTAAATAGGATTACGGACACGTGCAATGGTGTGGCAGTGGCCTGTTTTCTGTGCTATCAGGCAGCAGAGAAGGTTCAGCTCATCAGAAGCCGTAACTGCTATGAGTATATCGGCGCTTTGGATGCCTGCCTCCATTAGTGTATTGATGCTGGCACCGTTGCCTACAATACCGAGTGCATCGATGTCTTCCGTAAGATAGTTAATCTTTTCTGATGAGGTATCGATCAGCGTTAGGTCAATATCCTCTTCCTGCAATTGTTCTGCAAGGGTACGGCCAACTTTGCCGCATCCAACAATGATGATCTGCATGATTTCCTCCAAATGTAAAAGATATAAATAGATAAGTGTTATCATTATAGCACTCTCCGCCTGTTTTTTAAATATGGAATTTCGGGATTTTACATAGAGAATTCCGGAATGATATACAGAGGTTCGCTTTACAGACAGATTCTTTATAAAGCTCGCTTTTCTAAGCATATTTTTTATGATAAAATAAAGAAGATGTTTGAGCAATGCCGGAAGGTGACAGAAAGGGGGCAGTTATGGAAACGGTTGCGGAAACAGTTGATAAAGTAGATGCAAATCTCGAGAATCTTGGGATAGAAGGCGTGGGGGAAAATGTAAAGGAAATCGGATACAGTGTCCTGAATTTCAAACAGTATCTGAAAGAGCAGATGCCTGCGGTTACCGGGTTCTGTCTTAAGGTTGTATTGGCAATTGTTGTATTTCTGGTGGGCAGAAGGCTGATCAAATGGGTATTGAAAATCATGAGCCGTTCCCTGGAAAAGGCGAATGTGGACAAAGGTGTCATTCAGTTTGCGTGCTCTTTGGGGCGGATTGTGCTTTATGCGCTGCTGATCTTTAATATAGCGGTCAGTCTTGGGGTAACGGAATCCTCAGTGGCAGCCCTGCTTGGAACTGCGGGTGTAACGGTAGGTCTTGCCTTGCAGGGCGGTCTTGCGAATGTTGCGGGCGGAGTCATGATTCTATTGTTTAAGCCTTTCCTGGTGGGGGATTATATTGTACAGGGACAGCAGAACGGCTGTGAGGGAACTGTATATAAAATTGAAATCTGTTACACAACACTGCTTTCCGTTGACAATAAAAAAATTGTGATTCCAAACGGAACACTCTCCAATAGTACGATCATTAACGTTACGGCAAAGGAAAACAGAAAGCTCGAGATCAAGGTGGGTATTTCATATGACTCCAGCATAGAGAAAGCGAAAGAAATCCTGGAAAAGCTTCTGAAGGAAGACCCGGACGCAAATACAAACGAGGAAATGCTGGTCTTTGTGGATGAGCTGGCAGAAAGTGCAGTGATCATGGGGCTTCGTGTCTGGGTGGCAACGGACAGGTACTGGACTGCAAAATGGCGGTTGAATCAGCGGATCAAAGAGGAATTTGATGCACAGGGAATTTTGATACCATATAACCAGTTGGATGTTCATGTGCATCGGGATAGTTATGAATGATTGTAAACTTAATAAATAAAACAAGTTGACATTAGAAGGCTCCTGTGGTAGATTGTAAACATAATAAACAAAAAAGGTTTACGAAGGAGGAGCTTATTATGACTACAGTTACAGCATCAAGGAGCAAAACCTACGATATGGCATATATCGCCGTATTTGCTGTCCTTATGGCAATTTGTTCCTGGATTTCTATTCCGATGACCGTACCCTTTACCTTACAGACCTTTGGTGTGTTTGTAGCAGTTGGGGTATTGGGAGGAAAAAGAGGAACGCTTTCCGTATTGGTTTACATTCTTTTAGGGGCAGTCGGCGTTCCGGTATTTGCCGGCTTTTCAGGCGGTATTGGCATTTTGCTTGGTACTACCGGCGGTTATATTGTTGGATTTTTGTTCTCTGCTCTGGTGATGTGGGGAATGGAGAGGCTGTTTGGCAGAAAACCGGTGATGCAGGTTGTTTCTATGTTCGCAGGCCTGCTTGCCTGCTATCTATTCGGAACTGTGTGGTTTATGATTGTTTACGGCAGCGAAAACGGTGCGGTAGGTCTTGCGACGGTTCTTGGCTGGTGTGTAATTCCGTTTATTATCCCGGATATGATTAAGATTGCAGCGGCATTTGCGGTATCCCGAAGGCTTCGTCAGCATGTGGTGCAGTAAGAGCACGGGAGCTGTTTTGCTCCGCCCGCATCACGGCATGTGTCTGGCTTACTTCGAGGGAAAAGGCTATAGTGAAGGGTTTTCCGCTCATATGCAGGAAATGCTGGAACTCTTTGAAAAAGATGTTCCGGTTTTTCTGACAGTTGCCGCAGACGAAATCTGTTCGGCATGTCCTGACAATGAAGCAGGGTGCTGTAAGAGTGCGGCACAGGTGGCAGAATATGACAGGGATGTGCTGAAGCTCTGTGATCTGAAAGAGGGCATGGAAATAAATTTTTCGGATTTTGTACAGATCGTGCAGAAGCAGATTCTTTCTGCCGGCCGCCGGGCAGAAATCTGCAGGGAGTGCCGGTGGGATGAAATCTGCAGAAATAAGAGGAGCCGATGGCAGGAAGAATAAAAAAGGGCAATGTTCCGAAGGGTTGGAGCATTGCTTTTTTGGTTTCAAAGGAAGGTACTCCGCTTGGTTTTACATGGGGTCAGCGGGATTCTTCTTATATTACCCATTTGATTTCTGATTCTTGTTGTGCATTGGATTTCTGATTTCTGCATTGCAGGGAACAGAGGGGATTGTCTAAAAGGGCGATTGCTGGTAAAATAAAAGAAAATTCCGGCGAAAGGTGATTGTTATGGTTCGATTAGCGACAATAGGTACGAGCGAAGTTACAGAAAACTTTCTGGGAGCAGTAGAGGAATGCGAAGGAATCAGGCTGCAGGCGGTATATTCCCGAAATATGGAAAAGGCAAAGGCATTTGCCGGGAAGCATGGAGCAGCAAAGGCATATGACAGTCTGGAAGCCCTTTCCAGGGATTCTGAAATTGATGGGGTATATATTGCCAGTCCCAATTTCATGCATTGTTCTCAGGCGCTTCTGCTCATGAATGCAGGAAAGCATGTGATCTGTGAAAAGGCGCTGGCTTCCAACAGCAGGGAAGTGGCAAAAATGCTAAAGGCAGCAGAAAAAAACGGTGTTGTCTTTATGGAGGCAATACGTCCGGTTTATGATCCGGGGCTGAAGGTGGTCAGGGACAATCTTCATAAGCTCGGAAGAATCAGAGGCGCCAGATTGTGGAATGGAAGATATTCCAGTAAATATACGGCCTTCCGTTCCGGACAGAAACAGAATATCTTTGACAGGGAGTGCTCTGCCGGAGGGCTTATGGATATGGGCGTATATTGTGTACATCCTCTGGTATATCTGTTTGGAATGCCGTCTGAGATACGGTCAGGCTGTGTAAAGCTCCGGGGAGGAATTGATGGGGCCGGTACAATTCTGGCACAGTACGATGGGATGCTGGCAGAGGTTTCCTATTCAAAAATATATAACAGCATGATGCCCAGTGAAATTCGGGGTGAGGAAGGTGTCATGACCATTTCAGATATGATCTCTCCCCGTGAGATTATCTGCCATTATCATGATGGTACAAAAGAAGTTTTGCCTGTAAGGGACTGCAGGAACAATATGATCTTTGAGGTCAGAGCATTTGTCCGGGCAGTGGAAGAAAGAACAGATCTGGCAGAGTACCATAAGCTGTCGGTGATGAGTATGGCGATCATGGATAAAGTGCGCATGCAGAATGAAATTGTATTTCCTGCTGACCAGGCGGATTGACTGACGCATGGAAATACTTAACTGCTGAGAGGGAAGTCCGTTGGCTTAAGACAATGGATAGTTCACAGGGTGCACAGATGAAGGTGAAAGGGGAAAAATCATGCAGCAGGAATTTTATACAGGTCATTTATTTGAAATGTATCGGTATTTTGGAGCGCATAGGGAAAAGGATGGCTTTATCTTCCGTGTGTTTGCGCCGGGAGCCAGAGGTGTGACAGTGCTGGGGGAATTCAGCAATTGGCAAGAGTTTCCGCTATATCAGGATGGAGGAAGCGGTGTCTACATCTCCCGGCCGGTACTGGCAGAATACGGACAGATGTACAAATATTGTATTTATACGGGCGACGGCAGGAGGGTGGAGCATTGTGATCCCTATGGCTTTCGCATGGAATTACGTCCGGGAGACTGCTCGATATTAACCGATTTGGATTCTTATGAGTTTCAGGATGCAGGGTGGATGCAGGAGAGAACTGCTGATTACGGAGAGCCTTTAAATATTTATGAGATTCATGCCGGTTCCTGGAAAAAAAAGGGAGAGGGAGAAAGTGACTGGTATACATATGTAGAATTGGCAGAAATCCTGATTCCATATGTCAAGGAGAATCATTACACGCATATCGAGCTGATGCCGCTTTCTGAGCATCCTTTTGACGGCTCCTGGGGATATCAGAATACCGGCTTTTTTGCGCCGACATCCAGGTATGGGACTCCGGATGAATTAAAAGAGCTGGTAGACAAATGCCATCAGTCTGGCATTGGCGTAATCATGGATTTTGTTCCGGTACATTTCGCAGTAGACAGCTATGGGCTGAAGGAATTTGATGGAAGCTGTTTATATGAATATCCCAATGCAGCAGTCGGAGAGAGTGAATGGGGAAGCTGCAATTTCATGCATTCCAGAGGTGAAATCCGCTGTTTTCTGCAGTCGGCAGCCAATTATTGGCTCAGTGAATTTCACTTTGATGGTCTGCGCATGGATGCGGTCAGCAGATTGATCTATTGGCAGGGAGATGAGGCCAGAGGGGTCAACGGCTCTACGTTGGAATTCCTGAAAACGATGAACCGGGGATTGAAACAGCGCCACCCTACGGCAATACTCATTGCGGAGGATTCTACCTCATTTCCGGGAGTGACGAAGCCGGTGGAGTACGGCGGCCTGGGCTTTGATTATAAATGGGATTTGGGATTTATGCATGATACGCTGGAATATTTTCAAAGTGCGCCTGAGTATCGTACCAGGGATTATCATAAGCTGACCTTTTCCATGATGTATTTTTATAACGAAAAATATCTTCTGGAGTATTGTCACGATGAGGTCGTTCATGGAAAAGCGACGATTCTGCAGAAAATGAACGGAGACTATGAGACAAAATTTCCTCAGGGAAGAGCAATGTATCTGTATATGATGGTTCACCCCGGGAAAAAACTGAATTTTATGGGGAATGAATTTGGGCAGCTCCGTGAGTGGGATGAACGCCGTGAACAGGATTGGGATATGCTGAAATATCCCAGACATGATGCTTTCCACAGGTATATGATAGAGCTGAATCGAATTTATATGGAAAATGAAGCCTTTCATAATGATTACGATCCGGATAATTTTAGCTGGGCCGATTGTCATCAGGAAGAACGGTGTATCTATGCAATGCTTCGAAGAGGTCTGGATAAGCAGTTTCTGGCAGTCTTTAACTTTTCGGATAAGCTGCAGGAGGGTTATGAGATAAATCTGGAGATGGATGGAAAAGTGAAGATAGAGCTGAATACAGACTGGCAGGAGTACGCTGGGGAAGCCAGGAAAAAAACCGTACTTGATAAGAGGCAGAAAAAAGGAAAAACTCTTACATTGGATTTAGCACCGTTTTCCGGTATTCTTTTCTCCATTACCAGAGAAAAGGACTCGGAATATCTCTGTGTTGATCAGTGCTGATATTCGGTGAAATTCCCCTGGTTTTTTACATGATGCTTTGGGGACGGTAAAAAAACTGTTCCTCTTTATGCCGCATTCTGTATCTGAATATAATTAAAAAAGGCATGAATCGGATTGTACGATTCATGCCTTTATACATTTGGCAGTTCTGGTGTACATTATTTATTTACAATCTTTGCAGGTTTCCATACACGGCATATCAAAGCTGGGATTGAAAGCATAAAAGTTTTTGGCATCAAGCTGTTCCTGGATACTTCTGAGGGCTTCACCGAAACGTAGTTATGTAAGCATACTTTGGACAACGATAAACAAACAAATTTTATGTGTAGGCCGTCACTCTCTGCTCCCCAAAATTCAGCATCCGAAAGGGTGCTTTTTTGTGAAAAGACGGCAGACTTATACATCTTTCTGGCAGACAATGAAAATATCGCAATGAACATTGTAGTCTGTGGATATCTGGCGATCACACTGATGCCAGACAATGATGCATGCTACGCCATTGATTCTTTTTTAAAGAATGGCTTGGAGTGTCCCAAATGCTCCATAGTGACAAAAATGATAAAATGAATATGATTTAGGGCGAAATAAGATGTTCATTTGAAGCCGATAAAATGCCCTGTCATTTTAACATTTTGCCATAAAAAATAGTGTGCCGGAACATCAGCGGCACTATTTCAGTTTCCATATATCATTGGGGATACAATCAAGGTATTCACATAATCTGGCAAGTATCGCCAGATCAATTCGGGATACTTTGTTTTTGCAGTAATTATTAAGCTGTGTCCGCTGTAACTTACAAGCAGCGCAGACTTTATTTTTGCTCACGTTTTTTGCTTTCAGCCGCCGGAGGATTCCGGCAGCATTAACGCAGTTTCAATATGTCATTAAGGGCGAAACGGCGAAAGAATATCAAGAACGTATTACGCCGCTTGTTCAAAAAGCTCAATCTGTTGCACTGGCAAAGCAGGCGGAAAATGAACTGCTGAAACAGCGCATTGCAGATATAGATCATCCTCAGGAACGTGTGGTTCCCGTTGGAGATTACCCCAAATTAGAAAAGGAATTAGCCAAGGTTAAGCAAGAGCTGAAATGTGAAGAAAGGAATTCTCAATTTCAAAGAAACTGGGCGCTTGAAGTACAGCAGAAATTGGATGAACAAGAACGCTCATTTCCTCAAAAGATTGCCGAAGCGGGCAAAAAAGCTACGGCATCTTTGCGGGAATTGCACGATAACCTGCTGGAGAAATACCATAGTCTGAAAAGAAGGTTTGATAGATTATCGAAGGATTATGATATTTTATCAGATTCTTATGATGAAATCCGCAATCAATATAATCGTCTTAAAGAGAGTTCATCCAATATAGAACAAATGAAATACGATTGGGAATTGAAGTCTGTCATGCTTGATAACAGAGGGCTTTCCGAAAAATTCAAAAAATGCCGGGATGCGCATATCAAAGGATACACCAACATGGAAGAACGGTTGGAGTTTGGAAAACAAAAGAGTAACCAGTATAATCAGGAAAGACAAATTAGCAGGAATGAAAATGTCCGGAAACATCATAGGACAGAGAGAAGATAGTCAAATGTTCACACTATACAAGTTTCGCTTTGCTGTGTTATAATTTTGATAAATTAAGGGTTATGAGGTATAGAAAATAAGATGTCTAACTACGAAAAAATGAAAAATAATATAGCAATTAGATTTTTACAATACAATCAGGAAGATATGATTCAAAAATTTGATTTGGAACATGACGAAATGTATCTTTATATTTTTTTTGTGGGAAGAATATATCGAATTAATCGTATAACAGGAAGTGTAAGTTGGTCAAATGATTCCTTTCATACAGAAGAAAAGGCCGATTACAATGAAACTATGACTATATATGATGTGCTTTGCTATTCCAGAGAAAATTGTCATCTTGCTAATGAATGGGTAAATGTAAGAAGCCTTTCCTCTATTTATGGTGGCTCTTTAGCGAAGGAAGGAGATTTTTTTGAAAATGCTGGAGAATATTTTGACGGAAAAGCCAATCAACTGGCTTATGCCTGTGAAACGCTTTGTGGAAGAAAAGCAGATAAAGGAGACGTTGCTTATGAGTTGGATATGTTTTCTTTCCTTCCGTTGATTCTGCGTTTTTGGGAATCTGACGAAGAATTTAACGCAAGTTTACAAATTTTGGTGGATAAGAATATTCTTGATTATATGCACTACGAAACAGTAATGTTTGCCATTACACATGTACTTAATCGTTTGAAAAACGAATGCAAAATATGATATGGTTTTCGATCAACGGAATGATAGAAATTTTAGCTATAAAAGGGGCTGTCGGGAAATCAATGCCAATAAGTTAAGAAGAGCCCCTTCAAGAGTAGGTTATATAAATGTATGACCTGCTCTTTTTTTGTAATAATTAAAAAGGCTTGACAAATCATACAAAATTTGCGGCGAAGCCACTAGATGGAATCCGTAGCTCACCTGTTTGTAAAACAGCCTGGAAGGGATTTTATGGCTTCGGTGTCTGCCTTTTGTCAACAACGCCGGAAATTATTGCCGGGGGCTATGGATTTCTTATTCCATTCTTTTAATAATTCTTTTTTGTCACTCGATACTTACCGGGGATTTCGCCTGCTTGCCTGCGATGGCTCCGGTGAATGCACTGTGTGATTTAAAGAACCGAATCTATGTCGATGCTGTCATTCAGTCTGGACGTTCTCCCAATGAAGCCAAAGCTGTAATTCAGCAGAAAGACAGAAAGTATACCTACCAGATTAACTTCACGGTAGCTGTTTTCATTTGCCGAGAATATTTCAGAAACAGAATACCTCCACCAGATTTGGAAGTTTTCATTCGGAAGAATATTCTTCCGGTCAGAGAAGGGCGAAAGGCTCCGCGAAAAGTCAGCCCCAACTCAGCGACCAGCTTCTTATACAGAATAACATAGGTTGAAATAAAATAGCATGGGAAAAAGCAGATTTTTCATCTGTTTTATTTGTCGTGCAAAAAAATGACCAAAAGCAAGAAAAACACTTTTGGTCATTGGGTTTTGTAGGCTGAAATCAATACCTGTAAACTTAAGTTATTGACATTGATTAACCGACAGCCCCTTATATTGAGAAAAATGTTGTAATATAAGAGTAATAAGCATAGTCTTTTTTACTTTTTTGCTGGTATTCTACAATTTTACCCTTTGCTACAACAACACCTTTTGCAACGCCACATATAACAGCAGTCGTTGCTACCATAATTCTTTAAAAATTCGCTCATGTAAGATGCACTTTTCCCCGCCATATTTCTGATTTTCTTAAGGTCTTCGTTTTTATCAATTTTGATCTTTGCTCTTAACACCCGCCTATATCTATTGTTTAGTATAACACCATTTTTACAAAACATAATCACAAATTTCCAAATGCATCCGCTACAATCCGTCTCAGGTATTCTTTCTTTGACAAATCTCCCATGTCGCTGAAAACAGCGTTGTAGGCTACAAGAGCCGTCCGCATATACTGGCTGTTTTTCTCAAATAATTCCCGGTCAATATGCTGGATTTTTTCATCGGCATACTGACAGCAAAACGTAATTACTGTTCTGGTATTCCCTTCACGGAAACAGTGGACTTTCCATAATTTTGCCATGGAATCTGTAAATTCTAATGCCTTTTCTGATACATTCATTTTTTGCCAGTTCTTAGCTGTCATTTCCACTAGGATTTGTTGTGCATCTCTGGCAATATCCAAGGTGTCAGAGTATTCTACAGAAAGACCGCCTAAAACAGGTTCTTCTTTGTAGATATTCAGTTTCCGCTGCGTTCCGGCCCATTCATATAAGTCTTGAAATATGGTAAAGTGCATTTGCAGCAGATGCTGATAACTGTAATCCCCTGTCAACGGGTGAATTGCCAGTTCTCTTAAACGATAAGAAACATAATCGGCTTCTGCGTCATCTAATAGTTTTTGCTCTTTGATTCCCAGCTTATTGATGAGCACAGGACAATCATCATAAAGATATATATCACGCATTGGCAGTATCTTTCACTTTATATTTTTTATCCAGAAAAACCTTCAAATCCTCCATAGTTGCCGTACCATTTTTTTCTTTTTCAATATATTCCTTAAATTCCGGTGTTGGCTCCAATCCATCCACCTTAATTAAGCCGATTGCATAATTCCATGCTTCTGTTTTTGTCATTGCCATGTCTCCTTTCTGTGCTGTTCATTCATCAATTAAAACTATTATCCATTATCGGTTCCATTCATCATTATTTCCGAAATATTTTCATTGTCGGTTTCCTCATGAAATATATCTATCATCAGATTTTTGAATGCCTGCATTTGTTCTTCATCAAACCCAAGCGGCTGCACTATTTTAGAGGTAATGTCAGCCATTTTGTGAGCATCCAAATCTCCCTGCTTATTGGCAGCTAACGCTTCATTGTGAATTGCCTGCATCTGTTCCTGCATTTCTTGTCTGGAAATGTCGGATGTTTCTTCGCCGTATTGTTTCTTTACATCTTTCATAATCTGCATAAACATGGTATTTAGTTTCTGCAGGTCAGCTTCTGAACCAGTAACTTTTTGAGCATTCAGATGTCGGATGTCCTTTCTCCCTTCGTCTTCACAGAGGGATGGTCTTTGACATATTCAGATATATCTGTTACTGCCATGTTTATGATGTCATTTCCGCTAAGAAAACCTTCATTGTGAGCACTTTCAAAATAGGCTTCCGCATAATCCATCAGCGGTAAAAAATATTTGTGTTCAATCATTCTGCTCAAAAGCTGCGTATTTATTTTACCCGATAAAAGCATAACCAATGCCTTGATTCTATTTTATTCCCATAACTGCCTTGCGTCAATCAATATAATTGTATTTCTGCAATTTTTATCCTGTCTATTCCGGCCAAATTGAGCCGGTTGCAAGAAGTGCTGTTGTTGAAAATTGTGTGGTATGCTGTCCCTGCCAAAAGCGGATTCCGCTTTCGTAGCTTGACAATCAGAGGAACCGAAATCAGCGATAAGCATATAATGGCACTCACATCTAACAGGTGCAACTCCTTGGGGTGGCTCGGCAATCAACGGCGGGTTAATCAGAAAACTGGTTAAGAGGGGCGTGAAAAATCGTCCGTCAATGAGATCAGAACCTTGAATGAAAAATCAGACTGGTCTTGCAGATTCAGGAATAGGACAAAATGTAGCAAAAATAGGATATATGGGGGATTTTAATATGAACCGGATAGCAGAAAAAGTAGAAGAATTAAAAGAGATTCATGTTGACAATATGCATTTTCGTGTAATCAGCAAACATCCACAGTATGCCACGGACAAAACAAATCAGCTTCAGCGTGAAATGCGAAGAGAATTATACACTGTATTTAAGCGATATGTGTAGATTCATCTTTTCATCGGCTAAATCTGTGTTATACAGAAACGTAAATGGAGAGTGACTGCTTGCACATGGTAAGGGAGGTATGTGCTATGTATCCAATCGATGCGCTGTATGCAAGACAGTCACTGGATAAAAAAGACAGTATCTCCATCGAAAATCAGCTTGAGTTCTGTAAATACGAAACCCGTGGAGCTGAATATGAAACGTACATTGACAAAGGCTTTAGCGGAAAAAATACCAATCGTCCGGCATTTACCCGGATGCTGGAGGATATTCGGGCAGGAAAGATTAAACGTGTCATCGTTTATAAGCTGGACAGAATCAGCCGTTCCATTCTGGATTTCTCAAATATGATGGAAATTTTTCAGGAATATCATGTAGAATTTGTTTCTTCTACGGAGAGATTCGACACTTCCACACCGATTGGAAATGCCATGCTGAATATTTCGATTGTATTTGCACAGTTGGAACGGGAAACCATTCAGAAGCGAATCACTGACGCCTATGCGACCAAAAGCCAGAAGGGTTATTATATGGGCGGCCGTGTGCCGTATGGATTTCAGCTAAAGGATGCCATCATAAACGGGATTCATACGTCTGTATTCGAGCCGGAGCCGGACGAAATAAAAGTAATCAAACTGATTTATGAATTATATTCCGAACCGGATATGACACTGGGTGCTGTCATGCGGGAGCTGCTAAACAGAGGCTTTAAGGAAAAACGAGGCGCTGCATGGTGTACGGCGAGAATCAGTGAAATCATTCGGAATCCGGTGTATGTGAAGGCAGATATGGATATTTATGATTTTTTTGAAAGCCAGGGCTCCAATATCATCAATCCGGCAAGTGATTATATCGGCACCAACGGTATTTTCCTTTATAAAGGGATTAACGGTGACAAAACAAAAAAGAAGCAGTATGACCTTGTGGACAGAGATGTGGTGATTGCCCCACACCAAGGGGTTATTGATTCTTCTGTCTGGCTGAAATGCAGATGGAAAATCATGAAAAACAGGCAGTCGGCAAGAACCTGTAAGGGCAAGCGGACATGGCTGAACGGGAAGGTAAAATGTAAAAAGTGCGGTTATGCCTATACGGTAACGAAATCGAATACGAGGGCCGGACGGTATTTCCAGTGCTCAGGAGCCAGATATTCCATCAAATGTAAAGGAGCAGGACACACCATTTATGCGGATGTGTTTGAAGACTATGTATTGCAGGAGATGAAGAAACAGCTCGCCGGATTTCAATATCTTTCCGATGAACTGGAAACGGTCACTGCACCTATGGAACATTCCAGTAAAGTCAGAATTGCCGAAATTGAGAAAGAAATAAAATCTCTGCTTGAAAAGGTATCCGAAGCCAATGATACGCTGATGAATTATATTAATCAGCGTATTGAAGAATTGGATAAGGAAAAACGTTCTCTGCAGGAAAAGCTGGTTCAGACAAATACCAGCCAGCCCTCTGAGAAACTGGACAAAATCACAGACTTTATTGAAAAATGGGAAGATTTAAGTTTGGATGATAAGCAGCGTGTTGCCGATATTCTCATAGATAAGATAGAGATTGATGAGGATGTAATAGAAATTAAATGGAACATTTAAACGAGCGCTAACCTTTGTGTATGGATGGAGAATTGCTGCTGTCAGCAGAAATTTCTATACACATTTCTTAAATCGTATGTTTGTATAACTGCTCTTTGCTTCACCGAATCTCTGGAAGTGTACGACCTCTCTGGCGCGGAGGAATTTGATCGGATCTGCGACCTCCGGAATATCCCTTACTACACGGAGGATGTTGTCGTATGTGGAACGGGCTTTCTGCTCTGCTGCGACCTTGTAAGAACAACATAGCTAAAAACCCTTGAAAACACGCTGTTTTGTGTGGGACAGGCGTTTTCTTGCTGCGATTGCATAAGAACAAAAACATAAGAAATGAAGATGAAACAGACTATCCTGCATAGTTCCAATGGTTTCAACAACTAAGACGTTCAGAAATGAGCGTCTATTTTTTTACCCTAAAATCGAAAGGAGAATCAGAAAATTATGATAAAGATTATAAAACGATTGCTTACGGGTGTCCTTGCCCTAGCAACCGTCTTTACCGCATTACCCACTACTGCGGTTCATGCAGCACAGACGCAATATTGGACGGAATCTGCGGAACGTGTGGGAATCGTTGAAAAGGTAATGAATGATGGTTCTATCGGCTCAACATTCAACGAGGGGCATATGACCGTCGAGGGCGAGGACGCTTACTGCATAGATATAAACACAAATTTCAAAAATGGCTATAAGACCAGAGCTGACGCAAGCACACGCATGAGTGCCGACCAGATATCTGATGTTGCCTTATCCATTGAATACGTCAAGCAGTACACAGACAGTCATAAAGGGATAAGCAGTCAGCACGCCTACCTGTTAAGACAGTTAGTGGTCTGGCAGAGATTGAGCGTTCATTTAGGCTGGGGCTGCGATAACGTGCGAGCTGCCTATGATGAAATTCCCAAAGCGGTACAAGATGAAGTGTTCGCAGGAGCAAAAGCCTTTGTCAAAGAAAACAAAGGACGCTATGACTGTTACGGTTATATCTACACTGGCGAAGGACAGGATATAGGACAGTTTTACGCAAAGCTGGCTGTGGGAAATGGCAAGATTCAGAAATCTTCCAGTAATACGGGGATTACAGAATCTAACAACTGCTATTCAATCGCTGGTGCGACTTATGGTGTCTACGCTGATAAAAGCTGCAAAAAACAGCTTGCCACACTTACGACAGATAACAGTGGCAGCACTGAAACTGTGGAGCTAAAAGCTGCAACTTACTATGTGAAAGAAACCAAAGCTCCCAAAGGATTCCAGTTAGATAAGAACGTGTATACTCTTACGGTCAAAGCTGGTGAAACAGCTACCTTGAAAGTGAGCGATACACCTAAAGTCACAGCTACCTTGATTGAGCTTTTCAAGATTGATATGGAAACTTCCAAAGCAGACCCACAGGGTAATGCGAGTTTGGAGGGTGCAGAGTTTGTCTGGAAGTATTACGACGGATATTATACAAAAGATAATCTTCCAGAAGAGCCGACACGCACATGGACGACAAAGACCAAAGCGGAAAAAGGCAGCGACAATTCAATCCACTATATCACCCGTTTAGCTGATTCCTATAAAGTATCTGGCGATAGTTTCTATACACAAAACGGTACAGTCTGCCTGCCGCTAGGAACTATTACGGTAGAAGAAAAGTCTGCTCCAAACGGTTACTTATTGGAGGGCGCATATATGCAGGCTGCTGGAAGTTCAGAACAGATAAAAGGCTTGTATGTGGCGCAGATTACAGAAGATGGCGAGCTTGCAGTATTAAGCGGCAGCAACCAGTATTTTGTATCTGACAAGGTTATCCGTGGCGGTGTGAAAATCCAGAAACGTGACCTTGAAACAAAAGATACTAAAGCACAGGGCGGAGCGATTTTAAAAGATACTGCCTTTGCAATCATTTCCTTAAATGATAATGCTGTCTTGGTTGATGGCAAACTGTATAAGAAAAACGAAACCGTAAAAACAATCCATACAGGGATTGACGGTATCGCTGCGACTGATACAGATACCCTACCTTTTGGAAAATACCGTTTAGAAGAAACCAGCGCACCAGAGGGATATTTGACAGACGGTGCAAAAGCGGTTGAATTTGAAATCACAGAAAATGGGAAAATCGTTGATTTAACAGATGAAGAACATTCCATTTACAACCAGATTAAGCGTGGCGACATTGAGGGCGTGAAAATCGCTGCTGGCACACATAAGCGTCTTGCGAATGTTCCGTTTAGGATCACAAGCAAGACGACTGGTGAAAGTCATGTTATCGTGACGGACGCAAACGGTCAGTTCTCAACTTCTGCTGACTGGGTTTCCCATACACAGAATACCAATGAGGGAAAGACCAGCGAGGACGGTATCTGGTTCGGCACTTCCGCACCAGACGACAGCAAAGGGGCTTTACCTTACGATACCTATACGATTGAGGAATTGCGCTGTGATTCCAATAAGGGAATGACGCTGATTCCTGCTTTTGATGTGGTGGTTTCAAGAGATAAGACCGTGATTGACTTAGGTACGCTGACAGATGAATATGAACCAGAAATCACTATCCATACAACTGCTGCTGATAAAGCAACAGGTGAAAAATCAATCGTCGCTGGTAAAAGTGTGACTATCGTTGATACCGTTACTTTAGACGGTCTGAAAAAAGGTACAAAGTACCAGCTTAAAGGCTGGCAGATGATAAAATCTGAAAATGCACAGCTACTTGTTGATGGAAAACCAGTGGAAAATGACCTTACGTTTACCGCAACAGACAGTAAGATGGAGGTTCAGATTGAATTTACTTTCAATGCCAGCGAGCTTGCAGGCAAGGAACTTGTCACTTTTGAGGAATTATATGACGTGACGAATCCAGACGAACCTATTAAGGTAGCGGAACACAAGGACATTGAGGACGAGGGGCAGACTGTGACAATCACAGAGCGTATCATCACTATGCACACGACTGCCAGTGACAAGGCGACTGGTGAAAAGACCATCAATGCCGACAAAGAGGTAACTATCGTCGATACTGTCACTTTGGACGGTCTGGAAACAGGCACACAGTACCAGCTCAAAGGCTGGCAGATGATAAAATCTGAAAATGCACAGCTATTGATTGATGGAAAGCCTGTGGAAAATGACCTTACGTTTACCGCAACGGACAGCAAGATGGAGGTTCAGATTGAATTTACTTTCAATGCCAGCGAACTTGCAGGCAAAGAGCTTGTCACTTTTGAAGAATTATACGACGTGACGAATCCAGACGAGCCTATCAAGGTAGCGGAACATAAAGACATTAACGACGAGGGACAAACCGTGACCGTCAAGGAACAACCAGAATCCCCTGTCACACCAGAGGAATCCGATACGCCAGAAACACCTAGCAGAGCTGGCAGCTCTCCAAAAACAGGTGACAATACACCTTTAACCGCACTGTTGGCTATGCTTGGAATTTCCAGTGCTGGTCTTATCTTCGCAGCCTATAAAAGATTTTATAAAAAGAAAGCTGACTAATACGGGAGGTATCGGCTGATGAAAGCAACGTCCCGTTCACCGCCCATCATAAAAAAGTCAGCGTATATCTGACAATCTGGCTAAATTCTGCTTGATGATGGCTTATCTTTCTGAATGGGGATTGTCAAGGGTGCAATGCACAACGCCTGCCCTTGATAATCCACAAGCAGACAGATATTGTCCCAACAGCAGAATGACACTATCAATAAAATATAGAAAGAAAAGAGGTATATTATGGAATTAAAACACGTTATCCCTAACATGGAAAAGACATTCGGGCATTTAGAATTTGCAGGAGAGAATAAGGTGGAACAGCGCAGAATCAACGGACGCATGGCGGTGGTTTCCCGTAGCTTTAACCTTTATTCAGACGTGCAGAGAGCAGATGATATTATTGTTGTGCTGCCTGCGTCTGCTGGTGAGAAGAACTTTGAATCAGAGGAAAGGGTAAAACTTATCAATCCCAAAATTACCGCAGAGGGTTACAAAATCGGCACAAGAGGTTTCACAAACTATATCCTGTCAGCAGACGACATGGTGAAAGCATAAGGAGGTATCGAATCTATGAGATTAGCAAACGGAATCATCATTGACAAGGAAAAAACATTCGGCGTATTGAAGTTCTCGGCTCTGCGTCGTGAGGTACATATCCAGAATGAGGACGGTACGGTTTCTGAAGAAATCAAGGAACGCACCTACGATTTGAAGTGTAAGGAACAGGGACGTATGATACAGGTAAGTATTCCTGCCACTGTTCCGTTAAAGGAATTTGACTATAACGCAGAGGTGGAAATCATCAATCCTGTGGCTGATACGGTGGCAACCGCTACTTTTCAAGGCGCAGACGTTGACTGGTACATCAAGGCAGACGATATTGTTTTGAAGAACAAGAACGGTCAACCAACAGGAAATCCGCAGAACCATAACCAGCAAGGGAAGAAAGGAAATTAGAAAATCTGAAAAGCATTGCCTTTATGATAATATTCTGATAAAATTAGGATAGAATAAATAGTATGAAAGGAGTGCTTGAACATGATACAAATTCGCCCTGTTTCTGACCTTAGAAATAAATTTCCAGAGATTGAAACCATTGTCAACAGCGGAAGTCCCGTATATCTTACAAAAAATGGGTATGGTGCAATGGTCGTACTAAGTCTGGAAGAATATGCCAGTCTGACGGACAGCGTTGAAATGAAACTTGACGAGGCTGACAGACAGGCAGCAGCAACAGAAGAAAGACTTTCCCATGAAACAGTTTTCAGTCATGTAAGGAGTGCGGTACATGGAAAATAAATCCTATCAGCTTAGATATTTGCCACTTTTTAAACAGGATTTAATCAGTACAGCAAATTACATTACCAATGTTTTGAAAAATGAGGACGCAGCTTTACGCCTGATTGATGATGTAGAAACTGCTATTTTGGAAAGATTGAACAATCCTGTTGCCTTTGAACCGTATCGCTCTGCAAAAAAGCGTGACTATCCCTACTATCGAATTTATGTAAGAAACTATGTGATTTATTATGTAGTCATTGATGATGTGATGGAAGTACGCCGCTTGATGTACGGTGCAAGAGATACGGACAGACATTTATAACTGAATAGAACGATCAAAAGCAGTAAATCTTCAAGGTTTGCTGCTTTTTTCGTGGAAAGGAGATTTTTGTGCTGCTATAAAAACACTCTAGCAAGTTGATTTAATTTATCTATTCCTTTAATATTAGTATTAAGATTATATTTGGAGGCAACAAAATGGTAGGCGGATATGAGACTATAAAAAATAATAAATATAAGCATTTGGTTTGGACTGAAAAAAACGAGTATCATTCATATTTTGGTGAAAAAACATTGAAACTACAGAGAAATCACATAATGTATAGTATTAATATTGTCTATTTGCATAATGAAAAGCATATAGAAATTAAATGTAATGATTTTGTCGAATTAAAAATACTCTATCATTGGATAGGGGAAATTAGACGCTTTGAATATTTATTTGATGGTGCTTTTTATATTTTGCAAAGTTGTATAATTGATAATGAGAATATCACAGATATTATTCGTAAAATAGAAGTGGGATATTTTCAAAATGAAAAAAATTTGCGTAAAATTCCGCTTGAATTAGATGATAATTCTTATAAAACATATTTTTTAAGATGGCTTAAGCAGGAGCAAAAATTAGGAATCATAAACCAAATGGTATTATATGCAAATAACATAAATGGATTACCCGTTGATGTACGGATTTCAATGCTGGCAGAATGTTATGAGGCACTTGCAAAACAATTAGAAAAGAAAAAGCTGATGACTATTAAGCCGGAAAGAGATACTAATCGACAAGTACAATGTTCTAACTGTAACCAAACTTATAGTATTACTATCAAGGGAAAGAAAACTTTAGCCTGCTGTCTATTGGCTATATTAGAGCAGTTTGGTAAGCCTATATTCATAACCGAGTACCGTAGGAAAAGAAGTTTAGTTGCCCATATTGTCAAAACCAGAAATAAGGTATTTCATGTAAATGGCAGACTGAAGAAAACTTTGAAAGGGACGTATAGCGCATTTTATGCAATAAAGATGGACTGGTTATATAGATATATCGTCTTAATATTAATAGGAATCAATAGAGAACAATTAGACAAACTAATGAAAAAGCAAATATTGGACTTTGAAAAACAATATCCAAATTTGGTTTATGGTAATAAAAAAAGGGTTATTTAGTATGTAAGCAGTAAATCTTCAAGATTTGCTGCTTTTTTCGTGGAAAGGAGGATTTTATATGCCACATTTTCAAAAGCGTGGAAACCGTATCAGAGCGAGCGATAAATCGCTGGTCTTTCGTTTTTCGGCTGGTTCGCTGCTCCTGTTGTTCCTTGCGGTGGTCTTGCTGCTAAACCTAAAGACAATCGCAGCAACGGACTGGAAATCGGTTCATTTCCTGCAAGATGACAACGTCCATCTGACGGTCACGCCCTACATGATAATTTCTGTCATTGCGGCATTTCTTATCTGTGGGGCGGCTGCCCTCCTATACCGCAGATTTCAGTATGACAGGGTAAAGCGGCTCTTTCACCGTCAAAAGCTGGCAAAGATGATTCTGGAAAACGGGTGGTATGAATCGGAAACCATAAAGGACAGCGGATTCTTTAAGGATATGTCAGCGACCAGCAAGAAAGAGAAAATCATCTACTTTCCTAAGATGTATTACCGCATGGAACACGGACTGCTGCATATCCGCACAGAAATTACATTGGGGAAATATCAAGACCAGCTCCTGCATTTGGAAAAGAAACTGGAAACAGGCTTATACTGCGAGCTGGTGTCCAAAGAATTAAAGGACAGCTATGTAGAGTACGTCCTGCTCTATGATACGATTGCAAACCGTATCACCATTGACGAGGTACAGGCAGAACATGGCAGCCTGCGTCTGATGAAAAATATCTGGTGGGAATATGACAAGCTCCCCCATATGCTGATTGCTGGCGGCACTGGCGGCGGTAAGACGTATTTTATCCTTACCATGATTGAGGCTTTGCTAAAGTGCAATGCGGTCATGTATGTGCTAGACCCTAAGAACGCCGACCTTGCGGATTTATCCGCTGTCATGCCAGAAGTCTATTACAAAAAGGAAGATATAACTACCTGTATTGACAGGTTCTATGACGGTATGATGGCAAGAAGTGAAGCTATGAAGCTCATGGAAAATTACAAGACAGGTGAAAACTATGCCTATCTCGGTCTTGCTCCGCATTTTCTCATTTTTGATGAATATGTGGCGTTTATGGAAATGCTGACGACAAAGGAAAATGCCGCTGTCCTAAATAAGCTCAAACAGATAGTCATGCTCGGACGACAGGCAGGTTATTTTCTTATCCTCGCCTGTCAGCGACCAGACGCAAAATATTTAGGTGACGGAATCCGTGACCAGTTTAATTTCCGTGTCGCATTGGGGCGTATGTCAGAGCTTGGCTATTCCATGATGTTCGGAGAGGTAGACAAGGACTTTTTTCTGAAACAGATCAAAGGACGTGGCTACGTCGATACAGGAACAAGTGTCATATCCGAGTTTTACACTCCCCTTGTACCAAAAGGGCACGATTTTCTAAGAGAAATAGACATACTCTCACAAAACAGGCAGGACGGACAGGCGGCGTGCGAAGCGGAAGCCGCAGGTACGGACTAGCCTGTTTTGGTGTGGCTTGCCACACCAACCATTCGCCCCCAGTATCTAACAGGGGGGCACAAATTATCTGGAAACAGTCATAAAAATATCGGAAAGTCCTTAAAAACAATGGACTTTTCAAACATTCAAAGGAGTGTGACAAAATCGGTAAATGTCACATTCCTTTTTCGATTGGAGGGGTTTTTACTGAATGACACCGACTGGATAAACAAACTCAAAGAACAACGGACGCAGTACGGCGTTTCCCAGAATCAGCTTGCGGTCATGGCTGGTGTCAGCCGAGAATATATCAGCAGGCTTGAATCTGGAAAAGTAGCCTTGACGGAAGAAATCAAGGTGAAACTCATGGACGCTCTGGATAAACTGAATCCAGAAAATCCGCTGGAAATGGTCTTGGATTACGTCAGAATCCGATTCCCCACACAGGACGTAAAACACGTTGTTGAGGATATTCTCAAATTAAGGCTTGATGTGATGATACATGAGGATTTTGGCTTCTACTCCTATGCGGAACATTACGTCTTGGGTGATGTGTTCGTGCTGGCTTCACCCGATAAGGAAAAAGGCACATTACTAGAGCTGAAGGGGAAAGGCTGCCGACAGATGGAAAGCTACCTTTTGGCACAGCATAGGAGCTGGTATGACTTTCTTATGGACGCTCTGATAGAGGGAGGTGTGATGAAACGTCTTGACCTTGCCATCAACGATATGGCAGGAATCTTAGACATTCCAGAGCTGACAGAGAAATGCAACCATGAGGAATGTATTTCCGTATTCCGCAGCTTCAAGAGCTACCGAAGCGGTGAGCTGGTAAGAAGCATGGAACAGGATAAATACGGTATGGGAAATACATTATATATCGGTTCGCTCAAATCGGAAGTCTATTTCTGTATTTACGAAAAAGACTATGAACAGTACGCAAAGTATGACATAGCCATTGAAGATACGAAAATCAAGAACCGTTTTGAAATAAGGCTAAAGAATGAGCGAGCCTATTATGCGGTGCGTGACCTGCTGACCTACCATGACGCAGAGCGTACCGCTTTTGATATTATCAACCGCTATATGCGATTCGCTGACAAGGAGGTGGATAAGCGACGCAGCGAATGGAAAACCAACGAGAAATGGGCGTACTTTATCGGTTCTGATCGTGGGCGTTTGAAACTGACGACCAAACCAGAACCGTACACGCTCACAAGGACGCTGAACTGGATAAGCAGACAGGTAGCTCCCACATGGAAAGTCTTACAGCAGATAGACAGTACCAACGGTACGACTTATCTCAAAGACATTTTAGACCATGCAAAGCTCACCGAGCGTCATAAAAAGCTGATTGAACAGCAGACGACTTCCACAGAGGAAATCATCAACAAGGAGGAATGACAACATGAAGCATATCTTATTTGACTTCTTCCTGTTCTCACTTGGGGCAGGATTCGGAGTAGTGACTATGTGTCTTATGCAGTCTGCAAAAGCCGCAGACAGAGAAATTGAAATGATGGAAAGGAGAAAAAGATAATGAATTTCGGACAGAACTTATACAACTGGTTTTTATCTAACGCACAATCCCTTGTGCTTATGGCAATCGCTGTTATCGGGGTGTATCTCGGATTCAAGCGTGAGTTTTCTAAACTTATCGGATTCTTGGTGATTGCCTTAATCGCTGTCGGCTTGGTGTTCAATGCCGCTGGTGTAAAAGACGTACTGTTACAGTTATTCAATAAGATTATCGGGGCGTAAATTGTATTTATTGTGTAAAAGTAGTATAATTTAAGTAGGATTTGAAAGGAGTGTTTTGTATGAAAAAAAGTACAAAAGCCTATTTAGTAGACATTTATAACAGTATTCCTAAAAAAACAAAGGCTACTTGCTTAAAATTCTACTATCAATATAACAATGTTAATGTCAATGTCTATTTTGACGCATTTGATAATCAAAGTGTAGTATTGAGTATTGTTCTTGCCGCTGAAAAGAAATATTATTATACACCTTTAAATATTTTGAATACTGGTATGACAACAGAGTATTTGAGTGAAATTCCTCCTCAAATACTTGAAAAGATTTTAGTTGACAATCATTTAGATGATTTCTATGAAAATATGGAAAAACATCTTTTAAAGGATAGACCACATTTTAATTACTATAATGAGGACACATACTTTGTCAATACCATAAAATATGCTAAAAGTAAATTAGATTTACCTTTCTGGTGGTATCTTCGTAAAGTTCCTATGACTGATGATACTTTATATAAATTAAATGCTAGAGCAGATATTACATTTGATATATTACGAAAAATACAACAAGAAGGATATACTTTAGTCAGAACACCAGACCCAGAAAAGCGAAAAGAACTTACTTTAATCTTGAAACAAATAGACATCAAATTATCATAGGCAAGGAGCAGTTAATTCTTTTGAGTTAGCTGCTTTTTCTATGCAAAGCTTAAGATTGGAGGACAACATGAAAACAGATATTTTTGAGGATATGAAAAAACGAATCGGCTGTGACAACATTTCTGATTTACCTTACCGTAAACGTGCGGTGTGGGAAATCATCAAGCAGCACCCACCACTTGATTATCCAAAAGAACAGTTAGAAAAATTTTCCCATTATGTATTTGGCGTAGATTATGCTGTTATAATGGGAATACTGGATATGAGGAAAGGAAGTGATAAGCCTTGCAGGAAATGCGAATCTACCTGTTAAACAATACAAAGCCTTACCACGACGAGGACGACGGTTACTCTGGCGACTGGTTCAACTGCCCGATAAACTTTGATGAAGTTAGAGAAAAGTTAGGCGTAGAAAACGAGGAACAGATTGAGATTGCAGACTATGAGCTGCCATTCCATATCAACACCGACACACCGATATGGGAAATCAACGCCCTTTGTCGTTTCGTACTGGAAATAGACGGTACGCCTGTCGGTAACGAAATGAAAGCCATTCAGCAGAAATGGTTTGACAGTTTCGAGGACTTTATCGACCACAAGGACGAGATACGTTACTATGATGTGGGTGATGGTGCAGCACTGGCAGAATACCTTATCTGTGAGGAAAATATTTTCGGTGAGATTCCCCACGAACTACAAAAGCATATCGACTACCATTCCTACGGAAACGAGCTGGAAATGGACGACAGATACCTTTTTACAACGAGCGGCGTTTTCCGTTATCAGTAAAGGGGTGATGTGGTATAGAAGAAATGCGAATCTATATCGCCAATCTTGGAAAATACAATGAGGGTGAGCTTGTGGGTGCGTGGTTCACACCGCCTGTCGATTATGACGAAATGGCAGAACGTATCGGCTTGAATGAGAGGTACGAGGAATACGCAATTCATGATTATGAGCTGCCCTTTGAGATTGACGAATACACACCGATTGAAGAAGTCAACCGCCTGTGTGAAATGGTGGAGGACTTACCAGAGGATATACAGGACGAGCTTTCGGAGCTGCTTTGCTATTACAGTAGCTTAGAGGAATTGTGCGAACACGCAGACGATATTATCCATTATCCCGATTGTGACGATATGACGGACGTTGCCTATTACTTCATAGATGAATGTCAAAGCCTTGGGGAAATCCCCGACAGGATAAGAAGCTACATAGATTATGAAGCATACGGGCGTGACCTTGATTTAGAGGGGCGTTTTGTCGTCACCAATCATGGCGTGTTTGAATGTCCGTATTAGTAACTACAACTGAATATCTTATCATCTGCCAGTTATCAATGAACTGGTATTTTTTATGCAGCAGCCTTGAAATATAGGCTGCTGTTTCCATTTAAAGAAAAATCTTCAAAGAAAGGAGCTGTGAAAAATGAAGAAAATCAAAAGCTATACAAGCATATGGAGCGTGGAGAAAGTCATTTATGCAATCAACGACTTTCAGCTCCCGTTCCCTCTCACGTTCAGTCAGATGGCATGGTTTGTCGTTTCGCTGTTCGTGGTTATCCTCTTTGGGGAACTGCCGCCCTTTTCCATGATTGACGGTGCGTTCCTCAAATACTTTGGAATCCCTGTTGCTTTTACATGGTTCGTGTCGCAAAAAACCTTTGACGGAAAAAAGCCTTTTGGATTTTTAAAGTCCTGTATCTCTTTTTTCCTGCGTCCAAAAGTGACCTATGCAGGAAAAGCCATCAAGCTGAAACATGAAAAATTCAATCCCGTTATTACAGCAGTTAGGAGTGTGATGTATGTTCCCGATTAAATATATTGAAAACAATCTGGTGCTCAACCATGACGGTGAGTGCTTCGCCTACTATGAGCTGACACCTTACAATTATTCGTTCCTGTCGCCAGAGGAAAAGTACATGGTGCATGACAACTTCCGTCAGCTTATCGCCCAGAACCGTGACGGAAAAATCCATGCCTTACAGATTGCCACTGAGGACAGCTTACGTGCAGTACAGGAGCGTTCCAAAAAAGGAATTACAGGCAGGTTGAAAGAAATCGCCTGTAAAAAGGTAGACGAACAGACCGAAGCGTTGGTTGAGATGATTGGGGAAAATCAGATTGACTACCGCTTTTTTCTTGGCTTCAAGCTACTGGTGAATGAGGAAGAAATCAGCCTAAAGGGAATGAAAAAATCAGCGGCTATGAGTTTTACCGATTTTATCTATGAGGTCAATCACAAGCTCATGGGCGACTTCGTTTCCATGAGCAATGATGAAATCAACCGCTTTATGAAGATGGAGAAGCTGCTGGAAAGCAAAATCTCAAGACGTTTCCAGTTCCGCAGGCTGGATAAGAACGACTTCGGTTATCTCTTAGAACATATCTATGGGAACACAGGTGTTGCGTACAGTGATTACAGTTATGATTTGCCAGTCAAGAAGCTAAAGCGTGAAACGCTGGTAAAGCGATATGACCTTATCCGTCCGACACGCTGCATGATAGAGGAAAACCAGCGATACCTAAAGATGGAGCGTGAAGATCAGACAACGTATGTTGCCTACTTCACGATTAACAATATCGTGGGTGAGCTGGACTTCCCATCAAGTGAGATATTTTATTATCAGCAACAGCAATTCACGTTCCCTGTTTCCACTTCCATGAATGTAGAGATTGTGACGAATAAGAAAGCCTTAACCACAGTCCGCAACAAGAAAAAAGAATTGAAAGACTTGGATAACCATGCATGGGAATCCAACAATGAAACGGGAAATAACGTCATTGAAGCTCTGGATTCGGTCAATGAACTGGAAATGAATCTCGACCAGTCAAAAGAATCCATGTATAAGCTGTCCTACGTTATCCGTGTAGCGGCTGATTCTCTGGACGAATTGAAGCGACGCTGTGATGAAGTGAAAGACTTCTACGACGATTTGAACGTCAAACTGGTACGCCCATTCGGGGATATGCTCGGCTTACATGGTGAATTTATCCCATCAAGCCAGCGTTACATCAATGACTATATCCAGTATGTGACTTCTGACTTTCTCGCTGGTCTTGGATTCGGAGCGACACAGCAGCTTGGGGAAACGGACGGAATCTATATCGGTTACAACCTTGACACAGGGAAAAATGTGTACCTAAAGCCTAGCCTTGCGGCACAGGGCGTGAAAGGTTCAGTGACTAATGCTCTTGCGGCAGCGTTTCTCGGTTCGCTCGGCGGCGGTAAGTCATTCTGTAACAACCTTATCATCTATTATGCGGTGCTGTTTGGTGGAAAAGCGGTCATTGTAGACCCGAAATCAGAGCGTGGCAACTGGCAGGAAACACTACTCGATATTGCACATGAAATCAAGATAGTCAACCTCACCAGTGAGGACAGAAACAAAGGACTACTTGACCCGTATGTGATTATGAAGCGTACAAAGGACGCTGAAAGCCTTGCGATTGATATTTTAACATTCCTTACAGGTATTTCTTCCCGTGACGGTGAGAAGTTCCCTGTTCTTAGACGTGCAATCCGTTCCGTGACACAAAGTAAGCAGCGAGGACTACTCCGTGTTATTGATGAATTAAGGAAAGACGGTTCATCAGTGGCAGAGAATATCGCAGACCATATCGAAAGCATGACGGACTATGACTTCGCACACCTGCTTTTCTCGGACGGTGATGTAAAGCAGTCCATCAGTTTAGACCGACAATTAAACATCATACAGGTGGCAGACCTTGTATTGCCAGATAAGGACACAAAATTTGAGGAATACACAACTATGGAATTATTGTCTGTGGCTATGCTTATCGTCATCAGTACCTTTGCCTTAGACTTTATCCATTCAGACCGCAGTATTTTCAAGATGGTGGATTTGGATGAAGCGTGGACGTTCTTACAGGTGGCACAGGGAAAGGCACTCTCTAACAAGCTGATTCGTGCTGGTCGTTCCATGAACGCCGCTGTTTACTTTGTCACACAAAACTCTGGTGATGTGGACGACGAAAAGATGAAGAACAATATCGGCTTGAAGTTTGCCTTTCGGAGTACGGATATAAAAGAAATCAAGAATACCCTTGAATTTTTCGGTGTGGATAAGGAGGACGAAAGCAACCAGAAGCGGCTTAGGGATTTGGAAAACGGACAATGCCTGTTTCAAGATTTATATGGACGAGTGGGCGTTATCCAGATACACCCTGTATTCGCTGATTTGTTCCATGCCTTTGATACCAGACCGCCCGTACAGACGGAAGAATCGAGGTGAAGCCTATGCGTAAACGAAAAATCCTAAGATTCTTCGGTATCGCTTTTCTGGTGATTCTCGGTGTTCTGGTGTTCCTATCCATTACAGGCACGGTGGCTCATGCGGCTGGACTGGTTGACAATACGGTAAGTGACGCTAACGCCTATTCAAAATATCCATTGGAAAACTACCAGCTCGATTTTTATGTGGATTCAAGTTGGGATTGGCTGCCTTGGAACTGGTTAGACGGTATCGGGAAAAGTATCCAGTATGGCTTGTACGCTATCACAAACTTTGTCTGGACGGTGAGCTTATATATTTCCAATGCGACAGGCTATGTGGTACAGGAAGCCTACAGGCTGGACTTTATCTCTGATACCGCAAGCTCAATCGGAAAGAATATTCAGACGTTGGCTGGTATCACTTCCAGCGGCTTTTCCAGTGAGGGGTTCTATGTGGGATTCCTGCTTATCCTCATTCTGGTAATGGGTATCTATATCGCCTACACAGGACTTATCAAGAGGGAAACGACAAAGGCGGTTCATGCAGTCGTCAACTTCCTTGTGGTCTTTATCCTGTCAGCGTCCTTTATCGCCTACGCTCCAAACTATATCAGCAAAATCAATGACTTTTCCGCCGATATAAGTAGCTCGGCGTTATCGCTTGGCACAAAGATTGTGCTGCCCGATTCCAGAAGCAAGGGAAAAGACAGCGTGGATTTGATAAGGGACAGCCTGTTTTCCATACAGGTGAAACAACCTTGGCTGCTCTTGCAGTATGGGGAATCCGATATTGACAAGCTCGGCTCTGACCGTGTGGAAAGCCTGTTAGAAGCAAGCCCAGATACGGACGACAGAGAAGATATAGTAGTTGAAGAAATCGAGGATAAGGACAATGCGAATCTAAGCGTTACTAAGACCATGAGCAGACTTGGTACGGTGGTATTTTTGTTCATCTTCAATATCGGAATCTCAATCTTTGTATTCCTGCTTACCGGCATGATGATTTTCTCACAGGTGCTATTTGTCATCTATGCCATGTTTTTACCTGTCAGTTTCATTTTATCCATGATACCGACCTATGAGGGCATGGCAAAAAAGGCACTTACAAAACTGTTCAATACCATCATGTTAAGGGCAGGTATTACGCTGATTATCACGACAGCTTTCAGCATATCCACTATGTTTTATTCCATTTCCAGCGGTTATCCGTTCTTTATGGTGGCTTTTTTACAGATAGTCACCTTTGCAGGAATTTACTTCAAGCTCGGTGACTTGATGGCAATGTTCAGTCTGCAATCTTCCGATACACAGCAGGTCGGCAGACGTATCATGCGGCGACCTTATATGTTCTTAGGCAGAAGTGCAAGACGCTTGGAACGTAAAATCGGCAGGACGGTTGCGGCTGGCGGTGTGGCTGGTGCGGTAGTCGCTTCAAATAGCCGCAAGGTTGATACAGCAAAAGGAAACACTCACACACGACCAAACCATGACACCGCTTCTGATACTTCCACTTTTGGGAAACGTGCTGGTGCGAAAGTCGGTGCAGTGCTTGATGGTAAAGACAGCTTGAAAGATAAGGCAAAATCCATTAGACAACAGGTCAAGGATATGCCGACACAGGCACAGTATGCAGTACATAGCGGCGTAAACCAGATACAGGAAAATGTATCAGACTTCAAGCGTGGCATTGTGGAGGAAAATGCGACCAGAAAACAGGGTCGTGCAGAGAAACAGGATAAGCACAGACAGACGGTTGCGGAAAAACGTATGGAACTGGATAAAGCGAAAGAAAGCACAGGATCAGTGACAAAAGGAACTGCTCCTGTGCATGAGCGACCAGTGACAACGCCTGTATCTGCAAAAACAGCTCCACAGGCGGCAGCTTCTAAGCAGGAGCAAACGGTCAAGGAACGTCCTGCTGTTACAAGGGAGCAATCCTCTGTAAAGAAAGAGCCTGTTACGAAACAGCAGGATAACGTGAGGACGCAGGTTGTCAGAGAATCCTCTCCAACTGTAAAACAGGCTTCAACAGCAGCTACGAAACAATCTGTCCGTCAGACCGTGCAACACCAGAAGCAGACAAAGACCATACAGAAAAAGACCACAAATCCATCAACCGTGAAGAAAACGACCAGCAGGAAAGGCGGTAAGAAATGAAGCTAAGACACTTCGCTGTGTTCGGTGGGATTTTCACGGTGATTATCAGTCTGCTTCTGTTCCTGTTTATCGTGACCGCAGATGATGAAGAAAGCAGCACTTCCCACTTTGATTTTTCTGGACTGAATCTGTCAGAGGAAGTGCTGAAACATCAGCCGACGGTAGAAAAATATGCGAAAGAATACGGAATTTCGGACTACGTGAATTATCTGCTTGCCATCATGCAGGTGGAATCTGGAGGTACAGCTACGGACGTTATGCAGTCGTCAGAATCAATGGGGTTGCCGCCTAATTCCCTTTCCACAGAGGAATCCATCAAACAGGGGTGTAAATACTTCTCGGAGCTTTTAAAATCCGCAGAAGCGAAAGGGTGTGACATTGATACAGTGGTACAAGCCTATAACTATGGCGGCGGCTTCATTGACTATGTGGCGAAGCATGGAAAAAATTATACCTTTGAATTAGCTGTCAGTTTCGCAAAAGATAAATCGGGCGGTGTCAAAGTCACCTATAAGAACGAGATTTCCATTAAGGAAAATGGTGGCTGGCGTTACAAATATGGAAATATGTTCTATGTCCGTCTGGTGAACCAGTATTTAGCTGTTCCCAGTTTCAGTGACGCTACTGCACAGGCAATCTTCAAAGAAGCATTGAAGTATCAAGGCTGGAAGTATGTCTTTGGCGGCAGCAATCCAAACACCAGCTTTGACTGTTCGGGTCTTACGTCTTGGTGCTATGGGAAAGCTGGTATCAGTCTACCTCGTACCGCACAGGCACAGTATGACGTTACGCAACACATACCACTGTCACAGGCGAAAGCTGGTGATTTGGTATTCTTTCACTCTACTTATAACTCTGGAACGTATGTCACCCATGTGGGAATCTATGCAGGAAACAACAGAATGTATCACGCTGGCGACCCTATCGGATATGCAGATTTAACAAGCCCCTACTGGCAGAAACACTTGATTGGTGCTGGTCGGGTAAAACCAAAATAGAAAGGAAATGGTACTATGATATTTAAGAAAAAGGACAAGGAATCAAAACCGAAAAAAGAGAAGAAAGTGCCTGTGATGAAAGTCGGCACACACAAGAAAACTGTGATTGCCTTATGGCTGGTGCTGATTGCAAGCGTAAGCTTTGGGGTGTATAAGAATTTCACCACCATTGATATGCACACTGTACATGAAAAAGAAGTCATTGAACAGCGTATTGTCGATACCAACAGGATAGAAAACTTTGTCAAGGCATTTGCGAAGTCCTACTATTCATGGAGCAACACGCAGGAATCCATTGATAAAAGAACTGTGGCAATCAACAACTATCTGACTAAGAGCTTGCAGGATTTGAATGTCGATACGGTAAGACAGGATATACCCACGAGTGTGGCGGTTACAGACGTAAAAATATGGGATATAGAACAGGCTGGAACAGACGACTTTACCGTTGTCTACTCTGTAGATCAGGCGGTAACGGAGGGTGAAACGTCAATCGGCTACACTTCCGCTTACATGGTAGTGGTTCATGTAGATAGTGACGGTAACATGGTTATCACACAAAATCCGACCATCAGCAGCATACCGACAAAATCCGGCTATGAACCAAAAACAAAGGAATCTGACGGAACGGTGGACGCTGCCACTACGGAGGAAGTGACAGAGTTTTTGGAAACATTCTTTAAACTGTACCCTACCGCTACGGAAAAAGAGCTTGCCTATTATGTATCTGGCAATGTGCTTGAACCTGCAAACTGTGAATATCTGTTTTCAGAGCTTGTAAATCCTATCTTCATCAAAGATGGGGAACAGGTCAAAGTTTCGGTATCGGTGAAGTATCTCGACCAGAGAACGAAAGCAACACAGATTTCACAGTTTGATTTGGTACTGGAAAAGACAGGCGGTAACTGGAAGGTTGTAGGATAGCATGAAGAAAGGCTTACAAATCATACCGAGGTATAGTTTGTAAGCTGATTATTGAAGTTGTTACAATTAATTTAAGGGATTATAATAATTGCAGCAGGTAAAATGCGTTATTGTTTGAATGGATATGAAAATGTAACATTGTAATCAATATAAAAATGTCAAATTAATAGTCACACCCATGTAATAGATAAAAGTTGTTAAAAAATTGTTTTTTCCATGATAAGATATACTAACTAAGGAGGAACGAATTATGGCACAGAGTATTTTAATTGTAGACGACGAAAAAGATATTGTATCAATGTTAAATCAATATTTTTACAAGATTGGTTATGTAGTGTATACAGCAATTAACGGAAAAGAAGCATTAAATGCAATTACTAAAAACCCCGATATTATTCTGTTGGATATAAATATGCCAGATATGAATGGCTTTACAGTTTGTGAGTCGATTAGAAATTATGTTTCCTGTCCTATTATTTTTTTAACAGCTCGTGTTGAGGACTGTGATAAAATCAAGGGGTTTGCTATCGGTGCTGACGACTATGTTGTAAAGCCTTTCTCTATTGATGAATTAGAAGCTAGAGTTGCTGCCCATTTGCGGAGAGAGAAAAGACATAGTTCGTCTGCAATAGTACAGTTCGATAAAAGTATAGTAATTGATTATTCATCACGAACGGTTTTTTATAAAAATGCTGAAATAAACTTTACGAAGAAAGAATTTGATATAATTGAATTTCTTTCACAAAACAAAGGTATTGTTTTCGACCGTGAAACAATCTATGAAAAAGTATGGGGGCTAGATGGTTGTGGTGACAATTCTGTTGTTACGGAACATATACGACGGATAAGAACAAAATTTCTTTCTATGAGTGATAATCCTTATATAGAAACTGTTTGGGGGTGCGGATATAAGTGGAAAAAATAATGGGAAAAAAATTAGTATACTATATTGATAACCGGAGTATTAAAATTTCATTTATTCTTTACGCACTCATTTCTTTAGTAGTTGGTATTACTATAAGTGTTACTGCCATTGCTCTTGTTGATAATTATAGAATAAATCTTAACTATAAATATGAGGACATGACAACAAGATATGATATACCTGAAAATGGTTCATTTATAGCAAAATACAATAATGACCAGACAGAGTATACAATATATAATGCGAGCCAAAAGAAAGTATGTAGTTTTGTTGTAGACTATCAAAAAGAACGCCCGGTACAAGAATATGTTTATCCAAATCATGTTTCTTATATCGAGGTCTCACCAAACTTTACCAAACAAGATAGGATTGTAGATACTACTTTAGGAATGATAAATATTGCCACTATTCCTGTTATTCTTTCATTCAGTATGATACTTTGCGTAACTATTTTTATAAAACGAAAATTGGCAAGACCAATAAAGTTACTAACTAATGCTTATAGCAAAATTGAAAACAAAGAATTGGACTTTACTTTGTATTACCCCTATAAAGACGAAATGGGTAAGCTGTGTCTTGCATTTGAAAAAATGAAAAATTGTTTATATCAAAACAATCAAAAAATGATACGACAGTTTGCTGAACAAAGACGATTAAATGCTGCTTTTTCGCATGATTTGCGTACTCCCTTAACACTACTTAAAGGGCATACTACAATGTTGTTATCATTTATTCCAAAAGGATTAGTTTCCCAGCAAGAGGTAATTGATGAATTATCAACAATGCGTAAGAATGTGGAACGACTTGAAAAATACGTTAATGCCATGATGAATCTATACCGATTAGAAGATATAGAAATCAAAAAAGAGACTATAAACTTTAACTTACTATTAAAATCTTTGTCAGATACAACAGAACTGCTTTGTACGGACATAAAATACTCTATTAAGACAAACTGTAATAATAACGAAAACCTATTTATCAATCTTGATATTGTTGTACAGATTTATGAAAATTTATTATCTAATAGTATTAGATATGCTAATTCAATGATAGATATTGACATTAGTATGAAAAAACAATATTTATTGATTTCCGTCTCTGATGATGGCTGCGGTTTTAAGGATAGTGATATAGAGCGTGTGACATTACCGTTTTACAAATCATCGCAAGACACTACGACTGAACATTTGGGTTTAGGATTAAATATTTGTAAAATATTGTGTGAAAGGCATGGAGGTACATTGAAAATTGCGAATAATGATAAGGGTGGAGCGTGTGTTACAGCTTGGATAAAAATCATAGATGTTGATGAAAAATAGATATTTGCTTCATATAATTGGACTGAACATTTATCGAGGAGGTTTTAAAAATGAAAAAATGTATCTGCATAATTTTAGTAATAGTCGTAAGCATTTTATCTGGGTGCAATTCATCACAAAATGAGGAAAATGTATTTCCACAAAATTTAAAAGAATATTACGAGGTTTCGCCTTATGAAAATGAAGAAGAAATCAATTCTTTATCAGATGTTGAAATTACGTTAGATAAAAAATGGGATTTTAACTTAGAGAATGCGACATTTTTTATCGAAAACAACTCTGATAAAGAATACCATTGTTCAGAATCTTATTTTGAAATCGAAGCAGAAGAATCAGATGTATGGTATCAATTAACTCAACTTTCTGATCCGTCAAAAAACAATGAAGATGATGTTATTATAAAACCATCAGAAAGATTGAGGTTAGCATATGATATTTCTTCGTTTTATGGTGAACTCCCATCAGGGCATTATCGGATAATTATAAGTGTTTCTTATTTTGAATCTCCAAAAGATTGGGATTATGACACATATTATTTGGCATGTGAGTTTACAATAAAATAGCATATTAGAGTGGAAACGAATGATAACAAAAAAATGGATATACTGCCCTATATGCAGAAATAAAACACGCACAAAAATACGAAAGGATACAGAATTGATAAATTATCCTCTATTCTGCCCTAAATGTAAACAAGAAAGCCTAATCAATGTAAGGCAACAACAAATAATTGTTATAGCGCCAGACGCTAAGACGCAGAGCCGATAATACTAAGAATGACCATTTTTCTTAGATTATCGGCTTATTTTATTGAATAAGAACAGTGGAGGATTAGTCGTCCTCCACTTCCTTAGACTTAATGATTCCGTCTGCAACGCTTTCCATGATAACTAAATCCTTATCAGACAAGTTATCAAGCTGTCTTTCCAACTGTATTCTTCTGGTGCTTTTCGCCAGATCAGAAGCAGGTAGGAAAAAAGCGTCTGCTGATACATTTAACAAATGAACAAGGTCATAAAACACTTGTAAACTTGGGTGCTGCCCCTTATTCTCAATATTTGTCAAATAGCGTGGGTCAATCTCAATCATTGCTCCCACCTGTTCACGGGTAAGACCTTGTTTTTTACGAGCTTCTTTGATTGCAAGACCAAAGGCTCTGAAATCATACTTATCTTCTTTTTTACGCATATTTAATCACCTCACTACATTTTACTGTTCCTGTTGATTTTCTAACAGGTATAGAAAAACGTATAGTATGGTTTGCCAGTTCCTATTATGCGTATAAAGATGAAAATGTACTGCCTAGCGGCAAATAAAAAAAACCGCTATCAACAGTACCGTTTTTGCGTGTCACAAAACACCTTTTTCCAGATGGCGGTTGAAAAGCCGCCTTTTTCTTTTCCCATCAATAGAAAAACAACATAATGGTTTTGGGTTAGCGGCTTTGGGAGGTAGCCGCATTGAAAGACCTGTATAATCGACAATCTTCAATATATCCGTTATTGTCAAAAAAATCCTAGCTTTCACAGCGGCACAATATACCCTTGAATGTGGTTTTTCACATTACATAACAGGAACAATTTTAAAAGCACAAGAACAGCATTTCTTATATGCCCTTGTGCTTTTTTGCTACTCAAAAAAATTTTTAAATTTTTATCTGGTTTGGGTTACAAATCTTCCCTCCGTGTTGAGTGTTAGTGCGGAAAGAGGTAAAAAGCCTTTTCGCTTTGGCAACTTCAACTTGAAAGGAGGTGAGATTATGAAACCTTCTTCATTTGAGAACGCTATAAGACTTCAATTTGACTGTCTGGTTCGTAAGGCGATTGGCAGAACCGTCAAGAACTATAACAAAAGAACTTGCCAGACGTTCAAAGCATGAAATATCTTTCTGTGAAATACCAGAGCTGGAATTATGCCAGTTAGGTGTAACGGACGAATACTCGATTGAATTTACTTCTTTTGATGTGTTCGGTACAGAAGTTCGTGTCTATGATGAGAAATTATGTGAAGCAATCAAAAAATTAAGTGAAAGACGACGCAATGTTATATTGATGTTCTACTTTTTAGAACTGCCTGACGCAGAAATTGCAGAGATTCTGAATATTTCCAGAAACTCTGTTTATAGAAACAGAATGTGTTCACTAAAGCTCATTAGAGATATGTACGAGGAGGAATTATAACATGATGAAGTCTACAAAAAAGTGTCCTCTATTCTCCACAATCAGTTTAGCTGCTGATGGCAACAATGTGGCAATAGAGAAAATACTAAATCACTATGACGCTTACATATCAAAAGCAAGTTTACGTCCATTCTATGATGAACATGGAAATATGTATATTGTGGTCGATATGGAGCTAAAAGGCAGAATTAGAGCTGCCCTTATCAAAGCAATTCTAGGTTTTGAAGTCAGAGTGAAATAAACAAAAATATATGGAGTGCAATACTACCTCATTCCAGCTCCGTTTAGAAATGTGTTCTTTGAAAACTGAATAAAGTAATCAGATACGTTTGATATACGGTAAGCCGACGGACTGGAACGCCATGACCCATGAAAGGAGGGATATAAGAGCGAGCGACCACGCCAGTGATCCGTAAGCGACTGTTGGAAAAGTTGCTGCCATGACCCGTATATCAGAATAATGATACACTCGCATGGTGCGATTCACCCATAAGAATGGGAATGGTGAAATTCCAGTGGAGCTTTCCAAAGCCATCTGATTGCTTTCTATTTATAGACAAATTCTTTCATAACGTACAAGCATTTTTGCATACTTTGTAAATATATTGTAGTGAGGTGGTTCAATGGCAAATGATATAAAGGTAGTTTGCAAGAATGTTTTTAAGAATTATGATAAAGCGGCATTCACAAAAGCATTTACTCTGAAATGGATAGAGTTAATAAATCAATATGAGAAAAATAAAGGAAAGGCAACTCCTGCCAGATGATAGACAAACTATCCTACAAGATGTTATAATAATGTCATGTAGCGATAGTTTGTTTCGTCTTCTCTGAAAAGGAGAACGAAACATGATGGAATCAAAATCAAGAGTTGCGATTTATTGCCGCTTATCAGAGGAAGATAGAAACAAACAATCAGAAACAGACGACAGCAACAGTATTCAGAATCAAAAGTCAATGTTACTTCAATACTCATTAGAGCATGGTTGGGAAGTCTACAACATATACAGTGATGATGATTATACTGGTTCTGACAGACGACGACCAGAATTTAACAGGTTGTTGGAGGACGCAAAGAATCGAAAATTTGATATTGTCCTTTGCAAGACGCAATCCAGATTTACCAGAGAATTAGAGTTAGTGGAAAAATATATTCACGGTCTTTTCCCTCTTTGGGGTATTCGCTTCATCAGTATTGTTGATAATGCGGATACTGCCAATAAGGGAAATAAGAAATCAAGACAGATTAACGGTCTGGTGAATGAATGGTACTTAGAGGATATGTCAGAAAACATAAAAAGCGTACTCACTGACAGAAGAAAGAACGGACACCATATTGGTGCTTTTGCCCTATATGGTTACAAAAAAGACCCAGACTTAAAAGGTCATTTGATTATTGATGAAGAAGCTGCGGAAGTTGTCAGAGAAGTTTTTACACTGTTTTCACAAGGGTATGGAAAAACCGCCATTGCCCGTATGCTGAATGACAGAGGAATCCCGAATCCTACGGAATACAAACGACTTCATGGGTTACGTTACAAACAACCGAAAACGAAAAATAACACCTTATGGAAATACTTTAATATTTCTGATATGTTAGTAAATGAAATGTATATTGGGAATATGGTACAGGGTAAATATGGCAGCGTATCTTATAAAACAAAGCAAAATAAACCCAGACCAAAAGACCAATGGTACAGAGTTGAGGGTACACATGAGCCGATTATCGAACGTGAATTATGGGATAGAGTTCAAGCTATGGTCGCTCAAAAAGCAAAACCTTTTATAGTGGGAACAATCGGTTTGTTTGCAAGAAAAGCTCGTTGCATGAATTGCGGTTATACAATGCGTTCATCAAAAAATCATGGCAAGCATTATTTACAATGTTCTTGTCGCCATATATCAAAAGACGCTTGTATAGGCTCTTTCATTTCTGTAGACAAATTGGAGAAAGCAGTGATTGATGAACTGAATAAGTTATCCTCAGAATACCTTGACAAAGACGAGCTTGAACAGAATGTGCAATTCAACAGTGACTTGCGAGAAAAAAAAGAAGCTCTGGAATTGGAAATTACTGCTTATCAAAAAAAGATTGCAGAATACACAAAAGGAATCCGTGAATTATATTTAGATAAGGTAAAGGGTATTCTTTCAGAACTCGATTATTTGGATTTATCCAAAGACTTCTCAACACAAAAAGAAAGGCTCGAAAAACTGGTAATTGATACGCAGAAACAGCTTGACGTTATCGAAAGAAAAATGCAAATTGGCGATAACAGACGACAGTTAATCGAGCAATATACAAATCTTGAACACTTAGACAGGGAAACCGTTGAAAAGCTGATTGATTATATATCAGTTGGTAAGAAAGACCCTGTAACTAAGGAAGTACCTATTGAAATACATTGGAATTTCTAAAGTTCTCATATCTGGCAGCTAGTATGCCAGATTATCGGGAACTATCTTTTAAAACCTCAATGTTGTCTTTACACAATCGTACCATCTGCAGCCATATTCTCAAATAAGTCGGTGATCGGATCCCCTTTCGACTGGAATTCGCAAGAGTTAAAGGGAATTCCTGCTGCAGCCTGCGGCCATATACCGATGGTATGATCTATATAGTAAGGACCCAGACCGGATTTTTCGATTTCTTCCATGGACAGGTCGCGGGTAAGCTGGTGAACGATCGTGGAAATCATTTCCATGTGTGCCAGTTCGTCGGTTCATAGAGGCTGGACATAACAGAAGATGTCTTAGGGCAGTTTGGGGTATAACTCCAATTCGAAAGTAGGCGTATTTCCTTCATTGTGTTTGTTTTTTGTTTGTTTTGTGTAGATTACCTTTTCAAGCAGTTCCTTCAGCACGTCATTACGTGTTTTTGCGTCCCAATTCCAGTAACCGGACAATAGATGTCCGTATTTCGGCATCTGGTTTTGGGAATTATGCGACCGGTTCCGCTCAGTCATCAGATTTTTCTCAGCTTCAGAAAGAGCGGCAGCGGAGGCGGCGATTTGTTGGGCAAGAGCTTCGGAACGCTCCAGAAAAACGTCCATGGTATAATTTCCCTGCTCCAGCAGTTCGTATTGCCTGGTTTTCTGGCAGCTCAGAGCTTTGAGAACATTCTGGTGTTTCTGTACAACCTCCTCCAGGGATTTGATAAGTGTATCTGATTTGGATAGGACAGCATCAGGATTTGCTTTGTAGTTTTTTAAAAACTCCTGCAGACCATGGAGGATAGCTTGTTCTACCAGATCCAGGCGGCTGCTGACGGTGGGACAGTCTGTATAGGGGCAGATAAGCATGGCTGGCTGTTCGTTTTTCTGATAAGGACGCCGGATCATTTTTCTGCCGCAGTGACTGCAGACGACCAATCCTGCTAAAGGATTCCTGACTGTACGGAGGGTATTGACCGGCCGGGAAGGATTTTGGGAGCGAATGGTTTGTGCTTTTTCCCATAATTCATTTGAAACAACCGGTGGATGGAGACCTTGAAAAAGCTGATAATCTGGTGAACGCGGCCGGGTGATACTTACTTGCCCATCTGCAATCTGCTTTACGGCTTTTCGGCGGTTCCATGCTACTTTTCCGGTATAAACAGGGTTTGTTAAGATACCGCTTACGGTTCCGGGGGACCAGGTTGGTTTATTGAGAGCCGGAATTCCAAGAAGATTAAGCTGCCGGACGATTTTGGAAATCCCCATTCGATCCCCATTTAAGCCATTGACGTACCATTCATAGATCATTTGGACAACACGTGCCTGTTCCGGGATCGGAGAAAGGGTGAAGCCCTTATCATGAGGGAGTTTTATGCGTGCATATCCATACGGCGGTTTGCTGCCCACATACTTTCCTTCCTTTACAGATGAAAGTCTTCCTGCGTGCAGACGCCGTTTAATGGTCTTATATTCTCGTCTGGACATAAAGAGACCGAACTCAAAATATTCCTCATCGAATTCGTTATTTGGATCATAGGTCTTGGCAGGAGTGATAATTTTGGTGCCTGAGTACTGAAATGTTCTGGAAACGATGCCCTGATCAATGGTATCACCGCGGGCAAGACGCTCCACTTCCACGACAAGTACTCCATTCCATATGTTTTTTTCTACTTCAGAGAGAAGCTGCTGCATAACCGGCCGGGCGGAAATGGTCTCCCCGGATACGATTTCCCGGTAAACAGCAGTGATATGTAAATGCAATTTTTCCGCAAGCTCCATAAGAATTTTTTCGTGACGTGCCAGTGTTTCAGTCTCGCCCCGGGCCTCAGCTTCACAGTCTGCACGGGATTTGCGGAGATAAAGACAATATCTTTCCATTATATCACCAGTTCCTTATATGAAATTTAGTTATGGAAAATACGGCGGAGTTATTCCGGACGGTTATCTGCTGTGTGATTATAGTAGTAGTCCATGATTCTCTGTGATACTTTATCTATGGTCTGCCGTATCTGTTCCGGAGTCTTTGTTTTGCAGAAATCGTCATGGATGGCAACGGTGGCTTTTCCAATGGTAAATTCTTTGATTACTGCCATAATATCGCCTCCCCCTTTTATGATATGAAAAGGGCTTGAAATGGTTACAGGCAGATGCAAAGAAAGCCTCACTGCTGAACCATGCAGGAGTGAGGCGGCATATATGCTTAAGAATAATAAAGAACAGACGGGAAAATTTAATTCGTCCGTCCGACAATATAGTCCATTGACACGTGATAGTAATCGCATAATTCCATCAGTGTTTCGACAGGAATATTCCTTACGCCGGTTTCATAGTAAGAGTAACAGCGCTGCGAAATATGGAGAACTTTTGCGATATGCGCCTGTGTTAAATGGTGTTTTATGCGCAATGTGCGGAGCCTTTCAAGTTTCATATGATTTTCCTCTTTTGTAAAATTTTATAAGAGGATGATATCATATTATGAGAGAAAATTAAATGAATAATTCACACAGCTCCGAGCTTTGCCGATATCTCCGAGCTGTGCTGTTTACAATTTAAATGCCGGATATCCGAAGAGTATACTACTTGAAGAGAGACTCCACGTAATTGCGCATTTCGTTATGCGATTTTATACTGCGGGCACCCTCGATCACAGATTCCTGTTCCTGTTTCGATAAATGAGAAAAGTGATTCAGAACATCAGAATGCTGGGCAAGTTCCATAGTGAATCCGATGGGGAGCTCTTCATTATTGATCATCCCCGTCACCTCCGGGTCCATCCTTTCTCGGCCTTGTGGATTCCGGCAGAGGTTCTGTGATCCATGCGTCCTTCGGAAGATCAATTTCCGGAATATTGCCATCGTCATAAACGTTTTTGGAAGAGTTCTTTTTTTCTGACATAATACACCGTCCTTTCAATGCTAGGATGTCCGAAGCGGAGAAAATTATGTGTGTAATTTAAAATGATTTTCAAAAATATAAGGATTTATTCTAATAAAGGAGCCGCCGAAGCAGCTCCTGTCTATATCATCTCCAGGTCCAGCGGTCGTCACGCCTGTCATCTCTGCGGTCGTCACGTCTGTTATCCCTGCGGTCGTCGCGTCTGTCATCCCTGCGGTCGTCCCGGCGGTCCCAGCCGCATCGGCATGGAGGACACGGAGGGCAGTCGCGTCTGCGGCGATTATCCCGGAAAAGGCTATCAAAATCCTCTGGCATATAAAAGACTCCTTTTTTATTAAAATATGCAACGGAGGGATTAAAGGTGCAAAGCCTCTTTATGTCTATCCTCTGTGTACAGATTCTTCTGTACCGATATCATTCAGTACAGCAGTAGACATTCTGTTCGGCATAATAAAGCGCTGTGAAAGGTAACGCAGGGAGGCACTGATCTCACCATCCGGTCCCCCATATTGACTCATGATAAACTGGGCCAGCTTTGCATTTGGAGTTTTGATGTTTACAGGATACTGCAATCTTTTTTCATAATTCCACATACGTTATCTGCACTCTCCTTCCTTTTCCCATGGGAATGGCTGTTCCATCCACTTCCAGGTGTCACCACAGGACTCTGCGGCATCATCAATCGTCAGAGGACCGTAGTTCCGGGCATATTCGGACATCAGCTTTCTGCGTTTTGTGACATTCTCTTTATAGAAGGCAAGCGCTTCCTGATCGCAGGGATGAGTATCCAGATAGAGAAGAATATCGTCTACTGCGAAACTGGTTTCATTGATTTCCTGGAGAAGCTGTCCTCTGGCACTGGACTGATTCGTATACATCATCGTCTGACACCTCTCTTTCCGCAGAATGGCTTGCACAGTTCAGGGAATACGGTTCCCACACTGAGCGCATAACAGAGATCAAAGGTAGTGTTGAATTTCTGGCAGGGCACATAGGCCATGGCAGGCGTCATTTGGTCAATATGCCGGTACATTTCTGCGTTTAAAGAGTTAGTGCCGGGCATATGGCATCCGCATCGGTCTTCTCTCATACATTCATTCCGTTCAGCATTTCGATTGTTCATTCTTTCATTCATATTCATATGAGGTCTTGCCATACCGCAGGTAGTATGGTAAGGACGGCTGCACGGACGGTTCTGATGATAATTTTCCATGAACATATCCTTTCTGATTCCAATATTATGTTACTCTATATTTTATGTCATAAGTCCTGAAGTGTGTGCATAAGAGTTCCCGGCCTTCCTTTTTCCTATAAATATCAAGCTATGTGTGTTCCGCATATGATATAGAAAAAATCTGGGAGACCTTCTCAAATGAATTGCTGCTCAAACTTGTTTTTTTTGTCCTCAGTCGCCTGTAAGCTTGCGGAATGTCTTTCCGAGAAAGAATTGGCTGCACTGGCTGCCGATCTTGTAGCTCTTGGAGATATGCTTGAGGCCGTATTAGCACGACAGGCGCTGTGTAAGGATGAACCATAAAAACAGTTTCCGTATACTTGCTGTGCCAGGCATAGTTATTTGATAAAATATAAGAATATGAGCAAAAAACTTGTATTTTTATTAACATTGTGATATGATAGAAAAAATTGAATAGAGAACAACAGGTGCTGAAGAGAACATATGTCCATTCGGTTAAAAGGGAAACAGGTGCAAATCCTGTACGATCTCGTCACTGTAATTAAGGAGTACAAAGTTGAAGCAGAAATGCAGGCCACTGGGAAACCGGGAAGGTAACTTTGTATGTAGATTTATAAGCCAGGAAACCTGCCTGCTGTTGGTACGGGAACATGAGTTCCAGATCACGAGTCATTGATTGTACCGATCAGGAAAAACATAAACCTGTTTATTTCCATTTCGGTCCTTTTGCCCTTTTGGTGAGAGGATTTTTTATCTCATAGGCATTGTTGCATTCATGTTGTCGTACCTTACGAAATCGCTGATGCAGAAATTGAAGATACATCAGAAACATTTAATTTTTAATTTCTCACAAGTTAAGGAGGAGATATACATGAAAAACAAAGCATTAAAAGCATTGGCACTGAGTCTTTCCGTAAGTACCCTTATGATGATGGGAACTGTAACGGCGTATGCGGCAGAGGAAGAAACAGTAGTTGGAGAACCTGCTGAGGAAGCGGCAGAAGAGGCTGAGGAAGCATCAGAAGAAACAGCCGGTGAGCCAGCAGAGGAAGGTACTGATGCAGATCAGGAGGCAGCAGACAACGTAGCTGCTTTGATTGATAAAATTTATGTTCAGGAAAGAACGGATACTACTGATGAAGACTGCAAGGCTGCAAAAGAAGCCTGGGACAGCCTGACAGATGCACAGAAGGAACTGGTAGAGGGAGAAGAGGCAAGTCCGGATTACTTTGGCCTTGATACGGGGGATGCCTCTAAGGATGATACTCTTAATGGGGATGAAATCGGTGAAAATGAGCTTCTGGTAGTAAGCTTTGGTACCTCTTATAATGACAGCCGCGTAGAAGATATTAAGGGAATTGAGGATTCCTTAAAAGAAGCATATCCGGATTGGGCTGTAAGAAGAGCATTTACTGCTCAGATTATTATCAACCATGTACAGGCAAGGGATGGAGAATGTATTGATAATATGCAGCAGGCATTGGATCGTGCAGCAGAGAACGGTGTTAAGAATCTGGTTGTACAGCCTACCCATTTAATGCATGGTGCCGAGTATGATGAAATGGTGGAAGCGATCGAAGAGTACAAAGACAAATTTGAGGCAGTTGCCATTGCAGAGCCGCTTCTGGGCGAAGTAGGTGATGATGCAGGCGTTGTCAATGAAGATAAAGCAGCAGTCGCAAAGGCTGTTACTGATGAAGCGGTCGCAGGAGCAGAGTATGAAAGCATTGATGCAGCACAAGAGGATGGTACGGCATTTGTATTTCTGGGACATGGAACTTCCCACACAGCGAAGGTAAGCTACAGCCAGATGCAGACACAGATGGAAGAACTTGGATACAAGAATGTATTTATCGGTACCGTAGAAGGTGAACCGGAAGATACTGCCTGCGAAGCTGTTATTGACAAAGTAAAAGAGGCAGGCTATAAGAACGTTATTCTCCGTCCGCTTATGGTAGTTGCCGGTGATCATGCAAACAATGATATGGCCGGCAGTGAAGAAGATTCCTGGAAGAGCATGTTCGAAGCGTCCGGAAGCTTTGACAGTGTGGATACTCAGATTGCCGGACTTGGCAGAATCGATGCAGTGAAACAGCTTTATGTTGTCCATACAAAGGCAGCTATCGATTCTTTAGCAGAATAAGGCTCACAAGATCATTCAGAGATATGACTGCCCGGAAGGCGTTAGGCGATTTCCGGGCAGTTGTCATTAAGGAGAATAAAAAATGAAAATGAAGCGTTTCTTAGCCCTGGCTTTATTAGCAATCAGTACATCCGTATTTTTTGCCGGGTATCATTCCGTTCTGGCAGAAGAAACAGAGGAAACGGCTGCTGGAGCACCAGACAGCGAAACGGCGGGTACTGGTTCCGGGGAATGTGTACTGGAGGATGGGATTTACAGTGCGGAATTTAATACGGACAGCAGTATGTTTCATGTGAACGAGGCCAATGAAGGCCGTGGAATCCTGACCGTGGAAGAGGGCAAAATGACCATTCACGTCAGCCTTGTGTCCAAGAGTATCCTTAATCTTTTTGCGGGAACCGCAGAAGATGCCCGGAAGGAAGGGGCGGAGCTTCTTGAACCGACAACAGACAAGGTGACTTACAGCGACGGATGGGAAGAAGAGGTTTATGGGTTTGATATTCCTGTGCCCTCTATTGATGAGGAGTTTGAGGTTGCACTTCTTGGAAAAAAAGGAAAATGGTACGATCATAAGGTCAGTGTAAAGGATCCCCGGCCGGAGACGGGATCCGGTGGAGAGGCGGCTGCGGCAGCTTTGCATCTGGAAGATGGAAATTATACGGCCGAGGTTGTTTTGGAGGGCGGCTCCGGCAAAGCAACTGTGGAAACTCCCGCTGTAGTGAAAATTCAGGATCAGAAGGCAATTGCAGAGATTGTCTTTAGCAGTCCGAATTACGATTATATGATTGTAGACGGTGAAAAATATGAACCGGTAAACGATGAAGGAAATTCTGTTTTTGAGATTCCTGTAACCGCCTTTGACTGTAAGATTTCGGTTACTGCCGATACAGTTGCCATGAGCACACCCCATGAGATTGATTACACATTGACTTTTGATTCTTCAACATTGAAAAAGGAAAAGTAATGAATAAGAAGTGTTGCGCCGTATTGACTGCGGCAGTCATGCTGGCTTCTGTGCTGTTCCGTGCGTTCCCCGTACAGGCGGCGGAAGCCGCGGAAAACGAGCCGGTCCTGCTTAAGGGGCTGACCTATGATCATAGTATGGAACTGCAGTATGCAGACCAGTTTACTGTGGATTATTATGAAGAAGGATACGTGCTGGTGTCTGTTGCGGACAGCGGCCGTTTTCTGCTTGTGCCGGAAAACGGAAAGGCTCCGGAGGATCCGGGTGAGGATATTACAGTGATTCACAAGCCTCTTAAGAATATTTACCTGGTGGCTACCTCTGCTATGGATTTGTTCTGTGCTCTTGACAGTCTGGACAGAATCAGCCTGTCCGGAACAGATGCGTCCGGCTGGTATATGGAAGCAGCCAAAGAGGCTCTTGAGGATGGCAGTATTGCATTTGCCGGAAAATACAGTGCTCCGGATTATGAGCTGATTCTGGATAAGGGCTGTGATCTTGCCATAGAATCGACGATGATCTATCATACGCCGGAGGTAAAAGAAAAATTGGAGCAGTTTGGTATTCCGGTACTGGTGGAGCGTTCCAGTTACGAAAGTCACCCACTGGGAAGAACGGAGTGGATAAAGCTGTATGCCGCGCTTCTTGATAAGGAAGAGATGGCAGAGGAGCTTTTTCAAGAACAGGCGGATAAGGTGGAGGCAGTTCTGTCACAGGAGGGGACAGGAAAAACAGTGGCATTTTTCTATATCAATACCATGGGAACTGCCAATGTCCGAAAGTCAGATGATTATGTTTCCAGAATGATTGAGCTGGCAGGCGGCAGGTATATCTTTGATGATCTTGGCGAGGATGACAATGCTTTGTCTACGGTCAATATGGATATGGAAGAATTTTATGCAAGGGCAAAGGATGCCGACTATATTATTTATAATAGTACGATAGATGGAGAACTGCAGACTTTGGATGAATTGTTGGATAAAAGCCCGCTTTTGAAGGACTTTAAGGCAGTTCAGGATGGAAATGTCTGGTGTACAGAGAAGAATCTGTTTCAGGAAACTACGGGGCTTGGCGTTATGATTGAGGACATTCACACGATGCTCACGGAAACGGAGACGCCGGGTGAGCTTACATATATGCACAGGCTTCAGTAAGAAACATAAGAGGAATCAATAATGGAACGAAAATCTCACCGCAGATACCGGTTGGCTTTTGCGGCACTTGTTTTGCTGCTTGCAGGGCTGGCCGTATGGAATATCAATTCCGGAAGTATACATTTGTCCATAAAGGAAATTTTCGGCATACTTGCAAAGCATGAGGGAGGGGAAACCTCCTACAATATCATATGGGAAATTCGTCTGCCGAGGATTCTGGCAGTTATTATACTGGGTGGTGCGCTGTCTGTATCCGGCTTTCTTTTGCAGACGTTTTTTTCCAATCCAATTGCAGGACCTTTCGTTCTGGGGATTTCATCCGGCGCCAAGCTGGTGGTATCCCTGGTGATGATCTGGCTGCTGGGAAGAGCCAAAACCGCCAGCTCGGCGGTTTTGATACTGGCTGCATTTGCGGGCGCAATGATCTCTATGGGTTTCGTTCTCATTATTTCCAGAAAAGTAAAGAGGATGTCCATGCTGGTAATCAGCGGTGTTATGATAGGGTATATCTGCTCCGCAATTACAGATTTTGTCATTACTTTTGCAGATGATTCCAATATTGTCAATCTCCATAACTGGTCTCTCGGAAGTTTTTCCGGTATAACCTGGGAGAATGTATCGGTTATGGCGGCGGTTGTATCGGCAACAGTTTTGATTACGTTTTTTATGTCAAAGCCAATCAGTGCATATCAGCTTGGAGAAGCTTACGCCCAGAATATGGGTGTCAATATCCGTTTGTTCCGTGCGATGCTGATCCTGCTTTCCAGTATTTTGTCCGCATGCGTAACTGCGTTTGCAGGACCGATTTCTTTTGTCGGAATTGCGGTGCCTCATCTGGTAAAGAATTTTCTGAAAACTTCAAAACCAATCCTGGTAATACCTGCCTGTTTCTTGGGCGGAGCAGTGTTTTGCCTGTTTTGTGATCTGATCGCAAGGACGGCTTTTTCTCCTACGGAGCTTAGTATCAGTTCTGTTACGGCGATTTTTGGAGCGCCTGTTGTTATTTATATCATGATCCGGAAGCAGAGGATGGTTTAAATGGAAAATTATTTTGTTTATACAGATCATATGTCTGTGGGATATAATGGGGTTCCCCTGATCAAGGATATTGAAATCAAGCTGGACAGAGGAGAAATCCTGACGCTGATAGGGCCGAACGGAGCGGGGAAATCTACCATATTAAAAAGCATTACCCGCCAGCTTAAGCTGGTCGGCGGAGCAGTTTATCTGGACAGGGAAATGATGCATAGGATGTCCGGCAGAGAAGTGGCACAGAAGCTTGCCGTAGTGATGACAGAGCGCATCCGTCCGGAGCTTATGACCTGTGGGGACATTGTAGCAACCGGCCGCTATCCGTATACAGGTACCCTGGGAATTCTCACAGAAGAGGACAGAAAAAAGGTGCGGGAGGCCATGGAAATGGTTCATGCATTGGATTTATACGATAGAGATTTTCTGGCAATCAGCGATGGACAGCGGCAGAGAATTCTTCTTGCAAGGGCAATCTGCCAGGAGCCGGAGGTGATCGTCCTGGATGAGCCGACTTCTTTTCTGGATATCCGGCATAAGCTGGAGCTGCTTGCAATCCTGAAGCAAATGGTGCTGAAAAGACAGACTGCAGTGCTCATGTCTTTGCATGAATTGGATTTGGCACAGAAAATATCGGACTATATCATTTGCGTCAAAGGCGATAAGATTCAAAAATACGGGACGCCGGAGGAAATTTTTACTTCCCGGTATATTCATGAGCTGTATGAGATAGAAAGCGGCAGCTATAATGCGGATTTTGGATGCCTGGAAATGGAAAAGCCAAAGGGACAGGCACAGGTGTTTGTGATCGCCGGAAACGGCAGCGGAATTCCCGTGTACCGCAGTCTGCAGAGAAAGGGGATTCCTTTTGCAACCGGTGTCCTTCATGAGAATGATATGGATTATCAGGTGGCGAAAGCACTGGCAGGAGAGGTAATTACAGAGGTTCCCTTTGAAATGATCAGTGAGAGGAGTTTCCAAAAAGCAATGGAGCTAATGAGGAATTGTAAAAAGGTTGTCTGCTGCCTGGACTCCTTTGGGACAATGAATCACAAAAACAAAAAATTGCTTCAGGAAGCACGGAAGCTTGGAAAAATATAAGACGGTCTGAGACAGTCCGCATGGAAGGAAAAAGAGTACAGCTCAAGTTGTACTCTTTTTGTATGCGGTCACTATGATGTGCGCGTGTCATCTGCGAAGCACTGGAGAATTGCGTTGGTTGCCCTGTGCAGATAAGGTCTGTATTGGGCCATGGGAACCGGCTGCTCGTATAAAATACAACTGTAGCAGGTAGAACCCACCAGCTCAATAATGGTGAACAGCATAAATTCCGGATTTTTGTATGTGCGTCCGCTTTTTGCCAAAAGCTGTCCATAGGATTCATAGAAATGATAATCTTCATCCGGCATTTTTTCTTCAAAAGCCCCCTGGAATACACCCCAGGCAAGATTCTTGGAAATAAAGAGCAGCAGAGAATGGTTTTGCTCCAGTATATCCAGAATATAGTCAATGATAAAATTCAACTGGTCTTCAAATTCTGTGAGCTTTGTTTTTTTCAAAGCCTCGTGTGCCATATAAAAAAGCTCACCTGTTTTATGAGCAACCAGCTTGTTTCGAATGTCATATTTATCTTTAAAATAGAGATAGAAGGTACCTTTGGCAACCCCGGCCTTTTCTACAATGTCAGAGATGGTGGTCTTTGCAGTGCCTTTGGTTGTGAACAATTCAAACGCCGTACGAAACAGGGCGTCTTTTTTTTTCTTTTTATTCAGTTCCATTTTCCCCATAAGAAACCCTCCCTGTGTATATTCCTTATTTATTATAATGGAAACTGACCATAAGTCAATATTCAAAATTTTCTCTCGGCAGTAAAAAAATATAAAAATTCTATAAATTGTAAAATACATATTGACTAACGGTCAGTTTTGTTATATAACGTTTGATGTATAAAAAATGACTGTTGGTCATAAAATGTTTTGCAACAGGAAGGTGAGGGTGAAGGAAAGTGAAGAAATTAGGGAAAGCAGTGGTAAAGGGAAGAATAATGATTTTTATCATTGGTCTTTTGCTCTTGATTCCGTCTGCATTTGGGTACTTCCACACAAGAGTCAATTATGACATCCTGTCATATCTCCCCGGTGAGATCGAAACAATGAAGGGACAGGATATTCTGGTGGAGCAGTTTGGTACCGGAGCGTTTTCTATGGTTGTGCTGGAGGGGATGGATTTTAGGGATGTGTCAGTCCTGAAGGCAAAGATGGAAAACGTAGACCATGTAGAAAAGATTATATGGTATGACAGCTTTGCAGATATTTCCATCCCTGTAGAATTATTGCCGGATAAGATTAAGGACGCGTTTATTGCCGATGACTGTACATTGATGGCGGTTATTTTTGACACCACGATGTCTGCGGATGAAACTATGGGTGCAATTGAGGAACTCCGTTCATTGGCCGGTAAGCAATGCTTTATCAGCGGTATGTCTGCGGTGGTGACGGATACGAAGAACCTGTCGGACAGAGAGACTCCGATTTACGTCTGCATTGCAGTTGCTTTGTCTTCGTTGGTGCTTGCTTTGACCATGGATTCCTTTTTGATACCGGTCCTTTTTCTTTTGAGCATTGGTATGGCGATTGTCTATAATTTAGGAACCAATATCTTTCTCGGCCAGATTTCTTATATTACCAAGGCACTGAGTGCGGTTCTTCAGCTTGGCGTGACCATGGATTATTCAATTTTTTTATGGCACAGCTATCAGGAATGCCTGCACGGCAGGACAGAGGAAGGCGGCATTCAAAAGCTGTCGGATGCTGAAAGTAAGAAGATGAAGCATGAGGCAATGGCAGAGGCGATTGCAGCGACGATTACCTCAGTCGTGGGCAGCTCCATAACCACGGTAGCTGGTTTTATAGCTCTGTGTTTTATGAGTTTTACGTTAGGACTGGATCTTGGAATTGTCATGGCAAAAGGTGTTATATTCGGAGTAATTGCCTGTGTGACCATACTCCCCGCAATGATATTGATTTTTGACAGGGGAATCGAGAAGACAAGGCATCGGCCGCTCCTTCCAAATTTTTCTAAGCTTCCGGCATTTGTGACGAAGCATTATATTTTAATACTGATTTTATTTGTCATTATTTGGATTCCTGCCATCTATGGAAATCAAAATACGAAGGTGTACTATAATCTGGATGAGACACTTCCCAAAGATTTGGACAGTATTGTGGCGAATACAAAGCTGAATGACACATTTCAGATGAATTCTACACATATGCTGCTGGTAGACAGCCAGATGGACCCGAAGGAAATTGCAGAGATGACGAAAGAAATCAAAGCAGTAGAGGGAGTGAAGTCAGTGATTGGACTGGATGCCATGCTGGGAAGCGAGATACCAAGGGAGCTTATTCCGGAAAGTCTCACAGAAATGCTGATAAATGAGAATTACGAGCTGATGCTGGTGAGCAGTGAATATAAGGTTGCATCTGATGAGGTAAATGAACAGTGTACGGCTTTGAATGAAATTCTGAAAAGCTATGATCCCAAAGGCATGCTGGTCGGAGAAGCGCCATGCACCAAGGATTTGATTGAAATTACGGATCAGGACTTCAAAACAGTTAATTTCGTATCCATTGGTGTGATCCTTTTGATCATCCTGGTGGTATTCCGGTCCGTGAGTCTGCCTGTGATTCTGGTTCTGGTGATTGAGTTTGCCATTTATATCAATATGGGTATTCCGTACTTTACGAATACGGAAATTCCATTTATCGCATCTATTGTCATCGGTACCATTCAGTTGGGCTCTACAGTGGATTATGCAATTTTGATGACAACGAGGTATAAGCTGGAAAGACATAACGGAGTGTCTAAGGGTGAGGCAATTCAGGTTGCACATGGTACCTCCATACAGTCGGTCATGGTAAGTGCATTCAGCTTTTTTGCAGCCACCTTTGGCGTAGGGCTGTATTCGGATATTGATATGATCAGTTCGCTTTGTACTTTGATGGCAAGAGGTGCATTGATCAGTATGGTGGTGGTATTGCTTGTGCTGCCTGCCGCATATATGCTGTTTGATAAGGTGATTTGTGTAACAACGATGGGATTTCGGCAAAATAAACGGAGGTTATAAATATGAAGGGATTGTACAAGGATGTATATCGGAAACTCATGGCTGCGTCATTGACTTTGAGTATGGTGCTGTCATCGCCTATGGCAGTTGGGGCAGATACGGAGAATCAGGCAAAAAAAGATGAGACTGTCTATATTTTTACCGATCCGTCCGGAAACCGGAAGGAAATGCTGGTAAATGAGCATTTAAGCGGAGAAGGAAGCGGGGCTGTCGAAGATGACACAACGCTGGAGGATATCAGAAATCTGAAGGGAGATGAGACCTTTGATGAAAATGGAGAAAAGATCACCTGGGATGCAGAGGGAGAGGACATCTATTATCGGGGAACGACCGATAAAGAGGCTCCTGTAGATATCCGGATTTCTTATTATCTGAACGGAGTGCAGGTGACGGCAGATGAAATTGCCGGAAAGAGCGGAAAGGTGACAGTCCGTTACGACTATGTAAATAAAGAAAAGCAGATGATGAAGGTTGGTGATAAACAGCAGGAGGTATATGTTCCGTTTGCTGTTATCAGTGCCATGATCCTTGATAAAAATAAGGTGTCAAATGTAGAAATTTCTTCCGGGAAGGTACTGGAGGAAGGGGACAGAATCATTACCTTGGGTATGGCAATGCCCGGATTGAAGGAAAGTATTGGTGCGGATTCACCGGAGGTGGATTTAGACATTCCGGATTCTGTTGAGATTACCATGGACGCATCTGAATTTGCAGTAGATATGTCTATGTCCGTAATTGCAAATAATCTGCTGTCAGGAATTGATTTTGATGACAATGGAAGTCTGGATGATTTGAAGGAAGACATGGAGACGCTTACGGACAGTTCCACACAGCTTGTTGAAGGAACCGGAGAGCTGTTGGATGGCATTACAGAACTGGATGAGAATATTCCGGAATTTGCAGATGGTATGACGGAGCTGTTGGACGGCATCAGGGAATATACAGACGGTGTATCACAGGTAAAATCCGGAACAGATGAGTTAAAGGATGGAACCGGTGCCCTGGTAAGCGGAGCCGGACAATTGGAGGCTGGAGCCGCTTCTGCAAAATCCGGAGCTGATCAACTGGCCGCAGGTTATGCAGGCAGCAGTGGCGCGGCCAAAGGTGCCAAAGACCTTGCGGCAGGCGCCAGGCAGTTAAACAGCGGAGTCAGGGAATTGTCCGCAGGGATCAGCAGTGCGGCTAAAGGTGCCAACGATCTGAAAAACGGCGCATCTGCACTGTCAAAGGGGGCAAAGGCTGCCGATAGCGGTGCGGGGCAGCTTCATAGCGGCCTTAAGGAGCTTTGGAATGGCACAGGAGCACTTGCTGAGGGGATCGATACTATGGTGACGGAGGCCGCACCTCTTTCCGAAGGAGTTACAGAGCTTCAAAATGGTGCAGGACAATTGGAAAGCGGCGTTAAGGCGCTTCCGGAAAAAGTTGAAAAACTGCAGGAAGCGGCGGACAGCCTGGATGGAAGTGCAAATGCTCTGGCAAATGCAACCGCTTCCTTAGCATCAGGGGCCGGCGAGCTTTCGACCGGCGCCAAAGCTCTGCAGAGCGGATTTTCCGGTATGCAGGGAGGGATTGATGCGGTTGTGGGAGGGGCTTCTTCCGTGACAGAGGCTTCCGCCTCAGCTACGAATTCTGCCTCTGCAATCAGTGCAACGGCATCAGAGGTCACCGATAGTGCCAATTCTCTTGCAGGACAGGCGAAAGATGTAGCGGCTCAAGCCAATGCGCTGGCCGGCATGGATGCATCGGCTGTCCATGTAGAAGCACAGGCGGAGGTGACTGCAGTCCATGTGGATACAAGTGCAGTTACCGGTATGAGTGTGGATTTGAGCGGCCTGGAGCTTCCGGAGGGGGTGGCCGGCGAGATTCAGGCAAGAGTCAGTGCAGCAGCTTCTGCAGCAGCAGCTTCCGTAAGCGGTACTGCAGAAGCTTCGGCAACAGTGACAAGTGTGGACATCTCGGCATTGCAGAGCGCTGCAGGTGAGATTGCGGCTTCTGCTTCCGGGCTGGAAGGGAGTGCTTCGGCAGTTGCCGGCTCTGCTGAAAAGCTGCCGTCTGAAGCTGCCGAAATTCAGAATGCGGCAGGTGCGGTTTCAGAAGGCACACAGGTATTAGCCGGAGCAGCCGGTCAGATAGCTTCTGGGGCACAGGATGCGGCAGCAGGTGTGCAGAGCGTGATTTCCGGCGCGGGCAAGACGGCAGCAGGCGCCGAAGCATTGGGTGATTATGCCGGGCCTTATGCAGCGGGTGCAGCCGCATTTGCAGCAGGTGCACAGGAATTGGCATCCAGGATTTCAGGAATTACACCTGGGGTAAGTGCCCTGAAGGCAGGCTTGGATAAGCTGGCTGGGAATATTCCCAACTTATTAGGGGGTATGGAGCAGCTACAGCAGGGAATCCATGCGGCAGATACAGGAGCAAAAGCATTGGTATCCGGAGCCGGGGACCTGAAAGCCGGAACCTCTCAGCTCGCCTCCGGAAGTGAAGAGCTGTACAGCGGTACAAAGCAGTTGGCAGAGGGAACCTCTCAGCTTAAGACAGGTGTCAGCATGGTCGGCTCCGGTACAGGAGAATTATCTACAGGTGCGAAGAAGCTGTCGTCTGGGATCGGACGGCTTCAGTCCGGAACCTTACAGTTGGATGCCGGCCTTAGGGTTCTGCTTGAAGGCGCCGGAACCCTGTCTGATGGCGTCGGACAACTGGACAATGGTGCCGGAAGGCTGAAGAGCGGAGCTTCAGAGCTCAGCGCGAACTCTCCGAAGCTGGTGGAGGGTGCAGAAGCACTTTCTGATGCTACGGGAGAGGTTGCGGATGGAGTAACGAAGCTGAAGGATGGCGCAACGGAGCTGCATGATGGAATGAAGAAATTTGATGAAGAAGGAATCCGGAAGCTGTCAGAGATTTTTGATGGTGAGCTTCAGGAACTGTTTGAACGTCTCAAAGCAATCCAGGAGGCAGATGAAGGTTATCGTTCCTTTGCCGGTATTTCCGACAATATGGATGGAAGCGTGAAGTTTATTGTAAAAACGGACAGCATTGGCTAAAAGAAAAGGTGCTGAAAGAAAAATGAATCAGGATAAGGGACCGAATTGGATGTAGTCTTGCTAATGCCAGGCGTTTCTGCTATAATGGGAAAAGAATTTGGCAAGGTATGTTGAAATTGCATAATTTCGGATATAGAAAGTGTTAGGTGATGCAATGGAAAAGGCAAGACAGCCAAAACGGTCTCTTTTTCCTTCTGTGAATGGAAGCAAAATAAAAAGAAGAGAAAAGACCGATTATTATGATTTCAGTCTGGTGGCAGTCATTGTGCTTCTGACCTGCTTTGGGCTGATCATGCTGTACAGCACGAGCGCTTATATGGCAGAAATTAATTTCGGAGATGACATGCACTATTTTAAGCGTCAGGCAATGATTAGTGTGGCCTGTATTATTATGGCGCTGGTGATTTCGATGATAGATTATCATGTGCTGCCGTATTTTACGACAATTCTGTATGGGACAGCCGCAGTTCTCATGGTATTGGTAAAAACGCCTCTGGGTGTTGAAGCAAACGGCGCGAAGCGCTGGCTTCAGATCGGGCCGATCCAGTTCCAGCCCTCGGAGATCGCCAAGATAGCGGTGATTGTCTGTCTGTCCTATATGATCGTACAAATGGGCAAGCAGGTGCGTACCTTGAAGGCATGTATGGTCCTCGGCAGTATGGGAGCACTGCAGGCGCTGATTACTTATGTGTTTACGGATAATCTGAGTACTGCGATCATTATTTTCTGTATTACGGCAGGCTTGATATTTATCGCGCATCCGGAAATGAAACCATTTTTGATCATTGTGGGAGCCGTTCTGGTTTTGGCTGTGATATTTGTTCTTTTTCTTGCGGCGACTATGGAAAGCAGTGACAGCTTCCGTATCCGGCGTATCCTGGTATGGCTGCATCCTGAGGATTATGCGGATAGTGCGGGGTATCAGACATTGCAGGCCTTATATGCCATAGGCTCCGGAGGCTTCTTAGGCCGTGGTCTTGGCAATAGTATTCAGAAGCTTGGAAGTGTGCCTGAGGCGCAGAATGATATGATTTTTTCTATTATCTGCGAAGAACTCGGGATTCTGGGCGGATTGATCGTACTTTTATTATTTGCTTATTTGTTATACCGGCTGTTTTTCATTGCGCAGAATGCTCCGGATATGTTCGGCTCTTTGATGGTCAGCGGGATTTTTATCCATATTGCCCTTCAGGTAATCTTTAATATTGCCGTTGTGGTAAATCTGCTTCCCAATACGGGAGTTACTCTGCCGTTTATCAGCTATGGTGGAACATCGATTCTGTTCCTTATGGCAGAAATGGGACTGGCATTGAGTGTTGCCCGGCAGATTAAATTCCAGGAGCCTGAGCAACTGCTTTAGATGGAGCAGCAAATAATGGAAAATGGTATTGACAAATAAGAAAACAGAATATATACTTTGAACATCAAAGTAATCAAGAATCTGGAAATACTTGATAAAGGAGAAAAGGCAATGTTAGAAAAAATGAAGAAGATGATTTCAGAACAGTTGAACTGCGAAGAAGAACAGATTACTGCGGAGACTTCCTTTAAGGATGATTTAGGAGCAGATTCCCTGGATTTATTTGAGCTGGTTATGGCATTGGAGGATGAATACAATGTAGAAATTCCGGCAGAAGAGCTTGCGGATTTGACAACCGTCGGTGATGTTATGGAGTACATGAAATCAAAAGGCGTAGAGGCATAATCCATTACCCTGGCCTGGTGCGCCTGCTGCGTAAGGGTGGTATGCTGATAAGGTATAGAAATCTCCTTAAGACGAAAAGGTCTTAGGGAGAATTTTTTAGAAAAATACTTTGCTAATCAAAATATTTTATTTTCAAATAAAGAATGGAGGAAACGGTTAATGGGAAAAACAGCTTTTATTTTTCCAGGGCAGGGAGCGCAGTATACCGGCATGGGAAAAGATTTTTATGAACAGTTTTCTGTCAGCCGGCAAGTGATTGAGAAGGCGTCAAAGGTAACAGGTCTGGATATACCGGCTCTTTGTTTTGAGGAAAATCCCAGTCTGCATATTACGAAATATACACAGATAGCAATGCTGGCAGTCGAGATTGCGATGCTCCGGGCTGTGGAAGAGCAGGGAATCCATTCTCAGGTTCATGGAGGTTTAAGTCTTGGAGAATACGGAGCTCTGACGGCTTCCGGGGCAATTAGTGAGGAGGATGCATTTTGGGCGGTGCTTAAGAGAGGTCTTTTTATGCAGGAGGCAGTTCCTGAAGGAGGGGCTATGGCTGCAGTTCTGGGAACAGAGGCAGCCTTGATAGAAGAAATCTGTGAAAAAACGGAAGGAATTGTCTCCATTGCAAATTATAACTGTCCTGGTCAGATTGTCATTACCGGGGAAGCGGAGGCCGTTTCAAAGGCAGGCGGGGCGCTGAAGGATGCAGGTGCAAGACGGATCGTACCTCTGAAGGTCAGCGGACCATTTCATTCTCAGATGCTTATGGGGGCAGGAGAACAACTGAAAGAAGTATTGGAGCATATGAAAATTCAGGATTTTTCGATACCTTATGTGACGAATGTGACAGGAGAATATGTTACAGATAAGGCAGAGGTCAAAAAACTGCTGGTACGGCAGGTAAGTTCTCCTGTGCGCTGGCAGCAGTGTGTGGAGACAATGATTCAGGATGGCGTGGATACCTTCATAGAAATCGGACCGGGAAAAACTTTAACGGGATTCCTGAGAAAAATTGATAGAAATGTCAGGGCACTGAACATAGAAAAGACAGCGGATTTAGAAAAGCTTTTATAAAAACATACCTGCGGAATAGAAATGGAGTATTATGGAAGACCGCAGGAAAATGAAGAGGAGAATCAGGAAATGTTAAATGGAAAAGTTGCTCTTGTGACAGGGGCCAGCCGCGGAATTGGAAGAGAGATTGCCATTACCCTTGCTAAGGAAGGGGCTGTGGTCATCCTTAATTACAATGGTTCCGGAGAACGTGCGCAGGAGGTTAAGAATATGATAGAGGAAAACGGAGGGCAGGCGGTTCTCTGCCAGTGCAATGTCAGTGATTTTCACGCCTGTGAAGCCATGATCAGGGATATTGTCAGGGCGCAGGGACATGTGGATATCCTGGTGAATAATGCGGGCATTACGCGTGACAGTCTGATCATGAAAATGAAGGAGGAGGATTTTGATGCGGTTATGGATATCAATCTGAAGGGAACCTTCAATACAATGCGCCTTCTTTCCAGGCAGATGCTGAAGCAGAGAAGCGGAAAGATCATCAATATCTCTTCTATATCCGGAATCATGGGAAATGCAGGACAGGCAAATTATGCGGCAGCCAAGGCGGGTGTCATTTGACTGACCAAAACTGTGGCAAGAGAGCTGTCAAGCCGTGGAATTACCGTAAATGCCGTAGCACCGGGGTTTGTGGATACGGAAATGACCAGGGTTCTGCCGGAGGACATCAAAGAAGCCGCCTGCAAACAGATTCCGCTGGGAAGATTCGGAAAGCCTTCGGATATTGCGAATATGGTGGCATTCCTGGCATCCGAAAAGGCGGATTATATTACAGGACAGGTCATCAGTGTGGATGGCGGAATGAACATGTAGGAGGATAAAATGAAAAGAGTGGTTGTAACAGGCATGGGAGCCATCACTCCTGTGGGACTGAATGTAGAGGAATTCTGGAAAAACATCAGGGAAAGCAGGATTGGCTTTGGAGAAGTGACATATTTTGATACCTCCGATTACAAAGCGCATTTGGCGGCAGAGGTCAGGGGGTTTGATGCAAATAACTATATGGACTTTAAGACGGCTAAGAGAATGTCGCTGTTCTGCCGGTATGCAGTGGCAGCAGCAAAGGAGGCCCTTCGGGACTCCGGACTTGATATGGAACAGGAGGACCCGTTTCGGGTGGGATGTTCGGTCGGAAGCGGAATCGGAAGTCTGCAGGTGATTGAACAGGAGCATCGGAAGCTTTTGGAAAAAGGTCCCAGAAGGGTGAATCCGCTTATGGTTCCATTGATGATCTCCAACATGGCAGCAGGCAATGTATCCATTCAGTTTGGATTGAAAGGTAAAAATATCAATGTGGTGACTGCCTGTGCGACAGGGACAAACAGTATTGGAGAAGCTTACAGAAGCATACAGTGCGGCGAGGCGGATGTGATGGTGGCAGGAGGCACGGAAGCGGCAATCACACCTATGGGTCTGGGAGGCTTTGCAGCTCTTACTGCGTTGTCTGCTTCTACGGATCCAAGACGCTGTTCGATTCCTTTTGATAAAGAAAGAAACGGGTTTGTTATGGGAGAGGGCTCCGGGATCGTGATTCTGGAAGAATTTGAGCACGCACAGAGGAGAGGTGCAAAAATTCTGGCGGAAATCGCGGGCTACGGAGCAACTGCAGACGCTTACCATATTACGTCGCCTGCCGAGGATGGCTCCGGTGCTGCAAAGGCTATGGAAAATGCAATTTTGGAGGCGGGAATTTCCAAGGAAGAGATTCTGTATATCAATGCACACGGAACCGGCACTCACCATAACGACCTGTTTGAGACGAAGGCGATCAAGAGTGTATTTGGAGCACATGCAAAAAAACTGAAGGTAAACTCTACAAAATCCATGATCGGGCATCTTTTGGGAGCAGCAGGCGCAGTAGAGGCAATTACGTGTATCAAAGAGATTCAGGAAGGTCTGGTTCATGAGACGGTGGGATACCGTGTGCCGGATGACGAATGTGATCTGGATTATGTGACCAATGGGCCGGAAAAATTGGATATCAGATACGCATTGTCGAATTCTCTTGGATTCGGCGGACATAATGCATCTCTGCTTATAAAAAAGTTTGAAGGGTAAGCACCCCGGGAGGAATTATGGAATTTAAAGAAATGATTGAGCTGATTCGTGCAGTCAGCGAGTCTGAGCTGACAGAGTTTTGCCTTCAGGACGGAGAATGGAAAATATCCATGGAGACTGCCAAAAATAGAAAACAGGAGAACGTACTGCCGCCGCAGAATGCAGAATCTGTATTTGTACAGAAGGAAACTGTGAAGACTCTGGAGATGTCCGGGGCAAAGAGTGTGGAAGCAGCAGAAGGAAATGTGATAAAATCTCCTTTAGTAGGAACCTTTTATCGTTCTTCTTCTCCGGATAATCCGCCCTTGGTACAGGTAGGGGATACTGTGAAAAGGGGGCAGGTGCTTGGTATTGTAGAAGCTATGAAGCTGATGAATGAAATTGAATCGGAATTTGATGGCATTGTAAAAGAAATCCGGGCGGAAAACGAGCAAATGGTGGAATACGGGCAGCCGTTGTTTATCATTGTGTGATAGGAATCAGGAGGACACGCCATGAAATTAGGTATAAAAGAAATTATGGAAATCATTCCTCACAGACAGCCGTTTTTGCTGATCGATACGATAGAAGAGCTGGAGCCGGGAGTCCGGGCAGTGGGGAAAAAATGTGTATCATATAACGAGCCGTATTTTGCGGGACATTTTCCACAGGAGCCTGTCATGCCCGGAGTGCTGGTCATAGAAGCCCTGGCCCAGACAGGTGCGGTTGCGATTCTGAGCAAACCGGAAAACAAAGGAAAGATTGCATTCTTTGGGGCGATCAATTCTGCAAAATTCAAGACCAGGGTACAGCCTGGTGATGTACTGACACTGGAAGTAGAAATCATCAGATCCAAAGGGCTCATCGGTATTGGAAAAGCAAAAGCCGTGAACCAGGAAGGAAAAACAGCAGTTATGGCAGAGCTGACCTTTGCAGTGGGAGAATAAGGTCAGTACAGTTGACAGGAGTAAGGGTATGTTTCGAAAGATTTTAATTGCAAACCGGGGGGAGATTGCAGTACGTATCATCCGTGCATGCCGGGAAATGGGCATTCAGACGGTTGCCGTATATTCGGAGGCGGACAGAGAGGCGCTGCATACACAGCTTGCGGATGAGTCAGTCTGTATCGGGAAGGCGGCTTCCAGTGACAGTTATTTGAATATGGAACGGATTTTGAGTGCAACAGTGGCGTTAAAGGCAGAGGCCATTCATCCGGGCTTTGGGTTTTTGGCGGAAAACAGCCGGTTTGCAGAAATGTGTGCGAAATGTCATGTCGCGTTTATCGGACCGTCAGCAGAGCTGATTGAAAAAATGGGTAACAAATCCGAGGCGAAAAATACGATGAGACAAGCCGGTGTGCCGGTGGTTCCAGGTACAAAGGAGCCGGTTTATACGGTGGAAGCAGCAGAAAAGGCTGCCAAAGAGATCGGGTATCCGGTGATGATCAAAGCATCCTTTGGAGGCGGCGGCAAAGGCATGCGTATCGCGCACACGGAGGCGGAGCTTGCAGGACATTTTGCTACAGCCCAGCAGGAATCCGTTCATGCATTTGGGGATGCTACCATGTATCTGGAAAAATTTGTGCAGTGTCCAAGGCACGTGGAAGTCCAGATCATTGCCGACAAATATGGAAAGGTAGTTTCTCTTGGTGAGAGAGACTGCTCCATTCAAAGGCGTCATCAAAAAATGATTGAGGAATCCCCATGTACGGCACTCAGTGAAAAGCTCCGCAGGGAAATGGGAGAGACAGCCGTACGGGCAGCAAAGGCGGTCGGTTACGAAAATGCAGGAACCATAGAATTCCTTTTGGATAAATCAGGGGATTTTTATTTTATGGAAATGAATACCAGAATCCAGGTAGAGCATCCGGTAACGGAATTTGTCTCCGGTGTGGATTTGATTAAGGAGCAGATTCGCGTAGCCGCCGGTGAACATCTGAGTATGGCACAGGAGGACATTGTGCTGCGGGGGCATGCGATAGAGTGCAGGATTAACGCAGAAGATCCCGGGAAGCGTTTTATGCCCTGTCCGGGAATAATCACAGAGCTGCATCTGCCCGGAGGAAATGGGGTACGCATGGACACAGCCGTATATACAGGATATCGTATACCTCCAAACTATGATTCGATGATTGTTAAAGTGGTGGTTCATGACAGGGACAGAAAAAGCGCAATCCGAAAGATGATCAGTACTCTTGGAGAAGTGGTCATAGAAGGGGTGAAGACCAATATTGATTTTCAGTATGATCTTCTGAATCAGCCGGATTTTCAGGAGGGAAATATTACAACAGATTTCATTCCGACGCACTATAAGGAACTTTGATGCAGAGGAAAAAGGCATCGATTCAGCAAGAGAAAAGAAAGGTGAAAAAGCATGGCGGATTTAAAACGCTTTTTTAAAAAAACAACTGTAAAGGAGGAGCCTGTACAGGCGCCAAGCGTACCAGAAGGACTCTGGGTTAAATGTCCGAAATGCGGAGGAACCGTATATAAAGAGGACGTTGTTGCTCACGCTTATATCTGTCCGAAATGCGGCGGGTATTTTCGGATCAAAGCAAAAACCAGAATCCGTTCTGTTGCCGATGAGGGTTCTTTTCAGGAATGGTTCCGGAATATAGAGAATGGAGATCCCCTTAACTATCCGGGATATCCGGAAAAGATTACGGAACTTCAGGAGAAGACCCATCTGGATGAGGCCATTTTGGTGGGAGAAGCCAGAATCGGGGGCCAGGAAGTGGCAGTCGGAGTTATGGATGCCAGATTTCTGATGGGAAGCATGGGCTATGTGGTCGGAGAAAAAATCACCAGGACTTTTGAGAGGGCGGCAGTACGCCGCCTTCCTGTAATTCTGTTCTGCTGCTCCGGGGGCGCCAGGATGCAGGAAGGAATGGTTTCCCTGATGCAGATGGCAAAGACCGCAGCAGCCATCCGTAAGCATTCCAAAGAGGGGCTTTTGTATGTATCCGTTCTGACGGACCCGACTACCGGGGGCGTAACAGCCAGCTTCGCAATGCTGGGGGACATCATTCTTGCGGAACCGGGGGCACTGATCGGTTTTGCCGGACCGAGGGTGATTCAGCAGACGATAAGGCAGAAACTGCCGGAAGGCTTCCAGAAATCAGAATTTCTGCTGGAGCATGGATTTTTGGACGGGATTGTACAAAGGGAAAAAATGCGGGAAACATTGGCTCGTATTATACAAATGCATCAGACTGTGGGCTATGACAGCTTCCCTTTGGAAACCTCCGCCAGAAAAATCGAGACATTCGGCAAAAAGAAAGGAGTAAGGAAGCAGGAACCCATGAGCGCATGGGACAGAGTGCTTACGGCAAGGAGCAGTGAACGGCCCTTAAGTCCTGATTACATCGGATATATTTTTGATGATTTTATGGAACTTCACGGTGACAGGGCTTTTCGTGACGATGGAGCGGTTTTAGGAGGGATTGCCTGTTTAGACGGGCAGCCGGTAACGGTTGTGGGAATCCGGAAGGGGAAAAGCACGAAGGAGAATCTTATTCGTAATTTCGGTATGCCTTCTCCGGAGGGATACCGAAAAGCCCTGCGCCTGATGAAGCAGGCGGAAAAATTCGGACGTGCGGTGATTGCCTTTATTGACACGCCGGGGGCCTTCTGCGGCATTGAGGCAGAAGAAAGGGGCCAGGGAGAGGCGATTGCCCGAAATCTTTTGGAGATGTCAGACCTGAGGATTCCCGTACTTTCCATAGTCATCGGAGAAGGCGGCAGCGGCGGTGCCCTTGCGCTTGGCGTAGCCAATGAGGTATGGATGATGGAGAATGCTACTTATACGATACTTTCCCCGGAGGGTTTTGCATCCATTTTGTGGAAGGACAGCAAACGTGCGCCGGAGGCCGCAGAGGCTATGAAAGTAACGGCCGGACAGCTCAAGGAAATGGGGCTTGTTGAGCGGGTGATACCGGAGGAAGTCCCGGCATGTAAGAATACCCTGAAGGAAATTTCAGAATATATGAAAATCCGAATGAAAGAATTTCTGCGTGCAAATGCAGGAAAAACCGGTGAGCAGCTTGCGGAGGAAAGATACCTCCGTTTCCGGAATATGTAGGCAAAAGACATAAGAATTTCCGCCAAAAGAATCTTAAGAGTCTGCCTGATTTGCGGAAAACCTATGGACATTATGAAGGATTTAGTGATATAATGCACGTTAGCAACGAGACATGCAAAATCAGATTTAAAGGAATTTGGGTTGTGCCTGCACATCTAGAAGCTCCTGCGAATCCGATTTTACAGGGTGAATGCCCGTAACCGGGATGGAGCAAGACGGAATCGGGGGCATGTCTCTATATCATATTTACTGGGAGAATTGGTATCATGTCAAAATTCAGGACAAGATTTGCACCGAGCCCAACCGGCAGGATGCATGTAGGAAATTTAAGAACAGCCTTATATGCTTATTTGATTACAAAACACGAAGGCGGAGATTTCATCCTCCGTATTGAGGACACAGACCAGGAGCGCTATATGGATGGAGCTGTGGATATCATCTACAGAACTTTGGAAAAAACAGGCTTGATCCACGACGAAGGCCCGGATAAGGATGGCGGTGTCGGTCCATATGTACAGAGCGAGCGCCAGGCTTCCGGCATTTATCTCGAATATGCGAAAAAGCTTATTGAGCAGGGGGATGCCTATTATTGCTTCTGTAAGCAGGAAGAGCTGGAGAGTATGAAGCGTACGGTAGCAGGCAAAGAAATCTCCATTTATGACAAGCGTTGTCTGCATCTTCCAAAGGAAGAGGTCGAAAGGCGTCTTGCAGCAGGAGAACCGCATGTGATTCGTTTTAATATGCCGACAGAAGGAACTACAACCTTCCGGGATGTAATCTACGGAGATATCACTGTTAATAACGGGGAACTGGAGGATTTGATCCTGATTAAATCCGACGGATATCCGACTTACAATTTTGCAAATGTGATTGATGATCATTTGATGGGCATTACTCATGTAGTCAGAGGAAATGAGTATCTTTCCTCCGCACCGAAGTACAACCGGATTTACGAGGCCTTTGGCTGGGAAATTCCGGTATATGTACATTGTCCGCTGATCACCAATGAAGAACATCAGAAGCTGTCCAAGCGTTCCGGGCATTCCTCCTATGAAGACCTTGTGGAGCAGGGATTTTTGACAGAGGCTATTGTCAACTTTGTGGCATTGCTTGGCTGGAGTCCTCAGAAGAACAGAGAAATCTTTTCCCTTCAGGAGCTTGTGGAGGCCTTTGATTATCGTCATATGAGCAAATCTCCGGCAGTGTTTGATGTTACAAAGCTTCGCTGGATGAACGGTGAATATATCAAAAAGATGGACCCGGATGCTTTCTATGAAAAAGCGCTCCCATACATGAAACAGGTTTTGAAAAAGGACTATGATTTTCGGAAGATTGCCGGTATGGTCCAGACGAGAATCGAGGTATTCCCGGATATCCCGGCATTGATCGGCTTCTTTGAGGAAGTGCCGCAATACGATGCTTCCATGTACTGTCATAAGAAAATGAAAACAAATGAGGAAACCTCCCTTTCTGTCCTTAAGGAAGTACTTCCGGTACTGGAAGCGCAGGAGGATTACACCAATGATCCGCTTTTTGCTGTTTTGAGTGCTTTTGTGAAGGAAAAAGGTTATAAGAACGGTTATGTGATGTGGCCTCTGCGTACGGCTGTGTCAGGAAGACAGATGACACCGGCAGGCGCCACGGAGATCATGGAAATTATCGGAAAAGAAGAGACTCTGAAACGTGTAAAAGCAGCCATCAGAAAATTACAGTCAAAATGAAAAGAAATGCATCTCAATTACGGGCAATCGCCCACCTGTCAGGGCCAATGATGGTTCTGGCAGGCCCCGGATCGGGGAAAACCTCCGTTATTGTGGAACGAACTGCACATATGATTACTAAGGGTAAGATACCGTCTTCTTCTATTTTGGTTGTGACTTTTTCCAGAGCGGCAGCCGGAGAAATGAAGGAAAGGTTCCTGAAATTCACGGGACAGGAGCAGACGCAGGTGACCTTTGGGACCTTTCACGGTGTGTTTTACGGAATTCTAAAGCAGGCTTATGGATTAAATGCATCCAACATCCTTTCGGAAGAAGAAAAATATGAAATACTTCATGAGCTTGCCCTGAATTACGGAGGGGAGCTTGCAAAGGAAGGTGATTTTGCAGAAGGGCTTTCCAGAGAAATCAGTGTGGTAAAGGGCAGCCGCATTGCTATCGAACACTATTATTCTTCCTGTTGTCCGGATGAAGTATTCCGGCAGATATATCAGGGTTATCGTAAGACCTGCCATGCCCGGCGCAAGCTTGATTTTGACGATATGCTTTTGTCCTGCTATGAGCTTTTTATGAAACGTAAGGATATTTTGGCCGCATGGCAGAAGAAGTTTCAGTACATATTGGTGGATGAGTTCCAGGATATCAACCAGCTTCAGTATGATATTGTGCGGCTCCTTGCCAGGCCGGAAGATAATTTGTTTATCGTAGGGGATGACGACCAGTCTATTTATCATTTCCGGGGAGCCAGACCGGAGATTATGCTGAATTTTACCAGAGATTACCCAAAGGCTGAGACCGTACTTCTGGATGTGAATTACCGCTGCAGTGGACAGATTCTGAAGACTGCTATGAAGGTTATTGATCAAAATGAAAAACGTTTTTTCAAAAAGCTCTCCACTGGGAATGAAACGGGGAGCCCGGTCTGTTTGCGGGAATTTTCCGATCCGGGGGAGGAGTATCTTCAGGTGGTACAGGAGTTAAGAATGCGCTTGGATAAGGGGGAGGAGCTGGAGAATACAGCGATTCTTTTCCGTACCAATCAGGAGGCGGAGGGCCTGGTCAGCACCTTTATTGAGTATCAGGTGCCATTTACGATGAAAGAACAGCTTCCGAATTTGTTCAGACATTGGATATGCAGAAATCTGCTTGCATATATGCATCTTGCCGCAGGCGACAGGAGCCGCAGGACCTTTTTGGAGGTTATGAATCGTCCAAACCGGTATATTGCAAGAGATGCATTGACAGATACAAAGATTTCCTTTGAAAGGCTGAAGGAATTTTATAAACAGAAGGACTGGATGTGTGACAGAATTACGACGCTGGAGACGCATCTGCGCATACTGCGGACGCTGCCTCCCTATGCGGCCATAAATTTCATAAGAAAGGGAATTGGATACGAAGAATACTTGCATGAATATGCTCAATATCGTAAAATAAAACCAGAGGAGCTGAGCGAAATACTGGACCGTATTTTGGAAAGCGCAAAAGGGATGAAAACTCTCAAAGAGTGGGAAACTTACATAGAGGATTATTCCCAAAAACTAAAGGAGCAGGCAAGAAAGCAGGAGACGAAACGGGAGGGCGTGGTTGTTTCCACATTGCATGGAGTAAAGGGACTGGAATACGATTCCGTTTATATCATGAATGTAAATGAAGGCAGTATTCCTTATAAAAAGGCAGTTCTTGCGGAAGCGCTTGAGGAAGAACGGCGGCTTTTCTATGTTGGGATGACACGTGCCAGAAAAGAACTGGTATTGTGCTATGTGAAAAGGCAGTTTGAAAAGGAACGGGAACCATCCCGGTTTTTGAAGGAGGCAGGAGTATGAAGGCAGTGATTTATTACACAGAGATTCCGGAAAAGTACACGCACAGGAACATGGAGCATATGCTCGGGGAAAAGCTGCTGGAAACAGGGGTGAAGCAGGAATATGGGATGAATCTTTCCTATGAGCCGAGAGCAGTGGGAGAGCATGGGAAGCCGTTTTTTACCCTGCGGCCGAAGGTCCATTACAACATCAGTCATTCAGGGAAATATATCGTATGCATACTGACAGGTCAGGAGGTCGGAATTGATATCCAGATACATAAGAAAGTGAATAATTATGAGCGGATTTTGGAACGGCTGGTACCGGCAGAGATGATCCGGGAAATCCTGAATGCAGATGAGCCTGAGAAAGCATTTTTTACCCAGTGGGTTCTCAGGGAAGCATATATTAAGTGGACGGGAGAGGGATTATCCAGAGATCTGCGCACAATTCCCCTGAACAGCGGACATTACACATTTTTGGATTTGGACCCGGGCTACAGCGGAGCAGTCTGGTCAGCGGATGCATTGGAAATTGAATGGAAATACGTAGAAGCAGAGCTTCCCTGAGAGGGGGAGCTCTTTTCTTGTACTAATTTGGGATTGTCCACATATATTAAGTGTAAAGAGGTGAGGACAATCGAAGCGAACCACATTCAAAATCTGTTTGCGGGAAATATCCGCAGGCTTCTGGCAGAGGCGGAGCTGGATTATGAAAAGCTGTATGAAATCCGTTTAAGAGTGGGCAGACCTTTGTTTCTGACGTACGATGGAGGAGAGTGCTTTCTCAGAAAAAAAAGCAGAGAGCAATATCTGGTTACAAGAGAGGATTTGAAAGAGACCCTGGAATATATAAGCGGTTATTCCCTGTATGCCTATGAAGATGAGATACGTCAGGGCTTTTTGAGTGTGCAGGGCGGACACAGAGTGGGGGTGACCGGCAAAGTAATTTTAGATGGAGACCACATTCGGGGGATGAAATACATTTCCTGCATTAACATACGTTTGGCACATCAGATACCGGGCTGTGCGGCGAAGGTGATGCCTTACATACGAAGGAAGGACTGGGTGGCACATACGTTGATCATTTCTCCTCCCCGATGCGGCAAGACAACATTGCTTCGTGACATCATCCGTCAGCTCAGCAATGGAAGTCAGGGCTTCTCCGGACTAACGGTAGGCGTGGTGGATGAGCGGAGCGAGCTTGCGGGCTGTTATCAGGGAATTCCCCAGAATGATCTGGGAATGCGTACGGATGTGCTGGACGGCTGTCCGAAAGCGGAAGGAATGCGAATGCTGATACGTTCTATGTCTCCGGCTGTTGTAGCTGTAGATGAGCTTGGAAAAGAAGAAGATTATAAGGCTGTGGAGACCGTTATTCACTGCGGCTGCAAGCTGATTGCTACTGCTCACGGGAATTCTATGGAGGATGTTCTTAGTCAGCCGTTTTTTTTAAAGCTTAGAGATATGCAGGTGTTTGAACGGTATATCGTTCTCGGAAAAAGCCACAGAGCAGGAATCGTGGAGGGTATTTATGACGGTGGAGGAGATCCATGCTGAAAGCTGCCGGGATATTTTTGATCATCATTTCCGCAGCCGGCCTGGGATTCAGCAAAAGCTATGAGCTAATCTGCCGGGAAAAAGCACTTGAAATGCTGCTTAGGCTTGTGATCCTGCTGAAAGGAGAGATACGCTGGGGCAATGCATCCCTGCCGGAGGCATTTTCAGGAGCCGGAAGGAAGCTTTCCGGAGAGTACGGAGATTTTCTATTGCAAACTGCAGAAAGAGCACGGGATTGTCCCGGAATCCGGTTTGGAGAGATCTTCCGGCAATGTGCAGAGGAGAAGCTTGGACATCTTCCGGTTTCGGAAGAAGAAAGGGAAGCGTTTTATACATTGGGCGGACATTTGGGATATCTGGATATGGAAATGCAGATGAAACAACTGGAGCTGTATGAAGGAGAGCTACTCCGTTCCATAGAAGAACTGAAGTCGGAAACACCGGCTAAAAAGAAGGTATATCAAAGCCTGGGAATACTGGGAGGGATTTTGCTGGCTGTGTTGATTTGGTAATCCGGGTTTGGAAAGGAGAAAGAATTGGAAGTCAGTATTATATTTAAAATAGCAGCAGTCGGAATTCTCGTCTCCATTCTTTCCCAGGTATTGAAGCATAGCGGCAGGGACGAGCAGGCATTTCTGGTAAGTCTTTCGGGACTTTTGATTGTATTATTCTGGATCGTACCGTATATTTATGATTTATTTGACAGTATTCAGAAATTGTTTGCTTTTTAAATGGGATGGATACATGCGGAGGCAGTATGGATATTGTAAAAATTTCGCTTTTGGGTGTTTGCGGCGTTATGCTGGGATTTTTGCTGAAAGGGACCAGGCCGGAGTATGCAGCTTTTATTACAATGGGAATCGGAGTGATCATTCTGGGGCTTGCAGTAGGCAAGCTGCAGTATCTGTTTGAAACCCTGGGAAGACTAAAGGATACACTCCCGTCAGACAGCGGCTATCTGTCTACCCTGGTGAAAATGATAGGGATTACGTATATTGGACAGTTTTCTTCCGGTATTTGCAGGGATGCCGGACATCAGGCAACAGGAGCACAGATTGAACTATTCTGTAAATTATCCATTATGGTGCTCAGTATGCCGATCCTATTAGCGCTTCTGGAAACGATACAGGAGTTTCTGACATGAAGATATGGAAAATACTGCTGGTTGGTTTTTGCCTGTTTGCAGGAACTATCACTGTAAGTGCTGCCGGGGAGGCGGATACAGCCAGGCAGGAAAGCAATGCCGAAGAGGATACTGCCGGGGAGCAAAAGGGACCGGAGACTGCGCAGACGGAAAAAACGGAAGCAGGATTTATTGAAGAAGAATTGATGGCGGAAATGGATTTTACACAGGTACAGAGTATGTTGGATGAAATGCTGGGAGGCAACCGGTTTTCGTTTTCGGATGCGGTAAAACGGCTGTTGTCAGGCGAAGAGGCATTCTCCGGGGAGGCGGTGCAGGAATTGCTGCGCGGCCTTTTCTTTTCCCGCCTGGAGCAGGAGAGGGGAATGTTTGCGAGGGTGCTGCTTCTGGTATTGCTGGCCGCTGTGTTTGCAAATTTTGCTGCGGTTTTCGAAAACGGACAGATTGGTGAAATCAGTTTTTATGTGGTATATCTGCTGCTGTTTATGATGGTCATGGAAGTTTTTTCTGGATTGAGCAGTTCTCTTTCTGAGAGCATCCGCTGGATGGCAGAATTTATGAAGGGACTGACACCCGCTTATTTTATGGCGGTGGCAGCTTCCAGCGGCGCCGTCACTGCCGCAGCGTTTTATCAGGGTGTTCTGCTTCTGGTATGGCTACTTCAATGGGTTCTGCTGACTGTGATCCTGCCGGGAGTGAATCTCTATATACTTCTGAAACTGGTGAATCATTTATCCAGGGAAGAGATGCTTAGTAAAATGGCGGAGCTTCTTCATACGGCGATCAACTGGGGATTGAAATCACTTCTTGGCATGGTTGCCGGACTGCAGGTGGTACGGGGGCTGGTATCGCCGGTTATAGATTCTTTGAAGCGCAGTACCATAGGAAAAACGGCAGGTGCGCTTCCGGGAGTTGGCAATGCGATCAATGCAGTTACGGAGCTTGTGGTGACAGGAGCGGTTCTTGTACGTAATTGCCTTGGTGTGGTGATTTTGATTGCCTTGGTGCTGGCAGGAGCAGGACCGATGATCCATTATGCGGTAATGTCAGTTTCCTATCGCTTTTTGTCGGCTGTTTCCCAGCCGGTTTCGGACAAGCGTATGGTGGAATGCCTAAGTACATTGGGAGAGGGCTGCGCACTTCTTTTGAAGATTTTATTTACGGCAGAGGTCCTCTGTATGCTGACATTTATCATTCTGCTGGTAAGCTTTGGAGGAGGGCCATGAAGGAGGAAATTTATCAATGGATGAAAAATCTGGCGGTTTTTTATATTTTGTTTACCGCAGTGCTGCACCTGGTGCCGGACAATAAATATGAACGGTATGTGCGTTCTTTTATGGGCCTGCTTCTGATCTTTATGCTGTGTATGCCGGTGTTTTCCATTATAGGAAGGAGCAGTGAGCTGCTGGAAAGCTTTGGTGTCCATTATGAAGATGAGGAAGGCATCCTAAAGCAGAGGGATTTGGAAAATCTTCAGGCGGTTTATCTTCAGAAAGGATATGAATGGGAACTCAGGAAGAAAATTCAGGATGTTTTACAAAATTCAGGAATAAATACAACAGATGTTTCCGTACATATAGAAGGAGAGAATATGGCGGTTACGCTCTATGTACAGGAGGAACTGACAGCGGAACAGGAAAGGGGGATGGAGGATGCACTTTGGACAGCCTGCGGAATCCGGGAAGGGGAGTATCAAATCCAGATTGTTTCAGATGACGCGGCAGCAGTGGATAGTGCTGCTGTTACTGGGCCTTCTTCTGGCAGTGGTGGCGCTGCCGGTATCCCGTGAGAAAGAGGCAGAGACACCGCAGCTTTTAGGCGGCAGCCAGGAGGAAGAGACAAACGCCCGCAAAACAGAATTGGAGACAAAACTGGAAACGATTCTTGAAAGTGTGGAAGGGGTGGGAAAGGTACGTGTGCTTCTGATGACCGGGGAGGATAAGGATGTCCAGGGGCTTTATGCATCAGGCAGTGAGAAGGTGACAGGTGTGCTGGTTTCGGCAGAGGGAGCTGACAATTCTGTATCCGTGCAGAATATTCAGCAGGCGATTATGGCATTATTTCAGATTGAAGCCCATAAAATTAAAATAATGAAAATGAAATGAGGAGAGGAAAAGTGAAAAAAATTGTAAAAAAGAATCAGGTGATCATTACATCACTGGCAATTTTGATTGCAGTGGCAGGATACCTGAATTTTGCAGATGTGGATCTGGGATTCAAGGATAAGGAAACAAGCACGGACAGCAGCAGTATCCTGGAGGAAGTGGAGTATGATCTGACAGATGAAACAGCCCTTCTGGATGAGAACGGGGCAGATGGCACGACAGCGGTGGAGGAATCTCAGGATACCAGTACCCCTGGAGAGGCCGTACTTACTGGCTCTTCAAATTTTGCTGCCCAGGCAAAGCTTTCCAGAGAACAGGTGCGTTCCCAGAATAAAGCGGATCTGCAGGAGATCATCAATAACCAGGATATCGGAGATGAGCAGAAGAGTGAAGCCATAAATACTATGGTGGCAATGACAGAGCTGACGGAAAAGGAAGCTGCAGCAGAGCTTTTGCTGGAAGCGAAGGGATTTGAAAATGTGGTGGTGAATCTTACCGGGGAAACGGCAGATGTGGTAGTTCCGGATGCAGATCTCCCGGATGCCAAGCGGGCGCAGATTGAAGACATCGTGAAGAGAAAAACAGGAATAGCGGCAGAAAATATCATCATTACACCACTGAATCAGGGAGAAGAGGAAAGCGGTGCAAAGGATACAGGCATTGCCGCAGAGGAAACAGAAGAAACATCCGCAACGGAAACAGCGGATATCTACCTGGGGGATGGCGCGGAAGAGGGAACGGAAACAGCGGCCGATGTTTATGATACCTACGAAATTGAGACGGAAGGAATCTATGACTGATACCGGAAATTTCCTTGACAGTCGTACCTTACGTATACTAAAATAAGTAAGCTGTGTAATGAGCGTGATTGCACAGGATCGTTGAATCAGAATGAAACGGTATATCTTATCAGGTATACTATGAAATAGGAGGCCAAACGTGTCGAAGTATACCAAAGAAATAGAAAAAAGAAGAACTTTTGCCATCATCTCCCATCCGGATGCCGGTAAAACGACTCTGACAGAAAAATTCCTTCTGTATGGCGGTGCCATTAACCTGGCTGGAAGTGTAAAAGGAAAGGCTACGGCCCGCCATGCAGTTTCGGACTGGATGGAAATCGAAAAAGAGAGAGGTATTTCCGTTACTTCTTCCGTACTGCAGTTCCACTATGATGGATACTGCATTAATATTCTGGATACTCCGGGACATCAGGATTTTTCGGAGGATACCTACCGTACACTTATGGCTGCAGACTCTGCGGTCATGGTTATTGACGGAAGCAAAGGTGTGGAGGCGCAGACGAGAAAGCTGTTCAAGGTCTGCGTGATGCGCCATATTCCTATTTTTACATTCATCAATAAAATGGACAGGGATGCCAACGATACCTTTGACCTTCTGGATGAGATTGAGAAAGAGCTGGGAATTGCCACCTGTCCAGTCAACTGGCCGATTGGCTCCGGTAAAAAGTTCCGCGGTGTATATGACAGAAATACTCATAAGGTGCTGACCTTTTCCGATACACAGAAAGGAACAAAGGAGGGAATCATTGAGGAGATCGATATTGAGGATACCAGGCTTTCCGAGGTAGTGGATCCGGATCAGAAGGAACAGCTCATGGAGGAAATAGAACTGTTGGATGGCGCCAGTGCAGATTTTGACCAGGAGCAGGTGAACACAGGAAATCTGACCCCTGTGTTTTTTGGGTCCGCACTGACGAATTTTGGCGTGGAGACGTTTTTGGAGCATTTTCTTGCAATGACGACCTCTCCGCTTCCACGTACATCCGATGCCGGTATCATTGATCCGATGTCCGATGATTTTTCTGCTTTTGTATTCAAAATCCAGGCAAATATGAACAAAGCCCATAGAGACAGGATTGCATTTATGCGTATCTGCTCCGGCAAGTTTGATGCATCCCGGGAGGTGTATCATGTGCAGGGGGATAAGAAAATGCGTCTTCTTCAGCCGCAGCAGATGATGGCAGAAGCCCGTCATGTGGTAGATGAGGCATATGCCGGAGATATCATCGGTGTGTTTGACCCTGGTATTTTTTCCATAGGCGATACCATCTGTGCATCCGGAAGGAAATTTGCCTTCGAGGGAATTCCGACATTTGCACCGGAGCATTTTGCAAGAGTCCGCCAGCTTGATACTATGAAGAGGAAGCAGTTTGTCAAGGGTATCAATCAGATAGCCCAGGAGGGGGCCATTCAGATTTTCCAGGAATTTAATACAGGTATGGAAGAGATCATTGTGGGTGTGGTCGGCGTGCTGCAGTTCGATGTATTGAAATACCGTTTGGAAAATGAATATAATGTGGAAATTCGTCTGGAAAATCTGCCTTATGAACATATCCGCTGGATTGCCAATAAGGATGAGGTCGATGTAGCGAAGATCACGGGAACCTCTGATATGAAGAAGGTAACGGATTTGAAGGGAAATCCGCTGCTGCTGTTTGTAAATGCATGGAGCGTCGGTATGACCCTGGACCGCAACCCGGATGTAATATTGACGGAATTCAGTAAATAACCCCTTTTAATTTAAATATGGTTTTGGTATAATATGCATATGGGTAACGAACGCAGATTCGGTATGAGAAACAGAATCCTTAGGAGGAGTTGGCATGGCAGAAAAAAGAAAAACATATAAAATACAGGAAGTAGGCGGTATTGGTGATGTGCAGATTGCAGACGAGGTAGTCACCATTATTGCAGGACTTGCGGCAACGGAAGTAGATGGCGTTGCATCCATGGCAGGAAACATTACCAACGAGCTGGTTGGCAAGCTTGGAATGAAGAACCTTTCCAAGGGTGTGAGAGTGACTGTTCTGGAAGGTGTTGTTAGTGTGGAACTTACATTGAATATTGAGTTCGGCAAGAACATTCTGGAGGTCAGCAAAACAGTTCAGGAAAAGGTAAAATCCTCTATTGAGAACATGACTGGACTGGAAGTGGCAGATGTGAATATCCACATCGCCAGCGTAGATATGGAGAATGAAAAAGGAAAGTAAACCTTTCCTTTTTTCTATATTAGGGAGGAACTATGGGAAGACGGGAGCAGAGAGAACATATTTTTAAGCTGCTGTTTATGACACAGTTTAATTCAGAGGAAGAAATGCCGAAGCAGATGGCTCTGTATTTCGAAGGTCTGGAAGAACTGGAGGAAGCAGACCAGGAATATATAAAGGAAAAATACAGCCATGTGCTGGAAAACCTGGACAATATTGATGAAATACTTAACGAGTACAGTAAGGGCTGGAAGACATCCCGCATGAGCCGTGTGGATCTGACGGCACTCAGACTTGCGGTTTATGAGATGAAATTTGATTCGGATGTTCCGGTCGGCGTTGCTATTAATGAGGCGGTGGAGCTGGCTAAACGCTTCGGAGGTGAGGATTCCGGTTCATTTATCAATGGGATTCTCGGCAAGATCGCAAATGGCAGAAAGGATTCCGAGGGAGACCCTAAGCCTGCAAGACGTCAGGAGCACAGAGCTAAGATTATTATCCGGAGCTTTAAAAACAGCACAAAGCAGGAGCCTGATACGGAGAAAAAATGAAAAAGGTTTATTCGGTCGGACAGGTAAACCGATATGTGAAGAATATGTTTACCCAGGATTTTTTCCTGCAGAAAGTATATGTAAAGGGAGAAGTATCCAATTGCAAATATCATACGAGCGGTCACATTTATTTTTCCCTGAAGGATGAAACCGGAGTCTTAAGCTGTGTTATGTTTGCAGGGCACAGAAGAGGGCTTTCTTTTCGTATGAAGGATGGGGACCGGATCATAGCAGGCGGCTCCGTAGATGTCTATGAGCGGGATGGCAGATATCAGCTTTATGTAAAGGAAATCAGTCTGGAAGGGGCGGGGGCCCTATATGAGCGGTTTCTCGCTCTCAAGCAGGAGCTTGAGGAAATGGGGATGTTTGCCCGGGAATATAAGCAGCCGATTCCGAAATTTATCAAACGGCTTGGGGTAGTGACTGCTCCCGCAGGGGCGGCTGTTCAGGATATTCGGAACATCTCTTACCGCAGAAATCCCTATCTTCAGATTATCCTGTATCCGGCCCTGGTTCAGGGAGAAGGTGCTGCCCAAAGCATTGTCCGCGGAATCCGGATGCTTGATGAAGCCGGCGTAGATGTGATCATTGTAGGCAGAGGCGGCGGTTCTATTGAAGATTTATGGGCGTTTAATGAGGAACAGGTGGCACGGGCGATCTTTGACTGCAGAACGCCTGTGATCTCTGCAGTCGGTCATGAAACAGATTTTACGATTGCCGATTTTGTGGCAGATTTGAGAGCACCGACTCCGTCGGCGGCAGCGGAGCTTGCCGTAGATGATTATAGAAGTATTGTGGAGGCAGCCGTATCTTATGAGGAACGGCTGCGTCGTGCCATGTGGGGAAAGCTGGAGCTGAAGCGGAGCAGGCTTGGCCAGTATCAGGTGCGGATGCAGTATTTAAATCCTGAGAATCGTCTTCGTGAAAACCGCCTGTATTTGATTGATCTGGAGGAGCAAATAAAGGCCTCCATGGAGCGCAGGGTACAGGAGTACAGACATGCGCTTGGCATTTACCTGGAGCGTTTTACCGGTTTATCCCCGCTGCGAAAACTGAATCAGGGATATTCTTATGTTTCGGATGCGGAAGGAAAAGCAGTGACAAGCACGGAACAGGTGAAGAACGGCGATTTACTGGAAGTGGCAGTTACAGACGGAACCATTGATGCGCAGGTGCTCAGTGTCAGGAGGGAAGACAGAAAGCTATGACAACAGCAGAAAAGAATGCGGTTAAGGAAGCAGAGCAGCAGGAGAAGACCATTGAACAGGCTTTTACGGAGCTGGATATCTTGGCAGAAAGACTGGAGGACAGGGAGACTTCCCTGGAAGAATCCTTTCTTTTGTTTAAAAAAGGGATGGAATTGTTGAAATATTGCAGCGATAAACTGGATACAGTAGAAAAAAAGATGCTGCAGATGAATGAGGATGGGACGTTACGTGAGTTTTCAAAGTGAGTTAGCAAAAAAAACAGAAGAAACAGAAGCGGTTATCCGGCATTATCTTCCAAAGGAGGAGGGGTTTGCACGGACCATGGCAGAAGCAATGAACTACAGCATGTGTGCCGGAGGCAAACGTCTGCGCCCAATGCTGTTAATGGAAACCTGCCGTCTGTTTCATGGAGAGGAAAGGCTGGCGAAGCCATTTATGGCGGCCATTGAGATGATACACACGCATTCGTTGATTCATGATGACCTTCCGGCAATTGACAATGATGATTACCGGAGGGGACGTCTGACAACCCATAAGGTATATGGAGAGGCAATGGGCGTGCTGAGCGGCGTGGCACTTCTGAATTATGCTTATGAGACGATGCTTGGCGCCTTTGAGCTGGCACCGGGAGATGGACGTATTCCCAGAGCCGTGCGGGTGATGGCAAAAAAAACAGGCATTTACGGAATGCTCGGAGGCCAGAGTGTGGACGTGGAAAATGATGGAAAGCCCCTGGCAAAGGAAATGCTGGATTATATTTATAAGCATAAAACCTCAGCCTTGATAGAGGCATCGATGATGACAGGGGCGATTCTGGCCGGGGCAGATCAGGTACAGGTAGAGCTGATCGAAAAGGCAGCCGGAAATATTGGCCTGGCATTTCAGATTCAGGATGATATCCTGGATGTGACAGGTACCAGTGAGGAGCTTGGAAAGCCTGTGCGCAGCGATGAGAAAAACAATAAGATTACATATGTGACGCTTTTGGGAATTCAGGAAGCGTCACAGCAGGCAGCCCGGCTTTCCGAAGAGGCGATTCGGATTTTGGAAGGGCTGGATCAAAAAAACGAATTTTTGTGTACGCTGATAAAGAAACTGGTCAGCCGCAGAAAGTGAAAGAAGGATACCAATGATTCTGGAAAAGATCAAAAAGCCCAATGATGTCCATAAAATTGCATTGGCGGATTTTCCAACACTTGCAGAAGAAATCAGAAGCTTTTTAATAGAATCCGTAAGTCATACAGGAGGTCATTTGGCATCAAATCTGGGTGCGGTGGAGCTGACTCTTGCGCTTCACAATGTGCTGGATCTGCCTCAGGATAAGATTATCTGGGATGTGGGGCATCAGGCATACACACACAAAATTCTGACAGGAAGAAAAGAAGAATTCAAAACGCTCCGCAGGGAGGGCGGCCTAAGCGGCTTTCCAAAGCGTAAGGAGAGCGATTGTGACGCCTTTGATGCAGGTCACAGCTCTAATTCGATTTCTGCAGGGCTTGGATATGTCAGGGCAAGAGACCTGCTGGGACAAAAGCATCATGTGATTTCGGTGATTGGTGATGGTGCCCTGACAGGCGGCATGGCATATGAGGCATTGAATAATGCGGCGGAGCTGGATACAAATTTTATTATTATCATTAATGATAACAATATGTCAATTTCCAAAAATGTAGGCGGCATGTCTACATACCTGAGTGCTCTGCGAACGGCAGAGGTTTATACGGGCATGAAGCTGAATGTGACCAAAAGTCTGAAGAAAATACCGAAGGTAGGGACACAGATCGTGGATACGGTACGGAAGACCAAGAGCAGTATCAAGCAGCTCTTTATTCCCGGAATGCTGTTTGAAAATATGGGACTGACCTATCTTGGCCCTGTGGATGGACACAATATGCGCCAGATGATGAAGCTTTTTAATGAGGCGAAACGCGTAGAGGGACCGGTGGTCGTTCACGTTTTGACGCAGAAAGGCCGCGGATATGCACCTGCAAGCCAGCATCCGGACAGATTTCACGGGACAGGTCCTTTTGATATCAGAACAGGCAGAAGCCTGGAGAAAAAAACCTCGCCGACCTATACCGATGTTTTTGCGGAAACGATGTGCAGGCTTGGTGCAGAGGAACCCAGATTGGTGGGGATCACTGCGGCCATGCCGGAGGGAACCGGACTGAAAAAATTCGGGCAGGCTTATCCGGAGAGATTTTTTGATGTAGGAATTGCAGAGGAGCATGCGGTGAGTTTTGCTGCGGGTCTTGCACTGGGAGGGATGATTCCTGTGGTTGCGGTTTATTCTTCCTTTATGCAGAGAGCCGTGGATCAGATGCTCCATGACGTCTGTATGCAGAAGCTTCATGTGATCTTTGCCATTGACCGGGCGGGGCTTGTCGGAGCAGATGGCGAAACACACCAGGGATGTTTTGATCTGTCCTATATGACAATGATGCCGAATGTGAAGGTGCTTGCCCCGAAGAATGCATGGGAACTGAGAGAAATGATGAAATTTGCAGTTTCTTACCACGGACCCTGTGCAATCCGGTATCCGAGAGGAACCGCATATCAGGGGCTTTTGGAGCATAGAAGTCCTGTTGTGTATGGAAAAAGTGAGATTCTTTTCCATGGCAGCGGGATTGCCGTTTTGTCTGTGGGAAGCATGACCTCTGTGTGCGAGCAGGTTTGCCGCGAACTGGAGGCGCATGGAAGAAAGCCTACATTTGTCAATGCAAGATTTGTAAAACCATTGGATACGGCTCTGCTGGATGAACTGTCCAAGGGACACAGACTTTTTGTCACGGTGGAGGAAAATGTGAAAAACGGAGGATTCGGTGAGCATGTGGCTGCCTATATGGAGGCATGCCATCCCACATCCCGGGTGTTGAACATTGCTATTTGGGACCGTTTTGTAGAGCATGGAGGGGTGGACAGCCTGCGTGCAAAAATCGGACTGTCGGCACCGGATATCCTGCGTGCGATAGAAGAGTATGAGGATTAACATGAAAAAACGATTGGATCTTTTGATGGTGGAACGTGCACTTGCCCCTTCCAGAGAGAAAGCAAAAGCATATATCATGTCAGGAGACGTGTATGTGGATGGACAGAAGGAAGACAAGGCAGGTACGATGTTTCAGGAAACCGTAAAAATCGAGGTCAGGGGAAACACACTTCCCTATGTCAGCCGCGGAGGTTTGAAGCTGGAAAAAGCAATGCGGAATTTTGATGTGGCTCTGGAAGGAAAGGTATGCATGGATGTGGGGGCTTCTACCGGAGGCTTCACGGATTGTATGCTGCAAAACGGTGCGGTAAAGGTCTATTCCATTGATGTGGGATACGGCCAGTTGGATTGGAGGCTTCGTAATGATGCGCGTGTCGTCTGCATGGAAAAAACCAATATCCGCTATGTACTTCCCGGGCATATAGAAAAACCGGCAGCATTTTCATCGATAGACGTTTCTTTTATTTCACTGACAAAGGTGCTTCTGCCTGTCCGTAATCTGTTGACAGATGACGGAGAAATTGTCTGCCTGATCAAGCCTCAGTTTGAGGCAGGGAGAGAGAAGGTTGGAAAGAAGGGCGTTGTTCGTGATCCGGCTGTACATCTGGAGGTCATTGAAAAGATTCTGGCATATGCCGTGAGTATCGCTCTGGAGCCGTGGCATCTGTCTTTTTCTCCGATCAAAGGGCCGGAAGGGAATATTGAATATCTGCTGCATCTGAAGAAACGTCCGGAGGGAACAGAGGTTGCCATGGTAATGGAGGAGAATGCGGAGGCTGTGGTAAAAGAAGCTCATACACAACTGGATTAAGGAAATAACAGGCATGGACAAGTTTTATATCATAACGAACAGTATAAAAGATGACGGTTCTGAGATGACGGACAGAATTGCTGCATATTTAGGGAAACATGGAAAACAGTGCCGTGTGCAGCAGGCGGGTGTGAAGCTGGAGGGAATGTATCATTATACGAATCCGGAGCTGATTCCAAAGGGAACGCAGTGCATTATCGTACTCGGCGGTGACGGAACGCTTCTGCAGGCTGCCAGAGATGTGGTACATAGGGAAATTCCGCTTCTTGGAATCAACCTTGGAAATCTGGGATTTTTGGCAGAAGTGGATAAGCAGTCGATTTATCCTGCGCTGGACCAGCTTATGACGGATGATTATGAGGTAGAGGAACGGATGATGCTTACCGGAACCGTGACGAGAGACGGGGAGGTGATTGGGCAGGATATCGCCCTGAATGATATTGTGATCTGCAGGGAAGGACCTTTGCGTGTTGTAAGGTTCAAAAATTACGTAAATCAGGAGTATTTGAATTCCTATAATGCAGATGGCATCATTATATCAACTCCTACCGGGTCTACCGGATACAGCCTTTCCTGCGGGGGTCCCATCGTTTCACCGAGTGCGGCAATGACATTGATGACTCCCATTGCACCGCATACTTTGAATACAAGGAGCATTATTTTTCCTGCAGAGGATGTGATCACAGTGGAAATCGGCGAAGGAAGGAGACAGAATCAGGAAAGGGGGCTGGCGTCCTTTGATGGAGATACGGTGATCCCCATGGTAACCGGTGACCGGATTATGATCCGAAAATCCGCAGTCAGCACAAAAATCCTGAAATTGAATCATTTAAGCTTTGTAGAGGTACTGAGACAGAAGATGCGGAACATCTAGGAGGTTGTATCGTGAAGGTAGCAAGACATGAAAAAATAATGGAATTGATTCAGCAGTATGATATTGATACCCAGGAGGAGCTGGCAGCAAGGCTGAATGAGGCTGGCTTTAAGGTGACGCAGGCAACGGTTTCAAGAGATATCCGTGCCCTGAAAATGACGAAGGTGGCAGGCAGGGATGGAAAGTCCAGGTATGCCATACTGCAGAATACATCGGCAGTTCTTGGGGATAAATATACAAGAGTTCTTCACGATGCTCTGACTTCCATAGATGTAGGGCAGAACATGATTGTGATAAAAACCGTACCGGGCATGGCTATGGGAGTAGCTGCAGCTCTGGATGCAATGAAATGGGAAGAAATCCTGGGAAGCATTGCGGGAGATGATACCGTGATGTGTGCGGCGGGGACATCGGAGCAGGCAGTGACCGCTGCCCAAAGGCTTCGAGGTATTCTGAATAAATAAGGATATGTAATCGGAACCGGATAATCGGCATTTGATGGTTGGAGGTATTTATGTTAGTTCATCTGCATGTGAAAAATCTTGCGTTGATAGAGGAAATAGAGGTGGAATTCACGGAGGGCCTGAATATCCTGACCGGTGAGACAGGAGCAGGAAAGTCTGTTTTGCTCGGCTCCATGCAGTTGATTTTGGGAGGTAAAATCTCAAAAGATATGATTCGTGAAAATGCGTCCTATGCGCTTGTGGAGCTCTTGTTTCAGATTAAAGACCCAAAGGCAGAGGAAGCACTTCGAAGACTGGATATTGAGCCGGAGGAGGGACAGGTGCTTTTGTCGCGTAAGATTATGGATGGCAGAAGCATCAGTAAGATTAACGGGGCGACCAGCACAGTAGGACAGATGAAAGCTGCCGCCGCCTGTCTTTTGGATATTCATGGACAGCATGAGCATCAGTCTCTGCTGTATCCGGATAAGCAACTGGAAATTTTGGATGCCTATGGAAAAGACCGTATCCTGCCTGCCAGGGAACGGGTAAAAGAAGCTTATGCTGTTTATCGCAAATGCATTCAGGCATTAAAAGAAATGGATATGGATGAAGAGCAGAGAAAACGCGAAACTGCTTTTTTGGAATTTGAGATTCAGGAAATTGAGCAGGCACATCTGGTTCCCGGAGAAGATGAAGAGCTGGAAAAGCAATACCGGAAATTAAACAATGGAAAGAAAATCGCAGAGGCTTTGCAGTGTGTACACGGTCTGACTGGCTATGATGAGCGTCAGGGCGCCGGTGAGATAATAGGCGCGGCACTTCGCGAGCTGTCCAGAGTTACAGAATATGATTCAGACCTGTCGTCAATGGAAGGGATGCTTCAGGAAATTGATGCTTTGATCAATGATTTTAACAGAGAGCTTTCCTCTTATCTGGATGATATGGTGTTTGATGATGAAACATTTTATGAGACAGAGAAGCGTCTGGATATTCTGAATGGCTTAAAAGCTAAATATGGACAGATCATTGAGGGAATTCTTGCATATCAGGAAAAGCAGCAAAAAAAACTGGAAAAGCTTACCGGATATGAAGAAAACTTCCGGAAGTTAAAAACAGAGCTTGCAAAGTCTGAAGAAAAATTGGAACAGGTTTCGCATGAATTATCGCAAATTCGGGAAGAATACAGTAAGCAATTAGTAAAGAAAATCATTGCAGGACTTAAGGATCTGAATTTTCCGGACGTGGATTTTGACATTCACTTTCATAAAAAACATGCATTTACAGCTAATGGATATGATGATGTGGAATATGAGATATCTACGAATCCGGGAGAGAATTTAAAGCCTCTCGGAAAGATTGTTTCCGGGGGTGAGCTTTCCAGAATCATGCTGGCATTGAAAGCAATTCTGGCTGATCGGGATCAGATTGAAACATTGATTTTTGATGAGATTGATACTGGCATCAGCGGGAGGACTGCCCAGAAGGTCTCCGAAAAAATGGCAGTTATCGGTGCGCACCATCAGGTGCTTTGCATCACACATTTGCCGCAGATTGCTGCCATGGCAGATGCACATTATGAAATCGAAAAGCATTTAAAAGGAACAGAGACCATTACGGAGATTCATCCTTTGGAGGGCGAAGCCTCTGTTCGTGAGCTGGCAAGACTGCTTGGAGGTGCAAAGATCACACCGGCTGTTCTGCAAAATGCAAAAGAGATGAAAGAATTGGCACAGGTACATAAAAATACAAGACTGAAATAAATATTTTTACCGCATACTAAGGGAGGATTATCTGAGAGGAAATCCTCTCTTTATTTGTTATGAATACTTAAGAAAAGGATGTGGCAGAATGGACAGGAAAAAGAAATACCGGCAATTTCTACTATGGTGTTTAGGTCTGGATCTCTTGGTTATGGGACTGCTTGGATATCGTTATCTGGACAGGAAGATACCGGATGAGATCCGGGTGTCAGAAGAGCAGGAGAAGGATATACAACAGCTTTTGGAGTTTCCTCTGCTTACTTTTGAGGATGCTATAACCGTGTCTGGTGAGGGCAGCTATTTGCTTCCCTGCAGGCTTATGGGTTTTCTTCCTTTTAAGAATATCAAGGTCACGCCTGCGGACAGCACACAGGTTTTTGTAAGCGGAAGTGCAGTGGGGATATATATGGAAACGGAGGGGGTTCTGATTATTGATACGGGGGAAATTCTTTCCGAAAACGGTGTTGCGGAGGAGCCAGCCAAAAATATTGTAAAGCCGGGAGATTACATTGTAGCTTTCAATGAACAGAAAATTTCCAATAAAAAAGAGCTTATGGAGGATTTGTCCATGCTGGATGGCGGCTCCGTGACATTGGATGTGAAACGGAATGGAGAAACCATACCTGTATCTTTAAATCCGGTTAAAGATGCGGAAGGAAAATATAAGCTTGGTATCTGGGTGCGGGATGACACACAGGGAATCGGTACATTAACGTTTGTAGACGCACAGGGCCGTTATGGAGCGCTTGGACATGGAATCAGTGATGTGGATACGGGCGAGCTGTTGAGTATTCATGAGGGAGCTTTATATCAGGCGGAAATTCTTGCAATTCAAAAGGGCAGTAAAGGAAATCCGGGAGAGCTGTCGGGCCTGATTCGGTATGAACCGAAAAACGTGATAGGAAGTATTACGGCGAACAGCAAAAACGGTATTTATGGTAATTTTACCGGAGAGAATGCAGACAATATTTCCCTCAGACAGATGCCCGTTGCTTATAAGCAGGAGCTGACAGTAGGACCTGCATCCATTCTTTGCTGTATCGGCGGTCAGGTTGAGGAATATGAAGCAGAAATTACCAAAATCGATATGAATCATGAGGACAGCAACAAAAGCTTTGTGATTCAAGTTACGGATCAGAGACTCTTAGAAGTCACCGGAGGCATCGTACAGGGTATGAGCGGCAGTCCGGTTATCCAGAACGGCAAGCTGGCGGGAGCAGTGACACACGTATTTGTACAGGACTCTGCAACCGGATATGGCATATTTGCAGAAACGATGCTGGAGGGTGCCGCTTGATTTATAACGACAGCAATTTTCTTCCTGTACAGAATTTGCAGAATCCGGTCGTGTTGGATGGGGGAGATAAAAGTAAAAATTAGGGTATGCCTGTGAGACTTTTGGGGACTGCCTGCAGATTGCGCAGAGAGGGCGGTTTTGGGGCGGTTCCTTTTTATCCGGAAAAACTGCATGTAGGATTGTGTGGAAAAAACGGGAATAATTCTGAGAAAAAAGGATGGAAGAACAGGAAAAAAATGATTTTTTGTTGAAAGAAAATATCTTTTGAAGGTCGAAAACGCACGAACGAAATAGTGGGAATTCCCCCAGTTTCGGCTTGATTTCCCTATCGCTGTTCATCTATAATGTCTTTGATGTGCAAGAGCAACCTGGAAGTGCCCCATTGTTTTGTACAGCTATCTTAGATGGAAGTTAGGAGGAGACAAGCCTCATGGAAAAATTAAATGTGGCAATTGCAGATGATAACGAGAAAATGGTGGAAATACTTGGTCAAATGATCGAAGAGGACAAAGACCTGACATTGGTCGGAAAAGCACATAACGGAGAAGAAATATGTAATATTATCAAAGAGAAGGAGCCGGATGTCGTAATTCTGGATATTATTATGCCGAAGGTAGACGGTTTGTCAGTTATGGAAAAATTCAGTCATGACAGCAGCATAAAGAAAACGCCGGCGTTTATCGTCGTATCCGCGGTGGGGCAGGAGCGGATCACGGAGGACGCGTTTAACCTGGGTGCTGATTATTATATGCTGAAGCCATTTGACAATCAGATGCTTTTGAACAGAATCAAGCATATTCGGAGAATAGGGGAAAAAAGGGCGCGTGAAGTGAGCCGCCAGGCTGTTCGTGAGGAGCAGGGTACATATTCCGGAGGGAATCTGGAGGCGGATGTGACCAATGTGATTCATGAAATCGGAGTTCCGGCTCACATAAAGGGGTATCAATACCTTAGAGATGCAATCATCCTGTCTGTGAATGATATGGAGATGCTGAATTCGATTACCAAAATCCTGTATCCTACGATCGCCAAAAAGCATCAGACAACACCCAGCCGTGTAGAACGGGCAATTCGCCATGCGATCGAAGTTGCCTGGAGCAGGGGGAAAATGGATACAATAGATGAATTATTCGGTTATACGGTGAGTACAGGTAAAGGAAAGCCGACCAATTCGGAATTTATTGCACTAATTGCGGATAAGATTCGATTAGAATATAAAAATCACTCTTTCCAATAGAATGTTTTTAAGGTATAATAAAGAATAAAGAGAGCTGTGGGGGCTCACGCAAAAGTCACTAAGGAGGGGCAATTACGGATGAAGAATATTTTATTTGCAACATCAGAGGCAGTACCATTTATTAAAACAGGAGGTTTGGCGGATGTAGCCGGAGCATTGCCGAAATGCTTTGATAAACGTTATTTTGACATCCGTGTAATTCTGCCGAAATATGCCTGCATGAAGCAGGAGTGGAAAGATAAAATGGAGTATGTTACGCATTTCTATATGGATTTAGGCTATAAAAACTGCTATGTGGGAATCATGCAGATGGAATATGAAGGCGTTCAGTTTTATTTTATTGATAATGAGTATTATTTCAGTGGTCCGAAGCCGTATGACAGTGCACCGTGGGATTTGGAGAAATTTGCCTTCTTCTCTAAAGCAGTGTTATCCGTGCTTCCCGTCATTGGTTTCCGTCCTGATGTGATCCATTGCCATGACTGGCAGACGGGGCTTGTTCCGGTATATCTGCATGATTCATTCCAGCAGAATGAATTCTTCTGGGGCATTAAAACAGTTATGACTATTCACAACCTGAAGTTCCAGGGGGTATGGGATGTAAAAACAGTTCAGGAGATCACAGGATTATCGGATTATTACTTTGCGCCTGATAAGCTGGAAGCATATAAAGATGCGAATTTCCTAAAAGGCGGCATTGTATTTGCAGATGCAGTTACAACAGTCAGCAATACGTATGCGGAGGAGATTAAAACTCCGTTCTACGGAGAAAAGCTGGATGGCCTGATGTGTGCACGTGCAAACAGCCTGCGCGGTATCGTGAACGGCATTGATTACGATTTATTCAATCCGGAGACTGACCCGCACATCACAAAGACCTACAATGCGATAACCTTCCGCAAGGAAAAGGTAAAAAATAAAATCCAGCTTCAGAAGGATCTTGGCCTGGAAGAGGATCCAAAGGCAATGATGATCGGTGTTGTTTCCCGTCTGACAGATCAGAAGGGCTTTGATTTGATCGCTTATATCATGGATGAGCTGTGTCAGGATGCAGTGCAGATCGTAGTTCTCGGTACAGGTGATGAACGTTATGAGAACATGTTCCGCCATTTTGACTGGAAATATCACGGCAAGGTTTCTGCACAGATTTACTATGATGAGCCTTTGTCACACCGCATTTATGCAGCGTCCGATGCATTTTTGATGCCATCTCTCTTTGAGCCGTGCGGATTGAGCCAGCTTATGAGCCTTCGCTACGGAACGCTTCCGATCGTCCGCGAAACAGGCGGCTTGAAGGATACCGTAGAACCCTACAATGAATTTGAAGGAACAGGAACAGGATTCAGCTTCCGCAATTATAATGCGCATGAGATGCTTTATACCATTCGCAATGCGGAACGCGTTTATTATGATAAAAAGCGTGAATGGAATAAGATGGTGGACCGCGCTATGGCACAGGATTTCTCATGGAACAATTCTGCCCGTCAGTATGAGGAAATGTATAACTGGCTGATCGGAGAGTAAAAAACGGCTGCGGAATATTGCTTTTGAATAAGAATACAAAATAACGTTTATTCGCCCTCAGACCTGCCTGGCAAATTTGGGGGCGAAATGCATATTTTTTTGGATTTCCGGGATACTAGCTATTGTAATCATATATGAGGAGGTAGTTATCATGACGGAAATTTCAGAATTAGATTTACAGAATCTGCGCCACCTGATCGGCGGTTTCGACACCACTCATTGTAAGATGCAGGACTATGCGCAAAAGGCTACGGATATGGAAGTAAAACAGTTTTTCCAGAAGTCCGCACAGTCTGCACAGCAGACGAAGCAGCAGTTGATGCAGTTCTTACAGTAGGAGGTGGAAGGAATGAACGAAAAAGCAATGGTAGCAGATACACTTGCAGGTATTAACGGAGAGCTGGTCCGTTATGGAGAAATGATTTCTCAGACCGAAAACACGCAGTTGAAACAAACCTTAAAGCAGATCCGTAATCAGTGTGAAATGTCCCAGGAGGAAATTTACAAGATTGCCAGAGAGCGGGGATATTATGTACCGGCTGCAAAAGCGACCAGGGAAGAAGTGGATCATGTACGTTCCATTTTAAGCCAGGGCTGATGAAAACAGAATAGCAGGTATGCAGGAGGGATATTGCTTTGGCAGTATCCCTCCCGGTCTGTCAGCCAATTATAAAAAATAATTTAGAATTCTGTTGGTGTTTTTGCTTGACAATTTGCCGGATTTATAATAGTATGTAAACAGAAAACACGAACATAGGTTCGCTACCATAAAATAAGGAGAATGACAGAGAATGATTAGTGAAGAGAAGCAGAAGGCGCTGGAGGCAGCGCTTGGAAATATTGAGAAGCAGTATGGGAAAGGCTCCGTTATGAAATTGGGGGAATCAGGAGCTAATATGCAGGTAGAGACAGTACCAACCGGTTCTTTAGGGCTGGATATTGCACTTGGAGTAGGTGGTGTACCGAAGGGCCGTATTGTTGAGATTTACGGACCGGAATCCAGCGGTAAGACGACTGTGGCGTTACATATGGTGGCAGAGGTGCAGAAGAGAGGAGGCATTGCCGGATTCATTGATGCAGAGCACGCACTGGACCCTGTCTATGCCAAAAATATTGGCGTGGATATTGATAATTTATATATTTCTCAGCCGGATAACGGGGAGCAGGCATTGGAAATTACAGAAACAATGGTACGTTCCGGCGCAGTGGATATTGTCATTGTAGACTCTGTAGCCGCTCTGGTACCGAAGGCGGAGATCGAGGGGGATATGGGTGACAGCCATGTGGGACTTCATGCAAGGCTGATGTCCCAGGCATTACGTAAATTGACGGCAGTGATCAGCAAATCCAATTGTGTGGTTATTTTTATCAATCAGCTCCGCGAGAAAGTCGGAGTCATGTTCGGCAATCCGGAGACTACCACAGGCGGCCGGGCATTGAAGTTTTACGCATCTGTGCGTATGGATGTCAGACGTGTGGAAACTTTGAAACAGGGTGGTGAAATGGTAGGAAATCATACTCGTATCAAGGTAGTGAAGAATAAGGTTGCCCCGCCGTTTAAGCAGGCAGAATTTGACATTATGTTCGGTACAGGTATCTCCAAGGAAGGAGATATTCTGGATTTGGCAGCGGAATGTTCTATCGTGAGTAAGAGCGGGGCATGGTATGCCTACAACGGGGAAAAAATCGGTCAGGGACGTGAAAATGCAAAGACCTTCCTTAAGGGGCATCCGGAAATCTGCGACGAAATTGAGAAGAAGGTAAGAATCCATTATCATCTTCTTCCGGACGATTCACCGGAGGTACAGGAAGAAGCATCAGCAGAAGAGGAGTAAAGGATGTCAGTCGCCAGGGAAGAACAGAAAAAGGCCCGTATGAAGGCTATGCGTCTCTTAGAGCATATGGATCGGACAGAGAAAGGACTTAGAGAACGTCTGCGACAGGCAGGCTTTTCCGGTGATGCGATTCAGGATGCTATGGATTATGTGAAATCCTATGGCTACATCAATGATGCTGGATATGCCCAGCGCTATATTTCTTATAGGCTGGGCATTAAAAGTAAGCAGATCATCCTGCAGGAGCTGAGCCAAAAGGGCATTGACCGGCAGACTGCCTTAAAAGCGTGGGAGGAGGCCGCGGAGCTGGAGGAACCGGATGAACGTGTAATGATCCGTAAGGCGGTTGAGAAGAAATATGAACCGGATTCTAAGCTGAATGAAAAGGAAATGCGCAGACTTTATGGATATCTTGCCCGCCGTGGGTTTCGGGCAGGAGATATTTCGTCCGTATTGGAGGAAATGAAGATTGCGATGGAATGAAAAATATTGAAACAAATGATTAGAAAAACTTGACATAATTCTCAAAAACAGATAAACTTGTATTGTTGTATTTGTACAATGAAAACTAAATAAGGAGGTGCTCCTGTGGCAAGCACAATTATTGTTGCAATTGTCGCTGTGGTAGTCGCACTGCTTATTGCGGTTCCTGTTACTTGCAAGATTGCTGTGGACAACAAAGTAAAGAAAGATGCGGAGGTTGTCGGAACGGCAGAAGAAAAAGCAAGAAGCATCATAGATGAAGCTCTGAAAACGGCTGAAACTAAAAAAAGAGAAGCTTTATTGGAAGTAAAGGAAGAATCTCTCAGAACCAAAAACGAACTGGAGAAAGAAACCAAGGAACGTAGAAACGAACTGCAGAAGTATGAAAAACGTGTCTTATCAAAAGAGGAATCCGTAGATAAGAAGGCAGAAGCAGTAGAAAAGCGAGAGGCAGAGTGCACAGCAAGATTTGCTGATTTGCAAAAGAAAGAAAGACGGGTTGAAGAACTTGAATTGAAGGGAGTACAGGAACTGGAACGAGTTTCCGGTCTGACCTCCGAACAGGCAAAAGAAGAGTTGCTCAAATCTGTAGAGGATGATGTCAAAGTAGACGTGGCGAGGCTTTATAAGGAATTAGAGAGCAGAGCCAAGGAAGATGCCAGCAAAAAGGCGAAGGAGTATGTAGTCAATGCCATTCAGAAATGTGCAGTGGATCATGTTTCCGAAGCTACGATTTCTGTGGTACAGCTTCCAAGTGACGAAATGAAGGGAAGAATTATCGGCCGTGAGGGACGTAATATCCGTACTCTGGAAACCATGACGGGAGTTGATCTGATTATTGATGATACTCCGGAAGCTGTCGTCCTGTCAGGCTTTGATCCGATCCGCCGTGAAGTTGCGAGAGTGGCGTTGGAGAAGCTGATTGTAGATGGACGTATTCATCCTGCAAGAATTGAGGAAATGGTTGAAAAAGCACAGAAGGAAGTGGAATCCCGGATTCGCGAAGAAGGAGAGACCGCAGCTATGGATGTTGGCGTCCATGGAATTCATCCGGAGCTTTTGAAACTTCTCGGACGTATGAAATTCCGTTCAAGCTATGGACAGAATGCACTGAAGCACTCTATTGAGGTGGCACAGTTATCCGGCATTCTGGCCGGAGAAATCGGTGTGGATGTACGTGTTGCAAAGCGTGCCGGTCTTCTTCACGACATTGGCAAATCCATTGACCATGAGGTGGAAGGCTCCCATATCCAGATTGGCGTGGACCTTTGCAGGAAGTACAAGGAATCTGCAGTTGTTGTCAATGCAGTTGCAGCACATCACGGTGATGTGGAACCGGAGACCCTGGTTGCATGTATTGTACAGGCCGCCGATGCAATTTCCGCAGCAAGACCGGGTGCGAGAAGAGAAACTCTTGAGACTTATACCAATCGTCTGAAGCAGTTGGAAGATATCACCAACGAATTCAAAGGTGTGGATAAGTCATTTGCTATTCAGGCAGGCAGGGAAATCCGTGTTATGGTGGTACCGGAGCATGTGACGGATGCGGATATGGTTCTTCTGGCAAGAGATATTGCAAAACAGATCGAAGCAGAGTTGGAGTATCCGGGCCAGATCAAAGTAAATGTCATTCGCGAAAGCAGAGCGGTGGATTACGCAAAGTAGTGCCCGGTGACGGATACTTACCGAAGTTCTTAATTCAATGTATATAAGAAGCCGTACGGAAGATATTTTCCGTACGGCTTTTGTCGTTGCCGGGCATATGAGAAAACAGCCGGGTGGACCGTTTTTGAATGGTACAGAAAGCTGGTTCTATTTCCGGGGATAGCTTCGTAAACTGGTACAGGGTGAAGCTATGGAAAAAAGAGTAAGACTTAACAAAAAGGGTGTACTTCCTGTATGGATATTGTTTTTTAGTGGATTTCTGATCGGAGTCCTGATTCCAAATACCATATGGAGGTTGGAGTGGCACCAGAAGACTGCGGCTTCCATTTATCTGTTGGGAACCTTTGCAGATAAGAGCATGGAAGGAAATCGCTATCTTTGGCATGTACTGCGTGTGCGGGGAGGATATTTTCTGCTGACCGTGTTATGTGGATTTTCCGTTTTCGGAGTTCCACTGGCAGTGCTTGGCATACTGTTTTTGGGGCTGGAAATAGGTATGATCCTGACTTTGTCCATTCTGCAGTTTGGACTTGCAGGAGGTGCTGTTGGAGTCTGCCTTTTTTTGCCCCAGTATCTGCTTTATCTTCCCGCAATATTTTTTCTGATGTCCCTGGTATATGGACAGTCTGTGGAAATATGGAAAAATCGTGGGATTTTTCCGCAGAGAATACGCAAATATATGTTAGGGGTATTTTTGACAGGGCTTGCATATGCTGGCGGAATTTTACTGGAGGTCTATTGTAATCCGTGGGTGACTGAAATGTTAATAAAAGGCTTAAAAATTTTTTGAACAGTTTCTTTACAAGATGTGGTGGAGGTTTACCATAAATGTGTCGATATTTGGTGGCTTGGAGTAGAAATTCCTTATTTTATGAGGATTTGTGTAAAAAAAGCGTTTGATTTTATGTCAAATACACAGTATAATACAGATATTATTTTTGAAGGATAAATTACTTCTACAATCTAAGAAGCAGGAAGTAAGGCGAATGGAAAGAGAGATCAGGGAATTTATTGCATATTTGCATAGTACAAAGAAGACCTCAAATAATACGGAAGTTTCTTATCAGAGGGACTTAAAGAAAATGACAGTATATTTATATGACCGTGGAATCAAAGACTTTAAAGAAGTCAGAGAGTTGGATTTGCAGGGTTATATGAATGAGATGGAGCGGAAGCATTTTGCGTCTTCTACAATTTCCAGAAGTGTTGCATCAATCAGGGCGTTATATCAATATCTGTATAAAGAGGGGAAAATACAGAGAGATCCGTCCGATAATCTGAAACCTCCAAGGGTGGAAAAAAAGACACCGGAAATTTTATCTGTAGAGGAAGTGGATAAGCTTTTAAAACAGCCGGATACGGAAACACCGAAGGGCCTGCGCGATACAGCTATGCTGGAGCTTTTGTATGCGACAGGGATGCGGGTCAGTGAACTGATTCATCTGCACACCTCAGATGTGAATTTGATGCTTGGCTATGTGACCTGTCATGACAATGATAAGGAACGCATCATTCCGATAGGCAGTGTAAGCAGAAGTGCGCTGATCCGGTATATGGAACACGCAAGGGGGTTTTTTGTAAAAGACGAAAATGAAACAGCATTATTTACAAACTGCTCAGGAAAAGCTATGAGCAGACAGGGCTTTTGGAAGGTGTTGAAGAGTTATGCGGATAATGCCGGTATCTGTAAGGATATCACTCCGCATACGCTGCGCCATTCTTTTGCGGTGCATATGCTTCAGAATGGTGCGGACGTGAAAAGCGTTCAGGAGATGATGGGACATTCGGATATTTCCACGACACAGATTTATCTGGGTATGAACGCAAACAAAATGAGGGATGTCTATATGAGAGCACATCCCCGTCACTGAAAAAGGAACAAAAAGGACACCAAACAGTCCATGTTATTGACTGTTTGGTGTCCTTTCTGGTTTCATTGGAAAGTACTCTGTTTTGTTCTGACAGGAAATATCAGCACATTTCCGCAATAGTATACAAAAGCCTCTCAGATTCTTCCCAGCCAAGGCATGCGTCTGTAATTGATTTGCCATAGATATGGTCGCAGCCGATTTTTTGGTTTCCGGGTTCGATATAGCTTTCAATCATCAGTCCTTTTACAAGCATGCTAAGATGCGGATCAACCAGACGGCTGTGCAGCACCTCTTTGGCAATACGGACCTGCTGTTCATACTGCTTGTTGGAGTTGGAATGGTTCGTATCTACGATGACAGCCGGATTCTTCAGACTCTTTTCCTGGTATTTTTCCCAGAGAAGACGCAGGTCTTCGTAATGATAATTCGGAATGGCTTCTCCATGCTTGTTTACGGCGCCGCGCAAAATGGTATGTGCCAGCTCGTTTCCGGAGGTTTCCACCTCCCAGCTTCTGTAGATAAAGCGGTGTGCGCCCTGTGCGGCCACTACGGAGTTCAGCATGACACTGAAATCACCGCTGGTTGGATTTTTCATTCCTGCAGGAACATCCATACCGCTGACGGTCAGCCTGTGCTGCTGATCCTCCACAGAACGGGCGCCTACTGCAACATAGGAGAGAATATCCGACAGATAACGATAATTTTCCGGATAAAGCATTTCGTCCGCACAGGTAAAACCACTCTCCAAAATGGCGCGGATATGCATCTTTCGGATGGCCACAAGTCCGGCAAGCATATTCGGCTTTTTTTCCGGATCCGGCTGATGAACCATGCCTTTATAGCCCTCTCCTGTTGTTCGGGGTTTATTTGTATATACTCTTGGAATGATCAGAACCTTGTCGGAAATTTTATCCTGTACGGCGCGGAGCCTGCACAGGTAATCGCATACGGCGTCTTCGTTGTCCGCGGAACATGGTCCGATGATGACAAGAAATTTATCGGATTTTCCAGTAAAGACATCCCGGATTTCCTGGTCGCGTTTTTTCTTCAGGGCCTGAATGTCTGCAGCAATGGGATATTGGTTGCGGATTTCCTCAGGTGTTGGTAATTTCTTAATGAATTCGAATCCCATATTCTTTCTCCTTTGCAATTCCTTTGTTTTCCGGCATTTATTATAAACGATTCTTCTCTAATTGTCGATAGGCAAATTCTGCTTCGGTATCTGTTCCAGGCGCAAAAGAGCCGTGACATGAAGGATACTTAAGACAGATTCGCTGAGCAGGATGCCGTACAGGTAGCCGCGAATACCGAGGAGCGGAATTGCATTCAATACAAAGGCGATACGGATGCTGATTCCGATTGCATTGTTGATCAGGCAGATTCCGGATTTGCCAAGGCCGTGCAGGATGCTGGTAAGAGTTGTATTCATATATAAAAAGGGGCAGATAAACGCCATGGTGCGGATATAGATTCCGGCAGTCAGGCTCTTAAATAAAAGGATTCCCATGGTTTTGCCGAAAAATAAAAAAACAAGGGAGCATCCCCCGCCTAACAGCAGGCAGTACAGGCAGGTGCGGAATGTGACATAGCGGATACGTTTTTTATAGCCAAGTGCCTGAAGCTCTGCAATTGAGGGCATCAGCATAACAGAAACGGAGTTTGTAACTGTTGATGGGAAGAGGATCATCGGCAGTGCCATGCCTGTAAAAACACCGTAAATGCTTAAGGCTTCTTCTGCGCTCAGGCCATATAGCCTGAGCTGCTGCGGGATCAGAACCACCTCGATACTGTTTAAAAGGGTAAGAAGAAGCCGGTTCAATGTCAGAGGAAGCGCCAATTGAAAAATATTCCGCAGCTTTTGAAACGGCTGGGAAATTTTTCGGAAAATATAGTGGGAGTGATGAAAGTCGGTCCCAATCAAAAGGAGAGAAACCAAAGCGACAGCAGCCTCACTGACAAGTGTTCCTCCGATTGCAATAACCGGAGTGATTTCTCTGCCTTCCGACAGAAAAATTACATATAGGAGATAGGAGGTTCCTACCCGGACAAGCTGCTCAAAAAGCTGGATGCCGGAAGGAATTTCTGTTTTTTTCTGTGCAAAATAAAAGCTGTTGATGCATGTGTGCAGTGTGTTTAAGGGAAGACTGAAGCATAGAAGGCGTATGAGAGAATATGTACGCGGCTCTTTTAGAATCTGCACGGCAAAAAAGTCTGCGTTGGTATATAAGGTCCATGAAGCAATAAAAGAGAGAAATAGACCTGAGGCCGTACCGAGAATAAAACAATCCCTGGCTTCTTTGGTTCGTCCAAGTGCCATATGAGATGCCACAAGTCTGGAAATAACCGTTTGGATTCCGGCAGTGGTGACTGCCAGAACCAGAGTTTGCACAGGTATGATGAGCTGATAGAGACCAAGACCCTGTGCACCAATGGAATGGGAAAGGAATATTCTATAAAAGAAACCAATCATCCGGCTGATAAGCCCGGTGCAGGTCAGAATCAGCGTTCCTTTTAAAAAGTGCTTTTTCGACATAATTTACAACCTGTACCTTTTTTGTCAGTATATGCATAAAAGTGGCTTGACAGAACATATTGTTTCTGATAAAGTTAATCCTGAAATCCGACGAAAACACTAGGAATTAAGAGGTGAGTGGATGAAACTGTCAACAAGGGCACGATACGGCCTGCGGGCACTCATTGATCTGGGACTGCACAGTGAAACAGAAACAGTCTCCATTCAGAGTATTGCGGGCAGGCAGAGCATTTCAGTCAGCTATTTGGAACAGCTTATGGCAAAGATGAAGCGGGCGGGACTGGTGGAGAGCACCAGGGGCGCCTGCGGCGGCTACAGGCTTGGGAAACGGGCAGAGGAAATTTCCGTAGGTGATGTTCTCCGTGTGCTGGAGGGAAGTCTGGAAGCGGTGGAATGTACGGGAAATGAGCCGGAAAGCAGTTGTGAGGGCGCAGACCTGTGTGTGGCGAAATATGTCTGGAAACGTATCAATGACAGCATTACACAGGCAGTGGATACCATAATGCTGAGCCAGTTAATAGAGGAGAGCCGGAAAAAACAAAAAGAAAGAATATAAGATTTGCTTTTCAAGAGCAGGAGGACAGAAAATGGAAAAAATAATATATTTGGATAATGCAGCAACGACCAGAACAGCTCCCGAGGTAGTTGAGGCGATGCTGCCGTATTTTTCAGAGCTTTATGGAAACCCTTCCAGTGTGTATGATTTTGCCGGAAAGAGTAAAGAAGCGATTACAAAGAGCAGAGAGCAGATTGCTGCGGTTCTCGGAGCAAAAAAAGAGGAGATTTATTTTACCGCAGGGGGAACGGAGTCTGACAACTGGGCCTTGAAGGCGGCTTTTGAAGCATATAAGAATAGGGGAAATCACATTATTACAACAAAGATTGAGCATCACGCCATCTTGCATACCTGTGAATATCTGGAAAAACAGAGAGGTGCGCGGATTACTTATCTGGATGTAGACGAAAACGGAATCATCCGCCTGGAAGAGCTGGAAAAAGCAATCACACCGGAAACAATCCTGATTTCCGTAATGTTTGCAAACAACGAGATCGGGTCTGTTCAGCCGATCAAAGAAATTGGTATGATGGCAAGGGAGCATGGGATTCTGTTCCATACAGATGCAGTGCAGGCATTTTGTCAGGTACCGATCAATGTGGACGAATGCAGCATCGATATGTTAAGCTCCAGTGCCCATAAGATTAACGGCCCGAAGGGAATCGGTTTTTTGTATATCCGTAAGGGAGTGAAGAATCGTTCCTTTATTCATGGCGGAGCACAGGAGAGGAAGCGCCGTGCAGGTACGGAAAATGTACCTGGAATCGTAGGTTATGGTGTTGCGGCACAGCGGGCTGCCTCGTCTATGGAAGAAAGGACGAAGAAAGAACGTGAGCTTCGGGATCATCTCATAAAGAGGATTACAACCGAGAGTCCTTATGTAAAGCTGAACGGAGACCCGGTAAAGAGACTTCCGAATAATGTGAATGTCAGCTTCCGGTTTATTGAGGGAGAATCTTTGCTTCTGATGCTGGACAGCTATGGAATCTGTGGCTCCAGCGGTTCCGCATGCACATCCGGTTCCCTGGATCCGTCTCATGTGCTTTTGGCAATCGGACTTCCTCATGAGATTGCGCACGGTTCGCTGCGTTTGACTTTAAGTGAGGAAACCACAAAAGAGGATGTTGATTTTACAGTGGATAAATTGAGGGATATCGTTCAGAATCTGAGAAATATGTCCCCATTATATGAAGATTTTGTAAAAAAAATGAAATAATAGGAAAAATACTTGTCAGGAGGAAAAAAAGATGTATAGTGAAAAAGTAATGGATCATTTTCAGAATCCAAGAAATGTAGGAGAAATAGAGGATGCAAGCGGAGTAGGAACTGTCGGCAATGCAAAGTGCGGCGATATCATGAGAATCTTTCTGGATATTGACGATGGGACGCATATCATCAGAGACTGCAGGTTTAAGACCTTTGGATGCGGTGCTGCAGTGGCTACCAGCAGTATGGCAACAGAGCTTGTAAAGGGAAAAACGATTGAGGAGGCTATGCAGATTACCAATAAGGCGGTTATGGAAGCCCTTGATGGGCTTCCGCCTGTGAAGGTGCATTGCTCCTTACTGGCAGAGGAGGCAATTCATGCAGCCCTCTGGGATTATGCGCAAAAGCATGGAATCACAATCGAAGGTCTGGAAAAGCCAAAGTCTGATATTCATGAAGGAGAAGAGGACGAGGACGAATATTGATGGAAAAGCAGAAAATAATCGTGGGACTGTCCGGAGGCGTGGATTCTTCTGTGGCTGCTTATCTATTAAAGGAAGAAGGCTATGAAGTGATCGGGGTCACTATGGTGAATTTCCGGGAGAAAAGTCTGCCGGAAAATGCAGCAGGCAGCCAACAGGAAATGACAGAAGACGCAAAAAGGGTCGCGGATTTTTTGGGAATTGCACATTATGTGGCAGACCTTTGTTCAGAGTTTAAGGAATATATCATCGATTATTTCATAAATGAGTATCTTTCCGGCAGAACGCCGAATCCTTGTGTGGTCTGCAATCGTTATATTAAGTGGAAGGCAATTATGGAACAGGGAGAAAAGCTTGGTGCCAGGCTGATCGCAACCGGTCATTATGCACAGGTTGAGCAGCTCGCAAACGGCAGATATGCCTTGAAATGTTCTGTGACTGCAGAAAAGGACCAGACCTATGCTTTGTATGGATTAACACAGGAGCAGCTATCCGGGACCAGGCTGCCTCTGGGGAAGTATACGAAGGATCAGATACGGGAGATTGCAGAGCGTATCGGAATTCCGGTAGCGAAAAAGCCGGATAGTATGGAAATCTGTTTTATTCCGGATAAGGATTATGCAAAATTTATCGAAGAGAACACAGATGCTCCGATTCCGAAGGGGAATTATGTAAATGCCAAGGGAGAAATCCTGGGGCAGCATCAGGGAATCACGCATTATACGATCGGTCAGAGAAAAGGACTGAATCTTGCCATGGGACATCCTGTCTTTGTATCTCGGATATGTCCGGAAACAAACGAGGTGGTCATCGGAGAAAATGAGGATATCTTTCATTCTGCTCTTTACTGTAGTCATTTGAATGCTATGTCAGTTACGGAATTTGCGGATGGCATGGAAGTGACTGCCAAAATCCGCTACAATCACAGAGGTGCGACGGCTGTGCTTCAGCGTGCCGGAGATGACAGGCTTTTGGTACGGTTTTTGGAACCGCAGAGAGCCATTACACCCGGACAGGCAGTCGTATTTTATCAGGACGGGCATGTTGCCGGAGGAGGCATTATCGAGACTCCTGTAAAAGAATGAAATAAAAATGAGTGGTGAAAAGATGACAGGACTTACGAATGAGCAGGTAAATGAAAGAATTGCAGAAGGCAGGGTAAATGTCAACGAGAATCCGAATACCAGAACCTATAAGCAGATTGTGAAGGAAAATACACTGACGTTTTTTAACTTCCTTAACCTTGTGCTTATGATTCTGGTGCTTTTAGTGGGTTCCTATAAAAATTCCATGTTTGTGATGATCATCGTCATCAATACGGTGATTGGAATTTTTCAGGAAATCCGTGCGAAGAAGACGATTGATAAGCTGGCAATCTTAACGGAGAGCAAGGCTGTGGTTTTGCGTGAAGGAAAAAAATGGACGATTTCCACAGAAGAGCTGGTTTTGGATGATCTGATCTACCTGAAAACCGGAGAGCAGGTGCCGGCAGATGCCATAATTCTGGAAGGAAGCCTGGAAGTTAATGAGTCACTTCTGACCGGTGAGGCGGACAATCTGGCAAAGAGTGAAGGAGATGATCTGTATTCGGGCAGCTTTGTAACAGCCGGTGAGGCCTGCTGCCGGATCGTACATGTCGGAAAGGAGAATTATGCATCACAGATCACCAGTGAGGCGAAGGAATTCAAACGGCATAATTCGGAACTTAGAAATTCTTTGAATGCGATTCTGAAGATCATCAGTATTATTATTGTGCCTCTCGGAATGCTTCTGTTTTATAAGCAGTACTACTTGGTGGGCGATAATTTTAAGAATTCTGTAGTCAGTACGGTGGCCGCTGTTCTCGGTATGATTCCGGAGGGCCTGGTTCTTTTGACCAGTGTGGCACTGACTCTTGGCGCATTGGTGCTGGCAAATAAAAAAACACTGGTACAGGAGCTGTACTGTATTGAAACGCTGGCGAGGGTAGATACGCTGTGTTTGGATAAAACCGGCACGATTACAGAAGGCAGAATGTGTGTGGAACAGATCGTACCCTGGTCTGAAGGCAGTGGAAATGCGGAAGGGATGCAGATAAAAGCAGCCGAAGAGGATTTGGAAGATACGCGGACGAGTACGACAGAGCCAGTTGAAGTATCCGCAGAAGAAACTGCAGGTATTTTGGATGAGCAGGATATATCGGAAGCTGTATTGCCGGCTCCTTCAGAGGAAGCGGATGCTCCGGATGAGGCAGAGGTTGAACATATTATGGGGAACCTCATGGCTGCATTGAAGGACGAAAACGCGACGGCGCAGGCGCTTCGGATGCATTTTACAATTCAGAGAGACATGCTTTTGAATCATGTGATTCCTTTTTCCTCAGACAGAAAATACAGTGGCGCTTCCTTTGAAAAACGGGGAACCTATTTCATTGGAGCTGTACAGTTCTTATTCCCGGAGGGAAAGGAAGCACTGAAAAGAAAGTGCAGAGAGTATGCGGCAAAGGGGCTGCGTGTGCTCGTGCTGGCACACAGCAGTATACAGGCAAAGGACAGCAGCCTGCCGGAAGAATTGACGCCGGTCGCATGCATTCTTCTGACAGATGTGATTCGACAGGAAGCGCCGGATACGCTGAAGTTTTTTGACAGTCAGGGTGTTGATCTGAAAGTAATCTCCGGAGATGATCCGGCTACGGTTGCCTCTATTGCCAAAAAAGCAGGCTTAAAAAATGCAGAACAGTATATTGATGCGACTACTATTACAAGCCAGGAGGAGCTGGAACGCGCTGTAGCAGAATGCAGTGTATTCGGACGCGTGACACCTCAGCAGAAAAAGGCTATGGTGCAGGCATTAAAGGCACAGGGCCATACGGTTGCCATGACCGGTGACGGTGTGAATGATGTCCTGGCGCTGAAAGAGGCGGACTGCAGCGTGGCAATGGCCCAGGGAAGCGATGCTGCCAAAAATATTGCCAATGTAGTGCTTCTGGATTCTAATTTTGCATCTATGCCGCATATTGTGAATCAGGGAAGAAGAGTTGTGAATAATATCAGAACGGCTGCGTCCATGTTTCTGATCAAAACGATTTTTTCCGTTATGCTCTCATTACTGACGATTTTCTTTGGAGAGGCATATCCATTTGAGCCAATTCAAATGTCGCTGATCAGTGCCTGCGCAGTGGGAATTCCTACGTTTTTACTTGCTCAGGAGAATAACTATGAAAAAATTGATCATACCTTTCTTAGGCATGTATTTATGAATGCGTTTCCGGCGGCTGTGACGATTACCGGCTGTGTGTTTGCGGTCATGCTGGTTTGTCAGAACGTATACGATTCCAATGATATGCTGAATACAGCCTGTGTATTGGTGACCGGCTGGAACTATATGGCCGCGCTCAAGACGGTATATGCACCATTAAACAGATATCGGAAGGTGATTATTTACGGGATGCAGTTTGTTTTTTTTGCGGCAGCGGTTATTCTTCAGAAGCTGCTGGCTCTGGGTTCCTTGGAATTCGGCATGATCATTCTGGTATTTCTGCTTATGACATTTTCGCCGGTTCTGATTGATGTGATCACAGAATGGCTGAGACGGATATATGCGAGGTCATTGGATAAAGAGACACCGGGACCGTTTACCGCATTCATCGAAAAACTTCAGAAATAAACAAAATGAGAGCGTTGCTGCTTATGCGGCAACGCTCCCATTTTGTTATTTGTGTGCTTATTTTTTACGGCAGAGCCAGAAACAGCCGAATGCGGGAATCTGCACACCCTTTGCTTCCATGCTGTGGCCGGAAATAAGATCCAGATACATTCCATCATCTTCATTGATCCAGGCAATCTTATCGTATTCACTGAAATTGTAGATTCCGATGAATTTTTCTTCTTTGTTTTCGCGCACCAACGCAAGGATAGAGGAATCCCACGTATCCAGTGTACGCAGTGCGGCCTCTGAATTAAAGACACTGTGAGAGGTACGGATATGTTCCAGCCTGTCAAGGGCCGGGAAAAGCCTTCCCTGTACAGTTTCCGGCCTTCTCCGGTTTTCTGCCAGTGTCCAGTCAAAGCTGCCTCTGTGAAGATAGCGGGAATCCGCAGCTTTTTCAGGATCATTCTTGTAGGAATAGTCGTTTAACTGGCCAATCTCGTCGCCGCTGTAAATGACAGGAATACCGGACTGTGAAAGCATAAAAGCATGGAGTGTGAGATCGTAGCGGATTGCACGCTCGGTACCTTCTTCATTTCCTTCAAATCCGGCTCGCTCGATTCCGCAGAGGGAAGCAGTTGTTCCGCAGAGTCTTGCGTCTCCCAGACGGGGGTCGTCATTGTACAGCTCTCCCCGTGCGAAGGAATTCGGATATTTTCCTGTGAGGAAGTCGTTGAGGTATTTCTTATGCGGAACCTCTTCAATTGCAAAGTTCTTCAGATAATCGTAATCCAGGCCCCATCCAATGTCATCATGGCAGCGCAGATAGTTCTGGAAGGTATATTCTCTTGGAAGCGAAGCTACGATATCCAACTGGCGGCGCAGGAGGCAAACATCTCTGGTTGCCACTGTGTGCCAGGTGCTTGCCATAGTGGTTACATTATAGAGCAGATGGCATTCTGGTTTATCTACAGTTCCGAAATAAGGAACTACCTTTGCCGGTTCCATGACTACCTCTCCGAGAAGAAGTACACCTGGGCAGACGATTTCACAGATCATACGCATTATGCGGACAATGGTGTGTACCTGCGGCAGGTTTCGGCAATTGGTGCCGAGCTGTTTCCAGATGTATGGTACGGCATCCAGACGAACGATATCAACCCCCTGGTTTGCCAGATACAGCATATTGAATATCATTTCGTTCAGCACGATGGGGTTGCGGTAATTCAAATCCCACTGGTATGGATAGAAGGTGGTCATAACATGTTTGTGAATGTCGTCAAGCCATGTAAAATTACCGGGAGCAGTTGTGGGAAACACCTGTGGACAGGTGCTTTCATACATAGCCGGTACATCATAACTGTCAAAGAAGAAATAGCGATCCTGATAATCCCGTTCGCCTGCACGTGCACGTTTTGCCCATTCATGGTCTTCAGAAGTATGATTCATAACGAAGTCCAGGCAGACACTGATGCCGCGTTCGTGGCATTTGGCGGTCAATTCCGCAAAATCTTCCATAGTCCCGAGCTCTTCCTGAACCTTACGGAAGTCAGCTACTGCATAACCTCCATCGCTTTTTCCCTTAGGAGAGGAGAGAAGCGGCATCAGGTGAAGATAATTAACATTACATTCCCGGATATAATCCAGCTTTTCTTCCGTGCCTTTTAAAGTTTTTGCAAAAGCGTTGACATACATCATCATGCCTACCAGGTCATTGCGTTTATACCAGTTCGGATCCTGTGCACGCTTAATATCAGAAGTTTTCAAAAATTTATTTCTTGCCGTATAGAAATTTTTCATTTCAGCAGTCAGATCATTGAGATGCATCATGACATACGGGTTATCCTGATATAATTCACAATACAGCCATTTCAGCTCATCGAAATGGCGATTGAAACGCTGAGTGTAGATGCTTTCTTCCTCGTCAGCAGCGGCGATTTTTGCAGGCTCGGTTTTTCTGGTTTCGACCCTGATTGGTTCGGTTTTTCTGGTTTCAACCTTTGCAGGCTCGGTTTTTTTTGTCTCCACTCTGATTGGTTCGGTTTTTCTGGTTTCGATTTTGGCTGCCTCTTTCTTTTTCAGCAGGCGTTTCTTTGCCATGGTTTTTCCTCCTTTATGTTACAACGGGAAAGGGTTTTCCCGTGTGATACAAAAACATTCATTATTATCTTACAAGTGGAAACGAAAATTGTCAAGTCAAGGTCACAGCTTCAGAAAATACGGTTTCCCTCCTTCAAATACGGTATAATATCGAAATCCGCATTCTTCTAATATGGCAGCAGCTTTCCCAAAGGCATAGGCAATTTTTTCGGGTGCATGGGCATCGGCTCCGACCGTAATGATTTCACCGCCCAACTGGCGGTACCGCTTAATTACAGATGTGCATGGGTTGGGTTCTCCAAGACCATAGTGATAGCCGCCGGTATTTAGCTCAATTCCAATGCCTTTCGTTATGAGCGTTCTCAGAATTTCATCCAGAATGTCCTGATATCGGCCATAGGAATACTCACGGTTTTTGTTTGGACCATAACGTACAACATAATCAATATGTCCGTAGACATTGATTTCAGAAAAGCATGCAAGATTTTCCAGAACAGATTCGAAGTATTCCATGTAGCAGGAGGATTCTCTGCGGTTTTTAAAAAACGCGGGATAATATGGATCATAGCCGTGTACGATATGAGAAGAGCCTATAATAAAATCAAAAGGCCGGGTTTTTACTAAATGGCGGAAAACGCTTTCCAGATGCGGCTGAAGCCCAAGCTCGATACCGAAATGAATCTTCAGTTTTTCTTTGTATTTATCCTTCAGCGTAAAAAGCGTGTTCCGATAATTGTCTATATCAAGGGAAAAATCAATGTTGTCCGGGGTGCTGGGATAATCCGGGTCCAAATGCTCCGTGAAACAGATTCCGTCGAGACCCCGGGCTATAGCTTGCTGTATCATAGTTTCCATGGGAGCTTCTGAATCAGCGGAAAAAGATGAATGCATGTGACAGTCCCATAAAATTTGGCTGCTCATGTTGAATACCTCCTTGGTGGTGTAGTAATAGCAAACAGTTTGTATCTGCGAGCAGATAACACATCCCTTGTGAGTCTGCGTTCACAGCTTATGCTTTCATTATACCAATATTTTACTTTTTTGCGATGTTTTTTATAAAATAGTCTTGAATTTTCGGGGGAAATTCGGTACAATACCTAATAGGTTGACGTTTCTTTAACAATTGAGGATGCGTCATAATTTACCATTTAATTCATAGGAGGAATTTATCATGGCAGTAAAAGTTGCAATCAATGGATTTGGCCGTATCGGTCGTCTGGCTTTCCGTCAGATGTTTGGAGCAGAGGGTTTCGAAATCGTAGCAATCAACGATTTAACTTCTCCTAAAATGCTCGCTCACTTATTAAAATATGACTCTACTCAGGGAAGATACGCTCTGTGTGACAAAGTTTCAGCCGGTGAAGATTCCATCACTGTAGACGGAAAAGAAATCAAAATTTATGCAAAAGCTAACGCGGCTGAACTTCCTTGGGGAGAAATCGGCGTAGATGTAGTTCTGGAGTGTACAGGATTTTACACCTCCAAGGCTAAAGCTCAGGCTCATATTGATGCTGGTGCTAAACATGTTATTATTTCCGCTCCGGCCGGAAACGACCTTCCCACCATCGTTTACAATGTTAACCATGCAGGTCTGACAAAAGAAGACAAGATTATCTCCGCTGCTTCCTGTACAACAAACTGCTTAGCTCCAATGGCGAAAGCTCTGAATGACTGTGCACCGATCAAAACCGGTATCATGTGTACGATTCACGCTTACACAGGCGATCAGATGACACTTGATGGACCGCAGAGAAAAGGCGATATGAGAAGATCCCGTGCGGCAGCAGTGAATATCGTTCCGAACAGCACAGGTGCTGCAAAAGCTATCGGCCTGGTTATTCCGGAACTGAACGGCAAATTAATCGGCGCTGCTCAGCGTGTTCCTACCCCGACAGGTTCTACAACTATCTTAACAGCAGTTGTTGAAGGAAATGTTACAAAAGAGCAGATCAATGCAGCTATGAAAGCGGCAGCTAACGAATCCTTCGGATATAACGAAGACGAAATCGTTTCCAGCGATATCGTAGGTATGACCTATGGTTCTCTGTTTGATGCTACTCAGACAATGGTTCTTCCGTTGGATAACGGTACAACACAGGTACAGGTAGTTTCCTGGTATGATAATGAAAACTCCTACACAAGCCAGATGGTTCGTACTATCAAACACTTTGGAAGCCTGCTGAACGCATAATTCAAGCTGGATAGAAGTATAGACTCAGTAAGGGTCCGGTCTGATAAGGGCCGGACCCTTTTATCATTTCAGAGAAAATTTTGGAGGTTATAAAGTCATGGGATTAAATAAAAAATCTGTTGATGACATCAACGTAAGCGGTAAAAAGGTTCTGGTTCGCTGTGATTTCAACGTACCGTTAAAAGAAGGCAAAATTACGGACGAAAACCGTCTGGTAGCTGCACTTCCTACAATTAAAAAACTGGTAGCAGATGGCGGCAGAATTATTCTTTGCTCTCATCTTGGCAAACCGAAGGGTGAGCCGAAACCAGAGCTGTCTCTGGCACCTGTAGCAGCACGTTTAACGGAGCTTCTTGGACAGGAAGTAAAATTTGTGGCTAGTCCGGCAGTCGTAGATGACAGTGTTAAGGCTGCAGCAGACGCTATGCAGGATGGCGAGATTATTCTTCTTGAGAATACACGTTACCGTGCAGAAGAAACGAAAAATGGAGAAGCTTTCAGTAAAGACCTGGCTTCCCTGGCAGAAGTTTTTGTTAATGATGCATTCGGAACTGCCCATAGAGCACACTGCTCCAACGTGGGTGTGACAGAATTTATTGATACCTGCGCAGTTGGATATCTGATGCAGAAGGAAATTGATTTCCTTGGTAATGCGGTAGAGACTCCGGTAAGACCTTTCGTGGCAATCCTTGGCGGTGCTAAGGTTGCTGATAAATTAAACGTTATTTCCAATCTTCTGGAAAAATGCGATACCCTGATTATCGGCGGCGGTATGGCTTATACTTTCCAGAAAGCAAAAGGGCTGGAAGTAGGTACTTCTCTGGTTGATGATACCAAGATTGATTACTGCAGGGAAATGATGGAAAAGGCTGAAAAGCTTGGCAAGAAGCTTCTTCTTCCGGTTGATACCACGATTGCCAAAGAATTCCCGAATCCTATTGACGGAGAAATTGAAGTGTCTGTTGTAGATGCAGCGGCTGTTCCGGCTGATATGATGGGTCTGGATATCGGAACTAAGACAGCAGAACTCTATGCAGATGCTGTAAAATCAGCTAAAACTGTTGTTTGGAACGGACCTATGGGTGTATTCGAAAATCCGATTCTTGCAAAAGGAACAATCGCCGTGGCAAAATCTCTGGCAGAAACCGATGCGACAACGATTATCGGAGGCGGGGATTCCGCAGCAGCAGTTAACCAGCTTGGATTTGGTGACAAGATGAGCCATATTTCTACAGGCGGCGGTGCTTCTCTGGAATTCCTGGAAGGAAAAGAACTGCCGGGTGTAGCAGCAGCTAACGATAAGTAAAAAGCTTAGCGAGTGGCAAGCCGCAGGCGCAGACAGAGCTTAGCGTTTACTTAGTTCGCCGCTCTTAGTGAGCACGAGAGAAACGAAGTGTGAGCTTAGTGCGAGGCGAACATGTATGGCGTAAGAAGAACTGCAAAAAAGCTTAGCGAGTGGCAAGCCGCAGGCGCAGACAGAGCTTAGCGCATGACAAGCTGAAGATTATTATATCTACAGTACAAAATAAAAAGGAGAATATAAAAATGGCAAGAAAGAAAATCATCGCTGGTAACTGGAAAATGAACATGACACCAAGCGAAGCAGTGAAATTAGCAGAAACCTTAAAACCACTTGTAGCAAATGACGAAGTGGATGTGGTATTTGGTGTTCCTGCAATTGATATCGTTCCGGTTGTAGAAGCCTGCAAGGGAAGTAATATCGCAGTCGCAGCAGAGAATATGTATTTTGAAGAAAAGGGTGCTTACACAGGTGAAATCGCTCCGGCTATGCTGGTAGATGCAGGTGTTAAATACGTCATTCTCGGACATTCTGAGAGAAGAGATTACTTCGGTGAAACAAGTGAGGATGTAAATAAAAAGGTTCTGAAAGCACTGGAACACGGTATTACTCCGATTATGTGCTGCGGCGAATCTCTTGAGCAGAGAGAGCAGGGAATTACAATGGATTGGATCCGTCAGCAGGTGAAGGTTGGCCTTCAGAATGTAACTGCTGAGCAGGCGAAAACTCTTGTAATCGCTTACGAGCCAATCTGGGCAATCGGAACCGGCAAAACTGCTACCAGCGAGCAGGCACAGGAGGTTTGCAAGGGAATCCGTGACTGTATTGCGGAGATTTATGACACTGATACTGCAGAAGCTATCCGTATTCAGTACGGCGGCTCTGTAAATGCAGGCAATGCAGCAGAGCTGTTTGCAATGGCTGACATCGATGGCGGCCTTGTAGGCGGTGCGTCCCTGAAGCCTGATTTTGGTTCTATTGTAAACTACAAATAAATTTTTGATTTTAGTCAAGTGATTTAACCAACAAATACTTTAAAATACCCCAAAATGTATTGATAATTAGTATATATTACTAATCAAAAATCGTTTTGGGGTGTTTTACTATTTTAGTGATCATACTGGAAAGCGGATGTTGCAAATGTATAGTACAATCCAACTATCTAAATCGTAAATTGGAAAGGCAAAATGTTAAAAAAGTGGAGATATAGAGGCTGAGGCTGTGGGCAAATTCTAAGAGCCGCATACACGTCTCCAAACAATAAAAACATCATAACTGCACCATATTTACCTATGTAGAGGCCGGTATAATTTGTTTTAATGGCTATGACAGAAGAAAAGGAGTTGAAAAGTATATTCTTATTATGTATTTCTGGTGTGTTTGGCGGTCACGTAGCTAAATGACAGAAAAAAGTTATCTGAGCGGGAAATCAAGGGGATGAAGAAAGCAACTGTCAGGAATGTCGGCGAGGAAAGTTTTCAACCAGCTTTCAAACTGCGGGGCTGTCTACACTATCGCATTAGGCGGCTGTCAGACAGCTACCATTGGCGGCACCGAAGAGTGCAGACGGCACGAAAGCAAGCGTTAAGTGAGGTACCTCTGAAAAACACCGGGGTAATTGCTGAAGCCGGAAACCGGGGTGGCGCTGATTGGAGATTTTGCATTTGAACCAAGATTCCAGGGGACAGGTTCATCCATGGTAATTCCTACGTCAAAAACCTTTAATCTGGAAGGATACGAAGCTTTTTAGTCAGTATGTATGGCAGGAATGCGAATCAAAACTTCGGTTCCTTTGCCTGCGGCACTGTTGTAGGAGAGACCGTAGTTTTCTCCGTATAAAATTTGCAGCCGCCGATGGGTATTATAAACAGCAATATTAGTGCCGCCTGAAGTGCTTTGTCCTGTACCAGTGAGGAGCGCAGGCAGTTTTTCAGAAGGGATTCCGATACCGTCGTCCGAAATCAGAAGTAAAATGTCAGAACCCTCCATCCAACTGGTCAGCACGATGGTGCCAACTTTTGTATCCTTTTCCATGATACCGTGTAGAATAGCATTTTCTACTACAGGCTGCAGAGTCAGTTTTGGAATCTGGTATTCATTTAATTCATCGGGAATATCGGTAATGAGTTCGATGCTGTCATGGAATCGCATATTCTGCAGTCGGGCATAAATGGTGATGTGTTCCACTTCCTGCGCAATCGTGCTGATGCTTTGCCTTCTGCTAAGAGTCAATTTGTAGAACCTGGAAAGGTTCTGCACGGCGTCACTGATTTCGGTGGTACGTCCCTGCTGTGCCAGCCAGTTAATCATGTCCATGGTGTTGTACAGGAAATGAGGGTTGATCTGTGCCTGTAAGGAATTGAATTCCGCGATGCGCAGGTCTTCTGCCGCAGTCGCCTGTTCGTCCATCAACTGGCTCATTTTTTGAGTCATAAAATTATAAGTGTCGATCAGGTCACCGATTTCATCGTGAGCAACAGGGTTTTCCATTGGTTTGGGGACACCCTGCCTAACTTTATTCATCTGGAGGATGACAGACGAAATACGGTTTGTGATGGAATTGGAGAGCGTCGAAGCGAAAAAAACTGCAAGTATTAAAAAAGCGATAAACATCAGACCAAGCTGCAGCATAATCTTGTTACTCTGGGCAACCAATGGTCCGGAGGGCAGGATAGTAACCATAAACCACCCGGCATTTGTAATGCTGTAGAATCCTGCATAAATCTTCTGCTCCAGAATGGTTCGTTCAATAAAATTGTTCGAGGACATAAAGGATTCCTGGATTGTATCATAGCTTAGCCAGTAGATACCGGAGATGGATTCATCGGAAGAGGCCACCTGGTTGTCACGGTCATTAACAATATAGGAAACACTTCCGGGTAGAGAAAGGTTCTCTTTCAAAATACCGGTTAAGGATTCGCTGGAACTGTAGACCGCCACATACAGTTTGACAGGAGTGCTGTGATAACTCAGAACCGTAGAGTGAAGATAAGCGATATTTCCGCATTGCTGTTGTTCTTTTTCGCCCAGGTAAAAAGGCGGGCAAAAGAGATCTGCGCTATGATTTCCCTGAAAAATACCGTACCAGTAGGTGCCTTTGATCACACTTGCAGGATAAAAATAATCCTTTGTATATTCGGAAGAAAACAATTCGCAGTCTTCCCGGGGAAGGTCGATATATACGCGAAAAGCCTTGAAATCTTCATCCATCAAAGTGGTTTTTACCGTTTCCTGGAACTCCTTTGCAGACTGGGAAGCAGCTACGTCCGCAAAAGAATGTTCGGATGAGATGCCAAAAAGCGATGAATAGAAATCATGGCTTCGCAGGGTGTGGGAGGTGTCGATGAGCTTTTGCACTTTCTCTTCAATCAACGGAGCTGTTTTCGCAGAGGTATCCTGCTCCTGGCGCAATGTATCAGACACGACCATGTTATATAATCTTCCATAAAAGAAGATGACCATCATCAGGACTGGTACCGTTACTCCAATCAGCAGTGCGCTGGTGAATTTCGTCTGCAGTTTCAAATTGCCATAATACTTATTGAATTTACATATCAGTGTTTTCATTAAAGTGATTTCTCCCTGTATTCAGAAGGGGTAAGCCCTGTGTATTTCTTAAAACTCTTCCCAAAGTAATTGCCATCATTATAACCTACCATGGAAGAGATTTCCGCAATTTTGTAACGCGGGTTATCCAGTAACTGCTTGGATTTTTCCATCCGATACTCTGTCAGGTACTGGTTCAGTGTCTGGCCAGTTTCATTTTTAAAAAAGGTACACAGGTAGGAGGTGGACAATGCCACATGTTCGCTGATGTCCTTAACCGATAATAGTTCGTTCGCATAATTTTTCTCGATGAATTCTTTGATCATGCGAATGGTAGGATTTTCCGGGACAAAATTTCTGGCATCATCAAAAAAACACCGGGTCTGTTCTACCAGAGAATTATGAAGATCCTGGAAGGTAAAGCATTTTTCCAGGGCTTCCATAATGCTGTCAGATCCGGAAGAAGCAGGAACCATCTTCTGTTGGCGCCGAGTGTTTTCCAGAGTCAGAAACAGCATGTAATATGTGTCCTTGACCTGATTAGTCAGAATGTAATGGTTTTTTTCGTAAAAATGATATAAAGTATCCAGAAATTGCATACAATTGTAATTGTTATGTTCGGAAAGCAGATTGATAAAATGTTTCTCTGGATGATGTAAAGCATCTGCTGTCTGTCCGGTATCTGACACCTGTGAAGACAGGCTGTTTATATCCGTTGCTGTGTAAAATGTATTTTCAGGGTAGAAAAAACAGTTTTGCAGCAGGATTACAGCAGAGGCATAGGAACTATACGCCTGGTGAACCCCCATGCAGATGTCCCCGGCGGTGATGATGCATCGTGCCAGCGCTTTGTGCTGAAGACAGAGATAATCTCCAAATTTTCGGATAAAAGCGGCAGGAGGGTTTTGATTGCCATAGAGGAAATAGACCAGATACTGATGGCGCTTTTCGGCAAAAAGAACGTTCCATCGAGATGGAGAGAAATAATTCTCAAGTTTTTGACGAATCTGGTTGATTTGTGTGCGAATCAATTCCAGGTCTATATCCAGCTTTGCCACGAAAGCAGTAAAAAAAGTCTGTTTGCCTATAGGAAGGCATGTTTCCTGTAAAAGCGAATGGATTTCATGCTTGTTTGCTTCGTAAGCAGAGGTCAGAAGCAGCGCAAGCCTGGAAACATTTTCCATGGAATGCATGGTTTCCGCCCGACGGGAGCGCGCTTTCTGTATGTATAATTCCTGTGCTTCTTTGATAGCTTCCCGGACTTCTTCCGGATCCAGCGGCTTTTCGATATATGTCACGGCTTTTAATCGAATGGCAGCTTTCAAATACTCTTTATCGGAATATCCACTCATGAAGACGGGAATTGTGTCCGGCAGTTCTTTTTCCAATTGTTCCAGCATGGTGATGCCATCCATTCGGGGCATGCGGACATCGCAGAGAATGATTTCCGGATGGTAAAGTCTTGCTATGGAAAGACCGTTGATGCCGTCATCGGCCTGATAGATTTCCCGGATGCCAAGAGACATCCAATCCAGGGAAGAAATGAGTCCGGTGCGGGTCAGTTCTTCATCATCGACAATCAGTAGTTTCATATTTTTTTCTCCTGTAGACACCGTGTGAGGATAAGATATAGACCACGGCTGATATCATAAGAAAAGTATATCATATTTTACAGTAAAATATTACCCTGAATCTGAATATTTTCCCATTTCGTAAATTTGTGGAGGCATGATATTATGATAATATACTAGGAAAAAAGGAGGAAAGAGCTGTGTCTGAATTTGTTCTTGAGCTAAAAGGCATTACCAAGATTTTTCCGGGTGTAAAAGCGCTGAATAATGTACAATTTCAGTTAAAACCCGGTGAAGTTCATGCTCTGATGGGCGAGAATGGCGCTGGTAAATCTACCTTTATCAAAGTAATCACTGGCGTACATAAGGCAGAAGAAGGCGAGATGTTCCTAAATGGTCAGAAAGTAGAATTCAGAGGAACGAAAGATGCGCAGGCGGCAGGTATTGCGGCTGTATATCAGCATCCGACATCTTATCCTGATCTGACTGTTGCAGAGAATATTTTTATAGGTCATGAAATCATCAAGCATGGCATGATTCATTGGAAAACAATGAATGCAGAAGCAAATAAGCTTCTGGCACAGCTGGACGCAGATTTTGATTCTACTGCAGAAATGGGAACTTTGAGTGTTGCCCAGCAGCAGATGGTAGAAATTGCAAAAGCAATGTCTACAAATGCGAAGATTATCATCCTGGATGAGCCGACAGCCTGTCTGACCAGATCAGAGTCTGAAAAGCTTTATACATTGGTGGACAAACTGAAAGAGGAATGCGTTTCCATCATCTTCATTTCCCATCGTTTTGAAGATATGTATCGTCTGGCATCCAGAGTTACCGTATTTCGTGATTCTCAGTATATCGGCACTTACGATGTTAATGGAATCACAAATGCAGACCTGATTAAGGCCATGGTTGGTCGGGAGATCACAGACCTGTTTCCGAAACCGGAAGTGAAGCTGGGGCAGGAGATGCTCCGCATCGAAGGTCTTTCCAGAATTGGTTATTTCCAAAATGTCTCTTTCAATGTTTTTGCGGGAGAGATTCTTGGACTTACCGGTCTGGTAGGCGCAGGACGTACAGAAGTTGTGGAAGCATTCTGCGGAATTACAAGGCCTGATTCAGGTAAAGTATATCTGGAAGGTCAGGAAGTACATATTAAACAACCGTCTGACGCTATGGAAAAAGGTATTATTCTTCTTCCAGAGGATCGTCAGAAAGAGGGGCTGATCATGGGCTGGGGTCTGGGAAGAAATGTGACTCTCCCGACTATTAGCAAGTATGCGAAAGCTGGTTTTAATGATGAGAAGAGAGAACGTGAACTTGCCAAAAATCTCTTGGAGGAAGTAGATACAAAAGCGGTGGATATTTTTCAGCCTGCAAGTTCTTTGTCTGGCGGTAACCAGCAGAAGGTAGTTGTTGCTAAAGCGTTGAGTCAGGAAATGAAAGTTGTTATCATGGATGAACCGACCAAGGGGGTTGATGTAGGTGCCAAAGCTGAAATTTATGCAATTATGGGCGAGCTTGCGTTGAAAGGATATGCGATTATTCTGATTTCATCTGAAATGCCGGAGATTCTCGGTATGGCAGACAGAATCATTGTAATGTGCAACGGACGTAAAACAGGTGAACTTTCCAGAGATGAGGCGACTCAGGAAGCGATTCTGGAACTGGCAATGGAAAAAAGTACCAGAGAGGGGGCCAAATAAATGAAAAAAAAATCTTTGATAAAGAAAATTACAGGCTCTCGTGAGGCTTTATTGATGATTATTCTCATGCTGCTTTATGTAGTGGTTGGAATTAAGAGTCCGTCATTTGTCAGCGTGAATTCTGTTATGGATATGCTGAAAAACTACGCAGTAACAATGATTATGTCATTGGGAATGTTAGGTGTTATGCTGGTTGGTGGTATTGATATTTCTATTATGTCCACAGTCGCTTTTTCAGGTATGTCGATCGGAATGCTTCTGAAGTATAATTATATCAGCAATACACTTTTAAGTTTTGTAATTGCAATTGCAATCGGAACGGTCTGCGGAGCTTTGATTGGTTTTGTGATTTCAAGAGCAGATGTTCCTCCGATTATTGCAACTATGGGATTCATGTATATCTATCGTGCTTTAGCGTACATCGTTGGAAATAGTGAATGGGCAGGAGCAGATACACTTGGAGAATTCAAGGAGTTTGCTTTACAGAAATTCCTTGGTCTGGACAAGGTTGTCTGGGTTACAGTTATTTGCTATATTGTTTTCTTTATTGTCATGAAATGGACTCGGATAGGGCGTAAGATATATGCTGTAGGAAGCAATGCAACAGCCGCAGAAGTGTCAGGTATTAATGTAAAGAATATTAAATTTCTTGTTTATACTGTTATGGGATTTTTGAGCGGACTGGGCGGAGCATTGTCTGTATCTGTCTATGCATCAGCACAGCCTAATATGCAGCTGACAAAAGAAATGGATGTTATAGCTGCCTGTGTTATTGGTGGCGTGAGTATGAGCGGCGGCCGTGGTACTGTATTGGGAGTTCTTTTGGGATCCTGGATGCTTGCATCCATTACAAAAGCTCTTTCGATTATTGGGTTTGATTCTATTTATCAGAATACAATTAAAGGTGTTATTATTCTGGTTGTTGTAGTTGTGAACGTTGTGATGCAGCGCATTATGGATCAGAATGCATTGAAAGGAAGGGAGATGTAATCATGGCGGGAAAATCAGGTAGAAGTATATCCGCAGTTCCGGAAAATGCTATAAAAAAGACAATCTTCAGTTGGGAAGGCATCTTAGTTGTCCTTTTCATTCTGGTTAATATCTTTTGCGTTAATATTTCTGAAGTATATAATCTGAAAAATGTACTTCGTGAGATGCCTAAATATTTAGCAGAAGTATTTTTGTTATTACCGATGGCATATGTTCTTGTTCTTGGTGAGATTGATATTTCTGTTGGTTCTATTGTGTGTCTTTCGGCAACGGTAAGCTGTATGGCGTGCAATGGTGGGATACCGTTCATAGCAGTCATTCTTGTGGGACTTCTCGTTGGAACTGCATGTGGGTTTGTGAATGGAATGGTTCTTACAACATTTGAAGAACTGCCGCCTATGATTGTTACATTGGCCACACAGATTATTTTCCGTGGTATTGCTGAGATCGCACTTGGAAGCGGAGGATCTGTTTCTCTGGCCAGGGCAGATGGTTTTCGAATGCTTGCCGGAAAGGTTGGTCCGGTTCCGTATATTTTCTTTCTGGTGATTATCTTAGCAGTAATATTTACACTTGTGTTAGGAAAAACCACATTTGGAAGACGGGTATATGCAATGGGTACTAATAGGCTGACAGCTTATTATTCAGGAGTACATGTGAGAAGGATTCGTCTGTTAATTTATACAGTCATGGGCTTTATGGCCGGTTTGTGTGCATTGTTTATGGTTTCATCTTCTTATGGCGCAAATACAACTACCGCTAATGGATTCGAGATGGATGCGATTGCTATGGCAGTGTTTGGCGGTATTTCATCTACTGGCGGAAAAGGAAATTTGATTGGTGGTATTATCTCTGCGTTTATCATTGTATGTCTTAGAATGGGGCTTGGACAGATTAATATGAATCCGCAGCTTATACTTTTGATTCTCGGTGTTCTTCTGGTATGTGCAGTTGCATTGCCAAATGTAGTGGCTCAGATAAAAATAATGAGAACAAAAAAATAGCAGATACTTACGCAGGACGCGTTAAAGTATAAACTATCTTATTCCAAAGGGAGGAACAAAACATGAACAAAAAAGTTGTTAGTGCAATCCTTTGCGCAACGATGGTTGTTGCTGGTGCAACGACAGCATTTGCTGGAACAGCAGATGGCAAAAAAATCGCAGTTGTAACAAAATCTGCAGGTAACCCGTATAACGAGAAAGAAGCACAGGGATTTGAAGAAGTTATCACCGCAGAAGGCGGCGAAGCTATCGTAAAACATCCGGAATCTGCTACAGCCGACGCTCAGATTTCCGTTATTCAGTCTCTGATTTCTCAGGGTGTTGATGCAATCTGTATCGCTGGTAACGACGAAAATGCTCTTCAGGCAGCTTTGGAAGATGCTATGGCTGAAGGGATTAAAGTTTCTTGTCTCGACTCCAAAGTTAATCCGGACAGCCGCGCTACATTTATAAACCAGGCTGGTACTGCTGAAATCGGACAGGCTCTGATGGATGCTATTCTTGACCTTGCTGGTGGCGAAGGACAGTATGCAATTCTTTCCGCAACATCTCAGGCAGCTAACCAGAATGCTTGGATCGATGCAATGAAGACTCTTCAGGAAAGCGATGAAAAATACGCAGGACTTGAACTTGTAGAAGTTGCTTACGGTGATGATGAACCTCAGAAATCTACAGACCAGACTCTGGCCCTTCTTGAGAAATATCCGGATCTGAAAGTTGTATGTGCTCCGACAACAGTTGGTATTGCAGCTGCTGCAAAAGTTCTTCAGGATGCAGCTTCTCCAGTTAAATTAACTGGTCTTGGACTTCCGTCTGAAATGGCTGAGTACATTGGTGATGATGATGCTCATTCTTGCCCATATATGTTCCTGTGGAATCCAATCGATGTAGGTCGTCTTGGCGCTTATACATCTATTGCACTGGTTAACGAGGAAATCACTGGTACAGTTGGCGATACTTTTACAGCTGGAGAACTTGGAGATTACGAAGTAGTTGAAGCTGCTGATGGTGGTACAGAAATTATCCTTGGCGCACCGTTCAAATTCGATCCTTCCAATATCGAAGAGTGGAAAGAAGTATACTAATATAAACAACGGCTTTGACTAAAAGAGATATTTCATAAATTGAGGCGGAGCCTGTGCCCCGTCTCAATTTATATGAGGAGAAGGTGCTTCAACAACATGGCAGGTGGTGTGAAGCTATGCGTGCCGATATCTGTTGAATAAGGAGATGAAGGTATGATTAAAGGATTTAAAATGAATTTATATCCGGGTCAGGAAAAGGAATATGAAATTCGTCATAATCAGTTGTGGCCTGAAATGAAAGATATGATTCATGAATACGGCGGAAAGAATTATACAATTTTTCTTGACAAAGAAACACTTACACTTATTGGATATATTGAAATAGAAGATGAAGCTTTATGGGCAAAAAGCGCAGATACAGCTATAAATCGTAAATGGTGGGATTTTATGGCTGATATTATGGAGACAAATCCAGATAACAGCCCGGTATGTGTTGATTTGCAGAAGGTATTTCATTTAGATTAATGTTTGGTTGAATTATTCGCTCCACTTCTTTCGGAAGTGGAGCGGAGTTGTTTTTTCGTGTTTTTTAAAAATATTTATAAAGTGGCTGACATGATTAAAACCGCATAGAAACGCTATTTTATCTACGGAGTATTCAGAATCCTTTAAAAGCTCCTTGGCATGGTTTAACCTGGTTAAAATTAAGTATTCATTTGGACTGGTTCCTGTGTAACGTTTGAATTCCCGGGAAAGGTAGTATTTGCTGATACAGGCCTGTGCCGCCAGATCGTCCAGTGATAGTGGCTCCTGATAGTGTGTTTCAATAACATTAACGGCAGTGTTTATATGAGAAGGAATGTGGAAATTATTATCATTGGCGTTGGTATCAAAAATAAATAACTGTGCGATGGCCTGCAATAGCATGCTGGAAATCATAATCTCGGAATGAATTGTTTTTTGCTGGGTAAGCTTTAAAATGTTTCGAAGGTTTTGTTCCATGGTATGGGAGTCAGATATCATGACAGGGTGGAATCCGTTATTCAGGAATTCTTTGTAATAACCATTTGCGGTGCTTCCATAAAAATGGACCCAGAGAAACTCCCAGTTATTATGAGACTCACAATGGTATTCGTGATATTCCATACAATTGATAAACAAAGCGGTTTGAGGTTTTGCCGAATATTCCTTTCCCATATAATTCAGAATTCCCCGGCCGGATAGTGTATAAATGATAAGAAAACTGCTTAGATTCGCTCGTTCTGTGAAATAGGGTGGCAATGTATAAAAATACCCTGCTTCCTGAACATAGAAAAAGGACTGTCTGGCTATTGGCGTAGGAGTGTTTATATAGCGTATGGAATCTTGACTCCAGGCGCAGTTATATCGTTCAACATAGGGCTTTGATACGTCTTTGTTCATAATAGTTCCTCCTAAAACAATACAGCAAGATACTGTTATTTTATGTCAATATAATATGATGATTTTGTTACGATTATATATTATAATACAATCAAACGCAAGAGGAAGAAGTGTCTTGTATGTAAAGCAAAAAATAATTATTATTTCAGGGAGGAGAAACTAATGAGTATATTATCAAAATTAAAAGAACCGAAAAAAGCGCGTATTGGTCTTTATAGTGCAGGACTTCGTACATATTGGGATCAGTTTGCAGGATTACGTGACTGTCTCATGGAGTATAATGCTTTTATTGCAAAGCGGCTGGGAGAATTTGGGGAAGTTTATAATTTTGGACTTGTTGACACGGAAGACAAGGGAAGAGAAGCTGGAGAATATTTCAATGAGAAAAATGTAGATATAATCTTTTCTCATGCGGCAACTTACTACACCAGTTCCTGTGTGCTTCCGGTGCATCAGGTAAATAAAGCGCCGGTTATTATCTTGAATCTTCAACCAACACCGGAAATGTCCTATGAAACAACGGGAACAGACCGTTGGCTGGCGCAGTGTGTGAGTTGCTCAATTCCGGAAATTTCGAATGCATTTAATCGTGCAGGAATTACTTTCCGTGCTGTAAATGGGTTACTTGGTTTGCATGAAACACCGACATTTGCGAAAGCAGACGAGGTGACATATCATCGTCCGGAGACAATCAAGGCATGGAAGGAAATTGGGGAATGGTGCATGGCAGCAGGTGTGAAGCGTACATTGCAGCATGCTCGATTTGGATTTTTGGGTGGTTATTATAGTGGAATGCTGGATATGTACAGTGATTTGACTATGCTGCAGGCGCAGACGGGATTAGATGTGGAAATTCTCGAGATGAGTGATTTGGATACATTTTTGAGATCCGTAACTGATGAAGAAGTTAAAAAGAAATTAGACCAGATTGAAAGCTTTTTTGATATTTCAGGTGATTCTCCGTCGGATCCAATTGCAAAGAAACCAACAGAGGACCAGATGATCTGGTCTGCAAAAGTCGCTGTTGCACAGGAAAAAATGGTTTTGGAACGTAATCTGGATAGTGTTTCTTACTATTATCATGGCCGGGATGATCATTTTGAAGAAGTGCAGAGTGGATTTATAGTTGGATTCTCATTGCTGAACGCACAGGGAATTGCCTGCTCAGGTGAAGGAGACATTAAAACGGCGCTTGCAATGAAAATTGCAGACATTTGTGGTACTGGTGGAAGCTTTTGTGAAATTGTTGCAGCAGATTTTAATCGTGACACAATGATTCTGGGACATGATGGCCCGTTCCACTTTGCCATTTCCAAAGGCAAACCGATTTTGAGAGGAATGGGAGTTTATCATGGTAAACGTGGAAGCGGTGTGTCCGTGGAAGCGAAGGTTCGTCCAGGAGCAGTTACAACACTTGGTGTTACACAGACTGGCAATGGAAAGCTGAAATTTAACATCAGTGAGGGAGAAGCAATCGATGCACCAATTCTGTTGAATGGAAATACTTCCACACACATTCGCTTCGCTGATAAGCCGGCAGAGTATATGGACAAGTGGTTTGCGGAAGCGCCGACACATCATCTTGCACTTTCTGTAGGACACAATGCAGGATTGTTCAAGAAAATTGCAGAGTTGATGAATATCCCATATACTGTTTTTTGATTTATACGATCATAGATCTGAAGATAAGTGAGTAAGAGAAAGGGGGGCTGCCGCGCTGATGTGGTGTGCTACCCGTTAAGTAGACAATGAGACCAAATTTTCACACTCCCGAGAAAAACGGGCAAGGTGTTGAAACCCTGCCCGTTCATATTTACTTTATGAATTCATATTCAAACAGTACATAGACAATTTCAGAGTTGTAATAGTCCTTTACAAGCTGCTTTAAGCAGGGCGATTGTTTCCCCGTTTGTGCCGCCAAGGCACAATTCATTAATCAGACAATAATAGTAAAGTGGATTTGGAATTTAATGAAGCATCAAAAAAGCGAGCTGAACCGATAAGGTTCAACCAGCCTTAATCCGGTAATCCAAGTATATCATGGAAATATGGAAGCGTAGAAAATTTATATTTTCTGGAAAACTCTCGCTGGTGTAATGGTGCAGAACCAGTTATATGTTTAACATAATCTTCTATGTAAGGGTTTGATTCCCTCACAATTCTTTCGATATTATCAATTACCATCGAATATTCATCTGAATCAACAACAGCAGGAGCATCATCTATATATAACGATTTTTGTATTAACACCATTTTCTTATAATCCAATCCCGACCGTGTGTGAGCAGCTCGCTTTGTTCCTTTGAATAAGAATGCTTCATTGTGTGCTACAGAAGAGCGGAATGGTTGCTGCCGCAGATATACATGCTGCAATGATTGTCTCCATATCCATTTCCTTTCCCCGGATTTTGCGCCGGCGTAATCTGGCTTTTCTTTTATTTACATCCGGAGCAGCCGCTGCATCGGGTGACTTCACCGGAGCCAAAAACCTGCTCGTGGAGTCTCTTTCCTGTCGGTGTAGCAGCCAGACCTCCCTCAGCAGTTTCTTTTAAAGCAGCGGGCATTACGTCACCGACCTTTTTCATTGTCCAGATAACCTCATCAGCAGGAATGGCACTTTTGATTCCTGCGAGAGCCAGCTCTGCTGCAACAAAAGCACCGGCAACGCCGGAAGCGTTTCGTTTGATACATGGAATTTCAACAAGACCGGCTACGGGATCACAGACCAGCCCCAAAATATTTTTGATAGCAATTGCGATGGCGGAGTCTGTCATTTCCGGTGTACCGCCGGCCAGCTCTACAATTGCAGCAGCGGCCATGGCAGAGGCCGAACCGCATTCAGCCTGACAACCGCCCTGGGCGCCGGCCAGAGAAGCATTATTAGCGATGACCATACCTACGGCGGATGCTGTGAACAGGGCCATTACGCATTCCTTTTCGGGAAGTTTCCGCTCTTCCTGCATGGTCAGTACTGCAGCCGGTACAATGCCGCAGCTTCCTGCGGTGGGGGCCGCCACGATACGGCCCATAGCAGCATTCAATTCGGATACGGCGAGTGCCCGGTATAAGGCGCCGCCAAAAAGTGAACCGGTCAGATTTTTGCCGTTTTCCACTGCGGTACGCATTTTATAGGCATCTCCTCCGGTCAGACCGCTGGTGCTTCGAAGCTCCGGATCACAGCCGGGATTGATACAGGCAGCCATGACCTCATAATTTTCCTTCATTTTTTGATACACTTCTTCCTCTGAAGTTTCCATTTGGTCTGCCTGTTGAGAAAGAACAAGTGAAGAAAGCCGGCAGCCGGCTTCTGAAGCAGCGTTCAACAAATCTGAAATAGAATAATAATTCAATTCCATTGGAGTTCCTCCTGATAAAATAGTCGTAATATGTTCTGTCATGCGCTGTGGCAATAGACCTGCGTTTATATAGGCTGCAGCATAGTGCTGGAATAAATATTGGGTAATTTCCTGGTTTTTTCATTTAATTCCGGACCAAAGCTCCCATCCATTTCAATGGTCATTACAGCCTGGCCGCCTTTGGTCTTGCGTGAGAGGCAAAAGTTACAGATGTTGACGTTGTGTTCGGCCATAATTTCTGTAACTGCGGCAATGGTTCCAGGCGCATCGCGATGGAGCACGATCAGGGTGGTGTGCCGGCCTGTCAGAGAAACTTCCATTCCGTTTATGCGTGTAATTTGTATATTTCCTCCTCCAATACTGCTGCCGCGGAGACTTACCTGGCCGCCATCGCAGTCAGCCAGGGTGATTTCTGCGGTATTGGGGTGAGCTCCCTCCAGTTCTCCGGTAATGATTTCAACGGCAAGTCCTTCTTGCGCAGCGACCTCAGGGGAAAAACGAATCCGCTCATCATCTGTTTTCATGCCCAGTATTCCGGCTATCATAGCCTTATCTGTTCCGTGACCCTTATAGGTTTTTGCGAAAGAGCCATGCAGAAGAATCTGTGCTTTGACGGGAGGCTTTCCGAGCAAAGCCCTGGTGATCAGTCCGATACGTGCCGCACCGGCTGTATGGGAACTGGAGGGGCCGATCATAACAGGACCTAAAATATCGAAGACATTCATGCTTTTATCCTTCTCTATGCTTTATTCTTCTTTGATGTACATTCTCTCCATTATTGCAGAGGTTAATCCGGAAAAAGAAAAAAGGTCTGTGTAAAACCGGATATCCTTTATCCCATATATACGGTAACGTGATATTCCTTTTTTCCTTCTGTGACGGGAATAACAGTGCCATGGACCTCCTGTCCATCCACATCCATTTTAACCACACCCTTTTCTACGCCGGCGGGTTTTTTAACCGTAATGTAATATACGCAGCCGCGGAATTTCCTGGTGACCGTGAAATCACCGAAATCATCCGGAACGCAGGGATCAATGCTGAGCCCCTCATAGGTGGGCCGGATTCCCAGGATTGCCTGGGACAGGTTTACAAAGGTCCAGGCGGCGGTGCCTGTAAGCCAACTGTTTTTGGCCTCGCCGTGATAGTAAGCGTCTGCTCCGGCGATCATCTGGGAGTAAACGTAAGGCTCCGTCCGGTGAATCTCGCTGATGTCCTCCAGATAAGACGGGCAGGTCTTGCAGTAGATTTCAAATGCCCGGCTGCCCCGCCCGATCACTGTTTCTGCGATGGAGATCCAGGGATTGTTGTGGCAGAAAATACCTGCGTTTTCCTTATATCCTGGCGGATAGGAGGAGATTTCCCCAAGGTTCAGGTAATAATGGGTGTAAGCAGGCTGCAGCAGCATGATACCATATTTTGTATCCAGCTTCTCCTTTACGGAATCCAGAGCCTTTTCAGCCAGTCCCTCTTTGACGCCGATTCCGGCGATGACGCAGAAGCCCTGTGGCTCAATAAAGATTTGGCCCTCCTCACACTCTTTGGAGCCTATCTTTTTTGAATTTGCGTCATAGGCCCGCAGGAACCATTCGCCATCCCAGCCATCCTTCAGAACCGCTTTGTACATGTCCTGAACGGCCTGACGGGCTTCTCCTTCCAGATCAGTCCTGCCGCAGCGTGCGCAGATATCTGCAAATTCCGTGCCGTATTTCACGAACATGCCGGCGATAAATACGGATTCTGCCACGGGCCCTTCGGAAGGACCTGTAGTCTGGAAGGATTCTCCCGGTTCTTCAGAAAAACAGTTCAGATTCAGGCAGTCATTCCAGTCCGCACGTCCGATGAGCGGAAGCCTGTGGGGTCCCAGATGGGTGCAGGTATAGGTGAAGGAACGGTGCAGGTGCTCAAACAGCGTCTGTGCCTTTTCCGCGCAATTATCAAAGGGAACGCTTTCTTCAAGAATGGAGAAATCCCCGGTTTCCTTCAGATAAGCAGATACTGCCGCAATCAGCCATAACGGATCGTCATTAAAGCCGCTGCCTACGTCCAGGTTGCCCTTTTTGGTGAGAGGCTGATACTGGTGGTATGCGCTGCCGTCTTCAAACTGCGTAGCTGCAATATCCAGGATACGCTCCCGGGCACGTTCGGGAATTAGATGCACGAAGCCCAGCAGATCCTGGCAGGAATCCCTGAAGCCCATGCCTCTGCCGGTGCCTGATTCATAATAGGAGGCGGAGCGGGACATGTTAAAGGTGATCATACACTGGTACTGGTTCCAGGTATTTGCCATGCGGTTCACATGGATATTTTCGCTGTTTACGGTAAATCTGGAGAGAAGTCCATCCCAGTAGCCGTGGAGCTGTTCCAGGGCTTTTTCCACCTGTTTGGAGGTGAGGAAACGATCCATAAGGGCATGTGCGGGAGCCTTGCAGATTACATTGGGAGCTTCCCATTTCCGGTCATTAGGGTTTTCGCAGTAGCCGAGCAGGAAGATGAATTCTTTTTCTTCGCCCGGAGACAGAGTCAGGTCTATTTGGTGACTGGCAATGGGAAACCATCCGCTTGCCACAGAGTTCCTGCATTTACCTTCTTTTACGGCGTCAGGAAGGGCGTTTCCTTTGCCTGGGCCAAGGAAAATGTCACGGCTGGTATCATATCCCGAAACAGGAGCGTTTACGGTAAAGAAGCTGTAATGGTTCCGCCGTTCTCTGTATTCTGTCTTGTGATAGATGGTGCTGCCCTCAATCTCTACTTCACCGATGCTTAAGTTTCTCTGGAAGTTGGTCATGTCATCCATGGCGTTCCAGAGGCAGAATTCCACATAAGAGAAGAGGGATATATGTTTGGGCTCGGCAGAAGTGTTCTTCAGCGTGAGCTGATTGATTTCGCATGGCGCGTCGACGGGGACAAAGGCGAGGAGCTGTGCTTTAAGGCCGTTTTTTGCGGAGGCGAAGCGTGTGTAGCCAAGGCCGTGGCGGCATTCATAGGTATCCAGGGGAGTCTGGGAAGGCATTGTGCCCGGATTCCAGACAGTATCCCCATCTTTGATAAAATAGTATTTCCCATTTGAGTCCAGCGGAAGGGAGTTATAACGGTAACGGGTAATGCGCAGAAGCTTTGCGTCCTTATAAAAGCTGTACCCGCCGCAGGTATTGGAAATCAGGGTAAAGAAATCCTGAGTTCCCAGATAGTTGATCCATGGAAGGGGAGTATCAGGCGTTGTAATAACATATTCTTTGGCCTGATCGTCGAAATATCCGTAATTCATAACGAAACCTCCTGTATTTTAAGTGATATGTAAAATGTAAAAGAAAGCGGAAGCCCCGCTCCGGTATAGCAGAGCTTCCGGCAAAACGGCAGCATAACAGCCTGCGTTTTAGCTCTCTTTTATGGCTTCATGCGATTATGCAGCGAAAACGTATTAGAGGAGGAACAGAAAAAATTATATGCAAAAGCAAAGCGTAAGACGGAAACAGGCAGAATGTTTTTATCTTTTATACTATAGCGGAAACAACCAAAAAAATCAACAGATATAAGGCAAAAATTAAAAAAGGCGAAAGAGTCCTCCGTGGAAGAAACAGAAAACATCGGCTGTCAGAGCCGGAAAAATCCGTCAACGAAAATTTTCGTGGAAAATCAGATAAAACCAATGATAATTATAAAAAATGCAGAAATTATTTCGCTTTGTTTTTGTGCAATAAGGAAAAATCAACAAAAAACTAAAAAAAATAGTTGATATTTTATTAAAAGCGTGTAATAATGAAAGAGCGAAAACGATTTAGAGAAGACAAAGAAAGGAAAACAGAAGACGAATCAATGGTTTCAATTAAAGAAATTGCCAGGAAATGTAATGTTTCTGTTGCCAGTGTCAGTAAAGCCCTGAACGATTATCCTGATATAGGAATGGAAACAAAGAGCTTCATAGTAAAGACGGCTGCAGAAATGGGATATCATCCTAATTCAGCGGCAAGAGCCATGAGAACGAAAAGAAGTTACAATCTTGGAGTACTTTTTGTTGATGAGGCCATGAGCGGTCTGACGCATGATTATTTTAATCATGTTCTGGAAAGTTTCAAGCAAACTGCAGAACAAAAGGGATATGACATTACCTTTACAAACAGGAACATTTCCGAACGAAAAATGACTTATTATGAACACAGCCTTTACAGGGGGCTGGATGGAGTGGTGATTGCATGTGTGGATTTTAACACGGAAGAAGTGCAGGAGCTGCTTCGCTCGGAAATACCTGTAGTAACGATTGATCATATTTATGACGGAAGGATTTCCGTAGTATCCAATAATATTCAGGGAATGGAAGAATTGGTTTCCTATATATGTGAGAAAGGACATCGCAGGATTGCTTACATACACGGGGAGAATACCGCCGTTACCAGAAACCGTCTCAGCAGCTTTTACAGAACGCTTATGAGGTATGGGATTGAAATCCCGGATGAATACGTTGTGGGAAGCTCCTACAGAAACACGGATTTGGCAGCCGAGGCTACGGCTCAGTTGCTGGCGTTGGCCGACCCGCCTACCTGTATTTTATATGCGGATGATTATTCCGCTATGGGAGGAATCAATGAAATCCGTGAAAGAGGACTGCGCATTCCGGGGGATATCTCTATCGCAGGTTATGACGGAATTTCCATAGCCAGGATTCTGGAGCCGAAACTTACAACGCTCTGTCAGGATACGGAGGCAATCGGCAGAATTGCAGCGGAAAAGCTGATCAGTCTTATTGAGTCACCGAAAACTACAGTAATCGATAATTTTACGGTGAACGGGACTCTGTTCCGCGGCGCATCTGTCAAAACATTGAAGTAGATGTCTCTATTACGAAAGTAATGAGAAATAAATGGAAAAAATTTTAATCAGGAGGTAGTAAAAATGAAGAAAAAATTTATCAGCATGGCTCTTACAGCGGCTATGGTAACAGCAACAGGTGTTTCTGTTTCTGCAGCGACAGAAGTAGCGAAAACCGAACTTGCATATGCAGGTGATCTGGAGGTTATGCATTTCTCTACATCCGAAGAGGCTGAAGGAAACGGTGGTTCCGACGGATTCCGTACAGTTTTGGCAGCATGGAATGAAGCTCATCCGGATATCAACCTGGTTGAAGACGTTCTGGCTAACGAAGAGTACAAAACCCAGATTGCCACACTGGCGGCAGCAGATGACCTTCCGGATGTATTCTTGCTCCAGGGTATGAACACAAAGGATTGGGCAGCGCAGGGACTGGTTATGGATCTGACAGATGCTATCAAAGAATCTCCATACAATGCCGACTATAACGAAGCGTACTTTACACCGTTTAAATCCGGAGATTCCGTTTATGGATACCCGGTACTGACTGGCGGAACATGTACGGTTGTTATTTATGACAAACAGATGTGGAAGGATGCCGGATTTGACGCTTTTCCAAGTACCTGGGAGGATGTTGAGAAAGCTTCTGAATACTTCGCAGGGGAAGGAATCACAACAGTTGCATTTGGCAACGGCGGAAAATGGCAGGCTAACTCCTGTTTCCTTTCTACTCTTGGAAACAGATACACCGGTAAAGACTGGTTCCAGAGCATGATCGACAAGGGCGGCGCTGCTTTCACGGACGAAGCATTCGTGAAGGCTCTTACTGAAACTCAGAGACTGTTTACCGAAACATCTATTTTCAATGAAGACTACAACGTAGTTACAAATGAAGATGCCCGTGAATATTATATCTCCGGCGATGCAGCAGCATTCATCGGTGGTAACTGGGATGAATCCTACATCTGGGCAGCTCTTAAAGAAGACAATCCGGAAAAATTCGACAACATTGGTTTTGCGGTTCTTCCGCAGCCGGCAGACGCAACAGAGGATCCGATGTCCCAGAATATCGGTCTTGGATATGCGGTAGCGATCAATCCTAAGGTTGCTGAAGATGAGGACAAACTTGCTGCAGCAATTGATTTTGCACAGGAGGTTACCGGACCTGCATTCTCTACATTTGTAGCTGAGAATTATGCACTTGGCGGGCTTACAGCAGCCGGTGATGTTGACCTTTCCAAATTCGATCAGATTACACAGGATTTCTACAACTGGTCTTATATTGATACAACAGCTTGTGAAATCTATGACTCCTACATCAACAGTGCGGTATGGGATGTTCTGAATACAGATCTTCAGACTATGATGAATGGGGAAATTGCTCCGGAAGAGGTAGCAGCAAACGCACAGGCAGCTTACGAAGCAAATTATTAAGAGGTAAACCGAGAGTACCAATTTAAGTAAAATGGGACGGGATTGCTGCACTGTTTTGCAGCAATCCTTTTTTGTATCATAGATAAGTACGCTATGATACAAAAGTGCGTTTCGTGCAGGATCGCACTGCCGGGAAAGTACTCTGTTTTGTTCTGTCATTTTGAAAGGAGAGATAAGGGTGTTAAGTTCAATCAAGCCTCGTAAATCTACAATATTCGGGTATTTGATAGTGCCTGTTGTACTGTTCATATTTACAGTATTTTTTCCACTGGTTACAGCACTTGTTTACAGCTTTTTTGATTGGAAAGGAGGACCGAAAAAGACCTTTTCCGGATTGGCGAATTATATTCAATTATTCAACGATGGTACCTTCTGGCAGGCCTTCGGACATAATATTTTTCTTGTTGTTGTGTGTATTATAGGGCAGGTTGGTATTGCCTTTATTCTCGTAATGCTGATAAATTCCAAACAGGTTAAATTTAAAACCATGCATAGGACATTTGGCTTCTTTCCAAGTACCATTGCGGCGGTATGCATCGGTTTGATCTGGAATATGATCTATCACAACCAGTATGGTCTTATCAACTGGTTTTTAAAAGCCATCGGAAGAAGAGATTTATGTCAGGTATGGCTGAATGACTCCAAGATGGTTATGCTCTTTGTTTCCATACCTTTGATTTGGCAGTATATCGGATATTATATGGTAATTATCCTGTCGGCAGTTTCGTCTATAGATACGGAAATATTTGAAAGTGCATCACTGGATGGCGCAAACGGATTCCAGCAGGCACTGCATATCACGTTTCCTCTGATAAAAAATACATTGCTTGTATGCATTACTCTTTGTGTCGCCGGAAACATGAAAGCGTTTGATAATATCTTTGTTATGACAAAAGGCGGACCGGGAACGGCCTCTATGGTTATGGCGATGTATGGCTATCAGGTTTCCTTTAAGCAGAGTAACATGGGTTACGGAAGCTGTATTTCCGTAGCAATCTTTATATTGTCACTGGCGGTCATCGGCGGCTCTCAGGGACTGATCAAATACTTAACAAGAGAGAAGGAGGCGTAACATATGGAAAAGAAAAAGGTTTCCGGTATAGTAGGAAAATATGTAGGCGGCTTCTTTATGAATGCGGTACTTATGGTATTTTCCATTTCCTGTATTTTTCCCCTGGTATGGATGTTCTATTCTTCCTTTAAAGAAAAAAGAGCATTCAATGCGGATATTATAGGTCTTCCCAAAAAGCCTTCTTTAGTTAATTATACAAGGATTCTCGGAAATTCTGATTATCATCTTGCCGAATCTATGTGGAACAGTGTAAGAACTACTGCATTATCGATATTATTTATTGTCCTGTTCAGCTTTGTTGTGGGATATATTCTGGCAAGAGTCCGTTTTAAACTGAACCGTGCACTTTACGTAATGTTCCTGATGGGGATGCTGATTCCGATTCATTCCCTTCTGGTTCCAATTTATGTCGTATTTAAAAACTGTGGGATTTCCAACCAGTGGTATACATTGATTTTGCCTTATGTGTCCTTTGGGTTGCCCATGGGTATTTTCCTCGTGGAAGGCTACGTAAAGAGTATACCGGTGTCTCTGGAAGAGGCGGCAGCGATAGACGGCAGCAGCTTTTCTAATACGATGTTCAAGGTTATCCTTCCAATCTGTAAGCCGATTCTTATTACGGTTGCGATTATTCAGGTATTCGGATGCTGGAATGAGTTCTCCTTCGCATTGGTATTGATTAAAGACGTTGCTTTGCAGACCGTTCCGCTTGCACTTACTCAGTTTAAGGGACAGTTTGCTTCGGATTATCCGAAACAGATGGCAGCGATGCTTATTACAATGGCGCCAATCGTTGTTCTGTATTTTGCTTTCAGTAAACAAATCATTAAAGGTATGGTTTCCGGTGCTGTAAAGGGTTAATAAGAGAGGGTGCATAGAATATGAAATTTACAGAAGGATACTGGCTGGGAAGTGAACGGGCAAACGGTCTGTTTGCAGCCCAGGTATATGATGTGGCGAAAATTCCCGGAGGAATGCGCCTTGTAGTTCCTACGGCACACGTCCATAGCAGGGGGGATACTTTAAATCTTCCGGTTATTACTTTGGAGTTTAAGGCGTGTACTCAAAGAACGATTTCGGTTAGTGCCTGGCATTACGAGGGATATGATGCACATCTGCCGCAATATGAAAAACAGGAAACAATCATTGATGTGGAAGTTACGGAGAATGAGGACGAGGCTTTTATGGATACGGGACTGGTTCAGGTACGTGTGAAGAAGAAACAGTTTTCTTATTCTTTTGAAGCAGACGGGAAGGTACTGACTTCGGGCAGTCTTCGTAATCTCGGCTATATCCGGTGGAATAAGCAGCCGGGGACCATGCTTCCCGGGCACAACTATATGGCGGAAACGCATGAGCCATATATGATGAACGAGCTATCCCTGTCTGTTGGCGAGTGTGTCTACGGACTGGGGGAACGGTTTACGGCCTTTGTAAAGAATGGTCAGGCAGTGGATACATGGAATGAAGATGGCGGAACGGCATCTCAGATTGCTTACAAGAGCATTCCGTTTTATATGACAAACAGAGGATATGGTGTTTTTGTGGACAGCAGTGATAACGTATCCTTTGAAGTTGCCAGCGAAAAGGTAGAGTACGTGGGATTTTCCGTGCCGGGTGAAAAGTTGTCCTATTATTTTTTCTATGGACCGGCGCCAAAGGAGATTCTGAAGGAATATACGGCACTTCTGGGACGGCCTGCGCTGCCTCCGGCATGGTCCTTTGGTCTGTGGCTTTCTACGTCCTTTACAACAAATTATGACGAGGAGACAACCAGTTCTTTCATAGAAGGAATGATTGAGAGAGATATTCCGCTCAGGGTATTTCATTTTGACTGTTTCTGGATGAAAGCATTCCATTGGTGTGATTTTGAGTGGGACAAAGACTGTTTTCCGGATATTGAAGGAACGCTGAAGAGATACCATGAAAAGGGATTGAAAATTTGTGTTTGGATTAATCCGTATATTGCACAAAATACAGATTTTTTCCGCGAAGGTGCAGAAAACGGCTATCTTCTTAATCGGGCAGACGGCAAGGGCGTATGGCAGACAGATTTCTGGCAGGCCGGAATGGGAATGGTAGATGTTACCAATCCGTCAGCGATAAAATGGTATACAGAAAAATTGAAGACGCTTCTCGATTGTGGAGTGGACTGTTTTAAAACAGACTTCGGTGAGCGTATTCCGGTCAATGTAAGCTATTACGATGGCAGTGACCCGAAAGCAATGCATAATTACTATACATATCTCTACAATAAGGCAGTTTTTGAACTGCTTCAGAGAGAGAAAGGTGAAAAGGAGGCTGTCCTTTTCGCGAGAAGTGCGACGGCGGGATGCCAGAAGTTCCCTGTACACTGGGGCGGGGATTGTTTTGCAAATTATCCGTCTATGGCAGAAACGCTTCGGGGAGGATTGTCCTTTGCCATGAGTGGATTTTCGTTCTGGAGCCATGATATTTCGGGTTTTGAAAGTACGGCAACACCGGATTTGTATAAGCGTTGGGCGGCTTTCGGACTTTTGTCCACACACAGCCGTTTGCATGGATCGAACAGCTATCGTGTACCATGGCTCTTTGATGATGAAGCAAATCGTGTGGTAGAGCGGTTTACGAAGCTGAAATGTACTCTGATGCCGTATATATACGCAAAATCCATTGAAGCACACGAAGAAGGTACACCGGTAATGCGGCCGATGGTATTCGAGTTCACAAGTGATCCGGGCTGTTCTTATCTGGACATGCAGTATATGCTCGGTGACGGACTTCTTGTTGCTCCTATTTTCAGAGAGGATTGCATGGCTAATTACTATCTTCCGAAAGGTGTTTGGACGCATCTGTTAAGCAGTGAGGTGAGAGAGGGCGGCTCCTGGCAGGAAGATAAGTACGATTATTTCTCACTGCCATTGTATGTGAGAGAAAACACATTGCTGGCAATTGGAAAAGTGGACCGGCTTCCGGATTACGATTATATGGCCAATATGTCTCTTCGGCTGTATCAGCCGCAGGATGGCGTGGAAGCTATCTGTAAGGTGCCCAACGTAAACGGAGAGATTGTAAATGAGATTTGTGCATGCCGGCAGGGCAATTCAGTCCGTTTTACCCTGCGTGATGCGGCAAGGGCATTGGAAGTAACCGTATATAACAATAAAGAAATCCGGACATATACACTTCCGGAAGGAGAAGCAGAAGTTACGATAACCATATAAGGAAAATTAAAAATGTTCGAACAAAATTTGACCGGTATTTGGAAAATGAGAACCGTTGGCATGACGGAGTTTTTAGAAGCGCAGGTACCTGGAACCGTGTATACAGATTTGCTGCGAAACGGACAGATGGAAGACCCGTTCTTTAAGGATAATGAGCTGAAAGCGTTAAAGCTTCTGGAGGAAGACTATGAATATGCAGGCGTATTCGATGTTAACCCAAAGGTCTGGGGAAGCATGCATAGAATTCTTCATTTCGACGGTGTGGATACTCTGGCAGATATTTATCTGAACGGGGTACATCTGGGAGAAACCTGCAATATGCACAGAGTATGGGAATATGATGTGACAGACATTGTAAAAGAGCAAAGCAATGAGCTGCGGGTGTTGCTTCATTCACCTTTGAAATATATTGCAGAGGCATATAAAATCAGCAAAACCCATGGGACAGAAGACGCAATGGACGGTTTTGTCAACATCCGAAAGGCCCATTATATGTTTGGCTGGGATTGGGGCGCTCACCTGCCGGATGCCGGGCTGTTCAGACCGATAAAGCTTCTGGGAATTGATGAAGCCGGAATTGACAGCGTTTATATCACTCAGAACCATAGTGAAGGCAGGGTTTCCCTGTGTCTGGATGTGGATATGGAAGAGTGGGAAGAAGCTGAGACAGAACGATATATAAAGGTGAAAATCTATGCGCCGGACGGCGCCCTCATTGTGCAGACGGAATCTTTGGATGAAATCGTTATTCCCAATCCACGGCTGTGGTGGCCAAACGGGTACGGAGAGCAGAACCTGTACGAGATCGAAGTAGTCCTGTATCAGGGCGAAAAAAGGCTGGATACATGGAAGCGCAGAATTGGTCTTCGAACCATGACCATGCACCGGGAAAAGGATCAGTGGGGCGAAAGCTTTAACTTGAGAGTCAACGGTGTGGATATTTTTTCCATGGGTGCGGACTATATTCCGGAAGATCACCTTCTGGGACGTGTCACTCCGGAAACGACCAGGACACTTTTGGAGAAAGGTGTATGGGCAAATTATAATTCCATTCGTGTCTGGGGCGGAGGTTATTATCCGGATGACTGGTTTTATGATATGTGCGATGAGCTTGGCCTGGTTGTATGGCAGGACTTCATGTTTGCCTGTGCAGTGTATGACCTGACCCCGGAATTCGAAGAAAACATAAGGGAAGAATTTATTGATAATATTAAGCGGCTCAGACATCATGCAAGTCTTGGCCTGTGGTGCGGAAACAATGAGATGGAGTCCTTTGTGGAGGAGAGAAATGAATGGGTGACCAAGCCGCAGGAGGTACGGGATTACATCCTGATGTATGAGCGGATTATTCCGGAAGTGCTTGCGCAATACGATCCGAACACATTCTACTGGCCATCGAGTCCGTCTTCAGGCGGAAGCTTTGATGAACCACAGGACCCGAACAGGGGCGATGTTCATTATTGGCAGGTATGGCATGGAAACAAACCGTTTACGGAGTATCGGAAATATTATTTCCGTTATCTGTCTGAGTTTGGTTTTCAATCCTTCCCTGCCATGAAAACCATTGAAGAAATCAGTGACGATCCGATGGACTACAACATTTTTTCTTATGTTATGGAGAAGCATCAGAGAAATGGCAGTGCAAACGGAAAAATCATGAATTATATGCAGCAGACTTTTCGCTACCCGTCCGGGTTTCCAACCGTACTGTATGCTTCACAGCTTTTACAGGCAGAGGGTATTCGGTATGGTGTTGAGCATTTCCGCAGAAACAGAGGCAGATGTATGGGGGCTGTATACTGGCAGTTTAACGATTGCTGGCCCGTTGCATCCTGGTCCTCCGTAGATTATTGCGGACGATTGAAAGCTCTTCATTATTATGCAAGGCGGTTCTTTGCTCCGCTTATGCTGTCGTGTGAGGAGGAAGGCCTGATGACTTCCGGAAAGGACCTCAACAGACAGTATTTCGACTTTGAAAAATCAATTCGGCTGAACGTGGCAAATGAAACCAGAGAGGACCAGGATGTCATTGTCAGATGGGCGCTCAGAAACAGTAAGGCAGAAATTCTGGAATGTAAAGAAGAGGCTTTGCATGTTCCGGCTCTTACCAGTGTCTGGATGGAGAAAAGGGAATTTCCGGATGTGGATATTTATTCGGAATATGTCAGCTACGAATTGGAGTGCGGCGGAGAAATTGTATCAGAAGGCACCGTTATTTTCTCCTATCCCAAATATTTCCGGTATGTAAATCCGAATCTGTCCTGCAGGGTGACTGGCGATGAGATAGAGATTATTGCAGACGCATATGCAAAAAGTGTGGAAATTTTGAATGACAATGAGGATCTGATTCTGTCGGACAATTATTTTGACATGAATGCAGGAAGCAAACGTGTAAAGATTGAAAGCGGGGATGCATCCTCACTCAGAGTACGCAGCGTGTACGATATCCGGTAACGGAGTGTGACCGTATTAGACGGTGCAGCGGATATTCCGTGTGCTGTGAGGCTTGAAAAAAATACAACTAGTGGTGGAGAGGAAAAATGAAAAGATCAGAAATCAATGCAATTATCAAAGATTTTGAAAAGAAATTGCAGGAATACAAGTTTGCACTGCCTCCTTTTTTGAGCTTTACTCCGGAAGAATGGCAGTCAAAGGGACATGAATACGATGAAATCCGGGATAATGCCCTGGGCTGGGATATCACTGATTATGGCGAAGGGAATTTTGCGAAAAAAGGACTTTCGTTGATTACAATTCGCAACGGAAATGTACGCAATCCTAAGTACGCGAAAAGCTATGCTGAGAAAATTATGATGCTCTATCCGGGACAGCTTTCGCCAAATCATTTTCATTGGAATAAGATGGAGGATATTATTAACCGGGGCGGAGGTGATCTTGTGTTTCATCTGTGGAATGCAAACAGAGAAAACGAAGGAGAGCTTCTTTATACTGATGTAGAAATCTATCGGGACGGCAGATGCTATACAGTTCAGGCAGGAAGTGATGTTGTTTTGAAGCCGGGCGAAAGTTTGACGCTGTATCCTTATTGCTATCATGAATTTCTGGTTCCGGAGGATTCGGAACCGGTACTGATCGGAGAAGTCTCCATGTGTAATGATGATAATACGGATAATCGTTTTTACAAGCCGCTTGGACGTTTCCCGGTTATCGAGGAGGATGAACCTGCGTATCGACTGCTTTGTAATGAGTATCCGGCAGCAAATGATTAGTATCATTGGGGATTTTTGAAATATGCGGGGACAAAAACACCGGTTTGGGGCAGAAAGTGCGGAAAGCCGGTGTTTTTGCTGTGTGCGTCCGGTGGCGCAGGTGTGGATCAATGTGGGGAAACTCAGGCTAAAAAGAAATTGACAAAATCCTTTTTGTGCCCTACTATGAAAATTAACGGATAAAGAAAGGAGTCATTCCAAAATGGAGAAAAAAATCATCCATGCCGCTCTGCTGGGACTTGGAACAGTTGGAACGGGTGTTTATAAAGTACTGAAAAGTCAGGAAGAGGAAATGCAGGCCAAGATTGGAAGCCAGGTAAAAATAAATAAGATCCTGGTGAGAAATCTGGAAAAGGCTGCTGCCAGGGTAGAGAATCCGTCTGTCCTTACTAATCAGTGGGAGGAAATTATAAATGATCCGGAAATCGATGTTGTGATTGAATTGATGGGTGGTATTGAGCCTGCCAGAACCTATATCTTAGCAGCCTTAAATGCCGGGAAGCATGTAGTGTCTGCGAATAAGGATTTGATTGCCGTATATGGAAAGGAGCTTTTGGATGCGGCAGAATCCCATAACGTGGACTTTTTGTTTGAGGCTGCAGTTGCGGGAGGAATTCCGATCATTCGCCCGCTGAAGCAGTGTCTTGCGGGAAACCATATGACAGAGGTTATGGGAATCGTAAACGGAACCACGAATTTTATTTTGACTAAGATGGCGCAGGAGGGAATGGAATTTGCAGATGCGCTGGCGCTAGCTGCCAGGCTTGGCTATGCAGAGGCAGATCCTACGGCTGATATTGAAGGCCTGGATGCGGGCCGTAAGGTTGCAATACTGGCCTCCGCTGCCTTTAATTCCCGCGTGGTATTTGATGATGTATATATAGAAGGCATTACCGGGATTTCCGCAAAGGATATCCGCTATGCCAAAGAAATGGGCTGTGATATCAAGCTGCTCGGTGTTGCCAATAATACAGAGGAAGGAATTGAGGCATATGTATGCCCAATGCTGATCCCGAGTGAGCATCCGCTGGCGTCTGTCAATGATTCCTACAATGCGGTATTTGTACATGGAGATGCGGTAGAGGATGCCATGTTTTTTGGAAGAGGTGCCGGAGAACTGCCGACAGCCAGCGCGGTTGTCGGAGATGTATTTGATATTGTGCGGAATATTCAGGCAGGCTGCTGTGCGCGTATCGGATGTACGTGCTACAAGAATATTCCTGTGAAAAGGATGGAGGATACACATAACCGCTATTTCCTGCGCATGCAGGTAGAGGACCGCTGCGGTGTTTTGGCGGAGATGACGGCTGTCTTTGCAAAATATCGTGTCAGTGTGGCCCAGATCATCCAGAAGGATACAAAGGTGCAGGACTGCGCAGAAGTTGTGGTAATTACCGCAAAGGTAAGGGAAGGTGATTTCCGCACCGCTATGTGTGAACTGGAGGGAAGCAGGGCTGTAAGAAGTATTTCCAGTATGCTTCGTGTATATGGCAAATAAAATTTAAGGAAAGAACCCCGGGTAAATGATACCGGATCAGACATCCGCTAGTGATACGGCAAGTGGGCCGGACAAAGTGTAATATCTGACCGGGTACAGTAATCTTATCCGGGGTTTTTTGTTCCTATATTGGGTATATTTTATATAAACAGTATTTTGTTTACAGGAGGTATTATGGGAAATATTTTGGACTATCTTCAGTGGAGAGGGGATCTTTCCTTTGCACAGTCCCCGTTTAATGAAGTGGACAATCTGATTTTGTCCTGTTTTTCTTATGTAAACCTGGATGAAATAACGGCAGTGCAGGACGAAAACGGGCTGACTCTGGAAGCTTTGTCAGAGGAATTCTTTAAGATTCATACGGAAGAAGAATTGAAAGCGGACAAATCCTTTATACGGCATGCCCCGTTTATGATGAGGGACATGGCACAGACGAGAAGATTCGGCAGAAGTGTGATCCGCAATTATGTGAATGAAATTGTTGCAGAAGAAGAGCAGCAGTTTTCCGCAGTGGAAATTCTTTTGGAGGATGGCAGCACTTACGCTGCATTTCGCGGGACTGATGATACCATTGTGGGATGGAAAGAGGATTTTAATTTAAGTAATGGAATTATTCCGGCGGAAGAACGGGCAGCAGAATATCTGGAACGGATCGGAAGAGCTTCTTCCCGTATGCTTCGTGTGGGGGGACACTCCAAAGGGGGGAATTTGGCTGTTTATGCGGCTGCGAAATGCAGCGAAGCTGTCAGGGGCCGCATCATGGAAATTTACAGCAATGATGGTCCTGGTTTTACCAAGAGGTTTTTGGAGGAGGGAAGTACCAGGGAAATTTGTTCCAGGCTGGTGCGGATCATACCGGAATTTTCTGTGATCGGTATGCTGCTTGAGCATGAAAAGGAGCCTGTGATTGTTGCCAGCTCTCAGAAGGGGATTCTTCAGCACGATGGGTTTTCCTGGGAGGTGCTGGGGACTTCCTTTCTGCGGGAGAAAGGGATGAATAAGAAAGCTGCCTCCTTCAATGAGATTTTTCATAAATGGATCGATGATATGGAGGATTCCAAGAGGGTGGAGCTGATCGATGAACTTTTTGCAGTGATCGAAGCGGCAGGGGTTGAGAATGTCAGTGAGATACAGGAGGGCGGACTGAAAAGCCTGCAGGCGATGTTCCGGAGATTTGAGAAGAGCTCTGCGGATTTCAGGATCATGCTGCAGGAATTGATCGGCGCACTGTTTTCCGGATGGCTCGAACGGCTGCATGCGGAAACCCAGGATAAGATTCCGTTCCTGTCCCAGGAAAAATGACTTCTCTGCTTTGTTGGAAAAATCCTTGAAAAATTTCAAATTTTTGGTACTATATATAAGGAGAGACATTTCAGTACAAAATACCTCCCCTTTTAATCAGAGGGGAAATGATTACAAATAAAGGAGAACATTATGAGCAAAAAACCAACTGTTTTAATGATTCTTGATGGCTACGGCCTGAATGAAAAGCACGAGGCAAACGCGGTATACGAAGCCAGGACGCCGGTTATGGATAAACTTATGGCAAAGGGGCCGTTTGTAAAGGGCTATGCCAGCGGTCTTGCAGTAGGCCTGCCGGATGGACAGATGGGCAACTCTGAGGTCGGACATCTGAATATGGGCGCCGGACGCATTGTATATCAGGAGCTGACCAGAATCACCAAGGAAATCGAAGATGGAGATTTCTTTAAAAATGAAGCACTTCTTGCGGCAATGAAGAATGCAAGGGAGAATGATTCTGCAATCCACTTTATGGGACTGCTTTCCGATGGCGGTGTTCACAGCCACAATACACATCTTTACGGGCTTTTGGAAATGGCCAGGAGAGAGGGCCTGAGCAAGGTTTACGTACATTGCTTCCTGGATGGACGTGATACACCTCCTGCATCCGGTAAGGGGTATATCGAAGAGCTGCAGGCCAAAATGAAAGAGATCGGCGTAGGTGAGATCGGTGTTGTTTCCGGCCGTTATTATGCAATGGACAGAGACAACCGCTGGGATCGGGTGGAATTGGCTTACAAAGCCCTGACCAGGGGTGAGGGTGTCAGGGGCACAGATGCTGCAGAAGCAGTACAGGCTTCCTATGACAATGAAAAGACGGATGAATTTGTGCTTCCTACAGTGATCGAAAAAGACGGCAGGCCGGTTACTACGATTTCTGATAAAGATTCCGTAGTATTCTTCAACTTCCGTCCTGACCGTGCGCGTGAGATCACAAGAGCATTCTGTGATGATGCATTCAAGGGCTTTGAGAGAGAAAGGAGACTGGATATCACTTATGTCTGCTTTACAGACTATGATGATACCATTGGAAATAAGCTGGTAGCATTCCACAAGGTACAGCTTCATAACACCTTTGGTGAATATCTGGCAGCACACAATATGACACAGGCACGTATTGCTGAGACAGAGAAATATGCACATGTTACTTTCTTCTTTAACGGCGGTGTAGAAGAACCGAATAAGGGAGAGGACAGAATTCTTGTGAAATCTCCGAAGGTTGCTACCTATGACCTCCAGCCGGAAATGAGCGCTCCTGCTGTTTGTGATAAGCTGGTAGAGGCGATCAAATCGGACAAATACGATGTGATCATCATCAACTTTGCAAATCCGGATATGGTTGGACATACCGGAGTGGAAGCAGCCGCAATTAAGGCAGTGGAAGCAGTCGATGAGTGTGTTGGAAGAGCAGTTGCTGCAATTCAGGAAGTTAATGGCCAGATGTTCATCTGTGCAGACCATGGAAATGCAGAGCAGCTTGTAGATTATGAGACCGGCGAGCCGTTTACCGCTCATACAACGAATCCGGTTCCGTTTATTCTGGTTAATGCAGATCCGAAATATACGCTGCGTGAGAACGGATGCCTGGCAGATATTATTCCGACCCTTATTGAGCTAATGGGTATGGAGCAGCCGGAAGAAATGACCGGAAAATCATTATTGGTTGAGAACGAATAATGTCATATGCCTTATCAGGCATACTGCTATTGCCGCAGCGAGTGCGCCAGGCGATAGGTAATAGAGTTTGGTGATATTCACAAGAAAGCCCCTGTTCGGACAGGGGCTTTTGTGCAATTTCCAAGAAAATGCAGAGAACGGCAAACAGTACTTGAAAGCAGGATATCATTTTCTTATAATCGGATAATGTTCGAAATTTTATTTAGGAGATGATAGAAATGCAGACTGATATGACGGTTGGAAAACCATTGAAGATGATCTTGAATTTTACGGTTCCTGTTTTTATAGGAGGCGTATTCCAGCAGTTTTATAATATGATGGACGCTGTGATCGTAGGGAAATTTGTGGGGACAAAGGCATTGGCGGCAGTCGGGGCAACCGGTACCATCATGTTTTTGATCCTTGGTTTTTTAATGGGATTAACGGCTGGCTTTACAGTATTGACTTCACAGAAATTCGGAGCAGGAAAAATGGAAGAGATGCGTCAGACAGTTGGAAATGCGGCAGTTCTTTCCATAGCGGCATCTATTGTGATGACGGCTGTCAGCATGATCGGAATGAGAAAGCTTTTGGTATTTATGAATACCCCGCAGGACATTTTTGACAGTGCCTATGCGTATATCATGATTATCTGCGGGGGCATTTTTGCTCAGGTATTGTATAATCTTCTTGCCAGTGTTCTGCGGGCGCTTGGAAACAGCAGGACCCCGTTGTATTTTCTGGTTTTGGCTGCACTTTTAAATATTGTGCTGGATTTGGTGCTGATCATCGTATTTCAAATGGGGGTTGCCGGCGCAGCCTGGGCAACGGTCATTTCCCAGGGGGTATCCGGAGCCTTGTGCCTTATTTATATTATCAAAGCGGTACCGGAGCTGCATCTGAAAAGAGACGACTGGAAGATCAGAAAAAATACTGCCAGAAACCAGGTCCGTATCGGTGTTCCTATGGGACTTCAATATTCGATTACGGCAATTGGGACAATGATGGTACAGTCTGCGCTGAATATTTTGGGCGCATATCCGGTAGCTGCATTTACGGCAGGCACAAAAATCGAGAATATTTTTTCACAGGCGTTTGTGGCCCTTGGAACTGCAATGGCTACCTTCAATGCACAGAATATCGGAGCCGGCAAGCTAAAACGGGTGAGGGAAGGATTTCGTGCTTCCCATATCATTGGCATTGCCTATGCAGCGGCAACAGGAATCCTGCTGATTACGACGGGAAAATATTTTTCTTATTTATTCATTTCGGATAATGCGGCGGAAGTGATTCCTATGGTAGATATTTATGTGAAATGTGTAGGGGGTTTCTTTGTCCCGTTGTATTTTGTCAATGTGCTGCGCAATGGTATTCAGGGAATGGGATATGGATTTTTGCCGATGCTGGCTGGTGTTGCAGAACTGACAGGACGAGGTGTGACTGCCCTGTATGCAGCCTCGAAAAAAAGTTATCTGGATGCCTGCCTGGCAAGCCCAGTGGCATGGATTGTAGCAGGAACCCTATTGGCGTTCATGTATTTTTACGTTATGAGGGACATGGAAAAAAAGTTTATTTAAAAGGATTTGTTTAATCCAAGAAGGAGTCAGAGCATGAAACTGATAGATCTGCACTGTGATACGGTCTCTAAGCTGTCCAGACCGTGGAATAAAGGGACACTTTTGGAAAACACATATTCTGTGGATGTGAGACGCCTGGAGCAGTCAGATGCACTTGTGCAGTGCTTTTCCACGTTTTTCTTTTCCGGATGGATTCCCCAACCCTTTCGTTGGGAACTGGCCAGTCGAATTGCGGAGCAGCGCATCAATATTTATGAGAAAAATGTGGAATGCTGTAAAGGAAGATTGATTCCCATACATAGTTTTGATGATATTCGTTTTTGCATGAAAGAGGGCAGGGTCGGCGGCCTCCTGACCCTGGAGGATGGGTTGCCTATCGGAAGCAGTCTTGATAAGCTGCAGCATTTTTATGAAAGGGGAATCCGGTTGATCACCCTGACATGGAATCATGAAAATCCCATAGGCTATCCGAATTCAAATGAACCGGATTGTATGGAAAAAGGATTAAAGGCATTTGGCTTTGAGGTAATAGAGGAGATGAATCGTCTGGGTATGCTGGTTGACGTATCTCATTTATCAGACAGAGGCTTCTGGGACGTGGCAGAGAGCAGCCGTAAGCCTTTTATCGCTTCTCACAGCAATGCCAGGGAAGTGACCGCGCATCCCAGAAATCTGACGGATGAAATGATTCGTACGATTTCGTTAAAAGGCGGTGTGATCGGATTGAATTTCTGTCCGCGCTTTCTGGGTACAGACAAAAAAAGCCGTATTTCCCATATGCTCCGGCATATCAGGCACATTTACCACAAGGGCGGAGAGGATGTACTTGCACTTGGCACAGACTTCGACGGAATCACGGGAACGCTGCAGCTAAAGAGCTGTGATGAGCTTTATCTTCTGGCCGATGCGCTGAAGAAGCACCGGATGTCAGAGCGGATCATTGAAAAAATGTGGTATCAAAATGCGCTTCGTGTTTTACAGGATGTATTATAAGTGAATTTTTGGTATGGATGTTTCCGAGAATATAAAAAAGGGTTGGAGGATACAATATGAAACAGAAAAGCGTACTGCTCCATAAGTGTAACAGAAATATTAATCTTTTATAAAAAAAGCAAATACATGTGCAAAATAAGAGAATTATGTTATAATATAGTAATTGTAGCAATATTTTATAATTGTTTGTACACAAACAATTAGATTTTTGTACGCTTATTGTCGAGGAGAGTATTATAGATGAGCAACGAAGAAAAAAAAGAAGGTTTGCAGGAAGGGGAAGCTGAAACCTCAGAAGCTGGTTTTGAAGATAAGATAGAAGCTGCGATGTCAGAAATTATTGCTGATACGGTGGATACCTCGAAGCTTCATCCGGTATCAGCAGATAAACGGCCTCCGAGAACCAGGGGGGTTGTACAGGGGAAACAGCAAAAGTCTGCAAAACCAAAAAAAGCTTCAGTTCCCAAACAGGCAAAGTCTGCACGGCCGCAGCCTGTAGCCTATGTGCCGATTGATGATGATGAAATGCAGATACCGGTACTTAACCCAAAGAAAAAGCATAAAGGACTGAAGGTGACAGGGATTGCAGCGGCGATGCTGGTTGTGGCAGCCGGCTGTGCTTATGGGGGAATTTCCTATTATTATTCAGATAAGTTTTTTGAGGGAACGGTGATTAACGGAATTGACTGCTCGGGCAAAACTGCCTATCAGGCAGAAAAGGCAATCGCAAGTGTGGTAGAGGATTATTCCATTCAGGTAGCCTCCCGCAATCTGGATCCCCAGACGATCGAAGGGGAGCAGATTAATTATCAGTATATGTCCGATGGAGAGGTATTGGCGCTTCTGAAGCGTCAGAAGCCATATGAATGGGTACGGGGGTTATTTGAGCAGAGAAGTTATACAACTGCAAAGAATATTTCCTATGATAAGACTATGCTTCAGAACCAGGTAAAAGAGCTGAATTGTGCAAAAGAGGAGAATCAGGTAGCACCCGAGGATGCTTATGTGGCATATACGGACACCCAGTTTGAAATTATCCCGGAGACAGAGGGGAGCAAGCTGGATATCAAGCAGGCATACAGGATTCTTGATGAAGCGGTATCCGGCAGTCAGGAGACTGTAGATTTTGGCAGCGAGCCGGATGCTTATGTGAAGGCTGCGGTTACAAAGGATGATCCGGAGCTGCAGTCTGCAATGGATGCCTGCAATAACTATACGAAAGCAAGCATTACCTATACCTTCGGAGATGAAACAGTCACCTTAGATGGAGCTACGATCAAGGATTGGCTGCAGCTTGATGAAAAGGGGCAGCTCATTCGGGATGATGCTACTTTCCAGCAGCATATTGCGGAATACGTGGCGAATCTTGCAAGTACGCATGATACAGTCGGAACAGACCGGGAATTTCATACGACCAGCGGAAGAACGGTTTATGTATACGGCTCTGCCTATGGCTGGCAGATTGATCAGGGAGAAGAAGTCGCACAGCTTACCCAGGAAATTCAGTCGGGAACCCAGACGCAGAGAGAACCGGTTTACAGCATGAGAGCCAATTCCTATGGATACAATGATTTGGGAGACACTTATATTGAGGTAGATATGGGTGATCAGCATATGTATTATTATCAGAACGGCTCCCTGATTTTTGATTCTGATTTTGTTTCCGGAAACATGAGCTATGCAGACCGCCAGACGCCGACAGGAATTTATACATTATATTACAAGAAAAGCCCGGATGTCTTAAGAGGAAAACAGCTTGCGGATGGAAAATACGAATACGAGCAGCCGGTAACTTACTGGATGCCGTTTAACGGAGGCATTGGCTTCCATGATGCAGACTGGCAGCCATATTTCGGAGGGGACCGGTATTTGACGGGTGGTTCTCATGGATGTATCAACCTTCCGCCGGACAGTGCGGCTGTGTTATATGATATTATTGATTATGGCGTACCGATTATCTGTTTCTATTAAATTGCGGTATTCTGCCGGCCGAAGCGTCCGGCAGGATAGATACATAACAGGAGAATGGATTTATGGATAGAAGTTTGGATTATTTTTTGGCGATTGCAGCATTGATCATTGGTGTCATGCTTCTGACCGGAAACGGAGGAATCTTTATGAAGGGCGGCAATGAACAACTGCACAGACAGTTGTATGATGAGAAAAAGCTGGAAAAGGCCTCAGGTTTTGCAATGATCGGTGTAGGCATTGCTACGGGTGTCAATGCCTTTACAACGGGAATGGCGGCGAAACTGGCTTATATTGCCGTTCTTTTGATTATATTCGGAATATTGTTTTATTATATGAAAACAAAATGTAAAAAATAGAAAAAAGCATGTTGGAATTCTCATTCCGGCATGCTTTTTTCTATTGTCCGCTCTATTTTGCTTTTTTATCCTCTGATTTAGCAGATTGTCTCTACAGGATAAGACCTATGAGGTCAAGGGGGCTGTGGATCACTGCGTCCGGGGAGGGAACACTGCCGAAGCCGTAGGAGGCAAAAATAAAAGGTACACCGGATTTTTGGCATGCTTCGTAGTCCCCCATGGTATCCCCTACATAAACAGGCGCTTTTAGCCGGTAGTCATTTACGATCTGTGAGATATTTCCTGCTTTGTCCTTTCCGGTATCTCCCGGGCAGAGATGCCCTTTAAAGTAATGTCCCAGGCCGGTGGCTTCCAGGAAGACCTCAATATATCCGGCCTGACAGTTGCTGACTATGAACAGGGGGTACTTTTTATTTAAGGCCTGCAGTGTTTCTTCGAGTCCATCGTATAAAGGTGCGCATTGTTTCCGGAGTGCTGCATGTTCCGCGTCACAGCAGCCGTCAATTAAGCGGAGCTGTTCATTTTCCGGAAATTCCGGAAACAGTTTTCCGGCAATATCGGGAAGAAGCTGCCCGAATAAGGACATGAGTTTTTCGGAGGTCACGTTCATATCCAGCCCCTCCTCGCGGCGGAGGTATTCTGTCCAGGCATGGGCTACGATATCCGTAGAATTCCATAAGGTTCCATCAACATCAAAAATAATGCTATCCATAAAGTTTTCCAGTTTTTCCTTTCTGCAATATAGAAGTATTCTATCGAAAAAAATAGAAAAAAGCAACTGTCTTTTCGGTGATTTTATGGTATGATATAGATCGTGAGGTAAGAAGATGAAATATGACAGAATTGTGAAAGCAACGTTCCTGGACAGGCCAAACCGTTTTCTCGCGCATGTAAAGCTGGAGGGCCGGATAGAAACCGTTCATGTAAAAAACACGGGAAGATGCAGAGAGCTGCTTATTCCGGGGACAAAGGTGATATTGGAGAAGAGCGGCAATCCTGCCAGAAAAACAAAATATGATCTGATCTGCGTGAATAAGCAGGGACGTTGGATTAACATGGATTCCCAGGCTCCGAATACAGCAGCGGGGGAATGGCTCCAAAAGGGAATGCTTTTTCCGGAAGAAGCACAGATATATTCCGAAAGAAAATACGGGAATTCCCGGTTTGATCTGTATGTAGAGTCCCCTGCCAGAAAAGCCTTTATCGAGGTAAAAGGCGTGACTCTTGAGGAAGAGAATGTTGCCCGTTTTCCGGATGCTCCCACAGAGAGAGGCGTGAAGCATGTGGAGGAGCTGATACACTGTATGGGAGAGGGCTATGAGGCATATCTTCTGTTTGTGATTCAGATGAAGGGAATTCAGAAATTTCAGCCCAATTGGAATACACATGCAAGATTTGGAGAAACTTTAAGAAAAGCCAGGGATGCAGGCGTCAGAATTCTGGCGTATGATTGCCTGGTAACGGAGAATACTATGGAAATCCAGGACCCTGTTCCCATTGATCTGGAGGTGCCTCATGCTGAATGAGATTGTAAAGCCGTTGGTTGCGTGGTACAGAGAATATAAGCGGGAGCTTCCATGGCGTGATAAGAACAATGCGTATTATACCTGGGTTTCGGAGATTATGCTTCAGCAGACCAGAGTGGAAGCGGTCAAACCTTATTTTCAGAGGTTTATTACAGAACTGCCGGACATTAAAGCACTTGCAGAGTGTCCTGAAGAAAAGCTGATGAAGCTCTGGGAGGGGCTTGGTTATTATAACCGTGTACGGAATATGCAGGAAGCAGCCATTGCCGTAGTGGAGAAATACGATGGCAGACTGCCTGAATCCTTTTCGGCACTTTTAGCGTTAAAAGGAATAGGGAGCTATACGGCAGGAGCAATTGCATCCATCGCTTATGGGATTCCCGTTCCGGCTGTGGATGGAAATGTGCTCAGGGTAATCTCAAGGATTACGGAAAGCCGCGGTGATATTATGAAACAGTCTGTACGCAGAGGGATGGAAGCAGAGCTTCAGGAAATCATGCCCGCAGATTGTCCGGGGGATTTTAACCAGGCATTGATGGAACTTGGGGCAGTGGTCTGTGTCCCGAACGGGGCCGCAAAATGTGAAAGCTGTCCGGTTGCAGCGTTTTGCTTTGCGTATAAAAACGATGTGGTGGAGGAGCTGCCGGTAAAAGCTGCCAGAAAATCCCGGGTGATCGAGGAGCGGACGGTTATGGTCATCCAGGATGGAGAGCGGACAGCTATTTCCAAACGTCCGGCAAAGGGACTGCTGGCAGGCTTGTATGAGCTTCCCAACGTTTTGGGTCACTTAAGTTCCGGGGAAGCTTTACGGTTAGTAGAGCAAATGGATTTGGAGCCGCTGTATATTGAAGAGCTGGAGCCTGCAAAACATATTTTTTCACATATTGAGTGGAGGATGATCGGTTATTGTATCCGTGTCTCATCTCTGGAAAAACCGGGAAATAAAGAATTGATATTTGTAGAAAAAAGTGAGTCAGAAAAGCAGTATGCAATTCCCTCTGCTTTCAGCGCGTATGTAAAATACATGAAGGAGGAGCAAAAATGAAATTGTTGAGTATTGCCATACCCTGCTACAATTCAGAGGCATATATGGAAAAATGCATAGAGTCTCTGTTGGTTGGGGGCGAGGATGTGGAAATTCTTGTGGTGGATGACGGTTCATCTGACAGGACTGCCGAAATTGCAGATGCCTATGCGGCGAAATATCCGACCATCGTCAAGGCTATCCATCAGGAAAACAGCGGGCACGGAGGAGCGGTCAACGCCGGAATCCGCAATGCCGGCGGGCTTTATTTCAAGGTAGTGGACAGTGATGACTGGGTAAATAAAGAAGCATATGAGAAGATATTGAAAACTTTGGAGGAATTGATCCGGGGACCGAAAACCGTGGATCTTTTGATCAGCAATTTCGTATATGAAAAGCAGGGTGCGTCCAGAAAAAAGGTCATGCAGTACAGACACTGTTGTCCTATAGACAAGGTGTTCGGCTGGAATGAAATGGGACGCATGCCGAAGGGCAAATATCTTTTGATGCATTCCATGATCTATAGGACGAAGCTGCTTCATGAGTGCGGACTGGAGCTGCCGGAGCATACCTTTTATGTTGACAATCTGTTTGCCTTTGAGCCATTGCCTTATGTTGACAATCTGTATTATCTGGATGTGAATTTTTACCGGTATTTCATCGGAAGAGAAGATCAGTCTGTCAACGAAAGGGTCATGATCAAACGGATTGATCAGCAGCTCCGGGTGAATAAGCTTATGGTGGATGCATTCCGCAAATGTGAATTCAAAAATAAACGCGTGAAAACATATATGCTGAGCTATTTGGATATCATTACGACGGTTTCTTCCATTATGCTGGTCCGTGCCGGTACAGAGGAAGCTCTTGAAAAAAAGAAAGAGCTTTTGGAATATATTCGTGAACAGGACCGCTGGCTTTACCGGAAGCTGCGCTATAGTATTTTGGGAAGAGCAGCCAATCTTCCGGGGAAGGGCGGAAGAAAGATGTTTGTAGCCGCGTATAAAATTTGTCAGAAATTCTATGGATTTAATTAAAAAAGAGGATGATTCAGATTTTGCAATCTGGTCATCCTCTTTTTTGACTTCATAGAGTTCTCTGTTTTGCTTCACGGATGTAAATTTACAGCTTGTAGCGTTTGTGGCGCGGTTTCCGGAGATGATGTGAAGCGGGATGTCCGGAAACCTCCTGGGCTCTTTGGGGGTAGAAAACCAGAAAGCCAAACAATGCTAATGTAGAACCCATACATACATCAATGACAGAATGCTGTTTTAAAAACATGGTAGAGAGAATGATCAGCACTGTCAGGATCAGCGAGCTGTATCGGATCATTTTGTGTTCTCTTAACTCCTCGCAGGATGTCAGCGACATGTGAATGGCAAGAGAGTTAAAAACATGGATGCTGGGCAGAATATTTGTCGGTGTGTCTGTTCGGTAAAGCCAGCGTACCAGGTCTGTGAATACATTATCTCTTGGAAATTCTGCAGGTCTCAAATGCTGTACATTCGGATAAATATAAGAAACAATCAGAAAAACCGTCATTCCCATCATCAGATTAAAAATCAACTGATAGTACTCGTGTTTGTTCCTGTTGATAAAAATAAAATACAATACAGCCAGAATCATATAAGGAAACCATAGCAGATAGGGAATGATGAAATATTCACAAAAAGGAATCAGATCATCAAAGACTGTGTGGACAACATGATAGCCATGTACAGGGCGCAATTCCAGGTAACGGAATAACAGTAAGTAGCATGCACTGTATAGCAGTATGACAAACCCATGTTTGTATTTCCTGATAAAATTTATCAAATTTTCACCTTCCCAAACCTACACTGCATAAAAGCAGGAATTTCACTAAAAGTTTCGCTCATTATACCACAGGCAATAGGACTTTTAAAGCTTTCTTTTCAAAAATCACAGAAAGTTCACGATGTAAACCGTTTGGTTCTCCATCCATATGCACGGATAGAGGAGTCGTGCTGTGTAATTTTATGCGTTTGCAGCGGAATGTATGTACACCCTTAAAAATTGTATGCTTTCCGAAAAAAGCAGTGGGAAGACATACAAGGAGCTTCAGCTTGGGAAGTCCCTCTACAACGATAACGTCCAGGACCCCATCACTGGGAGAAGCGTCCGGGCAAAACCGAAAGCCGCCGCCCTCATATTTTTGATTCATAACAGCGGCAAAATAGACCTTGTGGAAATAGAACTTTCGCCCCTCTTCCATATCCAGGAGCATGGGGCAGGGGGTCATAAACGCAAGCTGTTTGAGTGCGATTAGTAAATAAATCAATTTGCCAAGACCGAATCGATTAAGGACCCTTTTGACAGGGGATACGGATACCTCCTGGCATACGGCGGCATCAAATCCCATTCCGGCGCTGATACCGAAGCGGTATTGCCTGTCTCTGTAATGAACAACGGGAATATCCATAGAAAGGATGCGCTCCTTTTTTAAAATTGCGTGCAGCGCTTTTATAGGATCTGAGGGAATCCCCATGCTGCGGCAGAAGTCATTCCCGGAGCCGGTTGGAATATATCCGAAATAAATATGATCGAAGTCCCGTATTCCGTTCAGGACCTCCTGCAATGTCCCATCTCCGCCTACTGCGATCAAATAGATGGGGGATTCTTTTGTTCCTAAGGTACTGAGTTTATTAGAAAGCGTTACTGCGTGTCCCGAGTATTCTGTAAGATATGCCTTGTAGGGGATTTTTCGCAGCAGAAGCTCATGGCGAAGCTGTTTCCAGATGGATTTTCCCGTGCCTGAGCGTGCGTTGGGATTGACAATAAAATAGTACATGGTTTTCCTCCGAATAAATGATGATTATGTACAGCTCACTGCGGACAATAGCAAGAAACTCATCTAAATCATCATACCATTTATGAGGAGGATTTACAAATGGTATTTCAGAGGCTATAATGAAAATGAAAAATCAGCTCTGATTCCGGTGCCCTGCCGGGGGGAATCAGTGCATATACAGATATGAGGATAGATCCATAGAGAGGACAGATTATGAAATCATTAGTAATAGCGGAGAAACCTTCGGTAGCAAGAGATATTGCGCGTGTACTTCACTGCAATCAAAAGGGGAATGGAACTCTGGAGGGAAAGGAATATGTAGTAACCTGGGCTCTTGGACATCTGGTTACTCTGGCTGATCCCGAGGAATATGATAAAAAATATATGAAATGGGAGATGAATACCCTGCCGATGCTTCCGGAAAAGATGAAGCTGGTTGTGATCCGGCAGACATCCAAACAGTATCAGACAGTAAAGACGCAGCTTTTTCGGAATGATATCCGGGATATTATTATTGCGACAGATGCAGGAAGAGAAGGAGAGCTGGTAGCGCGCTGGATACTGGATAAAGCCGGCTGCCGCAAACCAATCCGAAGACTTTGGATTTCTTCTGTGACAGACAGGGCGATTCGGGAAGGCTTTGGCAGTCTGAAGGATGGACGGGAGTATGACAATCTTTACCGTGCGGCTGTTGCAAGAGCGGAGGCGGACTGGCTGGTAGGCATGAACGGAACCAGAGCGCTGACCTGTAAGCACAATGCACAGCTTTCCTGCGGGCGTGTGCAGACGCCTACTCTGGCTATGATTGCCAGACGTGAAGAGGAAATCAGGAATTTTATTCCAAAGGAATATTACGGCATCACACTTCAGGCAGGAGAGGTACAGTGGGCATGGAGAGATGAGAAGAGCAAAAGCTATCGTTCTTTCCAAAAAGACAGAACAGAGCATATTTTAGAAGAAATGAGGTCTTCGGTTCTGGAGATTTCTTCTGTGACAACAAAAGCAAAGAAAAGCTATGCACCCGGGTTATACGATCTAACCACTCTTCAGAGGGAGGCAAATCAGAAATACGGATTTTCTGCAAAGGAAACGCTGAACATCATGCAGCGTTTATATGAGAATCATAAGGTACTCACATATCCGAGGACAGATTCCCGATATATCGGAAAGGATATTGTCCCGACGATCAAAGAGCGCCTGAGGGCGTGCGGAACGGGACCGTATAAAAAGCTGGCAGGAGCACTGCTATTAAAGCCGATACAGACCAACGGAAGCTTTGTAGACGATAAAAAGGTCAGCGATCATCACGCCATTATTCCTACAGAGCAGTTTGTGCAGCTTGACCATATGACTAATGAGGAGCGGAAGATCTATGATATGGTTGTAAGACGTTTCTTAAGCGTCCTGTATCCACCGTTTGTTTATGAGCAGGTAGTTATGGAAGGAAAGGCAAATGGGCAAACCTTTGTGGCAAACGGCAAAGCAGTAAAGAGCCCGGGCTATAAGGAGGTTTATGAAGGAAGCTTTGAAGAAGACGGGGAAGAAACAGAGGAACACGCGTTGAAGGATCAGCGGCTGCCGTTACGGAAACAGGGAGAGCGTTTAAGGATAGAAAAAGCGTTCCTGCATACTGGAAAGACAAAGCCGCCTGCCCGTTTTACGGAAGCAACCCTTCTGGCAGCAATGGAAAATCCCGTAAGATATATGGAGAGTAAGGATGCAAAGGCAGCCCGGACACTGGGAGAGACGGGCGGTCTTGGTACGGTTGCGACGAGAGCGGATATTATCGAAAAATTATTCAACACCTTTCTTATGGAGAAAAAAGGAAATGAGATTTATATTACCTCTAAGGCAAAGCAGCTTCTGGAGCTGGTGCCTGAGGATTTGAAAAGGCCGGAGCTGACCGCAGACTGGGAGCGGAAGCTTGCGGATATTTCCAGGGGAAAAATGCTTAAGGAGGCTTTTTTGAAGGAAATCAGAGATTACACCTGTGAGATCGTGCAGGAAATTAAAACCGGAGAGGGAATCTTCCGCCATGATAATATAACGAATAAGATCTGCCCCAGATGCGGCAGACGTCTTTTGGCAGTGAATGGAAAGAACTGCAAAATGCTGGTTTGTCAGGACAGAGAGTGCGGTTACAGAGAAACGGTTTCCCGGGTTACAAATGCACGCTGCCCGAAATGTCACAAGCGTATGGAAATGGTGATGAAGGGCAAAGAGGAAACCTTTGTTTGCGCCTGCGGTTATAAAGAAAAACTGTCCGCTTTTCAGGCCCGCAGAGAAAGGGAAGGGGCAGGCGTTAACAAAAGAGACGTGCAGAAATATATGAGACAACAGCAAAAAGAGGCAAAGGAGCCTGTGAATAATGCATTTGCACAGGCACTTGCAGGACTTAAGCTGGATTAAGGCGGGAAAGGATGCGCCGGGAATGTATATAGAGGTAACTGGTTTTCTGTAGGAGGATAGATGCGGACCGCAATTCCACGCCCGGAGGAGGAACCTGTTATCATTGCGCGTGTCTGTTTGCGTGTCTGACGAAGAAAGCTACGGATTTGCCGGTTCGCGTGGGATATGGATAAAATTTTTAAGAGCTTTGACCGCGTTTTTCTGAAAGTCTGTACAAAATCGCGAAATTGATGACGGGGGTATGACTAAAAGAAATTTTGGTATATGTTAACCAAAATATCTTAAACTTTAAAAGTCAATGGATTTGTGGTATACTAGAAGAAATTTGGAGAATAACCCAAATATCTTTTAGAGGTGATTGCCATGGAAACTGAAATAAAAAGGGATTATTATCTGGATCAGATAGTGAAGCGCAGGCACAACGGTCTCATTAAGGTGATAACGGGAATCAGAAGATGCGGAAAGTCTTTTTTACTACGGAACCAGTTTAAAAAATACCTGATTGACAATGGTGTGGAAGAGGACCATATTATTGAGATGGCCTTCGATTTATTCGATAATATAGATTTTAGAGATCCAAAAGTATTCTATCCCTGGGCAAAAGAGCAGATTAAGGATAAGAAAAAGTACTATTTTCTTCTGGATGAAGTACAGATGCTGGGAGAATTTGTCAGCGTTCTTAACGGACTTGCGGATAAGGAGAACTGTGATGTGTATGTAACCGGCAGTAATGCGAGATTTCTGTCAAGGGATATAGCAACGGAATTTGGCGGCAGAGGTGATGAGATTCCTATGTATCCGCTGAGCTTCTCTGAATTCATGACAGTTTATGAGGGAAACCGCTATGATGGCTGGAATGAGTATATATCTTATGGTGGAATACCGCTTGTAGTCTTAGCAGGCAGAGATGAGCAGAAGATAGATATTCTTGATAATTTATTTAGAGAAACCTATATTCGTGATATTGTCGCAAGTAACAATATCAGGAATTCCGGTGAGCTGGAGGCGTTGCTCGACATTCTTTCGTCGGCAGTCGGGTCTCTGACGAATCCGAATAAGCTGCAAAAAGCTTTCAAGAGTATGAATACGTCCAAAATAACTCCTACAACTATCGCAAGGTATATCGGGTATCTGGAAGATTCATTTTTGGTTGAAGTAGCGAAACGCTACGACATTAAAGGAAAATTCTATATTGGTACTCCTATGAAGTATTATTTTATGGACATGGGACTTCGAAATGCGAGAGTTAATTTCAGACATATGGAAGTGTCACACTCCATGGAAAACGCAATCTATAACGAACTTAGAATGCGGGGGTACAGTGTCGATGTAGGAAATCTTAACATCGTAGAACGGGGAAAGAACGGTAAGCCTGTCAGAAAACATCTGGAGGTTGATTTTATCTGCACGAAAGGTTTTAAGAAGTATTACGTTCAATCGGCTTATATGCTTGAATCAGAAGAGAAGACGGTACAGGAGCTCAGACCGTTTATGAAAATCAATGATTCGTTCAAAAAGATTGTAATCACGTCGAATACGCCAACCCCCTTTTATAGTGAGGAGGGGATACTGCTGATGAATGTGTACGATTTTTTGTTGAATCCGGATTCTCTGGAGCTGTAATTTTTAAAAGAAATGCAGGTAAGTATGAACTGAATTATCTTATAGAGCATCGATCAGGAATGGCAGGTGTTTCCGAAGGATTATCCGGGGCTTAATAGGTATGGGCCTTGAAGATTCATGCTTCCCACATCCCGTTATGATAAGGCAAAAGCCGGCAGGGCAGTTCGTTTTGACGAGGGTACTTTTGCCATACTAAAGGAAAATGGTTCCGAACAGCATTTGTTGAAATATGCAGGAAAGTTGGCAAGGGCGAATCGGCAGCAGCCATCGCTCTTTATTTGTTGTACGCATGGTGTTATTGTACGGATACATCTCCTTCTCCCCGGGAAAGCTGTGGGAAGCACTCCTGTTCAGATTATTTCCTTACACAATCTGAATCCGGTATTTTTTCAGCCAGTAATTCACCTGCAGCATGTAGGCCAGCATCTGCGGCCCTGCCATGAGCTGTCCGTACCAGGGCTTTCCGTAATCCGAGGGACTGTTCAGGAAAGCACGGACTTTTTTCGTATCCAGCAGTGTGCGGATGGGTGCGGAGGGGTCGGCGAGGACTTCCTTCAGCCGGTCTCCCAGCATTTTTTCATAGGCGGGGTCATACGTCTTGGGGTAAGGACTTTTTCTGCGCCATAGGATTTCTTTGGGGAGCAGTCCTTCACCTGCATGGCGAAGCAGTCCCTTCACAATTCCATCCGGACATTTCATCTGCCAGGGCACATTGAATACATATTCCACAATTCTGTGGTCGGCAAGGGGCACCCGGGCCTCCAGACCATTGTACATGCTGGTGCGGTCCATCCGATCCAGCAAAGTGACCATGAACCAGCGCAGGTTCAGCCAGGCGATCTCCCTTCTCCGTTTCTCCTCCGGGGTATCCTCCAAAAGACGGGGGGTTTCCCGGATGGTTTTTTCATAGGCGGCCTGTGCGTATTCCTCCATCCGAAGGCTCAGGATGACACCCCCGTCAAGTAGGGCCTGCCGCGGCTCCATGCTCATGGACCAGGGAAAGGCATCGGTTTGAAATGCCCTGGGGTTGTGGAACCAGGGATAGCCTCCGAAAATTTCATCGGCACACTCCCCGGTCAGGGTCACCTTATTAAAGTCCTTTACCTTTGAGCAGAAATGCAGCATGGAGGATTCCACATCGGCCATACAGGGCAGGTCTCTGGCATCCACCGCACGATACAGACAATCGATCTGTTCCTGATTGCTGCACTCTAAAAAGTGGTGGTTTGTTCCGGCGAAGGCAGTCATTTGCTCCACGTAGGGGCGGTCCTGACTGGGCTGGAAGGAATTGGACTGAAAATATTTGTTGTTATCCTGAAAATCAAAGGAAAAGGTATTCAGCACCCTACCCTGCTTTTTCAGTTCTCTGGCACAGATGGAGGTGACGAGACTGCTGTCCACGCCTCCGGAGAGAAAGGTACTGATGGGGATGTCTGAGAGCATCTGCTTTTTCACGGCATCCTCCACCAGCCATGCGGTCTTTTCGATGGTCTCCGCCATGGAATCCTCGTGGGGGCGGCTCTCCAGCTTCCAGTATGCTTCCTCCGAAAAGGTATTTTGGCAGGCAGTGAGACAGTGTCCCGGAAGTATCTCAAGGATATCCCTGAAGACACCTTTTCCGTAGGATTTTGCCGGCCCCAGTGCGAAAATCTCACACAGCCCGTCACGGTCAAGGACGGGAGTGATGCCGGGATAAGCCAGCAGTCCCTTGATTTCCGAGGAAAAGACGAGGGTGCCATCCTTTATGGTATAAAATAAAGGCTTTACCCCCAGCCGGTCCCGGAAGAGATGAAGGCATCCAGAGACAGAATCCCACAGCGCGATTGCAAAAATTCCATTCAGTTTTTTGATATATTCCTTTCCGTGGCGCATATATCCCGCCAGAATGACCTCCGTGTCGCTGGTGGTACGGAAGGTAGTTCCCTCCGACTGAAGCTCCAGCTTCAGCTCCTTCATATTATAAATCTCACCGTTAAAAACAATGGCGCATTCACGCCCCGCACTTTTTCTGACCATAGGCTGCTGTCCCGTGACAAGATCGATGATCTTAAGGCGTACATGGGCCAAACCGCATTGGGGTTTCAGATAAGTCCCCTCATCATCCGGCCCTCTACGCTTCTGCGCCTGATTCATGCTGTCCAGGACATGCCTCCATTTCAGATTTTCTGACGTAAAGTCTGCTGCATGGTTATAAAAACCGGCAATTCCGCACATATTCCATTCTCCTTCCTGCGTCCGTACTTCATCAACTGACGCTCAATCGAACACAACTATACCTGCGCACTATGGCATCTGTGCAGTATCAGCAGATGACAGGCTGATACTGTCTGCCCTCCAGCGCCGCCTCCAGCGAGGGAATCAGTAGCTCCGTACGGGCAATCATGGAGTTGGGCTTAGCCTGTGGGTTATCCTGCCCGAAGGGGATAAAATATACATTTTTTGCATTCATCAGAAGCCCGATGTTTTTCATGTTTATGCCCAGGGCATCATTGGTGGAAACGGAAATCAGCAGAGGCTTGTTGTTGCGCAGATGTGCCTTTGCCGCCATCAGCGCCGGGGTGTCGGTGATGCCGTTGGCCAGCTTCGCGATGGTGTTTCCTGTGCAGGGAAAAAGCACCAGGATATCCAGTAGATTTCCCGGCCCGATGGGTTCAGCGCCGGGTATTGTCAGGACAGGCTGATTGCCTGTTATTTCCTCCGCTTGTTTCAAAAAGTCCTCTGCTTTTCCAAAACGGCTGTCAATGGTGCTGGCCGCATCGGAAAAAATGGTCTGAACAAGGGCTCCTTCTTCAGTCAGCTTCTGCAATTCGCGAAATATCTTTTCATAAGTGCAAAAAGAACCGGTAATGGCGACTCCGATATGCTTTCCTTTTAATGACATATTCACTTACTCCTTCCAATTTCTTTCAGAATTCTTTTTACCGTTTTCCTGATCTCCTCTGCCGATGCGGCTGGAGCATATTTTCCGGGCAGCCCCGGGCATAGCGAGGCATGGATGCCAAGACCTTGCGCTGCTTCAAAATCCACGCCTCCCGGCGAGGAAGCGATGTCAATGATTGTGACGGTGCTTTTCATCCTGGCGAGAGCCTCCCGGGTGATGACCGGTGCGGGAATCGTGTTGAAAATAAAATCAAACGTCCCGGCACAGAATAAAAAGTCTTTCAGGTTTCCGGCATTGTCGGAGATGACGGATGCCTGGGCAACGGCCTCCTCCCGCCGTGCAGCGATAAAGGTGATGCATCCCATTCCCTTCAGATACTGGCAGAGGGTACGGGCACATTTGCCGTACCCCAGTATGGCACAGCTACTTCCTCGGAGATTCCAGGGACTTTGGCGAATTGCTTCGCAGATGGCTCCCTCGGCGGTGGCAATCGTATTATAATAAGAAAGGGAGACATCCTTCATCAGTTCGAAAACGTGCGCGCCCCTTTGGGTGGCGGCAGAAATGTATTTTTCCGGGATACAGCCCCCAAAAAAAGACTGATCGGATTTCAGACCGGAAAAAATCGAATCTAATGATAGAGGTATATCAAATGCGTGCTGACTCAAAACGGAATCGCTGCCGCAAAGGGGAATCGGGCCGATAATACAGGCAGAAAGGCGGCAGGCTTCCTCCAGGGAACCGGCGGCGTTTATGAAGGCGGTATCAGAAAAACGGCTTTTATCCGGATTTTTGCACAGGGCAAAATGGCAGACGCGGCTGGTCTCCCCGGCAAGTGCCTCCACAAGATATACCTGCCGCAGATCCCCTCCGATTACCGCATAATCGTATTGACAGGACATTTACAAACTCCAGATTGCAGGTTTCTTTATGATATGCGAAGCGCAGCGGATGAGTGCGTCTGTTTGGAGAAGTCATTCGCCTTTTTCCACAAAATGAACAGCAGAAATATCCCAATATTTTTTGTAATCCCGTTCCCCGTTTCCGTCAAGATTTAGCTGGTACATTCTGTCTATTTGTTTCAAGTGTTGGCGTATTTATTTATTCCTACAGCAGCTCCCTGCATATCAAGACAAAGTAATTTCATTTTATTCATAAATCAATTTCAACCTGGTAGCAATCATCAATCAATATATAATTAAAACCATATTTTTGGCACATCTCAAGATAATGCGCATTTTCCTCAAGTACAGACTCCAACGTACACCAGGTATCATCAATGCGGTTTTCGATTTCGCAGGCGTGCGCCTTAATATCAGAAAAATGATGTAAGATATAATTTTCACTCATTACAAGACAGTAATAGCGAATTTCATCCAAATACTTGCCCGAAAAATCTTCCTTCCAGTTACAGGGGATATAACAACCCTCAACAACTAGATTCTGCCTGTTTTCAATAGCTGTCTTTATCACTTCCCTAACAATCGGCCATAAATAAATTTCCAGTTCGTCATCATCTTCGGGCGTAAGACTTGAGTTTCCGCTTCGTATTAACCCCATTTTCAAAAGGTCAATAGATAGATAGGGATACTTATATTTTTCAAGGACTTTTTGTGCTGTTAAGGTTTTGCCCGTATGGGAAGCTCCTGTAATTATAATAATCATTGTCTTTTCTCCATAATGTAATTTGTCAATCATATGCCTTGCCGTTTTACCTGCTGTTCCTTGACCAGTTCATACTCTTTTTTTGTAAAAAAGGTCTTGCTGTAACAGCGCTGCCCGGATAAAGTCATAGAAACGCGATGTAGCATCCGGGAGTCAGCTTCCATGGACTCTCTTTTCTTCCCGGAAGTATTTTCATTAGTGTCCCTGCACCCGATATAACATAATGGAATAAATAATGATTCCTCGTACAGGGACCGAAAGACGCAGCCTCGTCATTATCGGCATATCCTGCCTGATAAGGGTTCAGGTCGAGAAAGTTCCCATTCGGAAAAAGATAAAATAAACCCGGTTTCAACATAAAATCCTCCTGTGTATCCGGTCATTGATTTTATTATATATCATAATGCACTTGAATGCATACCATTTTTTGGGAGTGTGCATTTTGGTATAAAATAATGTCCATACCGATATGGAAATGAAAAGATTGGACTGATAAAATATAGCTACAATAACATGTTAGTGGAAAAATGTGAAATGGCCATTTGGAAAAAAGCGGGATTAAGCAATCATCCCGTGCCGGAGGGGAAAAATAATGATATTGCAATGGATTTTCTGAAGTTTCTCGGCTCAGAGGAAGGCCAGAGGCTCGAAGGAGAATCAGGTGTTGCGATTCCGGCTTATAATGGCTGGGGCTATCTGATGATAGCACCCACAATTATCGGTCTTATCGTTCTGAATGTTTATCCGTTTATAGATACGATCATCTTAAACTTTTGCAAAAGCGGTGTGTTTGGCGGCAGAATATTTCCGCCGAATGCAGCTTTCCTGGAATCTCCGTGCTATCGAAATGGCGGTTTGCCAGGTGGCACGGAAAATGTTCCAGGTAATTCAATATGAAAGGATTTATACGGCGCTCTGCTTCGGCAGGGCGTTATTTTATATACTGTAAATAAGAAGACTTTTTCATCCTTCATCTGAGAGGGTTGAAAGAAATTATTTAAGGCGAGGGTATTTACTTTGGCCCTTCAAGTGTTTGGGAACCTGGAAGTGAAAATGTTTCTGCTATATTAGATTATATGATACAATGATGTAAATGCAGGTTCTCTTTGAGATTCCAAATAAGCCGGGATATACCGGCCATGGGCAGTAGGCTCAAATACAAAGCTGTTAATAGAGGTGCGTTAAAATGGGGGGAGCAAAATGATAATAAGCGCTAGCCGTCGAACAGACATACCGTCATATTATTCGGAATGGTTTTATAATAGAATTAAAGAGGAGTATGTTCTGGTAAGGAATCCGATGAATATTCATCAGGTTGGTGAAATAAGCTTATCTCCGGCAGTAGTTGATGGGATTGTATTTTGGACAAAAAATCCTATTCCCTTGATGGAGAGATTGTCGGAGCTTGATAAATACAATTATTATTTTCAATTTACACTTACTGCTTACGGCAGGGATGTGGAGCCGAATATTCCATCAAAAAATCAAATGCTAATACCTGCGTTTACCGAATTGTCGAAGCGTATTGGCAAAGATCGTATCATATGGAGATACGATCCGATTTTTCTGAATGCAGTTTATACCATGGAATACCATCTTAAATACTTTAAAGTTCTGGCAGCAAAATTAGCACCGTACACAGAAAAATGCACGGTTAGTTTTCTTGACTTATATAAGAATACAATGAGGAATGTGCAGCCGTTTCAAATACGAATTCCGGCGGCTGAAGAACAGAATGAGCTCATGTGCAAATTTTCCGAAATCGCAAAATTGTACGGAATCTATGTTGATACGTGTGCTGAGGAGGGGGATTTCAGTCAATATGGTATTGGGCATGCACATTGTATAGATAAAGAACGCTTTGAACACATTGGTCATTATAAACTTGATATTAAGAAAGATACAAATCAAAGAGGCATTTGCGGATGTGTCTCAAGTATTGACATTGGTACCTATAACACCTGCAAAAATGGTTGTGTGTATTGTTATGCAAATTATAGTAAAAATACAGTGATGAATCAGACAAAGTTTCATGATCCAAATTCACCATTATTGTTCGGGACGCTTGGCGAAGATGATGTTATAAAGGAAAGAAAAATGGTATCTTATGCAAGTAGTCAAATGTCAATATTTGATATAAAGTAAACGGAACGATAATATGCAAAGGAATATATTTTCGCTGATGTGGAAAAAGGCTTTTACAGTACCCCGCTATCACAGACAGTTTACAGAAACCACGCTGTCTTTTCCGATAATACTGTCGTGCATCAGAACAACGGCATATTCTCCGGTTTTTTGGAACAGTTCTGCATATCCCCCTCTGAATGTATTCTTATGGCTGTTTGCCGCCACCCCGCATTCTGCCTCCCATGCCGCTGACGTTGGAATAGACCAGGCTATCCATGGTAATGGATGTCTCGGAGGAACCGATTATGAGCGTATAGGTGCGTCCCTTCACGATATCGGCACAGCTTAAGATGACACAGGAGAAATCCTGATCTGTTTCCTGAACCAGCAGGACATTCCCATTGGAGTCCTTCAGGGTGACGGTAGTCCCCGCCGGCTGGTTCTCCACAGATGCCATAATCACGCCCTGTGTGGAGTCTGAGCTGAAATTCTGAGCCATGCCGGAGGCTCCGGTACCGGGGAAAGTACCGCCGCTTATGGTTCCGGTGGTTTCATAATCCAGGATGGAAGTATCCCCCATGTTCGGACCGGAGGTGATAACCGTACCGCCCGTTATGGAGAGAGTTCCGTTGGAATCAACATCGTCACCGGAAGCGTGGATATCAATGAAGCCGCCGGAGATAATCATGCTGCAGCCGGAGGAAGAGAAGCCCCCACCTCCACCAAACTGCGTATCCCGGCCGCCCATACCGCTGCCATCAGCACCGCCGGCGACGCTGATGCCATCGTCTGTGGCGACAATGGAGATTTCCCCGCCGGAAATGTCCACGGTAAGGCCTTCCAATCCTTCGTAACACTCCGTGATCGTGATGAAGCGGCCCCTGATGGCCAGAGTCTCATCGGCATGAAATCCGGCGTCGCCGGCTGCAATATCAAAAGTGTCTGCATTGATGGTAACAGAAGAATTGGAATACATGCCGTCATCGGCGGAATCAATGGAAAAGGTGCCGCCGTTTATAATCAGGTTTCCGCTCGCCTTTATACCCTTCATACTGGTGCTCTCATCAGTGCTTTCTGTGGCTTGCTGCTGCATGGGGCCGCCGCCCATGAACTGTCCGTAGTTATCCGAGCTGGCTTTGGAGCCGTTTTCGCTTCCACCGCCGGCGGTTATAGTGAAGTCACCGCCCTCAATCTGAAGATAATTGGAGGCGCTGCCCCCATCGCCTTCTGCGGTAATGGTATAGGTGCCGCTTAAGATATATACAAAGCCCAAGGAGGTATCATCTGCATCTTCCGAGTGTATGCCATCTTTCCCTGAGGTGATGGCAAAGGTGCCGCCGGCAATCCGGACGCTTTCTTTTCCGTTTAACCCCTGACTGGCAGAGAAGATTGCTACTGTGGTTGTCAATGACAGTGTAACAAGAGAAGCTATCGCAAGAAAACAACAAAGAGCATTTTTGGAGTTTATCAAAGCGGATAAGCACTTTAACCGTTACTAGGAAGGGATTTATATTCTTTTTCATACAGGACTTCGTATATCGGAGTTTGTAGATTTGACGGTATTTGATATTGATTTGGAAAATGGAAAAATCAATATTGATCATCAGTTACAACGGAAAAGGAATATGGAATATATCATAGAAGCCACGAAAACTGATAGTGGCACAAGAATGGTTCCTATGACGGAAGAAGTAAAAGAGTGTTTTTGCTTTATCATTGATAACAGAAAGAAACCTGAAAATGTGGAAGGTTGTGGAGATGGGATTGTTAACTAATATAATCCTTCCGCAGAAGAATTGTTTTATGCATGTATGCGTGATATACTATTGAACAGTGGGAGGGCGTACATATGGTATATGGAAAATCGATAGAGCTGTTTCTTGTGAATGGAACTGCAGATAGCCTTATAACAGCGGAACTTTCAAACTGGAATGGAAAAGCACTGAAAATTCCTCGCATTGAAGTTGTAGCATGTAACCGTGATGATATTGTACAAGCCGGAGTTTATTTTTTGTTTTGTAAAGAAGATGACGGTTCGGATTCGGTGTATATTGGTGAAGCAGAAAATGTGAAGGAGCGTTTGGTGCAGCATATTCGAGACTATCAATCTGAAAAAGAAAAATATTATTGGAATACAGCGGTTATTTTTATAGGACGTGATTTGAATAAAGCGTTGATACGATATCTGGAGAATCGATTTGTCGAGATTGCCAGAAATTGTAAACGCTATCAGGTGCTTACGAAGAATACATATAAGAATACAGTTATGAAGGAATCCCAGGTGGCTGTTATGGAAGAATTTGTGGACAATGTCAAAATTCTTATTAATGCTTTGGGATATAAAGTTTTGGAACCAGTGTTACAATCAGATGCAAATACTTCTGTTACAGATGATGAGTTACTCTACATTTCGACAGGAGGAGCAACGGCAGTCGGCAGGGTGACGCCAGAGGGATTTGTTGTTCTAAAAGGAGCAATTGTAAATGAGAAAACATCGATGAAATCTTTGAGTGCAGGGTTAATTAAACTGCGAGAAAAATATTTTAACGATGGTCGAGTGAAAGATTTACTTACGACAGAGGATATCCTTTTTTCAAGTTCATCGGCTGCTGCGGATTTTGTGTTGGGCTATAGCGTGAGTGGACCAAGAACATGGAAAGCTAAAGATGGACGTTCATTAAAAGAGATTGAAGATAATGAGACAAACGGTTAATAATATCAATGGCATAGAGAAAAAGTTATCAGTTTGTTAAGATTGGCTAATTAAAACTGAGATATAGAAAAACTGGTACGAGATTTGCAGAAAGAGAATAAAGAACTCCGGGAAATGTTTGATCAAGCCGGTATTCCATATGCCAAAAGTGAAGTGTTTTCAGAGATCCCTGCATCATCAGCAGAATATGATTTGGATCAGGGGGCAGAATCAATCAACAGGTGGAAACGCCATGAAGGTTTTTATGCATCTGATGTAACTGGAACACTCCATATTGTGCTGGCAGATGGGGTATATATTGATGCGCTGAATTTAAAACCGCGACTGCAGAATCAGATTCGCTGTATGGCGGCATTTGATAATCCGATATTTTACAAAATAAACGTTTCGGTTATTCAAACTATTATAATTTCAGTGCAGTTTATCTTGGAATGGATGTTAATGGGTACATTAAAATTTCAAGAGGGTTATTAGAAAATGTGATTGATGAATGTAAATATCAAAAATCTCTTATGACATAACCGATGAGAGAAAAAGGCCGTCCGTTGCGTATCTCTTTTAGGGGCGAATTGCGTGTGCGGCAGGATTTGGCGGCACAGAGCCTGCTTTCTTTTAACAATGGAATACTTAGCGCGGCAACGGCTTTCAGTAAGACTGTAGTGTGTAGTTATTTGATTGCAAAGAGAAAAGTAAATACATTGATATTGTTGGAAAGTACTGATTTGATATCTCAGTGGGAGGATGAACTAAATCGTTTCCTTGTTATTAATGAAGAACCGCCGCAATATAAAACCAAGACAGGACGCATAAAAAGGCGTACAAGTGTGATCGGAACCTTAAAGGGCGGAAAAGATATGATGACAGGTATTATAGACATACAAGGCAGAACGCCCGTGATACTTACAAGATATAAAGAGCGTATAAAATTTATTTATAATGTACGTGAAAATGCAGATTATGTCTTTTTACTATATGGAGACAATTCAGTAAGAGAAAATGAAAAAGTACGTTTGCAGTTGAAACAGGTACCGGATGATAAATCATTGATACTGGTTGCAACAGGGCAGAAAATAGGAGAGGGATTTGATTTTTGTGTGATGACAGATACAGTTCAGGGTAAACAGGATGTAAATGCAGTGTATGATTCTGATAATTACACGGCTGCTTTTGAACAGGACCTTATTGAAGCTGAGAAAGAAATTGTAATTGCCAGTCCGCAGATAGCACAGGAAAAAATTAAGCGTTTTCTATATCTGATGAAGCCAAGGCAGGAGGATGGAATTAAGATTACTGTCAACACGGAAAATCCGGAGAATATTTCTTATGGAAATGCAGCATTTTCCTATGAACTGATCAGACAAATGCAAGAAGCAGGAATCAAGGTGAAACTTGCAGAAGATCAAGTAGAACATTTTGCTGAGAATTGATCAAGTGTTAGTTTGGCATGGAGGAATGAATTTTCTTGGAAAAGAAGATGCGTGGGATAACCTTATAAGAGTAAAAGATACAAAGGCAGCATTGAATTTTTGGAAATGGTGCGTTAAGCAGAAGGAGGAACACGGATGCAGGTATGTATAGAAGATATTGCGGATGAATTGGAAATGTGTATGGACGGCTGGGAGCAGTTTTTAAATACTGAAACAGGAGAATTCGTTGCATTGGCGGATGGCATGTGGGTAGACAGAGACGAAGAGTTGGAAGAAGAAATTGAAAATTCTGATTGTTATGTGCGTCTGCCAAATCAGTACGAAATCCATGAGTGGAACATTATGGAGGCGTTTGCAGAAGCAATTCCATCAGAAAGAAAACAGGAGAGACTTTTACGGGCATTACACGGAAGAAAGGCATATCGTCATTTCAAGGATGAGATTATAAATCTGAATGTAGACGAGGCGTATTATGCCTACCGTTTTCTGGCCTTATGTAAGATTGCAAAAGAATGGTGTGAGGATAATGAAATCCCATACACAACCCGGGAGGAAAAGAATAGATGAAAAGAGAAATGACAATCCCTGCATTGAAGAAGAGACTGGCAGAGTTAGAGAGAAAAGAACTGGAAAAAATGCTGTGCGATGTATATAAAAATTGTGATCAGGCAGAACAGATGTTGAATCTTACCTTATTAGATGAAACGTATGGAAGGAAACTGTTAGAACAGTATCAGGACAAACTGGATAAAATATTCTTTCCATATGATATTGTACGTGTGGGATTCTCGCTTTCAATGGCGAAGAAAGTCCTGTCGGATTTTAAGAAGGTATGTCAGAATATCGAATTGATTTCAGAACTCAAATTACATTTTGTGGAATGCGGAACGGAATTCACGAATATGTATGGAGATATTGATGGAAGATTTTACAATGTAGTTTGCGATGTATTCCATGATGTAATAGAAAATGTTTCTGCTGATAAAACATTGTTCGAAAAGTGGAATGACAGGCTCGTTAATATTGTTCAAGAGTCAGACGGAATCGGATGGGGATTTCATGACTATCTGGTTGAAGAGTATTATGGTATTCCATGGGTAGAAGAGGAGTAAAAAAGATTAAGCAGATTTTGAAAGCTGTGTTTAATTTTCTTCATATAGCTTTGACAGTAAGTAATCAATGTTCGTGGAATAATTCGGATGTTGACCTGCAGCATACTTGTATGGTTTTTCTTTATCAAGCTCAATACCAAACAATATGTGGTTCGTTATCGTACGGAAGGAAATTCTTTTGCAACGATGATTCAAAATATCATTGATAAAAATTCCAAGCAGATTATTTCCGAATGTCAGGCATACCTTAATGAATAATCATTCTGGTATCGAGTGTGTTATCTACTTCCCAACCGACAATACAGCGGCTGTTCCAGTCAATCACAGCGGTCAGGCAGCGTCTTGCCCTGCGCCGGCCGATGTTATAGCCGCGGGCTTTCAACTGTGCAGACATTTGTCTTGCACCCCATGAAGGATTGTCTGTGTGAAGATGATGCAGGCCAGTTCTTCTTCTGATACAGGTTTGCCTTTGTAATAAACACTTGTACGGTTAATGTCAAGCAGTTCGGCACCAACGGAGACAGGAATTTCTTTAGTCGTCAAAAGGTTTTGGACTAAACTTACTCTCGTAGTCAGGTTCGCAAATTTCTTCAGATTTTTTTTTGAGCCATTCAACCTGCATGGTTAACTGACCAACCTTTTTGGCATACTCCGCTTTTTTTTGCGTTCTTCGGCAAGTTTCTCTTTGAGGTTATCCTCGCGCTTGTCATTGAACACTACAGAAGCGTTGTCTAGAAATTCTCGCTTCCAATTGCGGAGCAGGTTGGGCTGGATATTATTTTCGGCTGCCAGGGTATTGAGATCTTTCTCGCCCTTAAGCAGTTCAATTACAAGGTCTGATTTAAATTTAGCACTAAAATTTCTTCTTTTTCTGGACAAAATTATGAATCCTCTCTTTCATACTGGTTTTAGTATATCAGATTCATTAAAATCTGTCCTGAAAAGTGTCTTAATTTATGAAACCATTATAATGAGATAAACGTTCTGTTCATTCATCATAGCTATAGATATCCGTTCTTTCTTAAAACATTCCAGAAATTATTGTTCTTTTCATAGTAAAGTCTCCTTTTGATAAGCGGTAGAAAATTATTTTTTAAGTATAAAAGATGTTTTACTTCGGAAAACCAAAAAATAATGCACAAATAAATGTAAATTTTTAAAGAAATAACTAAATTTTTTGAGTAAAATCAAATCATATAAAAATGAACGTAAATAAAAGGAGGATGGAAAAGTGAAAAAGGCAAAATGTTTTAGTGATAAACATTATACAATTGGGAAAATTGATGAAAAATTATATTCTTCATTTACAGAGCACCTTGGAAGAAGTATCTATTCTGGAATTTATGAACCAGGGCATTACACAGCAGATGATAAGGGATATCGCCAGGATGTAATGGAGCTTGTAAAAGAACTGGGAGTTCCAGTAATTCGTTATCCAGGTGGAAACTTTGTATCATGTTATGACTGGCATGATGGAATTGGACCAAAAGAGAACAGACCGAAAAGAATGGATTACGCCTGGTCGACAATCGAAACAAATGAATTTGGTATTGATGAATTTTGTCAGTGGGCAGAGAGAGTTGGTGTAGAGCCAATGATCGCGGTAAATCTAGGAACCGGAACGATTAAGGATGCCGGAGATCTTGTTGAATATTGTAATCATCCAGATGGAACATATTGGAGTGATTTGAGAGCAAAAAATGGACATCCAGAACCATATAATGTTAAATACTGGTGCCTGGGTAATGAAATGGAAGGAAGTTGGCAGGCAGGACATCTTTCGGCAGAAGATTATACAAAAAAAGCTTTAGAGGCGGCAAAAATTATGAGATGGGTTGATCCGTCCATTAAGTTGGTTGCCTGTGGAAGCAGCTATGAAATGTTACCTACCTATATGGAATGGGATCGTGTAATGCTTACTGAATTGTATGATCAGGCGGATTATATTTCTACTCACAATTATACAATGAATTCTGGACAAGGTACAACAAATTTCCTGGCAGCATATAAGCAGCTGGATAATCATATCAAAAATAGTGCCAAAGTAGTGGAATATGTAAAAGCAAAAAATCATTTTGACAAAGACATTAAGATTTGTCTGGATGAATGGAATGTATGGAACTTCCAGGATATTAAATTAGATTCACTGGATGATCTGGCAGGATTGACGACTTTTGAAATGACATCCGCTGAAAAGTGGGAAATCGCACCAAGTATTCTTCAGGAAAAATATTCTCTTTTGGATGCATTGGTTGTAGGAGGACTTGGAATTACTCTGTTAAATAATGTTGATGTGGTTGAAATCGCATGTTTGGCGCAGTTGATTAATGTTATTGCGCCAATTACAACTGTTCGTGGAGGCGGTGTATTTACTCAGACCACTTACCACCCATTCCATATGCTCAGCAAATATGGACATGGAACCACAATGAAAGCAGTGGTTGAAGCAGAAACATATTCTTGTGAATTTGGTGAATTGCCTATTGTGGAACCAGCGGTTGTCTACAATGAAGAAACAGATGAGGTAAGGGTATTTGTTTTGAACTGCAGTCAGGAAGAAGATACTGAGTTCCAGATGGAATTACAGGGATATGGAGACAAAAAATCTGTAAAACATCTTGTATTGAATGGAGACGATCTGGAGGCACGAAATACACTGGAGAATCCTGATAATGTTGTCATGAAAGAATTGGAAGTACCTGAAGGCAAAACGGTTATTCTGCCAAAGATGTCTTGGAATGTTATTATTTACGCATGATGCTATATTATGATAAAGGGGACAGTATGAAAAACGAAGTGATTTTGAGATCAAATCAGATCGTGAAACACTTTGGTCAGACACATGCACTGAATGGAATTTCTGTTGAGATTCGACGAGGTGAGGTGATTGGTCTGATCGGTGAGAATGGATCCGGTAAATCCACATTTTCATCTATTGTTTCGGGGGTGTATCCGCCTACCTCCGGAACAATGGAGTTAAACGGAAAAGAGTATAAGCCTTCCAGCATAATTGATGCACAACAGCATGGGATTAGCATGGTTACACAGGAGATGGGAACTTTACCTGGAACTCGTGTAGCAGATAATATTTTTCTTGGAAGAGAAGATGAATTTTCTTCCAGGGGAATTATTAATCGAGAAAAGATGTGTAATCAGGCTAAAAAAGCTCTTGAAAAAGCAGGGATTACAGATATTGCTCCCAAAGCACCAATTACGGATTATAGCCTGGAAGACAGGAAACTGATTGAGGTAGTTCGCTCGATTTATAGTGATCCAGAAATCTTCATTGTAGATGAAACAACAACAGCATTGTCTCAGCGAGGACGAAATATCATATATAATCTGATTCAAAAATTTAAAAATGAAAATAAAGCGGTCATTTTCATTTCACATGATTTGGAAGAGATTATGGAAGTGTGCAGCCAGCTGATCGTACTGAGAGATGGAGATTTTATTGCACAGCTTGAAAAAGACGAATTTGAAGAAGAAAAAATTAAGGAGTTGATGGTTGGACGAAAATTGACAGGTAATTATTATAGAAGCGATTATGATGGCAGTTTTCAGTCAGAAGTTGTTCTTAGTGCAAAGCAAATATATAAAAGCGGAATCCTGGAAGATGTGAATATTGAACTTCACAAAGGCGAGATTCTTGGAATCGGTGGGCTGACGGATTGTGGTATGCATGATCTCGGAAGAATCTTGTTCGGAATAGAAAAACCTATGTTTGGAAAAGTTGTTTTAAAGGATGGAACAGAGGTTAAAAATGCAAAAATAGCAATCATACATAAAGTTGGTTATGTATCAAAGAACAGAGATCAGGAAGCATTGATTTTGTCTGCCAGTATCATGGAGAATACGGTATTGCCTTCGTTAAATATGATTTCAAAGGCAGGATTAGTATTTAAGCACTCTGAAAAAGCATTCACGAATGAGCAGGTCAGAAATATGAGCATTAAGTGCAGAGATATTTTACAGGAGGTCAGAGATTTAAGCGGAGGAAATAAACAGAAGGTTGTTTTCAGTAAATGGCTTGGAAATCAATCAGAAATATTTATTTTGGACTGCCCTACTCGTGGAATAGATATTGGTGTGAAAGCATTTATGTATGATCTGATGTACAGACTGAAAAAAGAAGGAAAGTCTATTTTGATGATTTCAGAAGAATTGCCTGAATTAATTGGAATGAGCGATCGTATTGCAATTATGAAAAACGGAAAGATTCAAAATATATTTAACAGATCAGAGAAATTAAATGAATCATTACTTATAAAGGAAATGGTATAAGGGGGAAGATGTCTTGAAAGAAAATAAAATAAGTGCAGAAAAAAAGATTTCTGTTTCAGAACTTTTAAACAAGATAGTACCATTTCTGGGATTGGCAATTATGATTGTGGTTTTCCAATACTTTGGTGAGGGAAAACTTCTGATGCAGGCAAATATTAAAAGCATTTTAAATCAGTCTGTATATGTGGCAATCATGGCATTTGGTGCGATATTTGTTTATTCTCATGGTGGAATGGATTTGTCGTATGGCAGTGTAATTGGATTTAGCGTTTTGTGCGGCGTATTGGTTGGACGTGTAGGTGCACCATTATCAATAGTTATCATGGCTAATGTTTTGTCTGCTGTGGTTTGGTTTGTATTTAATGGTTTTGTATCAATTTATCTTAAAGTGTCTCCATTTATTACATCATTATGTATTATGTATATGTGTCGAGGTATCTTAAACACGGTATGTGCGAAGGAAAAATACAGTGTTCCCGTATATATTTATGATTATGATAACTGGACCATAAAAATCAGTCTGTTGATTGTTACTTTCGTTATTTGTTATTTCCTGTTTGAGAAGAGCTGGATTGGCAAGGCGAATAAAGCAATTGGAGGTAACTCCATGGCAGCGCGGCAGGCTGGAGTCAATGTAGAAATGACGAGAATGATTGCTTATCTTATCAGTGGTATTACGGTAGGTATAGGCGGTTTCATTTTAATGGCACGTGCCGGAAGCGTTAGTACTTCTACAGGGCAGGGGCTGGAAATGAACGTAATTACTGCATTGGTATTGGGAGGCGTTCCCCTGTCCGGTGGTTCTCGTGCCAAAATGGTTGGTGCGCCGATCGGTAGCCTTTCTGTTATTATTTTGCGTAATGGTTTAATAATTTTGGGAGTAAATGAACGAGTTATTGAGGGTGTTCAGGGCCTGGTTCTTCTTGTAATTGTAATGTTGACATATGTGAAGAACAAAGATGGTATCTGGAAATAATGTAAGGAGGAATTAGAGATGAAAAAAAGAATAATGTCATTATTTTTAGCAGTAATTATGGTGTTTGCAATGTGTACATGTGCTTTTGCCGAAGATGCCACTACAGATGCAGTATGGGGTGGTGAGAGTGGAGAAGTATGTGGTGATGAGAATGGTGAGTATACCATTGGCGTTATCATTCATACAACAACTGATTATCTTTGCTCTAAATTAAAAGCATATACAGATTACCTTGGAAAGAATTTTGGTGTGAAGTTTACATATTACATTATTGAAAACTTCGCAGATGAAACTTATCTTGCAGGTATTGAAAATCTTTGCGCACAGGGAGTAGATGGTATCATTACTACAAACTTCTCTGGTACAGCGGTTCTTCAGGGATTAAAGATTTGTGAAGAAAATGGTGTATACATGGGTGTTTCATGGGCTCCTATTGCAGAAGAAATTCAGGAACAGGTTTTTGCCAATGATTATTTTGTAGGTTGTTCTTATGAATCAGATTATCAGGCTGGTTATGATATTGTTGAAAGCTTGATTGATGCTGGATGTACCAACATTGCTCCAATCGGCTATGAACCAGGTATTACTTGCCATGATCAGCGTTGGCTTGGTATGATGGCTGCATTTGAAGATCATTCAGAAATCAAAAAAGCAGGTGAATATAGAGGACTTGAGTTTACACAGGCAGTTGAAGATTATCTTGCTTCAGATTCAACTATTGATGGTATTGCAATTACTCTTCTTGGAATCGAATATTGTACAGAACCAATTAAGTCTGCTGGAAGAGAAGGAGAAGTGAAGATTGCTTTTGTAGACTTCTCTGAGACATGTGGAGATGCACTGGCAACAGGAGATACTGTTTGTGCAGTTGGCGGCCAGTATGTAGATGTAGCCTTTACATTTACAATGTTATATAATGCACTTCAGGGAAATCCGCTGGAAAAGGTTTCTGTACCAGTTAACTTCATTACCTGTAAATCTGCAGAAGAGTTTGAAAATTATGCAAATTATCTTCACGCAGATGGTGTATATGCATGGACAGCAGATGAACTTAAGGATGTAATTGTATCTGAAAATCCTGATGCATCTGCAGATACACTGATTGGGATGGGTGCAAGCTACAGTACAGATGATACAATGGCTCGTCATGGTAATTAATCATTGAGTTTTCAGCTCTGACAGAGCGTTACTGCTCTGTCAGAAAGAACCAGAAAGGGGAACGTTGGTGAAAGTGTCAGCTAAAAAATTAAAAAATGCTGGAGTTGTAACACTTCTTCCGGTATTGGTATATCTTCTCTTTTTCATATTATCTGGTGGAAAATATGGTAAACCTGCAACGGTCATCATGAATTTTAAGCAAACATTGGTTCCGACACTCATTTCGTATGCAATGTGTTGTAATGTGCTTTGTGACAGAATGGACTTAAGTGCTGGATCTGTGGTAATGTTATCCAGTATGATAGGTGCAAAAGCTGTATATGTATATAATATAGGTGTAATACCGTTTGCATTGGTTGTAGTATGTTCAGGAATTATTCTTGGAGTGATTTCTGGAGTTGCCTATATGCTTTTAAAAGTTCCTGCCATTGTCACTGCTCTTGGAGTATGTATGATTTATGAAACGCTTTCGAATCTGACCAGTATTTCTTGGGTAACGGCAATAAGTGGTGAAACAACTCTGTTTGGAAGATATCCATATTGTGTAATCATATTTATCATCATGGCAATTGCATTTTACATTTTGTTTAATAATGCAAAGTTTGGATATAATGTAAGGGCATGTGCCAGCTCTCAGCAGATCGCAAAGAGTGCAGGTGTTGATACCAGAAAAACAGCATTTAAATGCTATGCCGTTTCTGCAGTTTTTCTTGGTGTTGCTTCACTGTTAAGAATTTCTATTCAGGGTTCTATTGATACACCGCAATATATGTCCAGCACGAATATTATTTTTAACTGTTTGTTGGGAATATATGTTGGAGTAGCCCTGGAAAGATATTGCAATATTACGATTGGAATATTCGTTGGAAATCTGATATTGAATATGTTGACTAGTGGATTGATGAATATGGGATTGTCTTCTGCACTGCAGGATACAGCCTCAGGTGTCTTCCTGCTTTTGATTATGATTTATACTTACAATAGTGACCGAGTGGTTGCTTATGTTCAGTCAGTAAGAGAGAAGAAGGAGTTGGAAAAAAGCATTAACGCTTAGTAATTGGGTCTAGAATATCACTCAGATTAATGATTGTTGACAAAATAGTGTCAGCTGTGAAATTTAATCTGGGTGATATTTTTTTAAAGGAGAAACAGGATGATTAAAGTGCTTTTATTAGATGATGAAAAATTGGCATTAGAGTATCTTGAACGTATTATTAGTTGGGAAAAGTATGGATTTGAAATAGTAGGCTCTCTTACAGATGCTGAACAGGCTTTAAAGGTATTTAAAAGAACTCGTCCTGATTTGATTATAAGTGATATTTGTATGTGCGGAATGGATGGCTTGGATTTTGCATCTATTATCCGTGAAACCGATCAGAACACACATATTTTATTTTTGAGTGGGTATAAAAATTTTGATTATGTGAGAGAAGCACTTCGTCTGGGAACGGATGACTATTTATTGAAAAGTGATGTAGATGAAAAGGTTTTTTTACAGAAAATATTAAAAATCAAGGAAAAAATTGAAAAGGAAAAACAGAAAAATTTATACACAGAAAATGTTGTTTTAAAAGAAATATTTTTAAATAAAACAGATGAGAAAAAATACAGAAATATACTATCAGAGACGGAGTATATCATGCTGTATAAAAAGTATTATTATTTATGTATAATACAAAAACAGGCACCGAGGTTTTTGGGAGAGTTTTTTAATAACATATCGGAACAATACTATATGGATGAGGAAAAAATAAATGGGCTGGTATCGAATAACTGGACATTAGAAACAATAAAGGTAGTATCTGGTTTTAAAGTAAATGACAGTACTATGATAATTGTTTATGAAATGCCACAAAATTATGTTTCTCAAAAAGAAACATATGAGACTTGCTATTCATTTGCAAATAAGATTTATTCAGGGCTTAATAGAATGGATGCATATGGTTATAATGTTCTGTTCTATTCACAATGCTGTGAGATTCGCCAATTCAGAGAAGTTTTTTATCAGAATCATGCACAGTTAGACCGACAAGTGGTACGTTCCAAACCATATTTGGCAGAGTTTGAAACGAGAAAAATAGAAAATCAGGATGTTGCTTCCACTACATCTAATATTACCTGGAAACAGGTAGAGCGGGCATTGGAGGAACAGAACCATGAACAGATATCTGAATACTTGGGAACGCTGAAAGAAGCTATAGAACAGGAGGATTATATTTCATATCTTTGGTGTTTGAAGGAAATCCTGAAAGCAATGTATTATTTTGAGCAGAAAAACAGAGAAATGACAGATGACGTAACACTCAGTTTGGCAAATTCTTATATGAAATACGATATGAGTGATCCATTGAGCGTAACGGCGTTTATAGAAGCGAAATTATCAGAGATAGAACGAAATAATAACTGTGAATATTCAAAACCTATTATGAATGCTATGGCTTATATTAAAAAACATTATTATGATGAAAATATGTCTATGACAGAAGTGGCGAAAAATGTGGGGTTAACCAATTCGTGGTTATCTACAAAATTTAAAGAAGAGGTTGGGATTGGCTTTGCTGAGTACTTAAACAATGTCAGGGTTAATGAGGCACAAAAACTGATTGATGAAGGAAGGTATATGATTTATGAAGTTTCTGAGAAGGTAGGCTTTGCTTCCAGTCAATATTTCAGTAAAATATTTAAACAGGTTACAGGATTGACACCAAATGAATATAAGAGGATGAAGAAAAACAGAGAGAACTGATATGAAGAGAATGCTTTTTTCCACAAAATTACTTTTATCACAGATATCAATTTTTATTGGTGTGTATGCGCTAATACTCTTGATTATTCCCCATATCATGTATGGACTGGTAAACGATACGGAAGCCACCAGAACAATGCAGTATACGGAACAGGTTACAATGCGTATTGAACAACAGTTAAATGAAATTGAGCGTTTTTCTGAGTTCCTGTCTAATGACGATGAATTGTATAGAAAACTGAAGCAAGTTCAGGAAAGTAAAGATGAAAACTTAGAGGCGGAATTAAGGCTGTATTTGTCGAAGCTGATTCAGAAAGATGCAATTTCTTCTTATAGAGTGTTGGGGATTTACATTGATATTGCGGAAAGCGGCTGTTATACCAATACAGTAGGTTTGCCATCAGAACTAAAGCAGCTTATTGATGAGGAAATTACACCTACATATATGGAGCAAGAGGATGTAGGATTGTATATAAATCCTTTTAATTATCGGGACAAAGAAACAAATTCGTTGTTCGGAAATACTTTTACAAGAGCATTTGGATATGTAAGAAACTACAATCGAAATGGTCTTTCAGGAAAAATTATCATTTTTTCTTCGTTTGATGAGATTCAATATATTATAGAAAATCTTTCCAGTATATGTGATGACTATGTGCTTTTATCTTCTGATCAGGAGATGATGATTTCGGCTAAAGATAATACACAAATTGACTATGAAAAGGTTTTGTCACAATCCGAATATGGAAGGTCGTACTGGGAAAAATATGATATTGAAAAAGATGGAATATATACAATTCGCTATCTGAAAAATGGTGGGTGGAAAATTCTTACCTATATGAATCGAGAGGATGTGCTGGAATATAACATAGCAAATCAATATACAATTTTAATCTTTGTTGCAGTTTTTGGCGTAATTGTAATATTGGTGATGATAATCATTGTAAAAAGGTTTACCAGATCGCTTAGTGAATTGGCTATGCAGATGAAAGCTATTTCTGCAGGGGATTTTAAAGCCCGGGTTCGTGTGGTATCTGGTGACGAGATAGGAATGGTTGGTGATGCATTTAATCTGATGGCTGAGCATCTGGAAGATTCAATAAAAAAGATAGTTGAAAAGGAAAAACTAGAGCAAACAATGCGGTATGGATTGCTGATTTCACAGGTCGATCCACATTTTATTTATAATACAATGAATACCATCACGTATTTAGCACAGAAAAATCGTGTAAATGACGTTATTGTAGTAAATAAAGCAATGATTGAAATTTTGAAAGATCGTCTTCGGATAGAAGTTTCAGAGGTTTTTGATTCTTTGAAGCAAGAAATTAATGTAGTGAAACAATATCTTATGATTCAGGAATATCGGTATGAAGGTATTTTTAAAGTAAAATATGAGATTGAAGAAAAGTGCATGCAGTGTTATATTGCTAAAAACATGATTCAACCGTTAATAGAGAATGCATTATCTCACGGATTGCTGCAGAACAAGGATGAGAACGGTGAACCGTTAGGAGGATGTATCTGTATCAACATTTTTAAAGATCAGCAGTTTATTCACATTAATATTACGGATAATGGAGTTGGAATGACGGAAGAAGAGGTGGCGGAAATCAGTCGCCCAATGAAGCATTGGGAACGTGGAGGACACATTGGAATTCGTAACATTCGAGAAAGAATGAAATACATTTATTACGAAAATGCAAAAATGGAAATTCATTCTAAAAAAGATTTTGGAACAACGGTTTCGTTGATTCTTCCACTGAAATATGATGATTCTGACAGTATAAAAGGATTGTGAGTGAATTTATTTAGAAAATCCACCCTGATACTTTGACCGAGTGTTGAGTGTGGATTTTCTATCCTTTTAATGGTACTTCGGCAGGTAATTTCCGTAAATGCTCCATAATTCGTGGGCTGACTCGCAACTAGTTTTATGTGATAATGATCTCATCAAATCCACTTGGAAAACTCCAGAAATTTATATTATATGCAGGAAAAATAGCAAGCTATGAAACTTGAAAATTTGATGAAATTATTTTGAAAAAATATTATTATATAGGTGGCACGTTTGGCCACGAAATTCGCTAGTAGTAAGAGCCCCCAATTCCTACTACGTTTTTACTACTACCCACGGCATCTATTTGCCACATTTTGCTGCATTCCGGTGTTCCGTGACAGAGTGAACCCGGAAATGTACCCTCCGGTACGCACGGCAAATCGCGGCAAAATGGTGCAACACACAGCATTTTAGGAGGCATTTGAATTATGATTAGAGTACTAATGGTTTGCCACGGCAGGTGATGAAAATAGTGCTAAAAGTCCTTGAAAATCAAGCTTTTTAAAAGATTTTTGTTTGAATTTACGACATTTTTACGACAAACGGTCAAGCTATGATAATAATCTGTTGTAAAAGGCGCAGAATATCTTGAAAGAGAACAAAATGACGTTATTTGATGAAGTGGTCTCAAATTACCAGCTCTTGACTTATTTTTTGGATATTGGTGAACAAACGCTGGGCAGATTGCAGTTCATCGGTAGTTAGCTACAAAAAGCTGAGTCTACAATTGAGAAATTGCAGTTATAAGAACTGTAGAAATGGCTGGAGAGAATAGACAGTATTTTAATGGAAAAACGCATATTTCTGTTAATTTTTTTGCTGAATTGAGTATACTTAAAGTAGGAACAGAAATGGGAACAGTAAACAAAAATAAAGAATTTTATCACAATTGTATTGAAGTTTTGAAGGATACTGATTATCAGGTTATTATTTCAATGAGAACGAATACAGATTCTTTTAGAGAATTACCGGAAAATATTCAGATATATGAATCAGTCGATCAGATGGCAGTATTATCAATCTCAGATGTGTTTATTACTCATTGTGGAATGAACTCTGCGTCAGAAGGTTTGTATTTTGAGGTTCCGTTGATATTGTTTCCGCAAACACCGGAACAAGGAGCCGTAGCAAAGAGGGTAGAGGAGCTGGGAGCCGGAATTTTGCTTAAAAATAATGTAAAAGACGAAATTGGTAAAACCATTTCCCAAATATTAAAAACCCCATCTTACAAAGAAAGTGCCATAACGATATCTCAGAGCTTCAAGAATTCAGGAGGAGTATTGGAAGCAAGAAGTTTTATAGAAACTTTTGATAAACATGTATCAGTTGAAAACAAATAGTGAATGTATTTAGAATAAAACGAGATTAAAGGGAAATTTGAAGTTGTCGTATTGGTGAGACAGGCAGTTTGTTGAAAAAATAAGTTATTGTCTAATATAAAACCAGCATATGCAACCAGGTTTGTCCGAAGGTTGCATAGGTTGGTTTAAAACTGTGAATTATGATTCGTTTTTTTGTACTTTATGACGTTGTTTACATTATGAGAAAAAATTATACGCACAATTCTTCGTTTTTTGTATGAAATACTTGACGTTTGAATGCGAATTTATGTTCGTACATAATAAAACTGTAAAACAAATCAAAAAGGAGACGCAGTTATGATTAGTAAAGAACAAGAGTAAGATGTCCGATATGTGGTTCTAAGAATATAAAAATGATATATCGTGAAAGCCTTTAGTCGTAAGCACTTGCTTTTATATAATAGTCTGCGCCAACCTACGAACTCTTCTGACACACGTTGTTTGAGCACAATATGAGGAAAGAGGACTTGTGGATTGCCGCCGGTCTTACCACAAATATGATTGCCGTTTCAGAAAACTTGCTCGATGAACTTCCTCAATATATTTCAGAGAGTTGTCTCCTCATCGAGGGGGAAAGAAAAATTCCTTTAGGATTGGAAGGTATGAAAGAACACCTTACAGCCGTGAAGCAAACATATCCAGACTATACGATGCGGATACTCCGGCAGTACGAAGATGGAGATTACATCATTTCTGAATTTGTCATGGAAGGAACCCATGATGGAGAATGGATTGGAATAAAGCCGACACACAAAAGACTGTCTTTCACAGGTATTGATATTGATAAAATAGTAGACGGTAAAATCGTTGAGCATGGCGGAGCCGTCAACACTTTTGAAACACTATATGAGCATAATATGATAAAGTCGGTCTAAATTAACAGATTTATATATAGGTGGAGGAGGATAAGGGATGATACGGCAAATTAGCAACAAAGTTGAGATTACTGCTGCACTAAACCTTATATGGAAACATTTTTACAATTTGAAGCCCCCGACTATTCTGATGAAGGAGTTAAGTCATTCCGTGATTTTATTGAAAATGAAGATATTGTAGCCTCTCTGGAGTTTTTGGGGGCCTATGAAAATGGTGAGTTGAGAGGCGTAATTGCTACAAATGAAAATCGAAAACATATTTGCTGCTTTTTTGTAAAATCCAAGTACCATAGACAAGGTATTGGGCGAAAGCTATGGGAGTACGTTTTGAATAACAGCAATCACCCGATTTATACGGTTAATTCTTCTCCGTATGCGGTTCCGGTTTATCACAAATTGGGCTTTATTGATATGGTTAGTGAGCAATTAGCCGATGGAATGAGATTTACTCCAATGAAATTCGAGAGGTACCAGGACAATGGAATACAGAATTGATGATAAAATGCTTAACGCTTCGGTATTTCTTCCGTTTGTAAACCAAGTATGGCCGGGAGATTATGATATTGAAAAGACGAAAAATGCTTTAGCTAAAACGCTAAATATAACTGCCTATGATGGGAAAAGACTTGTAGGTTGCCTGCGTATTCTTTCAGACGGATATTTCTTCGGAACGATTACCGAGCTACTTATACTTCCAGAGTATCAGAAGCAAGGGATTGGAAGCCGACTTCTCCAACTTGCCAAGGAGAACACCCCTACCATGCTGTATTTTGGTTCACAGCCGGGAATTGAAGCATTTTATGAAAAGAATGGCTGCCAAAAGAGTTTGCAGTCTTATATGATAGAGAAAAAATAATATTGACGCAGAAAGCTGCCGTTGCAGGAACATCCATTCCCACAACGGCAGTTTTCATTTCCACGGCCTGCGCCGGAAGTTTATGCCGGAGTTTTTTATGAGCGGGGATTTCTTGAACAGCTTTTTCAGAAGGCTTCTTTCCTCCTGCGAGAGCCGCTTATATTTAAGCTGGAACGCCTTGCAGAATATCTCCGTGAATTGCTGAACCCTGTCCCCCGGCGATTGCATGGCCTTTTGGACTTCCCGTATCAGTTCATCGGCGGGCATGGTAACCGGCGCACTTTCGCTATCATTTTCGTGCACCTTGCTCCTCTACCTGACAGGCTTCCAATACTTTGATTGCCCAGTCTGCCGCAGCTTCGGGATGTCCTTCCAGTATCATAGCCCGCAAAGCAGACAGTGAGCTGTTCGTGTCATGGAAGTGCATGGTCGCTATCCCGTCCACATAGATTTCTGCGTCTGCCAGCAGTTCCCTGAATTTTTCATGGGAGATAATCTCACACAGCAGCCGGTTGTTGAAACGCTCACTTTTCAGGAGTTCCACGACTTCATCACTCAAATGCAATTCTTCTATCGGTGTGTTTCATATTTCCGATTGTTGGTAGGGTCGAGCAAATAGTCAACGGACACCTTATAGAAGTCTGCCAGCTTCAACAGGCTGCCGTGGTTGATTTCCTTGTTTCCGTCATCGTCATTTTCATTGCTGCCGAGGGCGGATTTTGAAATGCCGGTTTCCTGCGCCAGTTCTTCCAGATTTAAGCCTGCTTCCACCCGTAAATCTTTCAGGCGTTCCTGTACGGAAATGCGAGTTTTCATAAATATCGCGCCTTCCTGCGGCTGGCTGCCGCCGATAATGCCATTATATCATACCTGTTCCGCAATCGTGGAAATTTCTGATTTTTGTCCCGAAATCCTACTTTGTGGATATACGGCACAGGGCACAAATATGTTCTATGATACAGGTAGTTCATCGATGGATTATTCCAATCGAATGACCGGCCTGTATGGGATATGCTCCCCGGCGATGTAGCGCAAGGACTTGCGGCAGGAAAGTGGAGGAATCCTGACCGCAACGAGCGTACCAAAGGGAGCGAAACGCCGTTGTGAGAATCAGGGGCAGGGACGACATCAGGGAGAACCGGCGAAAATGAACACCGAATTGATACTGAAACACAACAATCGGGTGGGGCATAGTCTACCCTGTCCGTAATACTACGGGGGATTTTCAGGCGGCTCTACGGCTGAAAAATCCCTGAAAATCGTCCCGAAACACGACACTAAAATCTGCTATCCGTCTATTGCGGCTGTTGCGGCTGAAATGGGCGGATTTTTGTTTAAGGAGGCACTATGCCGAGAATGTCAAAGAAACAGAAGAACGAGCTTGCTTTCTTCTTAAACGACCGGGGGCGCAGAAGCTATAACGAACTCTGCCGGAAATGCCAGCATGAGTGCAGGCAGAGCTTCCGGGCTGTCATTATCGCCTGCCCTCGCTATCTATCCAAACGAGCAAAAAGGAGGACACCGCCCAATGAATTATGAATTTATGATAACCGGGACACCCCTGCCGCCCTGTATGCCGCTTCCAAAGGCGGCGCTCCGTCTGCCGGTCAGCAGCACGGCAAAGGTCATGTATGCCCGCCTGCTGGATGAAATCCTGACAAGGGGAATCGAAGATTGCAACAGAATCCTGTTCGTCCGCTTCCCCATCACAAAACTGGCGGCGGCACTTTCCAGAAGCCCCCAGACCTGCAAGCGTTCCCTGAACGAACTGGAACAGGCCGGGATGATCATGCGTGTCCGCCAGCGCATCGGGGAAGCCAGCCACATCTATATCCTGCTCCCAAAGGAGGACACCGGCCATGAATGAAAAACTGGAAAAACTGAACCGGGAAATTGAAAAGACCGAAGCGAAACTGCGGCGGGCGGAGCATAAAGAGAAAATGCTGGAACACCAGATAAAGACCCTGAACCGGAAGGAACGGACGCACCGGCTCTGTACCAGAGGGGCAATGCTGGAAAGCTATCTCCCCCATCCGGAAGCTATATCAGATATGCAGGTCAATACCATCTTAAAGATAATCTTCCACAGCAATGACACAAGACAGCTTATGGAAAAATTCTTTGCAGACAATAAGGAGGACACCGAATGAAATTTTCAAAAAGCGAGCTGGACATCATTTACCAGTATGCCGCCCCGACCAAAGCGGAAACCCTTGCAGGCATGAAAGAAATCGTGCCGGTGATAAAAGACCTGCTGACAAAGGCAATCGTGGAGAACGCTATCCGAAAATTGGAAAAGATACCGGAACCGGAGTGCAGCCAGTTTGTCGCCGCCACGAAAGCACGGTTCCTTGCAGAGCGTGACAATTCCATCCGCCAGCGTCTTGCGGCGGCAAAAATGCAGGAGCCGATTATGCAGGGGCATGACCTGTCAGGAAAAGAACGGTTCCGGCCGGAAACCCGCCACATGATTATACTGGAAGTACAGAAAGAGTGTTTTGTCGGTTTTAAGGGAGAACGCTTCCGTTTTTATCTTTCTGACGAAGGCTACCGGAACGCAAAGCACAGTGAGCAGGAGGGCGAAATCAAGATAAAAAGCCATGCCGCCGTTGTTGCCGGGAAGCTCTATCCTGACAAGAAGCCCCAACAGCAGGAACGGTAAAAATGCCGGAAAAACGGAAAGGCGGAAAACTCCCCTCTGAAAGAGGGCGCAATTATACACCACTTGGGAAGTGGTGCATTGCGCCCTGCCGGGAGCGTCCTGCGGACAGCAGATGATTTCCATTCCGGTCCAATCATCACAGGGGACGCTACACTTCCCCTGCGCTGGCATCCGCCAGCTACCCCTTCGTAGACTTGCCGCCCGGAATTACCTTGCTTTGCAAGCTGATTCCGTCCGACAAGTTTTATGAAATCCGGCTATACTTTTTCAGTGAGAAATCGTATAATAAATAGAGCCATCAGCAATCGAAATATATATGCTTTTTTCATAAGTCTCCCTTGTATTTCCAAGGTTCATTATTGAACATATTCTCCGCACTTTGAAGTTGCGTGATTGAAAAAAATAGCGCATATAGATTGGTTGTGGCTTATCGAGGAAAATACTATACTGAAAATGCGACGCGCCGTGAAAAAATTAAAGGAGAATATTTTATGAGTTTTGGAAAAAATTTGCAGCTTTTAAGACGTTTGAAAGGGAATATGACGCAGGAAGATTTGGCTGAAAAAATGAATATCAGCCGTCAAACCGTATCAAAGTGGGAATTGGATACAGCGCAGCCCGAAATGGACAAGGCTATAGAACTTTGCAAGCTTTTCAATTGCTCGCTGGACAACTTATTTCGTGATGATATGGTTGCCTGTGACGAAGCGTATACAAATTTGCGTGTTGAGAATGTTCCTGCTTTTCGTTATATCAAGTATGCCGTTATCAGTTCCGAACCTGAGGGTGACGCAATTGACAGAATCTGTTATATTGCCCGCAGATGCGGCGTGGATGACCCTCGCATCATTGGCTGGGATTTCCCGAATGTGTCGCAGGAACAAAAAAATGTTTACAATATGCATGGATACGAAGCGGCATGGATATTGCCTGAGGGATGTGTCCCTGCTGAAAAGGAGATACACGAACAGGCGGATCACAAGTATGCGGCGATACACATTGAAGAACCTTTCAGGAATCCTTTTGTAACCATTCCCAACGCCTATAAAACGCTTATGGAGTATATGCGTGTGAACGGTCTGGAACACACGGAAAAGGACGTTATTCCCTGTTTTGAAACCAATGGGGATAGTATGGATATTTATATTGCTTGTAAGTAGCTCACAGGTTTTTCTTTCCTTTATTTTGCTTTTATGAGAATTTGTTGCATAAAAAATCTTGAAAAAAATACAATAAAAAATTGAGGTTTGTTAAATTGATAGCCTAACAAAAATTAAATAACCCGCCGCCCACACAGCGGCACACTCAAGCAGGAAATCTTATGACAGGTTCCCTGCTTTTTCTATGCCCGGAATCCGGGAGAAAGGAGGGCGCATCTATGCCATGCCCGCACTTTAATATCACAATCGTCCAGCGGAGCGAAAACCAGTCCGCTGTATCTGCCGCCGCCTACCAGAGCGGAGAGAAACTATTCTCCGAATACGACCAGCAGCAGAAATACTACCCCTATAAAACCGAAGTCATCCACAGAGAAATCCTTCTCCCGCCCAATGCGCCGCCGGAGTACGCAGACCGCAATACTCTATGGAACGCTGCCGAAGCGCAGGAAAAACAATGGGACGCCCAGCTTGCCCGGAGGTTCGTGCTTGCCATTCCGAGAGAAATCCCATCGGAACAGTATGCCGACCTTCTCCGTGACTACTGCCGGGAGTTTTTTGTTTCCAAAGGCATGATAGCCGACTTTGCCATCCACGACAAAGGGGACGGCAACCCTCACGCCCATATCCTGCTGACCATGCGGGCGATGGACGAGAATGGGAAATGGCTCCCCAAGTGTCACAAGATATACGAACTTGACGAAAACGGCGAAAAAATCCGGCTCCCGTCCGGCAATTGGAAAAGCCATAAGGAGTACACCGTGGACTGGGATGACCATAAGTACGCTGAAATCTGGCGGCAGGGATGGGCGGACACGGCCAACCGCTATCTGGAAGCCAACAACCGACCAGAGCGCCTTGACTGTTATGCGGCATTTTCTTATTACCGGTGATGATGCAGTCACGACAAATTAAAATATCAATAGAGGAAAAACAGTTCTGACAGCGTGCAGCGAAAAACGGCACGCTTTTTTCTTGCATATCTATCCAAATGGATTATCATGATTTTGTAACCAAAAAAGAGGAAGCCCCGTCACGCCAAAGACCAGCTTCCTCTCCACATATGAGTTCCGTCACGGAAAACCGTGAGCGTCCCTGCATACTTATGATTCGTCTGTTCTCTGTTTTTTGCAAGTTGAATGATATGAAATTTTCGGATAAGAAGTGGTTTGAAACGGCCCTTAAGTCTGCTCCGCAAGCCGGCCAGCAGTGTCCGTACTGTTCCGCCAAAGGCTGCCTGCGTGCTTTCGGACACTATAAAAGATATCTCGTGGAATGGGATGGCCATGGACAGACAACGGGCATTCTTTCCGTACCCAGGTACATCTGCGATTCCTGTGGGCATACCCATGCGCTGCTCCCGTCCTGCATTGTTCCATACAGGTCGTATTCCCTGCGCTTCCTGATCATTGTCCTGCGCGCTTACTTTATCCGCAGCTGCTCTGTGGAGCAGATATGCCGCCGGTATGAAATCACCGTCTCTACGCTTTACCGGTGGATACATCTCTTCCTGCGGCAAAAAGAACTCTGGCTGGGAGTATTGGAGCACATGGCTGCCAGTCCTGTTGTGTTTATAGATTCCATAGAAGGGGCCCTGTTAAGGGACTTCTTTTTGGCATTCCGTTCTTCCTTTCTGGAAGCCATGTACGGCACGGACTTGCAGCTGCCGTTACATCGGCCCGATCCCCCGGGAAGCATCACATGATACGGGAATGGAACGATAGCGGGCGTCCTGCTATGCTGTAAAAAAAGCAAAGGAGACATGACTATGGAAACAGAAAACAGGAAAAATGAGCAGCGGGAGATCGCAAGGATCCGTTTCGGCCTGATTGCCCCGATGGTGCAGGGTACTTTCCCGGATGAATCCATGTCCGCATACTGCCGCCGGGTGGCAGCTTTCCCGGTAAAGCTGCCGGATGGCCGGCAGGTACAGTATAAGGCAAAGACGCTGACCAAATGGTTCAGCCTGTACAGCCGGGGAGGGATGGATGCCCTGGTCCCCAAAACACGCTGTGATAAGGGAGGGACCCGGGTGATCACAGAAGAGGCGGAGATTGAAATAAGGAGACTCCGCCGGGAATATCCCCGCCTGAACGCAACCCAGATCCACGACCGGCTGATAGCGGATGCCGTCCTGCCGGCGACCGTATCCGTATCGAGCGTCCAGCGGTATATCAAGAAGAACAGCCTGCGCGGCAATGCCGCCGCGCCGGTGAAAGACAGGAAAGCGTTTGAGGAGGCATACTTCGGGGGAATGTGGCAGGCCGATACCTGCTATCTTCCTTATCTGAAGGAAGGCGGACAGTCCCGGCGCGTCTATCTGATCATGGTTCTGGATGATTATTCCCGGATGATCGTTGGGGGAAAGCTTTTCTATCAGGAGAATGCCGCAAATTTCCAGCAGGTGCTGCGGGAAGCAGTGGCCGCTTACGGAATCCCCCACAAGCTGTATGTGGACAACGGTTCCCCTTATAGCAATGAACAGCTGTCCTTTATCTGCGGGTCAGTGGGAACCCTTCTGCTCCACACCCCGGTGAGGGATGGAGCCAGCAAAGGGAAGGTGGAACGGAACTTCCGGACGCTGAAAGAACGGTGGCTGTATGGGATCGACATGTCCCAGATCCAGTCTCTGGGAGAATTGAACAGGATGCTCAGTGAATATATCCGCAGGCACAATACCACGCTCCATTCCGTGACAGGCCAGACGCCGCTGCAGCGGTATCTGGCCACGAATGAACGGATCCGTAAGCCGAAAAGCCGTGAATGGCTGGAAGAATGCTTCCATAACCGGATCATCCGCAGGGTGAACCGGGATGCCACCGTTCATTTTGGGAGCGCCGTCTATGATGCGCCGATGCAGTTCATCGGGCAAAAGATGGAGGTGAGGTTCCTGCCCGGAGACCCAGAGAGCGCATACATCCTCTATGGCGGGGAGCATTACCCGCTCCGGTTGACTGACCGTGTTGCAAACGGAAAGACCAGACGTGAAAGACCGGTACGGATCGATTATGGGAAGGAGGCGGCAGGAAATGTTCACTGATTATTACGGCCTTTCTTTTAATCCTTTCGATAAGCAGTCCATAAAGGAGAGGGATGCCTTCCGGTCGCAGGACCACCGGCAGATGCAGTCCCGTCTGGATTATCTGAGGAATGTGCGGGGGATCGGGGTATTTACGGCCCGTCCCGGAATGGGAAAGACCTATGCCCTGCGGTGTTTTATGAACAGTTTAAACCCGAACCAGTACCAGACGGCGTATATCAATCTTTCTACCATCAGTGTGACGGAATTCTACCGACAGTTCTGTGACCTGCTGGGGCTGGAGGGGAGCGGGGGCAAGACGCAGATGTTCAAGGGGATACAGGAACGGGTGTACTACCTTTATAAAGAAAAGAAGCAGCCCCTGATCCTTGGGATTGATGAGGCACAATACCTGAATTACAGTATCCTGCGGGATCTGAAGATGCTGATGAATTACCGCTATGATTCCCTGAATTGTTTCAGCCTGGTGCTGGTAGGGGAGCCATATCTGAACCATATCCTGGAGAAACAGGTACATGAAGCGCTGCGGCAGCGGATTACGGTGCATTATAATTATGAGGGGCTTTCAGACCAGGAGGTGCCGGACTATATACAGCATAAACTGGAACTGGCGGGCGGGAGCCGGAGCATCCTGGGAGGGGATGCGGTCAGCACAATCCATGGATACAGTGAAGGAAATGCGAGAAAGATAGACAATCTTAGGACGGATGCGCTAACGATGGGGGCACAGCAGGATAAACATACGATTGATGCGGAGATTATACTGGCGGCGGCCAATAATCAGTCCCTGACATAGTTACGATAACGTGCATAAACAGCGACAGAAACGTGATTTAGAGATGCGATTCTGCCGCTGTTTTTACTGTGAAACCAAACCTTCTGAGTAGCCAAAAAAGCGCAAACTACCCCCATCA